>NZ_LMNK01000001.1:0-830248 GCF_001423335.1 Aeromicrobium sp. Leaf289 | reverse complement strand
GGTGCTGTAGAGAGCGAGGGCCTTGGTGTACATGGTGTCTCCTGAGGGATGAGGTGGTGGTGGGTGGTGCTGGGAGTTCGTGGTGTCGGCCGGTGTTCCTTGCTGACACCAGAACGTTAAGCGGCCCGATGGCCCCGGTTCATGGGCCCGAAGACCCGGACCGGACCCAGATCCGCCCGAACCGCCACCCTTCCCGGGTGGCCTAGGGTCGTGGCATGACCAAAGGTGGAGAGAGCCCGCAGGTGCGCCTGCTCGTCGACGGCCGTGACGTGGCCCCGCTCGAGCGCGCCACGTCCACCCGGGCCCGCAGCAAGGGTTTGCTGGGTCGCGACGCGGTGGCGGGGGCGTTCTGGCTCGATCCCTGCCGGCACGTGCACACCATGCGGATGCGCTTCGCCATCGACGTGGCCCTCGTCGATCGCGACCGTCGGGTGCTCCACGTCCAGGCGATGCCGCCCGGACGGTTCAGTGCGGTGCGGCTCCGGTGCCGCTCGGTGATCGAGGCCGAGGCCGGTGCGTTCGAGCAGTGGGGTCTCGTCACAGGCAGCTCGGTCCAGGTCGGCTCGTCCGACGACTGAGATTCGTCCCGGGCCGGCGGGTCGCCCCTCGGTGCCGGCACCTGGAGCTCGGTGTCGCGGTCGCGAGAGGGTCCGGACATGCCGAACGGGGAGGAAGCGCGGTGCGCTTCCTCCCCGTTCGGGGGTGGCTGGACTCAGCCGGCGTTGAGGATCTCGGAGATCTTCTCCTGGATCTTGCCGGTGATCTCGCCGGGGTTGATGGCGGCGACGATGGCGCCGACGAGCAGGGCGGCGTCAGCCGGCGTTGAGGATCTCGGAGATCTTCTCCTGGATCTTGCCGGTGATCTCGCCGGGGTTGATGGCGGCGACGATGGCGCCGACGAGCAGGGCGGCGATCACGACGATGCCGACGTACTCCAGGGTGCCCTGGCCCTTCTCCTCGCGGGGAGCGTGGACGGTGGCGAGGACGGTGCTGTAGAGAGCGAGGGCCTTGGTGTACATGGTGTCTCCTGAGGGATGAGGTGGTGGTGGGTGGTGCTGGGAGTTCGTGGTGTCGGCCGGTGTTCCTTGCCGACACCAGAACGTTAAGCGGCCCGATGGCCCCGGTTCATGGGCCCGAAGACCCGGACCGGACCCAGATCCGCCCGATCCGTCGCCCGGGTCGGTGCCGGCGTCTCGAGCTCGGTGTCGCGGTCGCGAGAGGGTCCGGACATGCCGAACGGGGAGGAAGCGCGGTGCGCTTCCTCCCCGTTCGGGGGTGGCTGGACTCAGCCGGCGTTGAGGATCTCGGAGATCTTCTCCTGGATCTTGCCGGTGATCTCGCCGGGGTTGATGGCGGCGACGATGGCGTGCCCTGGCCCTTCTCCTCGCGGGGAGCGTGGACGGTGGCGAGGACGGTGCTGTAGAGAGCGAGGGCCTTGGTGTACATGGTGTCTCCTGAGGGATGAGGGGGAGTGGTGGTCGTGGTGTCGGCGGGTGCTGCGTCCTGCTGACACCAGAAACGTATGCCGCCCGACCGACCCGGTTCATGGGCCCGAAGACCCGGACCGGACCCAGATCCGCCCGAACCGTGACCCGGGAGGTGACAGGTGCGTCAGCAGCCGCGATCGACGAACCCGCTGCCGTCCCAGTAGCTGGAGGACACCATCGTGGAGTTCGTGAGGTCGCCGTTGACGCCCAGGCCACCCTCGGCGCCCGGGATGTCGATGGAGACGTTGGCGCCGTAGGTGTTCGGGTCGACCTCGTACTGGTCGAGGCTGACGGTGCCGGTCTCCATGGCGGACTGCAGGAACTGGGGCGCCTGGTACATGTTGGCGGCCGACAGGTAGATGCCCGCGTCGGTCGCGACGTCACCGGTGAAGGGGACGTAGGCAGTGGCGACGTAGCTGTCCTGGGTGTCGGTCGCAGGCCCGACGTCGCCGGACTGTGCGTTGGCGCCGCCGGTGAGGGTCATGGTGATGCCGAGTGGCGTGCCGTCGGGTCCGAGGTGGATCTCCCGCACGAGAGTGCCGCCGGCCATGGCCTGGGCCTCGCCGCCGAAGGCCGACGCCCACGCGGATCCGTTGGCCTCCACCACCGACGTGAGGACGTAGCCCTCCGGGGTCGTGCGGGCGCCGGCGAAGACGCCCATGTCGAGCTCGGCGCCCGTGCTGTAGACGATTCCGGCGAGCGCCGCGCTCGCGTCGCCTTCCAGTCCGAGCTGCACGTACTGCTCGTCGGGCTCCGGCGGCGGACCGGCCAGCTGGTCGACCGCCCACCGCACGGGGTTGTCGAGGGCCTCCAGCTCTCCGATCACGGGGATGTCCTGGACGAACGGGATGTCGGCCGGGCCCGGGATGCGCGGCGCGACCTGGTCGAGGGCCTGCTCGCCCGCGACGCGGACAAGGAGGTCCTGCAGCTCCTGCTCGCTGCCGGCGTAGTAGGTCTGGCTGGCGAGGCCGGCGAGCGCGATGTCGGCCCCGGCGTAGGCGGTGGAACCCTGCTGCACGCCGTCGACGACCACGTTGCCGTCGACCCCGATGCCGACGCCGTACCCGAGCGAGCCGGCGTCGTGCACCGAGACCCGGTAGGTGCCGTCGGACAGCGTCTCGATGGTCATGCCCTGCTCGCCGGTGGCCGAGACCACGAAGGAGCCGGTCGCCGAGATGGACCCGCTGGTCGAGGAGACGACGCACGGCTCGTCGGGCAGCCGTGACTCGTCCACCGCCGGCTTGCCGTCCGGGCGGGCGTTCTCGTTGCCCCAGGGGGAGTCGGGGTCGGCACCGTCGTCGCCGGGGATCTCGTCGCCCGGGTCCTCGCAGCCGCCTCCGCCCAGGGAGGTGATCTGGCAGACGCGGTAGCCGACCTCGGACCGGAGCGCGGGGCTGGACTGGACGACGACGCCGGTCGTGGCGGCGACGAGGATGGAGGCCAGGACGACGACGCCGACCGTCTCCAGGGAGCCCTGCCCTCGTTCGGACCGCCGGTGCGTCGCGAGCAAGAACATCGGGATCACTCGATGAGGCGGGCGTTCGACCGGTCGATGAGGTCGATCAGCGGGTTGAGGCCGCCGGAGCCGAGGTCGCCGAGGTCGGTCACGTCCTTGAAGATCGTGACGCCGTCGCACTCGAGGGAGAAGCTCGGCTTCGGCTCCTCCTCCTCTTCTTCCTCGTCCTCGTCGTCACCGTCGTCGGCGCGCGCGACCGAGGGGGTCACCTCGTAGGACGAGAGCTCGATGTCGGGCAGGGACTCGGTGAGGTCGCAACCGGGGAGGTCGAGCTTGGCGCGAGCCTCGCTGTAGTTCTGCTCACCGTCGATGGAGCGGCCTCGGACCTTGGCGAAGGTCTCGAAGGAGAGCAGGCCCGACACCGCCGGCCGCGGGATGTAGGTGACCAGGGTGCCGTCGTTGCGCTGGGCGTACTCGATGGCGGCGCTCTGGCCACCTCCGAGGTCGACGCTCTGCACGACCGCGAGGAGACCACCGGCCGGGAAGGCCTGCAGGTTCCTGAGCGCCTCGACGAGGTCCTCCTTGAAGGCCTCGACCCCGGCCAGGGCAGCGGCATCGGCGGCGCTGCGGCTCTTGGCCTTCGCGTCGGAGGCGTTGGTGAGGGGAAGCGCCATCGCGGTGAAGATCGCCAGACCGAGCAGCATCGCCACCACGAGCAGGGACAGCGCGGCCGCACCACGCTCGTCGCGAGCACGGGCCGGACGTCGGCGGGCGTGGTCGAGCACGGTGACTCCTGCAGGGTCGTCAGGACGGAGGGGGGAGCTGTCGGCGCGGGGGCGCAGCGACTCGTCCAGCATAGGTGCGGCGGCGTCGTCGGACATGGGTCCCCGGACCCATCCTGGTCCCACCGGTGCAGGTCCCCTCGACTCCTGGTTCACACCGCGCCGCCCGGTCCGTCCGAGGCGCCGAGCCAGAGGCTGATCGCCTCGGCCCTGGTCGTCACCCCGAGCTTGGGGAAGATGTTGTTGAGGTGGTTCTTCACCGTCTTCTCGGCGAGGAAGCAGGACCGCGCGATCTCGCGGTTCGACAGGCCGCGTGCCACGTGCTCCATGATCTCGGTCTCGCGGCCGGTCAGGTGCCACTGGCTCGTGTCGCGCGGGGGCGGCGCCTGGCCGGCGGCGCTCAGCAGCGCCTCGGTGGCGGCTGGTCCGAGGACGGACGAGCCACGGGAGGCGCTGACCACGGCGGCCACGATCTCGTCGGGCTGGTGGGCGCCGTGGACCAGGTAGCCGCGGGCCCCGGCGGCCATCGCACTGCGGATCACGTCGAGGTCGTCGGCGTACGTGAGCATCACGACGTGGCTCGTCGGTGACATGGCGGCGGCGGCGCCGACGCCGTCGAGGCCCGGCATCCGGACGTCGCACAGCACGACGTCGGGGTCGAGTCGTTCGTTGAGCGTGACGCCCTCGTTGCCGTCGGCCGCCTCGCCCACGACCGCGATGCCGTCCTGGGCCTCCAGGACGTTGCGCAGACCCATCCGCACGACGGCGTTGTCGTCGACGATGAGGACCTTGATGTCGGTGCTCATGGAGCCACCCCCCTTGTAGGAGCACGGTAGGGCAGAGGTGCCCCGGCGTGCTCGGTGTTCACTCGCTGACGGTCGTTCATCCCGGTCCCTTCGCGGCACGTGGCGTGCGCACGGTGACCGTGGTGCCTCGCCCTGGTGCCGTGACGAGGTCGAGGGTGCCGCCGACGTGCTCGGCGCGCTCCCGCATGCCGACGAGGCCGTAGTGGCCGGTCGGCGTGAGGTCGGGGTCGAAGCCACGACCGTCGTCGCGGATGGAGATGACGATCGAGTCCGGATCGCCCGAGCAGGTGATCGCGACGTTCTCGGCCCCCGAGTGACGATGGATGTTCTCGACGGACTCGCCGGCGATCGCCACGAGCTCGCGCTTGACGCTGTGGTCGCAGTCGGCGACGCCACCCACGGTGAGGATGGTCTGCACGCCGCCCTGCGTGAGGCTGTCGGCCATGGTCCGCAGCTGCTGGGCGAGGGTGCGGTCGTCGGTCTCGGTGCGCAGGTCCACGAGGATCGAGCGCGCGTCCTGGGCGGCCGACTCCGCGGCCTGCTGCAGCTGGGTGGCCTTCTCCGTGAGCTGGTCCGGACCCTTGGCGGCCCACGCCGGGAGGGCGGCGGCCGCGAGGGCGATCCCGTGCAGGGCCTTGGCCACCGAGTCGTGCATGTCGCGGGCCAGGCGGGCGCGCTCCCGCTCGATCGCGGCGTCGGCCGACAGGCGGCGCGCGTTCACCTGCTCGCGCTCGGCCGACTGCAGCAGGAAGCGGGTCAGGATGCCCATCGCGCCCAGGGTGGCCGAGCAGATCGGGACGATCAGGATGCCGATGAACTCGGTCTGGGTGTCCTGCTCGATCGCGATCAGCACGATGGAGCTCACCTGGATGGCGAGCACGAGAGTGGCCATGCGCCGGGGGAGCAGGATGCCGATGAGCACCGACGTGGAGAACGTGTAGACCAGCAGAGGACTCTGCGCACCCAGCAGCAGGGCGAGCGCGGTGGCCACGAGGACGTCGAGGACGAGCAGGATCGGGTGCGCCATGACCTTGCGCGTGAGCAGGTCGGTCGCGTACAGGCCCGCGGTGCTGCTGAGGGTGATGAAGCCGATGGCCGTCAGGCCGACGGTGCTGGTCACTGCGTCGCCCGGGGTGATCACCACGATGAGCAGCGACGTCAGGCGGAGGAGGAAGGCGAACTGCACGACCTTGGCGACGAGGTGCGCCTCGGGCACCGACGCACGAGGGCGTCGGGGGCCGTCACCCACCGAGCACACCGCCGAGGTCGACGTCGGCACCCAGGTACATGCCGACCGCGATGATGACGATCGTCGGCGGCACCATCGCCATGGAGACGAGCAGCGTCACCCGCGGAACCGTCTTGGCGGCCTTCTGGCGGGACCGCTGGGCGGCGTCGCGGCGGCTGTCGCGCGCGATGCCGTTGAGCGACTCGGCCAGGGGCGCACCGAGCTCCTCGGCCTGCAGGAAAGCCGACACGAACGACGACATCGACTCGGAGTCGCAGCGGTCGCGCAGGTTGGAGAACGCCTGCCGACGCGGCACGCCGACGTCGAGCTGGTGGAGCGTGAAGGCCATCTCGTCGCGCAGGGGACCGGTGAACCGCGCACTGACCCGGTCGAGCGCCGAGCGGAAGGCGATGCCGGCGCCGACGGTGACCGCGAGGACGTCGAGGAAGTCGGGGAGACCGTCGTCGATCGCCTCTCGACGTTGACGCTGGTGGCGCGACAGCCGTCCGAAGGGGAGCAGCGGGATCGCGAAGAGCGCGATGATCGCCTGGACGAAGCTGCCCAGCATCACGAAGACGAGCGAGACCGCGCCGAGGAACATCGCGTACTTGGTGAGCAGCTGGAGGAACGTGTCGACGGTCATGCCGTCTGGTCGCCCCGCCAGGTCGATGCGACGGCGGATGGAGGCCACGGTGCGAGGTCCGAGCAGCAGGGCCAGCTGGGGCGCGAGCCGTCGGGCGAACCGGTCGAGGGGGCTCACCTGGCGCTTGCGACGGTTGGCGTCGCGCAGCAGGGCGATGTCCGCGACGTCCCACGCCTCGAGGGCGTCGGCGCGCGCCATGCGCCACCCGAGCGCGAAGACGACGAAGCAGCCGGTGATCAGCAGTCCGAACAGCAGCGGCGACATCAGAGATCCACCCTCGTCATCTTGCGGACCGCCCAGATGCAGCCGGAGTACACGGCCACGGCGAAGATGATCGCGCCCTGCCCGAGCGGGTTGGTGATCATCTCGTCGACGGTGCCGGGGTTGATGCCCTCGAGCAGGAAGACGGCGAGCCCGCTCACGCCGAGGACGGCGTAGGCCGTGGCGATCGTCTGGGTGTAGAGCGTCTTGATCTCGCGCCGGACCTCCTTGCGGGTGTCCAGCGTCTCGGCGATGTCGCGCAGGGCGGTCACCAGACCACCACCGGAGCGGGCGCCGACGACGAGCGAGCTCACGAGGATCCCCAGCTCACGGGAGGGCAGGCGGCCCTCCAGGTTCGACAGGGCGGTGTCGAGCGGGACGCCGAGCTGGATCTCGTCGGAGACCGTCTTGAGCTCGGAGTGCGCCGGCTCGGCGAGCTCGTCGGCGGCGAGGGCCACGGCGGTCCGGATGGAGAGCCCGGCCGAGGCGGCGTTGGAGAGGGTGCGGGCCAGCTCGGGCATCTGGGCGATGAAGTCCTCGGTGTGCTTCTCGCGCAGCTTCCGCACGCGTCCGCGCACCAGGAGCGCCCCGACGACCACCCCGACGGGGGCGAGCAGCCAGGACAGCGTGACGCCGAGGGCCACGACGATCGTGGCGCAGAGCGCGGCGATGATGAGCAGCAGGTGCCGAGGCTTGACGTTCCAACCCAGCAGGTTGATGGCCTCCTGCGTCCAGGGCCCGATCCGCGTGCGCAGGATGAGCTTGTCGACCCTCGATCGCCGCGCCAGGGTCATGTCCTCCACGACCCGGGGGTTGACGGCGAGGGCCAGGCTCGCCTGGGCCCGGACGTCCAGCCAGAACTGGTAGAGGGCCCCGATGACGAGGCAGGTGGTCGCGAAGGCGAGCAGGATCGTCAGCGCCATGGTCAGTCCAGGGCGGGTGACGTCGCGCCGTCGGGCACTGCTTCGCCGGCGAGCTGGAGCCGACGCACGAACGCCAGCGGGAGGGGACGGAACACGTGCTCGCCGCGGGAGACCTTGCCGGCCTCGATCGGCTCGGGCACGTACTCGCTCAGGGTGTGGAGCTTGTACGGCTCGCGACCCTTCGACGAGAGCAGGGCGACGCGGGTGATGCGACGGGTGCCGTCGGCGGCGCGGTCCAGCTGGATGATGAGGTCGAGCGCGTTGTTGACCTGCTCCTGGACGGCCTGGAACGGCAGGTCCAGGTCGCTCATGCTGGCGAGCGTCTCGGCGCGGCTCAGGGCCTCGTCCGGGCTGTTGGAGTGGATCGTGGTGAGCGATCCCTCGTGGCCGGTGTTCATGGCCGAGAGCATGTCCATGGTCTCGCCGCCACGGACCTCGCCGACGATGATGCGGTCGGGCCGCATGCGCAGGGCGTTGCGCACCAGGTCGCGGATCGTGACCGAGCCCTTGCCCTCGACGTTGGCGGGGCGCGACTCCAGGCGGATGACGTGGGTCTGCTGGAGGGAGAGCTCGGCGGCGTCCTCGATCGTGACGATGCGCTCCCGCTCGGGGATGAACGACGACAGCGAGTTCAGCAGCGTCGTCTTGCCCGAGCCGGTGCCGCCCGAGACGAGCACGTTGAGCTTGGCTCGCACGCACGCGGCCAGGAGGTCGGCGGTGCGCTCGTCGAGCGTGCCGATGGAGACGAGCTGGTCCATCGAGAACGGCCGCGGGAACTTGCGGATCGTGACCACGGGGCCGTCGAGGGCCAGCGGGGGCAGGATCACGTTGACGCGCTCGCCGGTGCGCAGACGTGCGTCGACCATCGGGCTCGACTCGTCGACACGACGGTTGACCGTGGACACGATGCGGTCGATCGTCTGGAGCAGCTGCTCGTTGCTGACGAAGCGCTCCTTCGCGAGCTCGATCCGACCCAGGCGCTCGATGAAGATCTGGTCGGGGCCGTTGACCATGATCTCGGTGACGGCGTCGTCGGCCAGGAGGGGCTCCAGCACGCCGAGCCCGAGGGCCTCGGCGACGACGCGTCGGATGAGCGAGGTCCGCTCGCGGCTCGAGAGGAGGGGGCCGCGGGAGGCGACGAGGTGCGTCATGACCCGCTCGAGACGGGCGCGTCGCTGCGGCAGGTCGAGCTTGGAGAGCTCGTTGAGGTCGATCTCGTCGAGCAGCTTCTCGCGGAAGTCGGCCACGAGCACGTCGTCGGCCTCGTCCGTCATCGCCGTGATGGTGCGGTCGACGTCCGCGCCGGACGACGCCACGGAGCTGGTGCCGAAGGTCTGACGCTTCACGGCATGACGCTCTCTCGGGTGAAGGAGAGGTCGAAGAAGGGCACGAGGTCGGGCACGTCGAAACGGGCTCGGACACCGTGGCCGGGGCCGAAGGTCTGCACGTCACCGGGGCCGACCTCTAGCCAGCCGGGCAGGGACTCGTTGAGGACCGTCGTGGCGGTGCCGGATCCCTGGGACTCGGCGCGCGCCGCCTGGCGGACGGCCGTCTGGGCCGTGGTGATGGCGTAGAGCGAGAGCGCCACCTGGGCCAGCAGCATGATGACGATGACGACGAGGGGCACGACGCCCACGACCTCGAGGGTCGAGGTGCCGCGCTCCGAGCGTCGCTGGGTGCGGTTGTGATGGCCGAACATCAGTTGTCCTCCCTGACCACGGGTGTCTCGGACGTGAAGACCAGCTTGTTCACGGTGACGCCGGGCAGCAGGAGCGGCATCTTCGAGCGGACCTGCACCGCGCTGCTTCCGTCGAGGAGACGCACCGTCATGTTGTCGCGGAACCATCCCGGGACGTTGTCGAGGGCCTTGTCCTCGATCTGGCTGAGGCTCGCGCCGATGCCGGCCTCACGCGCGGCCTCGTCCGAGGCGTGGCTCGTGTAGGCCGCGGAGATGCCCCAGAGCCCGATCTGCCAGATGAGCAGCATGAGGAAGAGCACGATGAAGATCACGCCGGCGAACTCGACGGTGGCCTGACCGGCCTCGGCGGTGGGCGCCGGCGCGGCGTCCTCGCCCTTGCGCTTGAACAGCGTCCGGCGCTGGGTCGTGGCGGCGGAGGTGGTCGAGGAGGGCACCGTGCCGATGTCGTCGGCGAGGTCCTCGATGCGCTTCCACCACACCTTGGACTGGATCTCCGCCGGGTCCTGGTGGTTGAGGCCGCGCTGGAGGACGGTGAACGCCTCGGGCAGCGTGGTGGACAGCGGGGGCGCGGGCAGCAGACGGGACGCCGCCTCGGGCTGGATGTCGCTGTCCTTGCTCGTGCGGTTGAGGACGATCTTGACCCGGTCGACGTCGCGGGCGCCGACCCGGCTCCACTTCTCGACCGTGCGGTGGACGCCGCGCAGGGCCAGCAGGTCCGGGGTGGTGACCAGCAGGGCCGTGTCGGCGAGCTCGACGGCGGCGGCGCTGGCCGGGTTGACGGCGGCACCGCAGTCGACGACGACGAGGTCGAACTGGCGACGCAGGGCGGCCAGGATCAGCACCGTCTCGCGGTCGCCGACGAGTCCGATGTCCTCGATCTGGGCCGGGCCGAGCACCGTGGCCAGACCCGACGGCTTGCGGTGGACCGCCGAGCCGATGGTCTGCGCCGAGAGGTCGTCGGCGACCTTCGCGAGGTCGGACACGTCGAGCCGGTGCTCGATGCCGAGGAAGTCACCCACGTCGCCGGTGTCGAGGTTGAGGTCGACCAGGCAGACGCTGCGGCCGGGGACCCGGGTGACGGAGTCGTGGGCGAGGTGCACGGCGAGCGTGGTGGTGCCGACGCCGCCCTTGGAGCCGTGGACGGTCACGAGCCGGCCGCGGGAGCCGAGGTCGGAGTCGTTGGAGTCGCTCACGAGGTGCCGGCGCATCTGCTGCACCCACTCGCCCGCCGACGTCAGCCGGCTCTCGAGCTCCTCGTGGGAGACCGGGTAGCGCAGCACGCCGCGTGCTCCGGCGTCCATGGCGGCCGAGAACACCTCGGGCGTGAACTCCTCGCTCAGCAGCAGCAGCGCGGTGCCGGGGCGACGCGCAGCGATCTCGCGGAACACCTGGAGGACCGGGACGGGACCGACCTGCTCGTGGATGAGGACGATCTCGGGGTCGCGCTGGGTGACCAGCTCCTGGAGCCGGACGGTCGACTCGGCCACGTCGACGATCGTGAACCCGTCGAGCTCCTCGACCTGGGCGCGCAGCTCGTACCCGGCCGTCTGGTCGGGTGCCGCGATGAGGACGGTGCGAGCCATCAGTTCTCTCCCTTGGGGATGTCGAGATCGTCGGCGTCGACCTTCTCGCGCTCGTCGGAGCGGTTGCTGGTGTTCGTGCCCGGCGGCAGACCCACCAGTCGCACGACCTGCGCGAAGGAGTCCGCGTACGTCACGGAGAGGGCGGCCGTCGGCTCCAGGGCGAGCGTGACCGGGATGACCTGCTGCTCGGTGAGCTCGTCACGGTCGGTGGTCTGGGTCCGGGTCTCCGCGCCCCGCACGGACACGACCCGGACGTTGCGCACGAGCACGCGGGAGGTGCCGGTGCCGGCGTCCTCGCCGAACACGGCGTAGACGTCGACGAAGTCGCCGGCCCGGACGCGACCGGCGACGCCGGTCTTCGCGTCGACGGTGAGGGCGATCTCTCGCTCGTTCTCGTTGAGCGCCGACGTCGGCAGGATCATGTCGTCACCGATGTAGGTGCCCTGGGCGAGGTTGAACGCGACCCGGCGACCGACGACGTCCTCGGGGTTGCGGGTGGCCTGCTCGGAGACCCACTTCTCCGGCACCTCGACGGACTCGAGGTCGTCCTCCTCGATCACGGCGTAGGCGGACAGGTCGTCCGCCGCGCGGTAGACGGTGATCTTCGGCGCGACCTGCGAGTTCACGGAGCCGATGTACTGGATCGCCACGAAGAACAGCGCGACGGCGGCCAGTGCGGCGGCGAGCATGATCAGCACGCCACGGCGTTGACGGGGGTTCACTCACGGTCTCCTTCGGGGGCGGACGATCCGCTCGGGGCCGGGACGGGGGTCTCCGGGTCGAACTCGGGCAGGGGAGTGGGAGCCGGGTCGTTCAGCTCGGGGGCGTCGGTGCTCATCCCGCACACGGGACAGGTCGGTCGCGCGTGGCGCAGACCGCACCCGAGGCAGTCGACGACGTCGACGGGGCGGGAGTCGGAGTGGTAGGCGAGCGGGATCGCGACGAGCTCGACGGCGCGCTCGGTGCCGTGGGCGTCGACCTGGTCGCGGACCGAGCTCATCTCGCTCGTGCTCTGGGGCTGCAGAGCCTGGCGGACCGCGTCCACGACCCAGGTGTCCTGGGTGGCCCTGGAGTGCAGGAGTGCGGTCTCGGGGAGGGGGTCCAGCCCGGAGATCGGCGCCTTGGGGGCCCGCACGATCCTGGGTGTCGGGTGGTGCACGGTCAGGAAGCCCGAGCCGGGGAGCCAGGACATCGCGTGGTGCCACAGCGAGGGGTTGGGGTTGCGGCTCTTGGCCACCGACGGCAGCCAGGTGGCCGACCACGCCTGGGCACGCAGCAGGTCGATGGCGTTCAGCTGCCAGGCCAGACCGTCCTCGGCGTCGTCGATGTCGTCGACCAGCGAGGAGAGCACGCCCACCGCGAGCGGTCCGCCGGGGAGCGGCTCGATGCAGGTCCGCAGCCCCGGGTACCGCACCGAGGCGTAGGAGACGAGGGTCCGCACCTCCTCGTAGTCGGCGACGGCGCAGGTGACGATCGGCAGCTCGCCAGCTCGGTGGACTCCGGCGATGGTCGTCTCGACGGCATCGGGATGACGGATGTCGGCGACGGTCAGGCCGTCGTGCTCACCCGACAGACCCAGGGACGAACCCAGCCGGGTCACCAGCACGACGCGACTTCTCATTGGCTCCCCCACCATGGTCTTGTCGTCCCTCGGGCCACATGGCCTGAAGGACGAACGTACGGTATCCGGATACGTCCCCGTTGCGAAATCCAACGGTGCAGCGGGTCAAGTGTCACGCTTTTCCAAGAAATCGTCACCTGTCTCACAGTGCGGCCGGTCCTGGACCTTGCTCTAGACTCCTGGCCATGCTGCGGGGGATCTCCACGACACTGTCCATCGGTGCGAGCGTCACGCTCGGTGCCACCTTCCTCCTGGGGGTCGCACCCACCGCCTCGGCGGCCGACGACGAGTCGGTGCTCGGCCAGGGCGGAGGCTCGCTGATCCTCGTCCTCGACGGCTCGGGATCCATGAAGGAGGCCGGCGGCAGCGGAAGCACCCGCATGGAGGAGGCCAAGAAGGGCCTCAACGGCGTGATCGACGACCTTCCCGACGACGCGAACGTCGGCCTTCGCGTCTACGGCTCGGAGATCAGCGACGGTCCCGGCTCCTGCGAGGACAGCGAGCTGCTCGTCCCCGTGGAGCCGGTCGACAAGGATGCCCTGCGCGCAGGCGTCGAGAAGCTCAAGCCGCTCGGCAACACCCCGATCGCGTACTCGCTCGAGAAGGCCTACGCCGACCTGCCGAAGGAGGGCCCGCGCAGCATCGTCCTCGTCTCGGACGGCGAGGAGAACTGCCAGGGTGATCCGTGCAAGGTGGCGGCCGACCTCAAGAAGAAGGGCGCCGACTTCTACGTCGACGTCGTGGGCCTGCAGGTCGACGCCAAGTCGCGCGAGCAGCTCACCTGCGTCGCGTCGGCCGGTGGAGGCACCTACTACGACGTGAAGGACCTGTCCGAGCTCCAGGAGACGCTGACGCGCACGTCCATCCGCGCGGCTCGCGGCTACGAGGCGGCCGGCCTCCCGGTCGAGGGTGGCACGTCCCCCGAGGACGCCGCCGAGATCGAGGACGGCCAGTGGCTCGACACGATCGGCGACTCCGGCGTCGAGAACTACGCCCTTCCCGACCCGGGCAAGGGGACGATCCACGTGAGTGCGGCCACCCTGCCGACCAAGGGCTTCTCCGGTGTCTCCCAGGTCGACCTCAAGATCGTGGGCGCCGATGGCCAGGCGTGCGGGCGAGGGGTGCGCGAGGCCTCGCAGGGCGCGGGCAACGGTGGCGCACCCATCGTGGCCGCCTACTCGCTGTCCGCCGCCGACCGGCAGGACTGCAGCGAGGGACCGTACGTCGCGCAGGTGGGCTCGAACAACGACGAGGTCCAGGGGCTGGAGATCCTGCTGCGCACCGAGCCCGGGGTCGAGGACCCTGACGCACTGCCGGCCCCGTTCGGCAAGGCGAGCGGATTCTCCGACGCCATCGAGGGTGACGCCCCGAGCGGCAGCCCGGTGTCCGTGATCGGCGGGCCGAACTTCTCGTCGGCGCCCCCGACCGCGCCTGGCACGTACGAGGACTCGGTCCTGGCCGGGGAGACGCTGTTCTACCGCGTCCCCGACGTGGGCTGGGGTCAGTCGGCGGTGTGCGACGCGACGCTCGGTACGTCCACCCAGGCGGCCGACGCCTTCGGACGTGGTGTCGGCGTGAACACCCAGGTGCGGGTGTACGGACCTCTCAAGACCGTCGCGGACGACTTCTCGTCGCAGACCGGTCGCAAGCAGTGGCGCGGCGACGAGGCCGTGGCCCTGCACGCGGCGTCGCCGCCCGTCGTGTACCGCAACCGCGAGTCGACGAGCGAGGCTCCCAAGGCGACGCAGGTCGACGGCGACTTCTACTGCTCGATCACCGTCCTGCCGATGTCCGCCGCCTCGACCGAGGAGATCGGCGAGATCGCGGTGACTCTCACGACGAGCGTCGTGGGTGAGGAGTCGGGCGAGCCGACCTACCTCGAGGACCCGAAGGAGACCGCCAACGACAAGGCGGCCGAGGAGTCGTCCGACGGCGGACCCGCGTGGTGGATCATCGCCGCCGGCGTCGCGGCCCTCGTCGTGGTCGCCCTCGCCCTGCTCGCCGCACTGCGTCGCCGCAGCGGCGCGGGCGACGCCGAGGTCCCTCCTGGCGAGTGACCGGTCACGGGTCCGCCCGTGACCTGGTTCCTCGCGGTCGTCGCCCTGCTGGGCGTCAGCGCCTCCGGACCGCTGATGGCAGCGACGGCTGCACCCGCCCTGGTCATCGCCTTCTGGCGCAACGCCGCGGCGACGGCCGTGCTCGCGCCGTTCGCGGTGCGTCGGCGCGCCGACCTGGCGGGCCTGCGGTGGCCTGACCTGCGCGGGACGGTCTTCGCCGGCCTGATGCTCGCGGTGCACTTCGCCGCCTGGGTGGGTGCGCTCAAGCTCACGACGGTGGCGGCCGCGACGGCGCTGACGTGCACCCAGCTGGTGTGGGTGGTGGCCATCGACCGGCTGCGGGGGGTGCGGCCCGGGCGCCGGGTCGTCGTCGGCTGCACGGTGGCCTCGGTCGGAGTGCTCGTCGTCTCGGGCGTCGACTTCACCGTGTCGTCGCGAGCCCTGCTGGGCGACCTGCTCGCGATCGTGGGCGGACTCGGTGCCGCGCTCTACCTCGTGGCGGGGGAGGGCGCCCGGCGGCGCCTGACCACGACCCACTACACGACGCTCTGCTACGGGGTGTGCGCACTCGTCCTGGCCGTCGGCTGCGTCGCCACCGGCGCCTCCTTCGTCGGCTACGACGCCCGCGTGTGGGTGCTGCTCGCCTCCGTCACCGTGTGCGCCCAGCTGCTGGGGCACTCGGTGCTGAACCACCTGCTCGTCGTCATGAGCCCGACCGTCATCTCCCTGCTCCTGCTGCTCGAGGTCCCCGCGGCGGCGCTCCTCGCCGCAGCCTTCCTCGGGCAGGCGCCTCCGGCCGGGGTGTACCTCGGGCTGGGGCTCGTCGTGGTGGGTCTGGTGGTCGTGGTGCGCTCCCGACGCACCCCCGTCGAACCGGTCGCCTGAGCGGGACTCGCAGCGGCGACGTGCCGTGGGTCACCCGAGGTCGGGCGGTGCGCGACGTTACCGATCGGTATGGTCAGGACGTCACCCCACCAGACTCAGGAGCACGCATGGGACGTCTTGCCAGCACCGAGGGCCTCACCGAGGAGCAGACCGCGATCCTCTCGACGATCCGCGAGTTCGTCGACGAGAAGATCATCCCCGTCGCCCAGGAGCTCGAGCACGCCGACGAGTACCCGACCGAGATCATCGAGGGACTCAAGGAGCTCGGCGTCTTCGGCCTGACGATCCCCGAGGAGTACGACGGGCTGGGAGAGTCGCTGCTGACGTACGCGCTCGTGGTCGAGGAGATCGCCCGCGGCTGGATGAGCGTCTCGGGCGTCATCAACACCCACTTCATCGTCGCCTACCTGCTGATCCAGCACGGCACGGAGGAGCAGAAGAAGAAGTACCTGCCGAAGATGGCCACCGGCGAGGTCCGCGGCGCGTTCAGCATGTCCGAGCCGGGCCTGGGGTCCGACGTCTCGGCGATCTCGACCAAGGCCACGAAGGCCGACGACGGCTCGTACTCGATCACCGGCCAGAAGATGTGGCTGACCAACGGGGGCACGTCCACGCTCGTGGCGACGTTGTGCAAGACCGACGAGGGTGCGGACTCGGTCTACAAGAACATGACCACGTTCCTGGTCGAGAAGGAGCCGGGCTTCGGCGAGACGGCCCAGGGCGTCACGGTGCCCGGCAAGATCGCGAAGATGGGCTACAAGGGCGTCGAGACGACCGAGCTGATCCTCGAGGACCACAAGATCTCGGCCGACCAGATCCTCGGCGGCGAGCCCGGCAAGGGCTTCTTCCAGATGATGGACGGTGTCGAGGTCGGGCGCGTCAATGTCGCCGCCCGCGCCTGCGGCCTCGCGATCCGGGGCTTCGAGCTCGCGATCGCCTACGCCCAGCAGCGCAAGACCTTCGGCAAGCAGATCGCCGACCACCAGGCCGTGCTGTTCCGCCTGGCCGAGATGGCCACCAAGGTCGAGACGATCCACGCCATGATGGTCCGCTCGGCCCGCCTGAAGGACACCGGCAAGCGCATGGACGTCGAGGCCGGCATGGCCAAGATGCTTGCCAGCGAGTACGCCAACGAGGTCGTCGAGGACTCCTTCCGCATCCACGGCGGCTACGGCTACTCCAAGGAGTACGAGATCGAGCGCCTCATGCGCGAGGTCAAGTTCATGCTGATCGGCGAGGGCACGTCCGACATCCAGAAGATGATCATCGGCCGGGCGCTCCTCAAGGACTACAAGCTCTGACCGGGGCGACGGACCGATGACGCAGCGCGAGGACGTCACGTTCACGTCGCACGGGACGTCCTGCGCGGCCTGGGTGTACCGACCCGCCGGCGACCCCGGCCGTCCGGTGGTCGTCATGGCCCACGGCCTGGGCGGCGTGCGGGAGATGCGGCTCGACGCGTTCGCCGAGCGCTTCGCCGAGGCGGGATACGTGTGCCTGGTGTTCGACTACCGGCACTTCGGTGCGAGCGGCGGCGAGCCGCGCCAGCTGCTCTCGGTCCGGCGTCAACGCCAGGACTGGGCGGCGGCGGTCGCGTTCGCGCGGACGCTGCCGGGCGTCGACCCCGACCGGGTCGTGCTGTGGGGGTCCTCGTTCTCCGGTGGGCACGTCATCGCCGTGGGCGCGCAGGATCCGCGCCTGGCTGCCGTGGTGTCGCAGTGCCCGTACACCGACGGCCTGGCGTCGAGCCTCGCCGTGCGCCCGCTGACGTCCCTGCGGGTCACGGCCAGGGCGCTTCGCGACCTGGTCGGCTCGTGGTTCCGTCGTCCCCCTCGGACCATCCCCCTCGCGGGGGAGCCGGGCACCGTCGCCCTCATGACCGCGCCGGACGCCGTTCCCGGCTACCTCGCGCTGGTCGAGGACGGCTCGACCTTCCGCAACGAGGTCGCGGCGCGCGTGGCCCTCTCGATCGCCACCGGGCGCCCCGGGGCCCGTGCCCGCCGTCTTGGCTGTCCGGCCCTCTTCGTGGTCTGCGAGCGCGACACGGTGGCGCCGGCGAGGGCCACGCTGCGGCACGTCGCACGCGCGCCGCACGGCGAGGTGGTGCGCCGCGACACCGGCCACTTCGACATCTACGTGGGCGAGGAGTTCGAGACGACGGTGCGCGACGAGCTGGCGTTCCTGGGTCGTCACGTGCCCGTGGCCTGAGCGGTCGGGCGAGGGGGCGGCCCGGCTCCTACGCTGGCAGATCGCGACCATCTTCCCGACCCGCAGAGGACGCCATGCCCGACCCCTTCGTCCTGCGGCGCTTCCAGGCCGAGGCCCTGGCCGCGGTGGAGCGGGCGCGGGCGGCCGGTCGACGTCGGTACTGGGTGTCGCTCCCGCCCGGGGCCGGCAAGACGGTCCTCGGCACCGAGCTTGTGGCCGCACGCCTCGCCGAGGAGGGCCGGCGCGCCGTCGTCCTCGTCCCCAACACCGCCATCCAGGCACAGTGGATCGCCACCTGGGAGCGGTACGGACGAGGGCCCGCGAGTGCCGAGCGGGACCTCACGGCCGACGTCACGGTGCTCACCTACCAGTCGCTCGCCTCGTTCTCGCCCGACGAGGGCGAGGACGAGGACGGGGACGAGGGCAGTCTCGTCGACCGCCTGCACGACAACGGACGGGCGCTCGTCGCCGCGCTGCGGGACGCCGGACCCCTCGCGGTGCTGCTCGACGAGTGCCACCACCTGCTCGAGGTCTGGGGAGCCCTGCTCCGCGAGGTGCTCGACCCCCTGGAGGACGTGCTCGTGCTCGGCCTCACGGCCACCCCGCCCGGCGTCCTGAGCCGTCGCCAGGCCGAGCAGGTCGACGAGCTGTTCGGTGACGTGGTCTACCAGGCGTCGATCCCTGCGGCCGTTCGCGAGGGTGTCCTCGCACCGTTCGCGGAGCTGGCCTGGCTGACCCGCCCCTCGGACGAGGAGGAGACGTGGCTCGCGTCCTCGGCGACGAGGTTCGCCGAGCTGACCACCGAACTGCTGAGCCCCGGGTACGGGTCCGTGCCCCTGCTGGTCTGGTTCGACCGGAGGATCGGGGAGCTCCCCGTCCCGTGGGCCCTTCTCGAGCGCGACGAGCCCGAGCTGGCGACCTCGGTGCTGCGACTCGTCGCCGCCGGGCTGCTCGACCTGCCCGAGGGTGCGGTGCTGCGCGAGCAGCACCGCACCGACCTGACGGCCGACGACTGGGCGCGGCTCGTCGACGACTGGGTGCGTGGCTGCCTGGCCCGCAGCGAGCTCGACCAGGACCGCTCGGTCATCGAGGACCTGCGCAAGGCGATGCCGGGGATCGGGTTCCGGGTCACCCGCCGCGGGGTGAGCGGGGCCGGGTCCGCGGTGGACCGCGTGCTGTCGCGCAGTGCCAACAAGATGCGCGCCGCGGCCGAGGTGCTGCTGGCCGAGCGGTCCGCCCTCGGCGACCGGTTGCGGGCCGTGGTGGTGTGCGACCACGAGCGCGCCTCACCGACGTCGTCGCTCGTGCTGCGCGACGCGCCGGCCGAGCACGGTTCGGCGCTGGAGGTCATGGACGCCCTGCTCGACGCGGGCTTCGAGCCGGTGCTGCTCACCGGGCGCACCGTCGCGGCCGGCGCGGAGCACGCTGGCCGGCTGGTCGAGGTGCTCCGTGGGCTGGACCCGGGCCTCGACCTGGCCACGGAGCCGCTGCCCGGCCTCGAGGGCCGGTTCCACCGGCTGGTGGGCGCGTGGTCGAGCCGACGGTGGGTGCCGCTCGTGACCCGTGCCTTCCAGGCGGGGCACTGCGACGTGCTCGTGGGCACCCGAGCGTTGCTCGGCGAGGGGTGGGACGCACCCCGGGTCTCGACCCTCGTCGACCTGTCGACGGCGTCGACCACGTCGGCCGTGACGCAGACCCGGGGCCGCGCCCTGCGCGTCGACCCGACGTGGCCCGACAAGGTCGCCACGACGTGGAGCGTGGTCTGCGTGGCACCCGACCACCCCGGTGGTGACTCCGACTGGCGCCGCTTCGTCCGCAAGCACGACGGCTACTTCGGCGTGGACGACGACGGCCAGGTCGTCTCCGGGGTCGCCCACGTGGACGCACGGTTCTCGCCGTTCGCGCCGCCGGAGACCGACCTCTTCCCGGTGGTCACCTTGGACATGGCCCAGCGGACGGCCGAGCGCGACGTGATCCGCGCACGCTGGCGGGTGGGGGAGGCGTACCGCGACGAGGTGCGGCGAGCCATCCGGGTCCGGGAGGAGGGGCCGTCGAGGGAGACCGAGCCACCGCGGACCGTGGACGCCCCCACGCCGCCCTGGGCGCGGATGGGCGAGGCAGGTGTCGTCGGGACCGGTCGGTCAGCGCGGTGGTCGCCGTGGGACGCGGCGCGGGAGGCGTCGCGTGACCCCGGGCTCGCCGCGCATGCGTGGGTGGTGGCCGACGCCATGGCGTCCGCCGGGCTCGGCGGCCCCGGTGCGGTCGGGGTGCGGGCCGTGGTCGACGCCACGGGCACCTACCGGTTCGAGCTCGACACGGACGCGTCGACGTCGTCGCTGTTCGTCGACCTGGTCGAGGAGCTCCTGGGTCCGGTCGTCGCCCCACGGTGGCTCATTGCGCGGCACCAGGCACCCTCGCCGACCGCCGGGGCCGGCTGGCGGGTGCTGCTCGGCCGCGCCCGTCCCGTCGCCCGGACCTGGTTCGGGGTCCCCGTCGAGCTCGGCCGCAACGCCGGACGTCGGCGAGCGTTCGAGCAGGCCTGGGCGCGGTGGTTCGGCCCGTCGACCGTGGTCGCGGCCGGCTCGGACGTCGGGACGGCCGCCCTGGTCTCGGCGTACGGCACCACGCCGCTCGACGTGGTGACGTTGCTGCGCTCCAGCTGGTCGTGACCACCAGACGGCGACCACGGGGCGCGCGGTGGGCCGCGGCCTAGACTGACCGCATGCCTCCCGTGAACCAGGGACTCTTCTCGCTCGAGTTCCCCCAGTCGCTCGGTGTCTACGACGACTACGCCACCGCCCAGAAGGTCGTCGACCACCTCTCCGACAAGGAGTTCCCGGTCCAGAACCTGCTCGTGGTCGGCACCGACCTCAAGCAGGTCGAGCGGGTGACCGGGCGGTTGACGACCAGCCGCGTCGCCGGCGCCGGAGCGGCCTCCGGCGGTTGGCTGGGTGTGCTCGTGGGCCTCCTGCTCGGCATCTTCAGCGAGGAGAGCACGTGGCTGCAGACGGTCGTCGGCGGTCTCGGCATCGGGATCGTCTTTGGCGTCGTGTGGGCCCTGCTCGGCTACGCGGCCACCCGGGGCCGGAGGGACTTCAGCTCGGTCAGCAGCGTCGTCGCCACCAAGTACGAGGTGATGGTCGAGCACAAGCACCGGGCCAACGCGCAGGAGCTCATCGCCGACCTCCCGGGTGCCCGCCCCAACCCGTTCGTCTGACCCACCGCGGCACGAGCGCCGCGACGTCCCACGTCTCGTCGAGGCCGACGGGACGCGAACCAGGAGAGCCATGACCAAGACCAACCCCGGCAACTTCTTCGAGGACTTCAGCGTCGGGCAGGTGATCGAGCACGCCACCCCGCGGACGATCACCGACGGCGACCGCGCCCTCTACGGTGCGATCTACCCGACGCGGTTCGCGATCCCGTCGTCGGCGGAGTTCGCCGCCTCGGTCGGCCTGGCTCCGCACCCGGTCGAGGACCTCGTCGCCTTCCACGTGGCCTTCGGCAAGACGGTCCCCGACGTCTCGCTCAACGCCGTGGCGAACCTCGGGTACGCCGAGTGCCGGTTCCATCGGCCCGTGGTCACCGGCGACACGCTGCGGACCAGCTCGGAGGTCATCGGCCTCAAGCAGAACTCCAACGGTCGCACCGGTGTCGTCTACGTGCGGTCCACGGCCACCAACCAGCGGGGCGAGGTCGCGCTCGACTGGGTGCGCTGGGTCATGGTGCACAAGCGGGACGCTGACGCGCCGGCCCCCGAGACGGTCGTCCCGGCAGTGGCCGACGCCGTCGCCCCCGACGACCTGGTGCTCCCGGCCGGGCTCGACCTCACCCACTACGACACGTCGGCCGCCGGCGAGCCGCACCGCTTCGACGACTACACGGTGGGCGAGACGATCGACCACGTCGACGGCGTGACCCTGAGCGAGGCCGAGCACATGATGGCCACGCGCCTGTGGCAGAACACCGCCAAGGTCCACTTCAACACCGAGGCCCGCCCCGACGGCAAGCGGCTCGTCTACGGCGGGCACGTGATCTCGATGGCCCGTGCGCTCTCGTTCAACGGGCTCGCCAACGCGCAGCTGGTGGCGGCGATCAACGCCGGCTCCCACGTGGCCCCCGCGTTCGCGGGTGACACCGTGTACGCGTGGTCGGAGGTGCTCGACAAGGCCACGCCCGCCGCCTGGGAGGGGACGGGTGTCGGAGCCCTCCGCCTGCGCCTGGTGGCGACGAAGGGCCGCGACGAGAGCACCACCCTGCGCGGCGAGGACGGGAAGTACGCCGACGGCGTGCTGCTCGACCTCGACCTGTGGGTCCTGGTCCCGCGCTGATGGGCGCCACGCTCTTCCTCGTCCGGCACGGGGAGACCGAGTGGAGCGCCGTCGGCAAGCACACGGGCACGACGGACCTGCCGCTCACTCCTGCAGGCGAGGCCACGGCACGAGCCCTGGCCCCGGTCCTGGCGGACGAGCACTTCGACCTCGTGCTCACGAGCCCTCGTCTGCGGGCGCGCCGCACGGCAGCGCTCGCCGGGTTCGGCGAGGCCACGGTCGAGGGTGACCTGGCGGAGTGGGACTACGGCGACTACGAGGGGCTGACCACGCCGCAGATCCGCGAGCAGGTGCCGGGCTGGACCATCTGGAGCCACCCCGTGCCGGGCGGGGAGAGCGCCGATGACGTGGCTGGACGTCTCGACCGCGTGGTGGCGCGGGTGCGGGCCACCGAGGGGCGTGCCCTGGTCTTCGCCCACGGGCACAGCCTGCGGGTGCTCGCCGCACGCTGGCTGGGCCTGCCGGTGCCGGACGGTCGGATCTTCGACCTCGACACCGCCACCTACTCCGTGCTGGGCGACGACCGGGGCCAGCCGGTGGTCCAGCGCTGGAACGTCACGGCCACGCCCTAGTCTGGCCATCGTGAGGATCGATCTCCACACCCACTCCCACCGCTCGGACGGCACGGACTCGCCCACGGAGCTGGTGCGGAACGCCGCGCAGGCCGGGCTCGACGTCGTCGCGCTGACCGACCACGACGCGACCACCGGATGGCAGGAGGCGCTCGCGGCCGGCGACGGTCTCGACGTCGTCGTGGTCCCCGGCATCGAGATCTCGACGACGTTCCAGGGCGAGAGCGTGCACCTGCTGGGCTACGGCTTCGACCCGGACCACCCCCCGCTGGTGGAGGAGCTGCACCGGGTGCTCGACGGCCGCGACCAGAGGCTCCCGCGGATCCTGGCCAGGCTGGCCGAGCACGGCATCGAGATCACCGAGGCCGACGTCGCGCTGCAGTCGGGGTCGGCTGCGGCCTCGGGGCGTCCCCACGTGGCCGACGCGATGGTCGCCAAGGGCTACATCGGCCACCGTGACGAGGCGTTCCAGGGGTGGCTGAACAGTCGCGGGAAGGCGTACGTCGGGCGCTACGCCGCGCCGCTGCTCGAGACGATCAGGCTGCTGAAGGCGGCCGGCGGCAGCGCCGTCGTGGCGCACCCGTGGTCGCGGGGGAGCGACCGCGTGCTCACGTCGGCCGCGTTCGAGGAGCTCGCCGCGGCGGGCCTGGACGGCATCGAGGCCGACCACGTCGACCACGACGATTGGTCGCGTCGCGGTCTGCGCGACATCGCCAGGGGTCTGGACCTCGTGGTCACCGGCTCCAGCGACTACCACGGCACGGGCAAGAGCTCGGCCTTCCACCTCGGCGCTAACCTCACCGACCCCGCGGAGTACGAGCGCCTGCTGGGTCACTGACGTCCCGTGCCGGACGCCCGGCGCCCGTCTGGGCCGTCAGATGTAGGTCTCGCACCTTCTTCGCCGTCCGGCGGTAGGTGTCGTACCTGATGGCGGCCGGATTCGGTGCGCTGCCTACCTCCGACCCATCGCCGGGGTGCGGCGCCCGCCTCGAGCACGTCGCGCCTCGCTGCTGCGTCGGCGCGGCAGGGTCTCGACCTGCGCTCCGAAAGGGCCTCGACCGGCGGGTGGGGCCAGGGTCGGTCGGGCACGCGGGGCCGGCCTGCCCGCCGGACGCAAGATTCTGCGTTCGTGTGCAGAAGTGCGAAGGATGCTGCGTTCGAGTCGGGAATCGGACACGAATGCAGCATCGTTCGGCCTTGCGCTCACGAAGGCAGAATCCTGCGTCACCCGCGGCCCGCGAGCTTGGCCGAGCCCGGCGGCCCGCTCCGGTCGAGGCCCTTTCGGGGGCCGGCTCCGCTCGGGGTCGCGGCAACGCAGCAGCGAGCACGCGCACCCGCCGCCGAGCCTGCACAGCGCACGGTCGGGCGCAACATCACGGCCACTTGAGCATCTGCTCAAAATGTGTCATCGTTCTCTTGAGCGACTGCTCAAGACCCAGGAGGAACGATGACCCCACCCCGCACTCCACGCCACGGCATCCACGTGGCCGTGGTGACCCGCTCCGACGTCGACCGCCTGTGGGCGCTCACGCAGGACCCGGCGCAGCACTCGCGGTGGGACGTGCGCTTCGGCCGCATCGAGCCGACGGTGCCGGGGGAGTTCACCTACCGGCGGTTCGGGGTCCGTGGCACCGGGACGCACGCGGGGGAGCGACGCTCCGCCGACGGTGGCGCGACGTCGGCGCTCACCTTCGCGTGCCCGAACCCGCTGTCGCCGATCGTGGTCGGCTCCGGCTACTGGCGGTACCGCCCGCTGCTCGGGGACCACGGACCCGCCGGCACGTCGTTCGAGACCGGCTACGACTACCGGGCGCGCGGCGGCAGCGTCGACCGCGTCTTCCGCCCCCTCATGGCCTGGGGCACGGCATGGTCCTTCGACAGGCTGCGGCTCTGGGCCGATCGCGGGATCGCACCCGAGGTCTCGGCGGCCGTCGCGCTGCTCGACGCCGGCGCCCGCCTCGCCCTGGTGGCGCTCGTCGGCCTCCTGGGCCTGTCCTTGGGAGCCGTGCCCGCCCTCGTCGCCACCCTGGTCGGCGGTGCGCTCGCCTGGACCGCTCCGCCGCTGCCGTGGCGACCGTCCGCCCGCCGCACGACCTGGTCCTGGCACCCGGCCGCGACCCGGACCGAGGAGGTCCTCGCATGACCGTCACGCAGCTCCGGCCCGTCGCCGGCACCCCGGCGTCGGCGACCAGCCCGGACGTCTCGATCTTCGCCCGCGCCATGGGGTCGGACTTCCACCGGCTGCACCCGCGCATGCAGGAGCGGTTCGGCGTGAACGCGAGCGACCGACGGGCGTGCGTGGGGCGCGGCGTCATGGACGAGGTGTGGCGCGGACGGCCGGTCGTGGCCCCGTTCCTGCGCCTCGGAGCCCGCCGGAACCTGCTCTTCCCCGAGACCGGCCGCGGCATCCCCTTCACGATCGAGAACTACCCCTACCTCGACGACCACGGTCGCGAGACGGTCACGTTCGTCCGCACGTTCGAGGTGGCACCGGGACGGCGTCGACGCTTCGACGCCACGATGGTGCTCGACTCCTCGCGGGGCCCAGGGCGCGACGTCGTCGTCGACTATCTCGGGACCCACCAGCACGTCGCGGCCGACCTCGCCCTCGCGGTGGACGACGCCGTGCCGGGTGGGGGCGGTCTGCGCATCGAGAGCTCGGTGATGCGGCTGCACGAGGGCCCGGTGAGCCTGCGGATGCACCCGCTCGTGTGCGGCCGCGCGGTGGTGCGTGAGCACTGGGACGAGAGCGAGCAGTGCTACCGCATCCGGGTGGAGGTGCACCACGACGTGGTCGGTCCGGTGTTCGGCTACCACGGCCGCTTCACGACCACGTTCGTCGACGCCTCGACCGTCCCGGCTGCCGTGCGCCCGTACCGCGAGCAGGCCCGGGTGTGAACCGTCGTCGGGGGCGCGCGGCGCGGCGCCGACCCGGGCGTCGCTCGCCGATAGGCTCGTGACGTGAGCGACGACCCCCGCACGCTGCAGACGCGTCGACGCCTCGTCGACGCCACGATGCAGACGATCCGTGAGCAGGGGATCGCGAAGCTGTCGGCGCGCACGATCGCGACGACCGGCGGGGTCAACCAGGCGCTCGTGTTCTACCACTTCGGCACCGTCGACGGGCTCGTCGCCGAGGCGTGCCGGGTCACGACCGCCGAGCGGGTCGACCGCTACCGCGACGCGTTGGCCACCGTGACCAGCTTCGGCGCGCTCCTCGACGTCGCCGACCGGGTCCGGGCCGACGAGCGTGAGGCGGGCAACGTCGCGGTGCTGGCGCAGGTGCTCGCCGCCTCGCACGGGAACCCGGCGCTCGCGGCAGCGGCCGGCGAGGCCATCGGACTGTGGTCGGCTGCCGTCCGCCCCGCGCTGCAGCGCCTGCTGGAGACGTCGCCCGTCGGCGAGCTCTTCGACGCCGACGTGCTCACGGACCTCGCGTCGTCGGCGTTCGTCGGCATCGAGCTGATGGAGCCGACGCGGACCCACGACGCCGCGGCGGTCGAGGACCCCCTCGCGCGCCTGCGTCCCGTGGCCGAGCTGCTCGACGGGCTCGGACCGATCGCCCGACGCGCCGTCCGCAGCGTGCTGCGCGGTCGCTAGGGACGGTCTAGCCCGTCTCGCCGAACTGCTCGACGCGGATCGCGTCGGCGGGGAAGGCCTGCTCCTGCAGCAGGCGGGTCGCATAGCCGACGAAGCCGACGGACCCGCACACGTATGCCGCCTCGACGCCGTCGAGCAGCGGCGCCACCTCGTCCGGGTACGGGGGAGCAGCCACGCGCGACCCCAGGTTCTCGCGCGTGAGCGCCACGAACGCCCCCGAGGCGCGGAGCTCGTCGGCGTAGGGCAGCACGGCGAGGGACTTCGCTACCACGACGACCCGCAGCGCCTCCGCAGCACCGGTGCCGATCGCGTGGCGCAGCATCGAGACCATCGGCACCACCCCGGAGCCGCCCGCGAACGCCAGGGCCGGCGTGGAGCCGTCCCACGTGAACCAGCGGCCGATCGGTCCCCGCACCTCGAACGTGTCGCCCACGCGCACGTCGTCGTGCAGGAAGCCCGAGACCTCGCCGTCGTCCATCCGCTCGACCATGAGCTCCACGAGCGGGTCACCCGGCGCCGAGGCCGTCGAGTAGCTCCGCTGCGCGGTGTAGCCGTCCTCGGCGCGCAGGCGCACGACGTAGTGCTGCCCGGCGCGATGAGAGGCCGGCTCCGGCAGCTCCAGGCGCAGCCGGACGAAGCCCTGGGTCGGATGGTCCACCGTGCGCACGGTCGCCAGCTGCCAGCCGGTCACGTCGCCCGACCCCGAGGGCGTCTCGGCCGTCACGGGTCGCCCTGGTAGCGCTGCTCGCGCCACGGGTCGCCACGGTCGTGGTAGCCGCCGCGCTCCCAGAAGCCCGGTTCGTCGTGGTCGAGCAGCTCGAGGCGGGTCAGCCACTTGGCGGACTTCCAGAAGTACAGGTGCGGGACGAGCAGCCGCACCGGTCCGCCGTGCTCCGGGGTGAGAGGAGAGCCGTCTGCGTCCCAGACCACCCAGGCGCGGTCCGCGCGCACGTCGTCGAGCGGGAGGTTCGTCGTGTAGCCGGTGCGCGAGTGCGCCACCACGTGCGTGGCGCCGGTGGCGACCCCGCACACGTCGAGGAGGGTCTCGACGCTCACCCCGGTGAACGGGGTGTCGAACCGCGACCAGGTCGTCACGCAGTGGATGTCGACCGTCGTCGTCGAGTGCGGCAGGGCCCGTAGTGCGGCCCAGTCCCACGTGTGCGACTCCAGCACGGCTCCGTCGACCGTGAGCTCCCAGCGGTCCCGGTCGACGGCGGGGGTCGGCTCGGCCGACAGCACCGGCCACAGCCGCCCGGTGTCGTACTGCCCGGGAGGGAGGCGGTCGGACTGCGCGGGGCGCCGGCGTCCCACGAATCCACGCGTGACGGGCTCGTCGGTCATGACGTCTCCTCCAGGAAGGGCAGCCACGCGGCCGCCAGGCCGACGGGGTTCTCGACGGCAGGGGAGTGGTCGGCACCGGCCACCACGTGGACGGTGGTGCCGAGCCGGGCTGCCATGTCGTCCTGCACAGCATGCGGCCACGCGTCGTCACCCGCACCACGACCCACCCACACCGGCAGGCCGGTGGCGGCCACGTCGGCGACGCGGTCCGGGGCGTCGACCAGGTGCTGGGTGAACGCCCGCAGGCCCGCTCGGGAGTTCCGCTCGAAGCGGTCGAGGAGGAACGCCTCGACGGCCGGCGGGTTCACGCCCAGCGCGGGGCCCTTCAGCGCACGGAACACCTCGGCCATCGTGGCCGAGCCGTCCAGCTCGGCCACGAGACGCTCGAGGGGACGTCCGGGCGTGGATCCCAGCGCGGCGGGTCCGGTGCACAGCAGGCTCAGGCTCGTCCAGGCGCGCACGTGGTCCGCCGCGGCGGTCTGCGCCACCAGGCCGCCGAAGGAGTGGCCCAGCAGGTGCGACGGGCCGGAAGAGACCTCGGCGGCGAGCGCCGCTGCGTCGGCGGCCAGGCCCGCGAGGCTGAAGTCGTCCGCCTCGTCGGCCACGGTCTCGTACTGGCCGCGCTGGTCGTACGCCGTCGCGTCGAACCCGGCGTCGGCCAGCAGCGGCAGCATCGGCGTGAAGTCCTCCTTGCTGCCGGTCCACCCCGGGACCATCAGCACGTGCCCCCGCGTGCCGCTGCCGTCGGCTCGGACCCGGTGCACGGCGACCTCCCCGCGTGCGGTGCGGACGACGGACGCCTCGACCCCCGGCGGGAGCTCCAGCGTGCGGGGCGTGCTCATCGACCGCGCTTGGCGATCCGGGCGACGATCGAGGTGGGGGCGTACCGCGAGATCGTGGCGAGCACCTTGTAGCGCAGGCTCGGGACCGACAGCGACTTGCCCTTGTCGAGGTCCGACAGCGCCGCCTTCACGAGCTTGTCGGCGTTGAGCCACATCCACCGCGGGACGCCCGAGACGTCCATGTCCGCCCGCTGGTGGAACTCGGTGCGCACGAAGCCCGGGCACAGGGCCATGACGCGGACCCCGGCGTCGGCGTACTGCCAGTCCGCCCAGCGCGACAGGTTGACCAGCCAGACCTTGTGGGCCGAGTAGGTTCCGCGTGGCGTGAACGCGGCCACGCTCGAGACGTTGACGATCCTGCCCTGTCCCCGCCCCGCCATGGCCTTGATGGCCACGTCCATGAGGTGCATGGGGGCGCGCACGAGCAGGTCGAGCTGACGGTCCTCGTCGGCGATGTCGGTGGTGCCGAACCAGCCGGGCAGCGAGGCGCCGGCGTTGTTGACCAGCAGGTCCACGGGCGAGGTGCTGCTGGCGAGCGCGTCCTCGGCCGCGGAGAGGCCCTCGGGCGTGGTCAGGTCGGCCACGACGACGTCGGCCCGGACCCCGTGCTTCGTGCGGACCTCGGCGGCCACCTGCTCGAGCCGGTCGCCGTCGCGGGCGAGCAGCACGACGTCGTGGCCGCGAGCGGCGAGGGCACGGGTGAAGGCGAGGCCGATGCCTGCGGTGGCACCGGTGACGAGGGCTCGGGTCATACCGTCAGCATGCCACGTGACCACGGGTCAGGACGCTGGGGTCGCAGGGCCCCGACGGGTGGCATGATGACCCCGTGACGACGACGATCTCCGTGGTGAACCAGAAGGGTGGCGTCGGCAAGACGACCACCGTGGCATCGCTGGGCGCGGCGTTCGCCGAGCTCGGCAAACGAGTCCTCCTCGTCGACCTCGACCCGCAGGGCGGACTCACGTTCTCCCTCGGCATCGACCCCGAGGACCTCGACGTGACCGTCGGCGAGGTGCTCCTGGGCAAGGCCAAGCCGGCCGACGCCATCGTGGTCACCGAGGACGGCATGCACCTGCTTCCCAGCAACGTCACGGTGACGCAGGCCGAGGAGGCCCTGGTGAGCCGGACCGGCCGCGAGCAGCGGCTGCGGGTGGCGCTCGACAAGGTCGCCGACGACTACGACCTCGTCGTCATCGACTGCCCGCCCACTCTCGGCGTGCTCACGGTGGGCGCGCTGTCGGCGTCGCAGAAGGTCGTCATCCCGCTGCAGGCCGAGACCCTCTCGCACCGCGGCGTGCTGCAGCTGCTCGACACCGTCCACGACGTCAAGCAGTTCATCAACTCCGAGCTCGAGGTCGCCGGCGTGCTGCCCACGATGTTCGACGGCCGCACCAACCACGCCCGTGCCGTGCTCGCCTCCATCGAGGAGCAGTTCGAGCTGCCGGTGCTGAGCCCGCCGATCCCGAAGTCGATCCGGTTCGCCGAGGCTCCGGCCATCGGGCGGTCGATCCTCAGCGTGCACACGAACCACAAGGGGGCCGAGGCCTACCGCGAGGTGGCCAAGAGCCTGCTCTGACCGCTCGAGAACGCCGAAGGGGCCCCACGCCGTGCGTGGGGCCCCTTCGCGTCGGGTCGTGCGTCAGTCGGACGAGCGCGGCGCGGCGGCCGTCGCCTCGGTGCCGCCCTGGGCGCCGGAGCCCTGACCCTCGACGCGCTGGCCGCTGCGGGTGCGACGACGGCGACGGTTGCGGCTCGCGCCACCCTCCTTGACCTCGCCACCCTGGCCGGTGTCGCCGGACGTCGGGGCGTTCCGGCCCGGTCGGTCCTGGCCGGAACCGTTCTGCTGGCGATCGTCGGAGCGTCGGCGGTCCGAGCCGCGGCTGCGGTCCCCGCCCTGGCTGCGTCCACCCTGGCCCCGACCGCCCTGGCCGCCGCGACCACGGTCGCCGTCCTTGCGGGGCTCCTTGGGCGACGGCGGCTTGAGCCGGCCCTTGACCGAGCGGTCGATGCCCAGGTCGTGGAACAGGTGGTCCGACGTGGAGTACGTCTCCTGCGGCTCGGCGAACGGCAGGTCCAGCTCGGCGTTGATCAGCTTCCAGCGCGACAGGTCGGCCCAGTCGACGAAGGTGACGGCGATGCCCGAGGCGCCGGCGCGACCCGTGCGCCCGATGCGGTGCACGTACGTCTTGTGGTCCTCGGGGCAGTTGTAGTTGATGACGTGGCTGATGTTCGCCACGTCGATGCCGCGTGCGGCGACGTCGGTGGCCACGAGCACGTCGACCTTGTGGTCGCGGAAGCCCTGCAGCGCCTTCTCCCGGGCGCCCTGGGCCATGTCGCCGTGCAGGGGCGACGCCGGGAAGCCGCGATCGATGAGGTCGTCGGCCACACGCTGGGCGGTGCGCTTGGTGCGGGTGAAGATGATGACGCGCTGGACGTCCTCGGCCTGCAGGATGCGGGCGATGACCTCGGCCTTGTCGAGCTCGTGCGCCTGCCACACGAACTGCGCGGTGGCGGGAACGGTGTCGTTCTCCTCCGGGGACTCCGCCCTGATGTTCATGGGGTGGCGCATGTGCTTGCGCGCGAGCGACACGATGGCGCCCGGCATGGTCGCCGAGAACAGCATCGTCTGGCGGGTCTCGGGCGTCTTGGCCAGGATCGACTCGACGTCGGGCAGGAAGCCGAGGTCGAGCATCTCGTCGGCCTCGTCGAGCACGAGCGACTTGACGTGCGAGAGGTCGAGCGCGCCGCGGTTGGCGAGGTCGAGGATGCGGCCGGGCGTGCCGACGACGATGTCGACGCCCTTCTCGAGCGCGTCGAGCTGGCCCTCGTAGGGGACGCCACCGTAGATGGTGATGTTGCGGGTACCGCGCTTGGCCGAGGCCGTCTTGAAGTCGTTGGCGACCTGGAGCGCGAGCTCTCGCGTCGGGGCCACGACCAGGGCCTGGGGCTTGCCGGGGGCTGCCAGCTGGTCGTAGTCGGCGTCGTGCGGCGCGACGGTGCGCTGGATGACCGGGATGGCGAACGCCAACGTCTTGCCGGTGCCGGTACGGGCCTGACCGATGAGGTCGGTGCCCATGAGGGCCACGGAGAGGGTCATCTCCTGGATGGGGAACGGGCTGCTGATGCCGACCGCGTCGAGCGCGTCGGCGATCTCGGGCATGACGCCCAGATCGGTGAACGTGGTCACAGGTACTCGTCTTCGTGAGGGAACAGAGAGGGATCTCGATACGTGTCGTGTGTCGGCGACGACGGTGCGTCCGAGACCTCACGACGGAGATACGGCCCCAAGGGCACGGCCAGTCTACCCGTCTCGGCCCCTGCGGCGGCACACAGGCGGCGGCGGGTCCCCAGCGCGCTACGCTGCGGCGCATGGCGAAGAACGCGAAGTCAGGCCGCTCGGGCCCCCCTCCGGAGGCCCCCGCGCCCTCGGCCCTGGACGATCCGGACTACCGCCGCGGCGTCGTGGAGCTGCTCGGCGTGCTCGCCTTCGGCGAGCTGAGCGCGTGCGAGCGACTCGTCGCCGACGCCCAGATGGCGCCCGACCTGAGCAGCAAGGTCGAGGTGGCCACGATGGCCGCGGCGGAGTTCGACCACTTCGAGGTCCTGCGCGACCGCCTCGTCGAGATGGGCGAGGACCCGTTCGCCGCGATGGAGCCGTTCGAGGCCACGTTCGGTGACTTCCACCGCAAGACGCGGCCGGCCGACTTCGTCGAGGGCCTCGTGAAGGCCTACGTCGGCGACGGGCTCGCCGCCGACTTCTACCGCGAGATCGCCGCCTACCTCGACCCGGTGACGCGCGAGATCGTGGTCGACACGCTCAGCGGCACCGGGCACTCGGAGTTCGTCGTCGACCAGGTGCGCGCCGCGATCGAGGCCGACCCCCGGGTCGGCGGCCGCCTCGCGCTCTGGGGACGTCGGCTCATGGGGGAGGCCCTGCGCCAGGCCCAGACGCTCGTCGCCGAGCGCGACGCGCTGAGCGCCGTGCTCGTCGGCGGCATCGAGACGCCCGGGCTGGACCTCACCGCGATCTCGCGCATGTTCACCCGGATCACCGAGGCGCACACCGAACGCATGGCGCGCCTCGGCCTGGCCGCCTGAGCGGGTCCGGGTCGTCGGGGTTCGGGGTCGACCGAGCGCGCGGGACGCATGGCGCGCGTCGGCCTGGCCGCCTGAGCGGACGACCGCTCAGCCGCGGACGTGGGTGAGGATCCAGTCGAGGAACGTCCGTCCGGTGCGCCAGTCCTCGCGCACGTGCTCGAGCAGCTCGGCGGTGTGCACGTACGGCTCGAAGCCGTGGTCGCGCCCGAGGGTGAGCGTGCGGTGGCGCAGCAGGTCGATGCGCGGGTGGTCGGCCGACCAGCCGCGCGGCGCGGTCTTGACGGCGTCGCCGCCGACCGTCCAGCCCCGGCCCTCCAGTCGCGCGACGATGTGCTGGAGCCCGGTCCCGAAGGTCTCGTGGTCGACGGCCTCGCGGAACGAGGCGAGCCGGGCGGGCGTGGCGTGGTAGAACCCGACTCCGGTGCGCACACCGGGCGCGCCGACCTGGACGTAGTACCCGGTCGCGGGCGCCACGGGCACGAACGCACCCTGGTGCGTCTTGTAGGGAGTCTTGTCGTTCGAGAACCGCACGTCGCGGAACGGGCGGAAGATCTTCGCGCTCTCGCCGTCAGGGACGAACTCGTCGGCCAGCTCGGCCATGAGCGCGGTCATGGGCTGCATGACCGCCGCGTCGTAGACGTGGCGGTGCTGCTCCCAGAACGCCTTCGTGTTGTCGACCTCGAGGTCGTCGTAGAAGTCGAGCGCCGCGACGGGGAAGCCTTCGAAGCTCATGCGCGCCCCCGGTCCGTCAGGTGGTCTCCTGCGTGACCGCACCGAAGCCGACCTTGCGGCCGGTGTCGGCGGTGAAGTACAGGTAGGCGACCTTGTCGGCCGGGACCGCGACGGTGCGGTCCTTCTCGTCGGTGAGGCTGAAGACCGTCTCGTCCTTCAGGGCGGTGTCGAGCTTGGCGAGCACCGACTCGGGCGCCTCGTCGGTCTCGACGGACAGCTCGCGGGCGGCGTTCTGCACGCCGATCTTGACCTCCATGGTCGGTCCTCTCGTGATGTCTGGTGTGGTGCGGGTGTGGTGCCGGACGAGGTGGGGCCCGAGTGGGCCGTGCCGCGTCAGGCGGGGTCGTTGGTCTCTCGGGGGAAGCCGCCGATGCCGCGCCAGGCGAGCCCGGCGACGAGCCGCACGGCGTCCTCCTGGGACAGTGCCGACGACTCCGAGAGCCAGTTGCGGGCGCCGACGTGGCCCATGCCCACGAGGCTGACGGCGAGCAGGTACGCGGCCTCCTGCGGCAGGCCGGTGTCCTCGCGGATCACCTCGGCGATCGCGACGGCCGACTCGCGCACGACCCGGTCGACCTGCTCGCGGACGTCGGGGTCGTTGGTGAGGTCGGACTCGAACACGAGCCGGAAGGCGGCACCCTGGTCGGCGACGTACTGGTACCAGAGCTCCATCGTGGCCTCGACGCGACGACGGTTGTCCTGCGTGGAGGCGAGCGCCTGCTTGACCTCGTCGACGACCTCGTCGCACGAGCTCTCGAGCAGGGCCAGGTAGAGGTCGAGCTTGCCGGGGAAGTGCTGGTACACGACCGGCTTGGACACTCCGGCACGCTCGGCGATCTCGTCCATCGACGCGGCGTGGTACCCCTGCTCGACGAAGACCTCGAGGGCGACCTCCAGGAGCTGGGCGCGTCGGGCGCGTCGCGGCAGTCGGCCGGCGCGCGGGCGCAGGGTGGGGGTCTCGCTCACCCGGTCAGCCTAGTGCCCCGTGCCACGCGGGCCCGTCGGGGCGCTCCGCGCGTCGCCGCGACGACGGCGCGTCCCAGGGGGCGGACGGCACCCTGCGGTCGACGTCGGCGGGGGAACAATGGAGGACACGCCCGGCGTTGAGCCGGGAGTACCCCCATCACCGTCCCTGCGAGGAGCAGCCGTGGTCGCCCCCATCGTGGAACCCGCCGACGAACTCACCATCGACGAGGTCCGCCGCTACAGCCGGCACCTGATCATCCCCGACGTCGGGATGGACGGGCAGAAGCGGCTCAAGAACGCCAAGGTGCTGGTCATCGGAGCCGGCGGTCTCGGCAGCCCTGCCCTGCTCTACCTGGCCGCTGCCGGCGTCGGCACGCTGGGCATCATCGACGACGACGTGGTCGACGAGTCGAACCTGCAGCGTCAGGTGATCCACGGCCAGTCCGACATCGACCGGCCCAAGGCCGTGAGTGCCGCGGAGTCGGTGGCCGAGGTCAACCCGTACGTGAAGACCGTCGTGCACCAGGAGCGGCTCGACACCGACAACGTGCTCGACATCTTCGCCCAGTACGACCTGATCGTCGACGGCACCGACAACTTCGCCACGCGCTACCTGGTCAACGACGCCGCGGTCATTCTCGGCAAGCCCTACGTGTGGGGGTCGATCTACCGCTTCGAGGGCCAGGTGTCGGTGTTCTGGGCCCAGGAGGGTCCGCAGTACCGCGACCTCTATCCCGAGCCGCCGCCGCCGGGCATGGTCCCGTCGTGCGCCGAGGGCGGAGTGCTCGGAGTCCTGTGCGCGTCGATCGGCTCGATCATGGTCACCGAGGCCATCAAGCTGATCACCGGCATCGGCGACCCGCTCATCGGTCGCCTTATGGTCTACGACGCGCTCGAGATGCGGTACACGACGCTCAAGGTCCAGCGCGACCCGAACGGCGTGCTGCCCACCGAACTGCTGAGCGACTACGAGGCGTTCTGCGGTGCGATCAGCGACGAGGCGGCCGATGCGGCAGCGGACTCGACGATCTCCGTGGGCACGCTCGACGGCTGGCTGAAGGAGCGCGCCGACGGTGGCCGCGACTTCGTGCTCGTCGACGTGCGCGAGCCGGTCGAGCGGGACATCAACCACATCCCGGGCTCGGTCCTCATCCCGAAGGGCGACTTCCTCAACGGCAAGGCGTTCTCCGAGCTGCCCGACGGCAAGCAGGTCGTGCTCCACTGCAAGTCGGGCGTGCGGTCGGCCGAGGCGCTGGCCGTGCTGAAGGGTGCCGGCTACAAGGATGCGGTGCACGTCGGCGGCGGCGTCGTGGCCTGGGTCAACCAGATCGACCCGAGCCAGCCGACCTACTGACCTGCTGGACCCGTGGCGAAGCCGCGGGGCGGGCGCCTTCGGGTGCTCGCCTCGCGGCTTCGTCGCGTCGGGGGGCCCGACGCCGGCGTCGGGTAGGTGCGGGCGGCTTCGAGCGGGTCCGGTGCTGCGCTGCTGGGGCTTCCAGTGGCGTCGGTGCTGCGCCTCTACGGCTTCGAGTGGAGTCGGTCTCCGAGAGGGCCTCGACTGCAGCGGTGGGTCTCGACCCGGTTGGGTCTGCGGGGCGCGGCCACGATTCTTCATCTGTGCGGGATCCACGCACGGTTCTTCCTTCGCGTGGACCGTGCCACGCGAAGGAAGCATCGTGGCGACGAAAAGGGGCCCGTACGGGCAGGGATTCTCCCTTCTCGTGGACCGTCCGACGCAAAAGGAGAATCCCTGCCCACCCGCCTCGCCGTACCCCCCGCCGGACGCAGGATTCTGCGTTCGCGTGCAGAACCCCGAACGATGCTGCGTTGGTGACGGGATCCGGACACGAACGCAGCATCCTTCGACCCCNCCCCCGCCGGACGCAGGATTCTGCGTTCGCGTGCAGAACCCCGAACGATGCTGCGTTGGTGACGGGATCCGGACACGAACGCAGCATCCTTCGACCCCTCACGCACGAACGCAGAACCTTGCGTCACCGGGAGCCGCGCTCCGAGAGCCCGACCCGAGCCCGGACCCCGCCGCCGGTCGAGGCCCTTTCGGAGCGCAGGTCGACGACGAGCCACAGCGACGCGGCCGCAAGGCACGACCGAGCCGGAGCGACGCAGCAGCAACCGAAGACCCACCTCGAGCGACGCAGCAGCAGGTCGGGCCCCAGCCGCACCGACGAAGCCGCAGGCCGATCGTGACCCGACGTCGGCGATGATCGACCCATGGACGAGGCCTACGTCGAGCGCGTGCTGAGCCTGGTGGAGCTGATCCCGCCGGGTCGCGTGCTGCCGTACGGGCGCGTCGCGGAGCTGCTCGCGGGCGGCTACGGGCCGCGCTACGTCGGGCGGATCATGTCGGCGCACGGCCATGCCGTCTGCTGGTGGCGGGTCCCACGCGCCGACGGCACCATGGTGCCGCCGCTCATGATCGAGGCGCAGGCGCACTGGGCCGACGAGGGTACGCCCGTGCGCAACGGCCGGGTGCACATGGCCGAGGCGCTGTGGACCGACGTCGATCCGGAGGGCACGGTCTGAGCGTGTCGGTGGTCTCTGCTCAGATGGTGGTGTGACCACGACCGAGTACCGCCTGCAGCGCGCCGGGGGCCCGGCGTCGGCAGGTCCCGCCGTGGTGCTCGACCCCAGCCAGCAGGCCGTGCTCGACCACGTCGCCACGACCGGCGGGCCGCTCCAGGTGCTCGCCGGCCCCGGCAGCGGCAAGACCACGACGCTGGTCGAGCTCGTGGCCCAGCGCGTGGAGTCCGGTGCGGTCCGCGCCGACGAGGTGCTCGTCCTCACCTTCAGCCGCGCCGCCGCGCAGGAGATCCGGGCCCGCATCGGGCGCCGGCTGGCCCGCACCACCTCCGCCACCTCGGCCATGACCTTCCACGCGTTCTGCTACGCCCTCGTGCGGGCCGAGCAGGACCTCGAGGAGTTCCGTCGGCCGGTCACCCTGCTCAGCGCACCCGAGCACGACGCCCGGCTGGCCGAGCTGCTCGACGGCACCGACCCCGAGAGCTGGCCGGTCCCGCTGCGCCAGGCGCTGCGCACGCGCGGCATGAGCACCGAGCTCCAGCGCCTGTTCGCCGCGGCGCGGGCGCAGGGACTCGACGCGGTCGACCTGCACGACATCGGCAGTGCGGCGGGCCGACCCGACTGGGTGGCCGCGTCGCTGTTCTTCGACGAGGTCACGGGTGTGGCCGCTCTCGAGGGCACCATCGACCACACCGACCTCGTGCACCACGCGGTCCGTCTGCTGGGCGACCCGGAGTGCCGCGACCGCTGGCGGCGTCGGCTCCGGCTCGTGGTGGTCGACGAGTTCCAGGACACCGACCCCCTGCAGGTCGAGCTGCTCCGGCGCCTCGCCGGCGACGGCCGCGACCTCGTGGTGGTCGGTGACCCCTACCAGTCCATCTACGGCTTCCGTGGGGCCGACGTGCGCGGCACGCTCGACTTCGGGGAGCGGTTCGCCACCGTCCGCGGGCCGGCCCCGGCGCTCACCCTGGCCCGCACCAACCGCTACGGCGCGGCGATCGCCGATGCCGTCAGGTCGGTCGTCGAGAACCGTGGGGTGTTCGGAGCGCTCGACGCCGACCGCTTCGAGGCCCTGCGGTCGCCGGCCACCGACCCGTCGCGCACGGGCGAGGTGCAGGTGCGCACCTTCACGTCGGCCACGGCCGAGGCCGAGCACGTGGCACTGCTGCTGCGCGAGGCCCACCTGGCGGCCGAGCCGCCGGTGCCGTGGGAGCGCATGGCCGTCCTGGTGCGGTCGGCCCCGCACCTCGACCGGCTGCACCGGGCGCTCAGCGCCGCAGGCGTCCCCGTCGACGTGGCGGGCGACGAGCTCCCGCTGGCCGTGGAGCCGGCGGTGCGTGCCCTGCTGGCCGGCCTGCACGCCGCCCAGGCCCTCATCGACCACGACGCCCTCGACCCCGAGGCCGCCACGGCGCTGCTCACCGGACCTCTCGGCGGTCTCGACGCCGCCGCGCTGCGTCGGCTCGGTCGGGTGCTGCGCACCGACGACACCGCCCGCAACGGCTCGCCCCGTGCGTCGCGAGTGCTGCTCGCCGAGGCGCTGGCCGACCCCCACCTGCTCGACACCCTGGTGGTCGAGGGCCCGGCGGCGTCGGCCGTCGAAGCCGCCCGTCGCGTGGCCCGACTGCTGTCCTCTGCCGTCGCCCTCGTGCGCGGCGGCGCCTCGGCCGAGGAGGTGCTGTGGGAGCTGTGGGACGGCACGTCGTGGCCGGCCCGCCTGCGCGCCGAGGCCGAGGGCGGCGGCGACGGTGCGGCGCGTGCGCACCACGACCTCGACGCGCTGTGCGCCCTGTTCGCCGAGGCGGCCCGGGCCGAGGAGCGCCAGGCGCACCGCGGCGTCCGCGAGGTCGTGCGCGCCCTCGAGGCCCAGCAGATCCCCGCCGGGACGCTCACCGGGGCGACCGACCTCGTGTCGGGGGTCCAGCTCATGACCGCGCACCGTTCCAAGGGCCTGGAGTGGGACCTCGTGGTCGTCGCCGGGGTGCAGGACGGCGAGTGGCCCGACACCCGGTTGCGCAGCAGCCTGCTGCAGCCCGACCGCCTGACCCGCGATGGCCTCGGACCGTACCCGTCGGTGCGCGAGGCGGTGGCCGAGGAGCGCCGCCTGTTCTACGTGGCGTGCAGTCGCGCGCGCGAGCACCTCGTGGTCACGGCGGTCGCCAGCGGCTCCGACGAGGGCGACCAGCCCTCGCGCTTCGTCGGCGAGCTGCACGCGCACCTGTCGGCAGCCGACGACCCGAGCGCCCGCCCGGCCCCGCGGACCCTTCCGCCGGCCGAGCACCGGCCGCGCCGAGCACTGTCGCTGCGGTCGGCCGTGGCCGAGCTGCGCCGCATCGGCGAGCACACCCGTGACCCCGACGAGCGTCGACGCGTGGCCGAGCAGCTGGCTCGGCTGTCCACCCACCCGGCCGGTCGTTCGGCGCACCCGTCCGCCTGGTGGGGCCTGGCCGAGCGCACCGAGTCCGACGCTCCGTGGCGTCCCGACGACCAACCCCTGCGGCTCTCGGGCAGCCAGGTCTCGGCCCTCATGCAGTGCCCGCTGCGGTGGTTCCTCGACCACGAGGCCCACGGCGCGCAGGCCACCACGAGTGCGCAGGGCTTCGGCTCCATCGTGCACGCCATCGCCGCCGACGTCGTGCGTTCGGGCCGCGAGCCCGACGCCGACGAGCTCGCCACGCACCTCGACGACGTCTGGGCCCAGCTCGACCTCCCGCCGTGGATCAGCGAGCGCGAACGCGGCGAGGCGGTGCAGGCGCTCGGCCGCTTCGTCCAGTGGCACCGCGACAACCCGCGCGACGTGCTGGCGGCGGAGCACCCGTTCGAGGTCGAGATCGAGGTCGAGGGGCGCGCCGTGGCGCTCAAGGGCTCGATGGACCGCGTCGAGAGGTCCGCCGACGGGGTCCACGTCGTCGACCTCAAGACCGGCAAGGGCTCGCCGTCGCGCGACGAGCTCGCCGAGCACCCCCAGCTGGGCCTGTACCAGCTGGTCGTCCAGCACGGCGCCACCCGGGACCTGGCCGGCGACGCGCCACCCGCCGGGGCCGAGCTGGTCCAGCTGCGCCAGGAGAGCCGGGGCGTCACCAAGGTCCAGCAGCAGGTTCCCCCACCCGCTGACGCGCCGTCCGACGCGCCGTTCTTCGCGGTCGAGCAGCTGCGTCGCAGCGTCCACACGCTCGTCCACGAGGAGGTCGCCGCCACCGAGGCCACCGGCGGCTGCGGGTACTGCCAGTTCACCCGGGTCTGTCCCGCCCACGACGCCGGCGCGTCGATCCTGGTCCGTGAGCACCGGCGCGCTGCCGCCGAGGAGGGGGAGTCGTCGTGACCATGCTCGTCCGCGACATCGACCACCTGCGCGAGCTCACCGGCATCCCGTTCTCGCAGCCCCAGGCCGACGCCATCACCGCCGGGCTCGACCGCCCGGGCGCGATCATCGCCGGCGCCGGGTCGGGCAAGACCACCGTCATGGCGGCGCGCGTGCTCTGGCTCGTGGGTCACGTCGGCATCGCGCCCGAGCGGATCCTCGGGCTCACCTTCACCAACAAGGCGGCCGCAGAGCTGGGGCAGCGCATCCGGGCCGACCTGGAGCACCTGCCGCACGACCCGCAGCAGCCCTGGGCCGACGCCACCGCGTCGACCTACCACGCCTTCGCCGGCTCCCTCATCGCCGAGCACGGCCTCCGCCTGGGCGTCGAGCCCGACCTGCGGGTCGTCACCGACGCCTCGCGCTTCCAGCGGGCGGCACGCGTGGTCAGCACCTACGACCGACCGCTCCAGAGGGTGAGCACGCACCTGCCCACGCTCGTCCAGGACGTCATGTCCCTCGACGCCCAGCTCTCGGAGCACCTCGTGGATCCGGCCGAGCTGCGCGACCACGACGCGGCCGTCATCGCCGAGTACGACGCCGTCGGCAAGCCGGCCCTGCTCCGCGACGCGGCCGTGGCGGCGCAGAAGCGCACCGAGCTGAGCCTCCTGGTCGAGGCGTACCGGTCCGCCAAGGCCGACGACGGGGTCATGGACTTCTCCGACCAGATGGCCTGGGGCGCGCAGCTGGCCGCGCTGCCCGAGGTGGGCCAGGCGCTGCGCGAGCGCTACGACGTCGTGCTGCTCGACGAGTACCAGGACACCTCGGTCGCGCAGCGCGACCTGCTCACGGCGCTCTTCGCGGGCCTGCCCGTCACCGCCGTGGGTGATCCCGCGCAGGGCATCTACGGCTGGCGGGGTGCTGCGGCCGGCAACCTCGAGGAGTTCCTCGACGACTTCCCGGCGGCCGACGGGTCGCGAGGACGGCAGTTCTCCCTCGTCGAGACCCGACGCTGCCCGCCGGAGGTGATCGACGCGGCGAACCACCTCGCCGCCCCCTTCTACGCCACGTCGTCGGTCGTCCAGCCGCTCACGTCGGCCGCGACGACGACCGGCCGGGTCGACGTCGCGCTGCACGGCACCGTCGACGACGAGATCGCCGCCATGGTCACCGAGATCGTCGCCGAGCACGAGGGTGGCCGGGCCTGGAGCGACATCGCGGTCCTGGTCCGCGTCGGCCGCGAGAACGGCGAGATCGTCAAGGCGCTGCGCGACGCGCACGTCCCGTTCGAGATCGTGGGCCTCTCCGGCCTGCTGGCCCAGCCCGAGGTGCTCGACGTGCTGTCGCTGCTGGAGGTCGTCGACGACGTCACCGCCAACCCGGCCCTGCTGCGCCTGCTCACCGGGCCGCGCTGGAACATCGGCCCGCGCGACCTCGCGCTGCTCGGCCGTCGTGCCGCCTCGCTGAGCGGGCGCACCCTGGGTCGCGACGACGACAGCACCCTCGCGCAGGAGCTCGCCCGGGCGGTCGAGGGCACCGACCCCACCGAGGTGGTGGCGCTGGCCGAGGCCCTCGACGACCCGGGCGACCTGCCGTACGACCCGCGTGCGCGCCACCGGTTCGCCGACCTCGCGCGCGTGGTCCACCGGGTCAGGTCCCACGTCGGGGAGCCGCTGCTCGACCTGGCACGCCGAGCCGTGCGTGCCCTCGACCTCGACATCGAGCTCGAGGCGGGAGAGGTCGAGGGTGCCTCCGACAACCTGGCCACCTTCCTCGACGCGGTGGCCGACTACGCCGCGAGCGACCGCTACGCGTCGCTGACCGGACTCGTGGCCTACCTCCAGGCCGAGAACGAGTTCAACGAGGGCATGGACGTCACGACCCCCTCGGAGTCCGACTCCGTCAAGCTGCTCACGATCCACCGGGCGAAGGGCCTGGAGTGGGGTGCGGTGTTCGTGCCGCTCGTGAGCGACGGGGTGTTCCCCTCGGGACGGGGTCGGTCCAGCTGGCTGACCAACGGCTCGGTCCTGCCGTACCCGCTGCGCGGCGACGCAGGCTCGCTCGCTCCGCTGGCGGAGTGGACCCCGGCCGCGGGCAAGGAGTTCGATGCGCGACGCAAGGCCGACTCCCTCGGGGAGGAGCTCCGGCTGGGCTACGTGGCGTACACGCGCGCCAAGCAGCGGGTCGTCGTGAGCGGTCACTGGTGGGGGCGCACGCAGAAGAAGCCGCGCGGACCGTCGGACTTCCTGGTGCGCACCCGCGACCACCTGGCCGGCCTCGGGGTCGAGCCGCTGGTCTGGGCCGATCCGCCCCCCGACGACGAGACCAACCCCCACCTCGTGCTGTCCGACGGCATCGCCTGGCCGGTGGAGCCGCCACCGGTCGACGGCCGTCGCGCGCTGGCCCGCGAGGTGGAGGTGGTGCTGGCCTCGTCCGCCGAGCCGACGGCCGAGCTCCCCGTCCCGGGCGATCGGGTGGCCGAGCTGTCCCAGGAGATCGACCTGCTCCTGGCCGAGGCCGACGCGGCCGCGTCGGCGGAGCGGCCGGTGCCACTGCCGCCCACGCTCTCGGCCACCGCCGTGCTGGCCCTGGCCGACGACGAGTCGGCGTTCGCGCGCTCGCTCGCACGGCCCATGCCTCGACGGCCTTCGGCCGCCGCACGCTTCGGCACCCGGTTCCACGCGTGGATCGAGGCCCACTACGGCCAGCAGCCGCTGCTCGACCCCGCCGACCTGCCCGGACAGGGCGACGTCGAGATCAGCGACGACGCCGAGCTCGACGAGGTCATCGCGTTGTTCGAGGCCGGACCGTTCGGCCAGCGCACGCCGCACACGGTCGAGGCGCCCTTCTCGTTGCTGCTCGGCGGTCAGCAAGTGGTGGGGCGGATCGACGCGGTGTTCTCGACGTCGACCCCCGAGGGCCCCGGCTTCGAGGTCGTGGACTGGAAGACCAACCGGCGGGCCGACGCCGACCCGCTCCAGCTCAGCCTCTACCGGCTGGCGTGGGCCGAGCTGCACGACGTCGACCCGGCGCGCGTGTCCGGGGCGTTCTACTACGTGCGACTCGGTGAGGTCGTGCGGTTCGCGCCCGAGGAGCTGCTCGACCGCGCTGCGCTCGAGACGCTCCTCGCGCCTGGCGTGTGAGCCGCCGAGCCGACCCCACCTAGGCTGTCGGGGTGAGTGATCCCGCACCGTTCGCCTTCGACCGCGCCCGCCACGACCGTGCCGGCCACCTGCGTGCCCACGACGCGTGGGACGGCCCCGACGTCGAGGTCCTGGTGCTCGGCGGCGAGCACGTGGCCACCGTCGACGGGCCCGCACTGCGGTGGCTCCCGCGCGACGAGGCGCCCGACGGCACGTGGATCTTCCTGGGTGAGCAGGACGGAGTCCGCCGCGCAGCCGTCGTGGTCGACCGGGTCCCCGCCGACCTGGTGCCGGTCAGCGTCCGGGTGCTGGCGCCGCTGCTGAGCGCCGACGAGCTGTCGGTGGCCGTGCACGCGGTGGGCATGGCCCGGTGGCTGGCCGCCACCCCCTTCTGCCCCCGTTGTGGCGGGGCCACGCAGGTCCAGGCCGCGGGCCACCTGCGGCACTGCACCCAGTGCGGGACGAACCACTTCCCGCGCACGGATCCCGCCGTGATCATGCTGGTGACCGACGACCGGGACCGGGCCCTCCTCGGCCACCAGGCGACGTGGCCCGAGGGGCGATGGTCCACGCTGGCGGGCTTCGTGGAACCGGGGGAGAGCCTCGAGGACGCCGTGCGGCGCGAGGTCCACGAGGAGGCCGGCGTGGTCGTCGGCGAGGTCGCCTACGGCGGGAGCCAGCCGTGGCCGTTCCCCGCGAGCCTGATGCTCGGGTTCTTCGCCAAGGCCGTCACCACGGACATCGAGGTCGACGGTGTGGAGCTCGGCGCGGCGCAGTGGGTCACGCGCGAGGAGCTGCGCGCCCAGGGTGAGGCCGGCACGCTGCTGCTGCCTCCGAGCGGCGTCTCGATCTCGAGCTGGCTCATCGAGACGTGGTACCAGGGGCCGTTGCCGGCTGCCTGGTTCTGACCGGCCGACACCCCACGCGGCCGGCAACCGCGCGCAACGGTCGCGACTCCGCTCGCAGGGCTCGCGGGTGTCGCCACCATCGCTCCCCGCGCTGACGCGCGGCCCTGCTCGTCGCGCTGCCGCGCGCCGTGGGGTCGGTTCGTGGCCCGCTCGGGCTTCGAGGAGCAGTCAGGGGTGGTTCAGACGCCGAGCTGGGCCTTGACCTGGGCGACGGAGGGGTTGGTCAGGGCGGTGCCGTCGGCGAAGACCAGCGTGGGCACGGTCTGGTTGCCGTTGTTGGCCTTCTCGACCACCGCTGCGGCCTCGGGCTGGGCCTCGATGTCGACCTCGGCGAAGTTGGTGATGCCCTCGCGCTGCAGCTGCGACTTGAGGCGGTGGCAGTAGCCGCACCACGGGGTCGAGTAGAGGGTGAAGTCGCCGGTCATCGTTGTCTCCTGTGACGTCTAGGGTGGTCCTGTCGAGTCAACGATCTCGCGCCCCGCGACATTCCACCTCCCCACTGTGGCGAGCGCGGTCGCCGGCTCCCGCGAGCGACCCGCTCGACGTCACCAGCTCGACCACACCGAACCGACCATCGACCGACCCGCAGGAGCGTGCGTTGCCCACCCCCGAGGACCTCCTGGAGAACCTCGACCCCGAGCAGCGGGCCGCCGCCACCGCGCTGCGGGGGCCGGTCTGCATCGTGGCCGGTGCCGGCACGGGCAAGACCCGGGCCATCACCCACCGCATCGCCTACGGCGTGGCCACGGGCCTGTACGTGCCCACCGAGGTGCTGGCCCTGACCTTCACGACCCGCGCCGCCGGCGAGATGCGGGGTCGCCTCGCGCAGCTGCAGGCGCCGGGGGTGCAGGCGCGCACCTTCCACTCGGCCGCGCTGCGCCAGGCGCGCTACTTCTGGCCGCAGGTCTACGGCACCGAGCTCCCCGAGATCGTCGCCTCCAAGTTCGGTCTGGTCGCCGAGGCCGCCAACCGCGAAGGCATCCGGCGCCCCGACAACGCCGTCATCCGCGACCTCGCTGCCGAGGTGGAGTGGGCCAAGGTCAGCAACGTCCGTGGCACCGACTACCCCGACGTCGCACGACGCCGGGGTCGCGAGGTCGCCGACCTCGACCCCACCCGCGTCGCGGCCGTCATGAGCGCCTACGAGGACGTCAAGCGCGAGCGGGGGCGCATCGACTTCGAGGACATCCTGCTCATCACCGCGGCGATCCTCGCCGACGACGAGCGCATCGCCGCCCAGGTCCGACGGCAGTACCGCTGGTTCGTGGTCGACGAGTACCAGGACGTCAACCCGCTGCAGTCCACGCTGCTCGACCTGTGGCTCGGTGGCCGCGACGACGTGTGCGTCGTGGGTGACCCGCGGCAGACGATCTACACGTTCGCCGGCGCCTCGCCGCGCATCCTCGGGGACTTCGCGCAGCGCTACCCCGACGCCGAGCGGATCCAGCTGGTGCGCAACTACCGCTCCACGCCGCAGGTGGTGGCCGTCGCGAACGCGGTGTTCCAGGGGGCCGCGGGCGAGGCGCACGGCCGACCGCTGCAGTCGCAGGCCGCGCCAGCGGAGCCCGTCCGCTACCTCGGCCACAACGACGAGCCGAGCGAGGCCGCGTCGGTGGCCGACGAGATCGTGCGTCTTCACCGCTCGGGCGTGCCGTACCGCGAGATGGCGGTGCTGTTCCGCATCAACGCGCAGTCCGAGGCGTTCGAGGAGGCCTTCGGCGAGCGCGACATCCCCGTCACCCTGCGCGGGGTCGAGGGGTACTTCCAGCGTGCCGAGGTCCGTCAGGCGGTCACGCTGCTGCGCGGTGCGGCGCGAGCCGGCGACGACGGCACCGACGCCACCACCGATGCCGGGTCACCGGACCACGGACGTCTCGGCCACGAGGTGCGCGCGGTGCTGGCGAGCATGGGCCACACCGAGACGGCGCCGTCCGGCAGCGGCGCCACCCGCGACCGGTGGGAGTCGCTGCACGCGCTCGTCACCATGGCCGACGACCTCGCCGAGGCCCGCGGTGACGCCACGTTGGCCGATCTCCTGGCCGACCTCGAACGACGTGCCCAGGCGTCGCACGCACCCACGGCCGAGGGCGTCACGCTGGCCACCCTCCACGCCGCGAAGGGCCTGGAGTGGGATGCCGTGTTCTGCGTCGGCATGCACGAGGGCATGCTCCCGATCGTCCACGCCGACACGCCCGAGGGGGTGGCCGAGGAGCGCCGACTGTTCTACGTCGGCGTCACCCGCGCACGCCGCCACCTGACGATCTCCTGGTCGCGGGCCCGCAAGCCCGGCGGACGTCAGGGCCGCAAGCCCACCCGCTTCCTCGATCCTCTGCTGCCGCCGGACCACCCGTCCCGCGGCGGCACGGTGGGCCCGCGCCCCAAGAAGCGCACCAACACCGAGCTCGAGGCGCTCGACCCGGCCGACCGCGCCCTGTTCGACCGGCTCAAGCAGTGGCGGAGCGAGCAGGCGGCCGAGGCCAAGGTGCCGGCCTACGTCGTGTTCACCGACGCCACGCTGCTCGCGCTGGTGGAGCTGCGCCCGCGCGACGAGCGCGGACTCGTGGGCATCCCCGGCATCGGCCAGACCAAGCGCGAGCGCTACGGCGAGGGCGTGCTGGCGGTGCTCAGCGCGTCGGAATAGCCGAGCGCGAGGGTCGAGCGAGCGGTCCCCACCACGGCGTCGGTGAGCCCGTCGAGCAGTGCCGAGGGTGTGCGCCACCGTTGCCACCACAGGACGGTGCGCATCGTCGGACCGCCCAGGTCCACCAGGAGCGGGTGCTCCCGCGCGTGCTGTCGCGGCACCAAGCCCCAGCCGAGGCCGAGCGCGACCGCGCGGGTGAAGTCGTGCGACGAGGGGACCAGGTGGCGCGGCGTGGCATCGGCATCGACGTCACGCGTGGTGAGCCAGTCCCGCTGGAGCGTGTCGGTGCGGTCGTAGTCGACGCGCGGGGCCTGCCGGAGGGCCGCGGCGTCGACGCCGTCCGGCGCCCAGCGTCGGACCCACGACGGCGCGGCCATGGCGCGGTACTCGATCGCACCGAGCGGTTCGACACGGCACCCGGGAACGGGGTCGCTCTGCGCGGTGATCGCCGCGACGACCGTGCCGTCCTCGAGCATCCCGGCGGTCCGGCTCTGGTCCTCGCGGTGCAGCTCGACCTCCACCTCGTGCGAGGCGGTGAACGCGGCCAGGGCATCGAGGAACCAGGTGGCCAGCGAGTCGGCGTTGACGGCCACCGCCAGGTGCGGTCGACGTGGGCCGGTCAGACCGAGCTCGGTCGCGACGTCCTGGTCCAGCAGGGCGACACGACGGGCGTACCGCAGGACGGCCTCGCCGGCATCGGTCGCCCTGACGGGAGTGCTACGGACGAGCAGCCTCTGCCCGAGCGCCTGCTCGAGCGCCTTGACCCGCTGGCTCACCGCCGACGGGGTCACGTGCAGCTGACGCGCCGCGGCGTCGAAGGTCCCGGCGTCGACGACCGCCGCCACGGTCCAGGCGGCCACGGGGTCGGTCCACATGAAGCAAGTCTAATGACACTGCAGGATTCTTCGCTGTACCTGAGGATCGATCCTCCCTAGCGTGGACGTCATGACCAGCCTTCTCGCGGGACTCGGCACCGGGCTCGCGCTCATCGTGGCCATCGGCGCACAGAACGCGTTCGTGCTGCGCCAGGGCCTGCGCCGCGAGCACGTGGGCCTCGTGGTGGCCGTGTGCGCGCTCTCCGACCTCGTGCTCATCGGCGTCGGCGTGACCGGCCTCGGTCGCGTGGTCGACGCCGTGCCGTGGTTCGTCGACGCAGCGCGGTGGGGTGGCGCGGCCTTCCTGGCGGGGTACGCGGTCCTCGCGGCACGGCGGGCCCTGTCCTCGAGCGGCGAGGCGCTCGAGGTCGGCGCGGGAGCGGCGTCCTCGGACGCCGACCGGGCCCCCGGGGTGCTGAAGGTCCGCTCCTCCGCCACCCGCGTGGCGGCGACCGCCCTCGCGCTGACGTGGCTGAACCCGCACGTCTACCTCGACACGGTGGTGCTCCTCGGCTCGGTGGCCGCCTCCCACGGGGGGAGCCGCCTCTGGTTCGCGGTCGGCGCGATGACGGCGAGCGTGCTCTGGTTCGGTGGCCTCGGGTACGGGGCGCGGCACCTCGGCCGATGGCTGCGGGACGCGAGGGCCTGGCGGATCCTCGACGGAGTGATCGCCTGCCTGGTGCTCGTGCTGGCCGTCACGCTGGTCGTCGGAGGCTGAGGGGTCGAACGGATCCCTCAGGGCGGTGGGGCCGAGCCGGGTCGACCGGGCCCGGTCACTCGGGCGGTGCCCACGAGGAGGGGACGAACCCCGGGACGGACTCCTCCAGGATCGAGCGGAACGGGGCGGTGGCACCGAGCTGGCAGAGCACGCCGACGCCGCCGATCCACACCCGGTGGATCAGCAGGTACTCCGGCGGCAGGTTGATCTTCAGCGACGTCGACATGCCCTCGCCGCCGAGACCCACTCGGGTGGCCTGGTCGCGCAGCCAGGCCCGCGAGAAGGTGAACTCCTCGGCCACGGCGGGCTCGACGAACGGCGCGACGTAGGCGGCCATCACCTCGGGGTCGATCTTCGTGCCGGGCCGCAGGAATCCCTCGCCGCGCAGACCGTCGGTCACCGCCTCGGCATCACCGGAGACGGCGGCCGTGAGCAGCGGTCCCAGGGCGCGGGGGAGCCCGTCGGGGAGGTGGGCGACCGCACCGAAGTCGACGATCCCCAGGCGCCTGTCGGGCAGGATCCGGAAGTTGCCGGGGTGCGGATCGGCGTGCAGCATGCCCACGCGATCGGGGCTCGCGAGCAGGAACCGCACGTACCGCGAACCGTAGAGGTCGCGGTCGGCCTGGCTGCCGGAGCGGATCAGCTCGGCGAGCGAGCTCGTGCTCTCCATCCACTCGCTCACGAGCACGCGCTCGGTGCCGTCGACGACGGCCGGGACCATGAGGTCGGGGTCGTCGCGGTACTCCTCGTGGAAGCGCTGCTGCGCCGTGGCCTCGAGCCGGTAGTCGAGCTCCTCGACCACCCGCTCCTCCAGCTCGGCGAGGAGGGCCTTGACGTCGATGCCCGGTGCGAGGACACCGAGGAGCCGCGAGATCCTCGAGAGCTGGCGCAGGTCCGACCGCAGTGCCTTCGCCGCACCCGGGTACTGGATCTTGACGGCGACCTCGCGGCCGTCGTGCCAGCGCCCGCGGTGCACCTGGCCGATGGACGCGGCCGCGGCCGGCTGGTCACCGATCTCCACGAGCCGCTCCCGCCAGTCCTCGCCCAGCTCGGCGACGAGCTGGCGGTGCACGACGGCCACGGGCATCGGCGGCGCGGCGTCCTGGAGCTTGGTGAGGGTCTCGCGGTAGGGCGCGGCGATCTCCTCGGGGAGGGCGGCCTCGAAGATGCTCATGGCCTGGCCGACCTTCATCGCCCCGCCCTTGAGCTGACCGAGCACGGTGAACACCTGCTCAGCGGTGCGGCGCTGCACCTCGGTGACCACGGCGTCGGCGGGAGCACCGCCGATGCGACGTCCGACGCCGAGGGCCGTCCGCCCCGCGAAGCCCACGGGGAGGGCCGCGAGCCTGGCCCCACGCGTGAAGGCACCGACAGGCAGTGACGAGCGCGAGCGTCGGCTCGAACCACCGTCGGTGGGCTCGACCTCGTCCTCGTCATGGGTCACGACCTCAGGATAGGTCGATCGTCCTCACTCGGCCCGGTGCAGGAGGCTCGTGCAGCCCTCGTGGACGAGGACGGCTTCGTGCTCGAGCCGCCTGCCACCGAGGTGCAGCACCGCTCCCACCGTCTCGGGCCGACGGCGCTCGGCCCACGCGAGGGTCTGCTCGGCCGCGAGTGCGGCGGCCCGGAGCACCAGGCTCGTGGCCGGACGAGGTGGTGGAGCCGGGACGAGGGGCCGGCCGAGCTGGGGGAGCGTGGCACGCCACGCCGGGTCCCACGCGGCACGCGCCGCGTCGTGGCAGCCGAGGCACGGTGTGCGACCGGCGAGCGTGAGCGGACCCAGGCGCCCCCAGTCGTCACCGAGCACGAGCGGGAGGACCGGCACGCCGGTCTCGACGGCGCGCGCCACCCAGCCGCGCGGCGGCTCGCCCGCCGCCACCAGCACGAGGAGCGCCGACGCGTCGGACGGGTCGGGGCGCAGTCCGAGGTCGTCGAGGGCGGTCCGGACGAGAGCCGCCGCCCTCTGGCTGCCGCCCCAGGCCTGCACGCGCAGCGTGAGTGCCGGGGGAGCAGTGGGCGGGTGCGGGTCGAGTGCTCCTCGCGCCACGAGCTCGTTGACCACGGCGGTCACGTCGTCGACGAGCTCGGGCACCCGTTCCGACGCCAGGCGGGCGAGCGCGTCGAGCCCGCGCCCGTCGAGCAGGCGCAGCAGCTGCACGAGTCCGGGCCGGTCGGGAACCAGGACACCGGCCGCCCACCGACCACGAGGGTGCGGGCGTCCCGACGGACGACGTCGCCACCGGGAGGCAGGACGGGCCGCAGCTGCATGGCCCCAGCCTGCCGAGCGCACCCGGACCTGACGAGGCCGACGTCCACAGCGGACGCGGCCGAGCCGGCGCAGGGTTCGGCTCAGGCCTTGCCGAGGATGCGGTTCAGCTTGGTGCCGCACTCCGGGCAGGTGCCCTTCGCCATCCGGGTGCCCTTCTCGCTGACGACGACGTCGCCCGTGGCCTCGCGCTTGTCCTTGCACTTGACGCAGTAGAACTCGCCGCTCCAGGTCTCCGACATGGCTGCCTCCCGTGGGTGTGGTGCTCGTCACACGCACTCTAGCGGCCACTCGGTCCGGGAGCCTCGGGTCGCAGCCAGGGCGAGTCCCCGGCGGGCCTGGACGGTGGCGCCGGGGCGGGTTTCGAACCGGGCTCGCGGGGGGCGGAGGCGGACATGGAGCAGCCGGGCTCCCGAGGGGGTCTGCCTTCCCCTGCGGACCGTGTTCGGGAGCCCGGCTGAGGGACAACGTAGGGGTCGGGGGAGTCGGCGTCAACCGATCTGCGGAACTGGTTGTCCACTCCTGTGGACAAGGTTGTGGGGAACGTGTGGGGATCGCCGGAGAGGGGTGTGGACGGCCGGTGGACAGACCGCCGTCGGACGGTGCACGTACCGGTGGCGAGCCGCCGGCCCAGCCCTCTGACCTGCGCGGAGTCCCACGCGAGCGGCCGGGGTCCTGTGGACGGAAAGATCCTCGTCCGTGGAGTCGTGCCCTACCGTGCTCGACGTGGGCGAGGTGGAGATCAGGCGCAGTGCGCGACGTCGGCGGACCATCCAGGCGTACCGCGACGGCGACCGGACGATCGTGCTCGTGCCGGCGCACCTCACCCCCGAGCAGGAGCGCGAGGAGGTGGCCCGTCTCGTCGCGCGCCTCGACGCCCGAGCCGAGCGGTCACCGCGCAGCGACGCCGCCCTCATGACGCGGGCGCTCGAGCTCTCCGAGCGGTACCTGGAGGGCCGTGCCCGACCCACGTCGGTGCGGTGGGTCACGAACCAGAGCACGCGCTGGGGCTCGTGCACTGCGTCCACCGGGGCCATCCGCATCTCCCACCGGGTCCGGGACATGCCCGACTACGTCGTCGACCACGTGGTCCTGCACGAGCTCGCGCACCTCGTGGAGGCCAACCACTCACGGCGGTTCTGGGCGCTCCTCGAGGGCTACCCCCACGCGGTCAAGGCCGAGGGGTTCCTCGAAGGCGTGTCCTGGCAGCAGCGATGAGGGCGAGCGTGTCGGCGTCGGTCGGCTCCACGGCCTCGTCCACGCCGAACCAGCGCACCGGGTCCTCGCCCTCGGCCACCACGGGCTCGGCCCCGACCGGCGCCACGGCGAGCAGCTGCACGTCGAGGTGGTGTCCGCCGGGGGAGCAGAACGGCACGGCGTGGCGCGACAGCCTGAGCGGGACGGGATCCAGCCGCAGCCCCTCGATGCCGGTCTCCTCGAGTGCCTCACGAGCGCCGGCACCGACGACGTCGACGTCCTCCGGCTCGCAGTGACCGCCGGTCTGCAGCCACAACCCGGCCTTGGCGTGCCGCACGAGCAGCACGCGCTCGGCGTCGGCCGTGATCACCAGGGCGCTCACGGTCACATGGTCGGGGCGGCACGAGCGCAGCATGCCGTCGGGTGCTGTCGCCAGGTGCTCCAGGTACCGCAGGCGGAGCGCCTCCTGGTCGCCGTCGGGCGCCGTCCACGCCTCGAGGGTGTGGACGGCGCTGGTGTGCAGGCTCACCGCTCGTCGTCGGGCGAGGAGTCGGGCTCCTGCGACAGCAGCTCGTCGAGCGCCGCGTCGAAGCCGTCGTCGGCCGTCTCGCCGCTGGCGAAGCCCAGCGGGTCGTCGAGGTCGGCCGCCGTGGGCATGAGGTCGGGGTGGGTCCAGGCCGCGTCGCGAGCCGCCGGTCCCTGACGGTCGCGGACGGCGGCCCAGAGGTTGGCCGCGTCGCGCAGTCGCCGGGGGCGGAGCTCGAGCCCCACCAGGGAGGCGAAGGTCTGCTCGGCCGGCCCGCCGGTGGCGCGACGACGTCGGACGGCCTCGGCGAGGGCCGGGGCCGACGGCATGTCGGCGGCGGCCTGCGCGACGACCTCGTCGACCCAGCCCTCGACGAAGGCCAGCAAGGTCTCGAGCCGATCGACGGCGTGCTGCTGGCCGGGCGTGCGCTTGGGCTCGAACAGCCCACCCTGCATGGCCTCGGCGATCGCCTCGGGCCGGGTGGGATCGATCTCGCGCACCTGAGCCTCGATGGCCTCGACGTCGATCCGGGTGCCGCTGCCGAACTCGTCGATCGCGCCGACCAGGGCCTGCTCGAGCCACGGTGCGTGGGCGAACAGACGGTGGTGCGCGCACTCACGGAGGGTGACGTGGAGCAGCACGTCGGCCGGGGAGTGCTCCAGGCCCTCGCCGAAGGCCGCCACGTTGTGCGGCAGCACGGCCGCCACGCCGCGGGGGCCCATCGGCAGACCGATGTCGGTGGACGACAGGACCTCGGTGGCGAGTCCGGCGAGCCCCTGGCCGATCTGCTGGGCGAACATGGCGCTGCCGGCCTGGTTGAGGATGCCGATGAGGGGTCCGGCCATCGCGCGGGCCTCCTCGGGGATGGCCTGACCGATCGCGCCGACGACGTTGTCGGCGATCGGCTCGACGAGGCGACGCCACGACGTGCCGGTGGCCTCGATCCACTCCGCGCGGCTCCAGGCGGCGGACGAGGTGGCGGCGGCGGGGACGTCGGTGACGCGGTCGAGCCAGGACTCGGCCAGGCGCACCGCGTCGGCGACGGCGCCCACCTGGCCCCCGTGCGGGGCCGGGTCGGGGCCGGCGGCGGCCACGGCCTTGCGCGCCACGTCGCGGGCGGTGCCGAAGTCGACGGACCCGTCCGATCCCGCTCCGCTGAACATCTGCTGCATCTGGCCGAAGAGCGCGCTCAGGTCCGGGGTCTGGCCGCCGAAGCCGGCCGCCGGGCCGCCCGCACCCGGAGCACCGCCCATCGATCCGCCGAGGGCACCGAAGATCTGCTCGAGCGGGGTCCCGGCGAAGGGGTTCTGGCCGGCAGGACCGGGATCAGGAGAGCCGGGGCCGGTGGGCTCCGGGCCGAAGCGGGGCTGCCTGGACGCCCCGCCAGGCGTGCCGTCGGGCGTGCTGTCGGGCTGGGGGTCCCGCGGGTCCTCGTCGGCGTCGTCGCGGTCGTCAGGATGGTCGGCCATGACGCCAGGGTATCGAGAGGGCCCACGTCCTCGACGTCTCGCGCAGCGGTGTGGTCTCGAGGTCCGGGGCCGTCGGCGTGCTCGGGCGGACCGCACTACCGTGGGTCCATGAGCTCGGTCCGCCTCGTCGACGTCCGCGACACCGCCTTGAGCCTCGACGAGGTGTTCGAGGCGGTGCGCGATCCCGCCGCGGGCGGGGTGGCGCTGTTCGTGGGCACGGTCCGCGACCACGACGACGGTCGCGACGTGGCAGCCCTCCAGTACTCCGCGCACCCGAGCGCCGTGCAGCAGCTGCGCGAGGTCGCGGAGCGCGTCGCGCACGAGGAGGACGTCGTCGCGGTGGCCGCCGTGCACCGGGTGGGCGACCTCGCCATCGGGGACCTGGCCGTCGTGGTGGCGGTCTCGGCCGGGCACCGGGCAGAGGCCTTCGCCGCCGGGCGCCGACTCATCGACGAGCTCAAGGCCGAGGTCCCGGTGTGGAAGCACCAGACCTTCGGCGCGGGCGACGCCACGTGGGTCGGGGCCTGTTGATCGTCGCGGCCCGTCTCGATCTGCTGCGCTTGCCGCTGAACCCTAGGGTGGGGCCGTGGCCGAGGACGTGAGACCCGACGACGCGGCGCCCGGCGCCGACCCCGAGCAGGATGCCGCGCACCGCCTCGGCCGTCGCTACGCGACGATGCTGGTCGCCGGCGTCAGCCTCGTGGCGCTCACCTGCGTGGCCTTCCTGCTGCCGGCCCCCTACGTGACGCTGCGTCCCGGTCCCGCCTTCGACACGTTCGGCGAGATCGGCGGGGAGAAGATGTTCACCTTCGGCAAGGGCGTCAAGACCTATCCCGTCGACGGGTCGCTCGACTTCACCACCGTCTCGGTCACCCGCGCCGACAGCCGGCTCACGCTCGGCGACGTCGTCAGCGCGTACGTCAAGCCCGACATCGCGGTCGTCCCGCGCGACGTGGTCTACCCCGACGGTGAGTCGGACGAGGCCTCCCGCAGCGAGGGCCAGGCCCAGCTGACGAGCTCGAAGGACAGCTCGCTCGTGGTCGCCCTGCGCGCCGCCGGCTACACCGTGGGCGAGGAGCCTGCGGTCGTCGACGTCGCCGACGACGGCGCGGCCGCCGGTGTCCTCGAGAGCGAGGACGAGATCACGGCCGTCGACGGCCGCGAGACGCCGACGTCCACGGCCGTCGTGGAGGCCGTCGGTCGGGTCGAGCCCGGCGAGACGGTGCGTCTGGACGTGGTCAGGGACGGCAAGGAGCGGACCCTCGACCTCGCCACGCGCCCCGACCCGAAGGATCCCGCGATCCCGCGCATCGGCGTCAGCCTCGGCACGCGCTACGACTTCCCGATCGACGTCTCGAACAACGTCGGCGACGAGGTGGGCGGCCCGAGCGCCGGCACGATGTTCGCGCTCGCCATCTACGACCAGCTCACCCCCGGCTCCCTCACCGGCGGGCGCACGATCGCCGGGACCGGGACCCTCAGCCCGGACGGCACGGTCGGGCCGATCGGGGGAGTGCAGCAGAAGATCGCCGGAGCGGCCGCGGCCGGCGCCACGATCTTCCTGGTGCCGAAGAGCAACTGCGAGGAGGCGACGCGCGGGTCCGACCACGGCCTGCGCCTGGTCTCGGTCTCGTCGTTCAAGGAGGCCGTCGCCGACCTGGAGGCCCTCGCCGAGGATCCCGATGCGAAGGTGGCCTCATGTCGATGACCCCACCGCCGGAGTCGTCCGGTGAGCCCCTGCCCTCGACCCCGCTGCGCCTCGTGGCCCTCGAGGTCGAGGCACACGTGGCCGTGGACGGCTGGGACCAGCCCGCGCGCATGTACGCCCTCGTGCGCACGGCGGCCCTCGTCGAGGCCGAGCCGGGTCTGGCCGAGCAGCTCGCCGTGTCACTGCGCGACGCGCCCGACGGCTTCACGACCATCGAGCAGGAGCTCCCGCAGGACGGTCGTCCCCTCGAGGACGTGCTCGAGGGCATCGAGTGGCCCGACGCCGTCGACGGCTGTGCCGTCGTCGTCGAACGGATCATGCTGCCCCCGGAGGCCGAGGCCGACCTGCCCGACGACCCCGACGCCCTGGTCGAGGCGGTGGCGCAGCATCCCGAGCGCAAGGACGTCCGGCTCGTGGCGGCCGTCGACCGTGAGGGAGGTGGGCACAGCGCGGTGCGTGCTCGCACCCCCGACGACGCCCCGCTGCTCGAGGGGCCCGACCTCGTGCCGGGCCTGGTGCACGCACTGCGCCGGACCCTGGATGCGAGTGCCTGACGTAGGCTCTGAGCCCACCCCCGAACCGCCTTCCCCACCCCCGGACCCCAGACCTGGAGCCCCGTGAGCGACATCTTCGGAACACCCCGCCCGAGACCCGAGCCGACGCCCGGCGGCGTGGACCGACGCCGCAAGGTCCTGGTGCCGACCCTGGTCACCCTGGCCGCGCTGCTCTTCCTCGGCTCGATCTTCACCACGGTCTGGACCGACCGGCTCTGGTTCGCGTCCGTCGACTACTCGCGGGTGTTCACCACGATCATCCTCAACCGCGTCGGCCTCTTCGCGGTGTTCGGCCTGTTCTTCGGGCTCGTCGTCGCGGCCAACGCCTGGCTGGCGTACCGGCTGCGCCCGGACTCGGTCCCGATGCGCCGTGACGACCCGGCCTTCCGGTACCAGCAGACCCTCAACCCGGTGAAGCGCGCCGCCCTCGTGGTGCTGGCGCTCGTGCTCACCGTGTTCGCCGGGTCGGTGGCCTCGTCGCGGTGGGAGACGTTCCAGATGTGGCGGCACGGGACGGCCTTCGGCGAGAAGGACGCGCACTTCGGCAAGGACATCGGCTTCTTCGTCTTCGACCTGCCGTGGTTCAACTTCCTGTCCTCCTTCCTGTTCGCGCTCGTGGTCGTGGCCGTGCTCGTCACGGTGTTCGTGCACTACGTCTTCGGCGGGATCCGGTTCGCCGGTCGTGGTCCGAAGTTCAGCCGTGCCGCGCAGGTCCACGTGGCGGTGCTCGTCGGCTTCGGCGTGCTGCTGCGCGCGTTCGGCTACTGGCTCGGCCGCTACAACCTCGCGGTCGGCGACTCCGGGTTGTTCAGCGGCATCGGCTTCACCGACGCGAACGCGCGAATCCCGGCGGCCAACATCCTCATCGGCGTCGCGATCGTGTGCGCGCTGCTGTTCTTCGCCGCGGCCTTCGTCAAGTCCTGGGTGCTGCCGGGCGTCGGTCTGGGTCTGCTGCTGCTCACGTCGGTGCTCATCGGCGGCGTGTGGCCCTACGTCATGCAGTCCTTCCAGGTCCGCCCGTCCGAGCCGGACAAGGAGGGCCCGTACATCGCCCGCAACATCGAGGCGACCCGCGAGGCCTACGACATCGCCGACGTGGAGACCGAGGACTACACGGCCACCACGACGCTCACCCCGCAGGAGCTGAACGCCTCGGCCGAGTCGCGGGTGAGCACGCGACTGCTCGACCCGACGCTCATCTCGCCGGCGTTCGAGCAGCTGCAGCAGGTGCGCGGCTACTACACCGTCCCCGAGACGCTCGACGTCGACCGCTACAAGCTGGGTGACGACGAGACGCCGCAGGACGTCATCATCGCGGCCCGCGAGCTGTTCCTGAACGGTCTGCAGGACTCCCAGCGCAACTGGGCCAACGACCACACGGTCTACACCCACGGCTACGGCATCATCGCCGCGCGCGGCAACCAGCGTGGCGCGCAGGGCGAGCCCGTGTGGGTGCAGAAGGACATCCCGCCGGTCGGCGAGATCGAGACCGAGGTGCCGCCGCGCATCTACTTCGGCGAGAACTCGCCGTCGTACTCCATCGTCGGACGGCCTGACGGTGCCGACCCGATCGAGGTCGACATCCCGCGCGGCGGTGGGGCCGGCGAGGACGACGGAGCCGAGAACGCCACGCAGAACACGTACGACGGCGAGGGTGGCGTGCCGGTCGGCAACCTGTTCCGCAAGGCGCTGTACGCGTTCAAGTTCGCCGAGCCGAACATCGTGCTGTCGAACCGCGTGAACGAGAACTCCAAGATCCTCTACGACCGTCACCCGCGTGACCGGGTCGAGAAGGTCGCGCCGTGGCTGACGGTCGACGGCGACACCTACCCGGCCGTCGTCGACGGCCGCGTGGTGTGGATCGTCGACGCCTACACGACGAGCAACAGCTACCCCTACAGCGAGCGGCGCTCGCTGCGGACGGCCACCGACGACACCCTCACGCAGGGGTCGGCGCAGGCGGCGCTGCCGACGGACAACGTGAACTACATGCGCAACTCCGTGAAGGCCGTCGTCGACGCCTACGACGGCTCGGTGAAGCTGTACCAGTGGGACGCGAAGGACCCGGTGCTCAAGACCTGGATGAAGGTCTTCCCCGGTGTCGTGGAGCCGAAGTCCGAGATCAGCGAGGGCCTGCTGGAGCACCTGCGCTACCCGGTGGACCTGTTCAAGGTCCAGCGCAACGTGCTCGAGCGCTACCACGTGACCGACGCGCAGACCTTCTACGAGGACGGCGAGCGCTGGCGCGTGCCGGAGGACCCGGCCACGCCGTCGGGCCAGACGCGCGCGCAGCAGCCGCCGTACTTCCTCACCACGACGCGCCCCGGCACGGAGGACCCCGCGTTCTCGCTGACGAGCGTCTACCTGCCCAACAGCAGGCAGAACCTGGCGGCGTTCATGTCGGTCAACTCCGAGGCGACCAGCGACGACTACGGCACGATGCAGATCCTGCAGCTACCGTCCGACACGCAGGTGCCGGGCCCGAGCCAGATCGCCAACCAGTTCAGCTCCGACCGTGGCGTGACGCAGGCGCTGCTGCAGTTCCGCCAGTCCGACGCGACGGTCCTGAACGGCAACCTGCTCACGCTGCCGGTCGGCGACGCGATGCTCTACGTCCAGCCGGTCTACATCCGGCGCCAGGCGAGCGAGGGCACCTACCCGGTGCTGCAGTTCGTGGCGGCGTCCTTCGGCGAGGAGGTCGGCTTCGGCCAGAACCTCGACGAGGCGCTCAGGGTGGCCCTCGGTCTCGAGGCGGGCTCGGTGCCCGACCCGGACGAGGATGAGGCCGGCGGTGGCGCCGGTGGCGGGGGCGGCGACGCCCCGGCCACGGAGGGCAAGACCACGCAGGAGTACCTCGAGGACGCCTCGGCCGCCTACTCGGCCGCCCAGACGGCTCTGGAGGAGGGCGACCTCGCCGAGTACCAGCGCCGCATCGACCAGATGAACGCTGCGGTGCAGGACGCGCAGGACGCGCTCGGCAACCAGGAGTGACGACGAGACGACCCCGGGCCCGCCGTGCGGGCCCCGGGGTCGTCCCGTGCGTGGGGTGTGCGTCGGTGTGTCGACGGCAGCCCGAGCCGACCGCCCTCGCGCCTGGCACCGAGGGACCTGTCGTGCGAGGCTGGACCGATGAGTCGGTATCCGTGGTGGGACCTGCACGCCCGGCTGCGCGAGGAGTGCGCGTCCGTCGACCTGACCCACGCCTTCCATCCTGGCCAGCCGCACTTCCCGGTCTTCCCCGACGAGCAGCGGAGCCAGGTCTTCGAGGTCGAGCGGGACGGGTTCGCCGTGCACCGCTACGAGCTGGTGGGGCAGTGGGGCACCCACGTGGACCCGCCCTCGCACTTCGTCGACGGTGCGCGGACGCTGGACCTCATCGGCGTCGAGCAGATGATCCTGCCGCTCGTCGTCATCGACGTCTCCGAGCGGGTCGTGGACGACCCCGACACCGTCGTGAGGCTCGAGGACGTCGAGGCCTGGGAGGCCGCGCACGGCCCGGTCCCGGAGGGCTCGTTCGTGGCCCTGCGGACCGACTGGCACCGCCGGTGGCCCGACGACGACGCGATGGCCAACCGCGACGAGGAGGGCGTGGCGCACTACCCGGGATGGTCGCGCGAGGTGCTCGAGCACCTGGTCGAGCGGGTGGGGGTGGCCGCCGTCGGCCACGAGACCACCGACACCGACCCGGGCAGCTCCACGTCGGCCGGTGACTACGGCCTCGAGCTGTACCTGCTGCAGCAGGACCGCTGGCAGATCGAGCTCATGGCGCACCTCGACCAGGTTCCGCCGGCCGGGGCGCTCGTCGTGGCGGCGTGGCCCAAGCCGCAGGGCGGCTCGGGCTTCCCGGCTCGAGTCTTCGCGCTGGTGCCGAGAGCGAGACCGTGACGATCGACGGGTGGCTCGCCCGCGCCGGGCTGGCGGTCGGCGTGCTCGGGATCGTCCTCGTCCCGGCGGGATGCTCCATGACCGATCCCGACGACCCGGTCCCCGAGGAGACGACTCCCGGGAAGAGGGGTCCCACCACGCCGATCCCCGAGGACCCGACGCTCACGGCGAAGCCGCCGGGTGGCAGCCAGCGCGTCACCGGCGTCGTCGAGCGGTCCCCCGAGGACCGGTGCCTCACGCTGGCCGCTGCCGGACGGACCTGGGTGCTCACGGGTGCGGTCGCCGGCCTGGAGGCCGGCGACCGCGTCACCGTGAAGGGCCGGCCCGACCCCGACGCGACCACCACCTGCCAGCAGGGACCGGTGCTCGTCGTCGTCGAGGTCGAGCGGGGCTGAGCGCTACTCCTGCTCGGCCGTGCCCGGGCTGGGCTTCAGCGGCTGCGCCGTCGCCGGTGCCGCCGGAGCGGTCGAGCCCGTGGCGGACGGCGTCGGTGACGGTGTCGGCTCGGGCTCCGAGCCGGTGACCCGCACCGACCCGCTGCCGAGCACCGCGCCCTCGGACGAGACGACCTGCATCTCGCCGAACAGGACACGCCCGTTCGTGGGCTCCGCGGTCGCGGTCAGCGACCCCGTCACCTCCGCGGTGGCACCGCGAGCCAGCTGGAGCTCGCCACCGTCGACGTCGAGCGTGCCGAGGCCGCCGGAGTAGAACACGTCGAGGTAGTCGTACTCCGTGGTGCCGGTCGGCACCGCGTAGCCGTCGACCACGACGGTGTAGGTGCCGGCGTCGGGCGCCTCGAGGGTTACCGACTCCTCGGAGTCGCCGTCGGCGGACTGACCGGCCTGCGAGCCGTCGGGTCCGAGGACCGTCAGGTCGAGGTCGGCACCGGCGTCGGACGTGCTGCCGATCGTCGCCGTCAGGCTCGAGGCACCCTCGGGCACCTCGACCTCGTACGACTGCTGGTCACCGTCGTCGATGCTCTTGCGCTCCGACAGGGCGCTGCCCAGGTCGCCGCCGCGCGGGGTGACCGCCACGGCGCCGAACTCGTTCTTCAGCGTCCAGGCCAGGTCGATCGGGCCACCGTCGGCCGCTGGAGCGACGTCCTGGGTTGCCGGCTCGACCGTGATGCCCTGGGCCGCGGCCGTCAGCGTGAACGGGTTCTCGAGCAGCGGCGACGTGCGGCGCGACTCCACCTCGATCTCCCACACACCCGGCAGCGGGTCGGCGTAGCTTCGCGACGTCGGCTTGCAGGCCTTGGCGTCGCTGAAGTTGGTGTAGCAGGCGGTGGACGCCGTCGAGTCGACCGGCACGCCGTACGGGTTGATCGCGATGAACCGCGTCTGGCTGCGGGTCGCGATGCCCGACAGGTTCACCTGCAGGGCCTTCGAGCCCTCGGGGACCGTCACGAAGTACGACGTGGAACGGTTCCGCTCGACCGTGCCGCGGCTCTCCTGGGAGAACGCAGGCTTGGCCAGGGCCGACGACTGCACGACCGTAACCATCACGCGGTGGTCGACCACCGGGGTGGCCGGGTCGTCGATCTCGACGATGGCCGCGTGGGCACCCTGCTTCTTCGTGGTGGCCGTGACCTTGAGCGTGGCGGCCTTGCCCTTGGCGAGCGAGATCGTCTTGGGCGCCTTGAAGGTGCCGTCGTTGCCGACGATCCTCACCCGGTGCTTGACCGACTTGGCCGTGCCCGACGTGCGGGTGACCTTCACGGTGTAGGCCTTGGCCTTCTTCAGCACCTGTCCGCCCTCACCCGCGGCGCAGCGGTTGTAGACGCCCGTCCCGCGTCCCGGCTTGGCCAGGAAGTCCGACAGCGGGGTGCAGACCGGTGCGTCGGTCGTGTAGTCAGCCGTGGTCGCCTTCTTCTGCAGCAGCTTCCAGGCACCCGCGACGTCGAGCTGGCCGGTGCCCTGACCGGCGACGGACTCACCCTTGAAGGGCTTGGCCGCGCTGTACAGGGCGTCGCGCAGACGCTTCGGGGTCACGGGGATCTCCTTGGCGAAGGTCCCCGACAGGAGCACGGCTGCGGCGCCGGCGGCCTGGGGCGACGCCATCGAGGTGCCGTTGAACATCGCGTACCCGACGGGCAGCGTGTAGCCGGCCTCGGCGAGGTCGGGCTGCTTGAGCCACTGCGGCACCGTCGAGATCGCCGAGCCAGGTGCGGAGATGTTCGGCTTGAAGCCGCCGGACTCCGTCGGTCCCCGCGACGAGAACGGGTGCAGGGCCAGCGGCGCCGAGACGACCGAGCCGTAGTTGGACTTCCAGGTCTCCTTGGAGATCGAGGAGGCGACGCTCACGACCTTGCCGGCGACCGACGGGTCACCGATCGTGTTGAGGCCCGGGCCGCTGTTGCCGGCCGAGATGAACAGCTGCACGCCGTAGTCGTCGATGAGCCGGTCGTAGACCGTCGCGCGGGCGTTGTTGGCGTCGTTGAGCGCCGGCAGCCCGCCGATGGACATGTTGACCACGTCGACGCCGCGGTTGGTGACGAGGTCGACCATGCCGTCGAGCAGGGCCGCGGACGTGCAGCCGCCACCCCACGTGCAGGCACGGGACGACACGATCTTCGCGCCGGGGGCCTGACCGTCCATGTCGCCGCCGAACATCGAGTTCGCGGCGGCGATGCCGGCCACGTGGCTGCCGTGGGCGTCCTCGACGATGCCGATGTTGACGAAGTCGGCCGTGCCGGGCAGGCCGTACGGCGCGAGGCTCACGTCCTCGCGGAACTCGACGACGAACGGCATGGACTCGACGACGTCGGTGCCCTTCGTGTCCGTGCCGAAGTGGCCGACCTGGAACGCCTCCTTGTAGGGGCGCATCTTCTCGGCGTCGGTGAAGGTGCGGTCCTGGTTCGCATCGACCCAGATGTCGTTGGTCGAGGTGTCGTAGAGCACGCCGAACTGGTCGGTCGTGTCGCCGTCGCGGTTCACGTCGCCGCCCGGCTCGCTGCCGGCGGTGATGCTCTCGCTGAACCGGCTGACGCGGAAGTCGCCGGAGCGCGGCGCGGTCCAGGTGGCCGACGCGTAGGAGAACGTCGGAGCGGCGCTGACCTCGGTGACCATGGGGCGCCAGGTGCCGTCGCTGTCGAGCACCGGGTCGGTGCCGGTGACCCAGTCGACGATCTTGCGGTCGCCGGTGGTCGTCTTCTGCAGGGCCGGGTGGTCGAGGTCCACGCCGGAGTCGATGACGCCGATCGTGACGCCGCGGCCGTCGTACCTCGGGTTCTTCTTCTTGAAGTCGACGGTGCCGGTCTCACGGGTGGGCATGTAGGGGTTGGCGTCGGGGGTGCCCTTGCCGGGCGCCGTGGACGGCGCGGAGCCGGCGGTGGAGGTCTTGCCGGGCTGCGGGTCGTCGATCGGGATGGTCTCGTCGAGGTCGACGGCGTCGACCTTGGAGAGCGCGGCGACCTTCTCGACGCGGGAGGTGGGGACGCTGGCCCGGACGTAGCCGAGCTTGTCGTCGACCCGGCCGACCCAGGCGCCGGCGGACTCCAACGAGTCGACCACGGCCTTGGTGGCCTTGCGCTCGGTAGCGATCATGACGGTCACGCGCTTCGCGCCGTCGCTGCGGGCGTCGGCGAGGAGCTCGCGGTCGGCCTGGCCGAGCTTGTCGGACGCGGGAGCGTCCTTCACCTCGTCGGTCTGGACGGTCCGCTCGGGAGCCTTGTCGAGCTTGGCCCGTGGATCGTCGGTGGCGGCGCCCGCCGTGCTCGCCGAGGTGACGGCGAGGGCGAGGGCGATGGTGGATGCTGCTCCTGCTCGGAGCAGAGGTGTGCGACGTGTGCGCAAGGTGGTGCGTCCTCTCTACATCCGGGCCGAGGCCCGGCGTCCCCCCGTGGGACGAGGCACGTCTGCCCGTGGGGCGCGACGTGCCTGCCCAGTCTCACCCCGGACGGCCGGGTGCGCCAGAGGCACTTGGCGCTCGCAACGGCACTTCACCGGATCGTCACCATGGTCCGCAGGCGGCACGAAGCCCCTCCCGTGTGGACGGAAGGGGCTTCGGATGCGGGGTCCTGCGGGTCTCAGCGCTGCAGGAACTCCAGGAGCACGCGGTTGAGCTCGTCGGCGTGGCTGACGTTGAACCCGTGCGGGCCGTCGGCCACGACGTGGACGGTGGCGTCCTTGACCGTCTCGCCGGTGCGCTTGCCGGAGACCTCGAAGGGGACGATGCCGTCGGCATCGCCGTGGACGACCAGGACCGGGACGTCGATCTTCTCCAGGTCGGCCCGGAAGTCGGTGGTGCCGAAGGCGTCGATGCAGCCGAGCATCGCCGTGGTGCTGGCGGGCTCGACGAGGGCGATCGCCTCCTGGCGCTGCTCCTCGGTGACCTTGAGCTCACCGTTCGCGCTGAAGAAGTCGGTCGTGAACCCGTCGAGGAACGCCTCGCGGCCTGACTCGACGCCCTGCTTCATGCCGTCGACGTCCTCCTGGGCGAGGCCGCCGTCGGGGTTGTCGTCGGTCTTGAGCAGGAACGGCGGGACGGCTCCGGCGAACACGGCCGAGCGGATGCGCTCGGACCCGCGGGCGCCGAGGTAGCGGGCGACCTCGCCACCGCCCATCGAGAAGCCGACGAGCGTGGCGTCGGTGACCTCGAGCTGCTCGAGCAGCCCGGCCAGGTCCTCGGCGAAGGTGTCGTAGTCGTAGCCGGTCTCGGGCTTGTCGCTGGCGCCGAACCCACGACGGTCGTAGGTGATGACGCGGTAGCCGGAGGCGGTCAGGGCGGGTACCTGCTCGGACCAGGATGCGCCGCTCAGGGGCCAGCCGTGGATCAGGACGACCGGTCGACCGTCGCCGCCGTGGTCGGTGTACTCGATCTGGATGCCGTTGGACTCGAGCGTGCTCATGCTGGTGCCTCCGTGGGTGTCGGGGATCGTGCGCTCTGAACGTGTTCAATTCTTGCTCGTGCGTTCATCGTCGCAACTCGAACGTGCACATTCTCATCGTGCACGTGGTAACTCGTGTTCTCACTCTGTGGGACGGGTCGGCGACGAAGACGCGCACGTCGTCCGGAACGGACGTACGCTCGCCGTGACGCACACCACAGTGCGTCGATCGACTGGCGTCCGCGAGGTGCGGGGGAGGCAGGTCCGAGGTGGCTGACTCACTGATCGAGAAGTCGCCGGTGCTGCGGCGGGTGCGCAGCGTCGGCAAGGCGCTCACGACGCCCCTGCACCCCGACGACTACCTCAAGCTCATCAACCCGTTGTGGTCCGCACGTCAGCTCCGCGGCCGGGTGGAGCGGGTGGAGCAGGTGACGGAGCGGTCGGCGACCCTGGTCATCAAGCCCGGGTGGGGCTGGTCCTTCGACTTCCACCCCGGCCAGTACATCGGCATCGGCGTCGAGATCGACGGCCGCTTCCACTGGCGCTCGTACTCGCTGTCGTCGGCCCCGGTCCGCTCCGAGGGCACGGTGGCCATCACGGTCAAGGCGATGCCCGAGGGCTTCTTGTCCGAGCACCTCGTGAGCGGGCTCGAGCCGGGCACCATCGTGCGGCTCGAGTCGCCGCAGGGGGACTTCGTCCTCCCAGACCCGCCGCCGGAGCGCGTGCTGTTCGTGGTGGGCGGCAGCGGAATCACCCCGGTGATGTCGATCCTGCGCACCCTCGACCGCCGCGACTCCATGCCCGACGTCTTCCTCGCCTACTCCGCGGTCGACGAGGACGACATGATGTTCCTCGACGAGCTGCGCGAGCTGGCCCAGAAGCGGGAGTCGTTCACGTTCTACGAGCGGTTCACCGACACCGACGGCTTCCTGACCCCCGACCAGCTCGGCGACATCTGCTCGGACTGGGCGGAGCGCGAGACGTGGGCGTGTGGTCCGCAGCCCATGCTCGACGCGATCGTCGAGCACTACGAGAAGCTCGGCCGCGAGGACGAGCTGCACGTCGAGCGCTTCACGCTCGGCGCCACCGAGACCGACGCCGAGGGCGGCACCATCACCTTCGGCGACACCGGCAAGAGCATCGAGGCCGATGGGGCCACGACGTTGCTCGAGGCGGGCGAGAAGGCCGGCGTCAACATGCTGTTCGGCTGCCGCATGGGGATCTGCCACACCTGCGACGTCCCGCTGCTGTCCGGTCGCGTGAAGGACCTGCGCAGCGGCGACGAGCACACCGAGGGCGAGTACGTGCAGACCTGCATCAGCGTCGCCGCCACCGACTGCACGCTCAAGATCTGAGGAGAGACACATGGCCTACGCCGACGTCCGCGAGTACACCCACCTGACCGACGAGGAGGTGGAGGCGATCGGGCGCGAGCTCGACGAGATCCGCGCCCAGGTCGAGGCCGATCGCGGTCAGGCCGACCGCGACTACGTGATGCGCATCATCACGCTGCAGCGTCGCCTCGCCGCGGCCGGGCGCATCACCCTGTTCGCCAGCATGTTCCCGCCGGCCTGGCTGCTCGGCACGGCACTGCTGTCGTCGGCCAAGATCCTGGAGAACATGGAGATCGGCCACAACACGATGCACGGCCAGTGGGACTGGATGAACGACCCGGAGGTGCACTCCAGCAGCTGGGAGTGGGACACCACCCAGCCCGCGGAGCAGTGGAAGCACTCGCACAACTACATCCACCACCAGTTCACGAACGTGCTCGGCCACGACAACGACGTGGGCTACGGCATCCTGCGCATGAGCCGCGACCAGAAGTGGACGCCCTACAACCTGGGGCAGCCGATCTACAACGCGCTCCTGGCGATGTTCTTCGAGTGGGGCGTGGCCCTGCACGACCTCGACATCGAGGCGATCCGCAAGGGCGAGAAGGACCCGAAGCTGCTCAAGCGTCAGCTCAAGCAGATCGGCGACAAGGTCGGCAAGCAGGCGCTCAAGGACTACGTCGTGTACCCGGCCCTGACCGGCCCGGCGTTCATGAGCACCCTCACGGCGAACTTCACGTCCAACATCATCCGCAACGTGTGGGCGTACATGATCATCTTCTGCGGGCACTTCCCCGACGGGGCCGTGCACTTCACGGAGGAGGAGCTCGAGGACGAGACGCGCGCGGAGTGGTACCTGCGCCAGATGCTCGGCTCGGCGAACTTCCAGGGCGGCAAGCTGCTGCACATCATGAGCGGGCAGCTGGGCTACCAGATCGAGCACCACCTGTTCCCCGACCTGCCGAGCAACCGCTACGCGCAGATCTCCGAGAAGGTGCAGGACATCTGCGGGCGCTACGGCATCCCGTACACGACCGGTCCGCTGCACCGTCAGTACGGACAGGTGCTGCGCACGATCATGAAGCTGTCGCTGCCCAACCGCCGCACCAAGGACGACGCCACGCCGCCCCCGGTCCCGCGTGGGCGTCGCCGCGACGACGAGCGTCCGGGCCGTCGCCACGAGCTGGGGCGGTGGACGAGCACCGCCGCTGCCCAGTGAGCGGTCCGACGGTCGTCGTGAGAGGCCCCGTGGTCGACGGCGCGGCACTGCCGTTCGCCTGCGTCGACGACGCGGGTGTCGGCTCGCACGACCAGGTGGTCAAGAAGCGCGCCATCCGGTGCGCCCTGAGCCGCATCTGCGGGGTGTGCGGGTCGACGCTGGCTCGACCGATCGCATTCGTCGGCTCGTCCGACGAGGCGCTCGACGGTGAGTTCGCGTTCCCGCCCTGCCACGAGGCGTGTGCCCGGGAGGTGGCGGGCGAGGTCCGTCAGCGACTCGGCCGCCCGGAGCGTCCGCGACGCTGGGTGCTCGTGACGACGGCGGGATTCGACCTGGTCAGGCCCGCGCGGCGGGGGGAGCCGGTGTCGTTCCGGCCCAACTCGGTGCTGGCCCGCGAGACGCTCGAGCCCTAAGGGTGCCCAGCGGGCCTCAGATCGACTCGGCGCCGTCGATGAGGTAGCTGGAGCCGTCCTTGGTGAGCTGGAGCGTCACGGTCTCGGTGCGCCGGCTGCCCTCGTAGAGGTAGGAGTAGATGTAGGTGACGCGCATGGCCTCGGGATCGGGCGAGACGCGCTCGACGCGCACGTCCTCGACCTTGCTCCAGAAGCTCTCGTAGCCGGAGAGCCCACCGCTGGCCTGCTGGTACTCGGTGGTGAGCAGCTCGAAGCCCTTGCGCGGGTCGCCGGCGGCGGTCGTGACGTAGGTGTTGGCGAACTTCTCGAGCCGCTCGGCCAGCGACGTCGACTCCCCACCGGAGCCCTCGCCTCCATCGGCCGAGGCGACGGTGCTGGAGCCGTCGTCACCGCCGGAGGTGATGGCCACGCCCGTGACCGCCGAGGCCAGGACCGCGACGGCGGCTGCGGCTGCGAGGGCGAAGCGGCGGTCGCGCCACATCGGCGGGGGAGCGGCGTGCGAGCCCCGGCTCGGCTGCTCGGGCGACGGGAGCGGCGTGACCCGGGTGGCGTGGGGGTCGCGCCGGACGGTCGAGTCGGGCGGCGCCGTGAGCTCCGCGGCATCCGTGGACCGAACCGGCGCGACGCTCGCGGGCGCGAGGCGTGGCGGCTGGTCGTCGGCGAAGTCGTCGCGGGAGACGTGGTCGATCAGAAGGTCGGCCAGCGCCGACCGGCGCGGTGCGCCGGGGTGGACGATGTCGTGCAGCAGGCCGGCCACCTCGCGCATCGAGGCCCGCTCGTCGGGCTCCTGCTGCATGGTGGCCGCCACGACCGGAGCCAGCGGGTGGTCGGCCGGGAGGATCGGCGTGGCCGAGTCCAGGATCTTCTGCACGGCCGTGATCGGGTCGTCGTCGGCGACGTCGAACGGCGGGGACCCGGTGGCGGCGTGGAACGCGGTGATCCCGAAGGCCCACACGTCGCTCGCCGTGGTGGCGGTGCGCCCGCGGGCGATCTCGGGGGAGAGGAAGGCCGGGGAGCCGGTGATCAGGCCGGTGCGCGTGAGCGCCTCGTCGATCTCGCGGCGCGCGATGCCGAAGTCGCCCAGCTTGGCCACGTCGCCGTCGGCGACGAAGACGTTGGAGGGCTTGACGTCGCGGTGGATCATGCCGGCGTCGTGCGCGGCGGCGAGCGCATCGGCAACCTGGGCGAGCAGGCGGGCGGCGCGGTCGGCCTCCAGCGGCATGCCGTCGCACAGGTCGGCGAGAGTCGGTCCGTCGACGTACTCCATGACGAGCCAGGTGTGCTCGTCGTCGTCGGCGATGTCGTAGACGGCCACGATGTTCGGGTGGTGCACGCGCGCGGCGAGGTGCGCCTCGCGCTCGGCACGGGCGGCATCGATCTCGGAGGAGCCGGGCGCGTGACCGAGGCGCTTGAGCGCGACGGTACGACCGAGCACGGTGTCGTGCGCGACCCACACGCTCGTGGCACCGCCCCGACCGATCTCACGGTCGAGCTCGTAGCGATCTGCGATCACGTCGCCTCCTTCCGCACCCCACGGTACGAGGCGATCACGAGAGTGGCGACCCGAGACCGCACCCCCCGATTTGGATCGGCGTTCACCGTGCCGTAAAGTACTGAGTGCGACGCGGGGTGGAGCAGTTCGGTAGCTCGCTGGGCTCATAACCCAGAGGTCACAGGTTCAAATCCTGTCCCCGCTACCACGAGAAGGCCCCCTGACCGGAGACGGTGAGGGGGCCTTCGCCATGCGCAGCCGATCTCTCGCCGGGTGGACGCGACATCGAGCCGTAGCCCTGACGTTCGACGACACCAGGGGCGGTGCTCTCCCCTCGGCGAGGCAGTGCCGATGCCGTCCGCGGCTGGAGGACCGGGGTCAGTGAGGGGGCGGCAGCTCGAGCACGTGGGAGGTGCGCAGGCGCCACATGAGATGCGCGGTGCCCAGCCGCGTCCGGCCGAAGCCGTCGAGGGGGTCGAAGTCGAGCGTCTGCTCCATGGTGTCGATGCGGTCCTGCATGGTGCTGTGATGGACGCCCGCCGCGCGCGCGGCCTGGCGGACGGTGCCGGTGCTGATGATGGCTTGGACGGTGGGCAGTCCCCAGGGGTGGGTCAGGACGGTGGCGAGGCGCTCGACGTCTGGGCTGGTCGTGGTGTCACCAGTGTCCGCCAGCAGGCCGACGAGGCCGCCGAGGTCGTCGGCGTGCACCAGGCCCGTGGTCGGTGGCTCGCACAGCCGAAGGGCCACGAGGGCGGTGCGGAACGAGCGGTGCAGGTCGACGGGTCGGGTAGCGGACCCGACGCCGCAGGGGCTGGCCGCCACGGAGCCGGCGTCTGCCGGGACGACCACTGCGTGGATGGGTCCGAAACGGGTCGGGACGACGTCCTCGGGTCCGGAGGGATGAGCGTCCCAGACGGCGAACAGAGGTGCGGCCGCGACGCGGTAGTCACGGTCGATGTTCAAGCCGAGGGCGGTGGCCGAGACGCAGCGCTGGTTCTCCGTGACCGACTCGTCGACGAGCAGCCCGAAGTGCCGACGGTTGTCGAACTCGCGGCGCCCGTGCCCGTGACGGATGCGCACCGCCAAGGCCAGGCGCTCCAGGATGATGGCGTCGTTCGGCTGTGCCGCCCCCTCCCGCTCGAGCCAGACCTCCAGGTCGCCCGCCGGTGCGGAGACCATCTCCGGACGAGGTGAGGGAGGGGGCGCCCCCGATGGCACGTGGTGTCCGTCGGGGGTGATGCGGATGGTCCGCGCGGGGGAACGCTGGCGGAAGCCGGCCGGGCAAGCGGCGAGGGAAGCGGCGGCGGCAAGGAGCGCTCGGGTGTTGACGTTGCCCACGACGAGCTCGTCGAAGCAGGCGATGACGCGCAGGCCGAGGCTCGCACTCGGGTCGAGCCGCGCGATGCGCCCGAGGAGCTCCTGCACCTAGCTCGCCTCCGCCGGTCGGGAGTGGTCAGTCGGCAAGGATCTTCTCCACCCACGAGTTCCGGGCTGCGATCATGCTGCGGCCCACGGTCGTGTGAGGAGCGAAGATGTCGCAGGCATGGAAGGCGCCTGACCAGACGTGCAGCTCGGCGTCGCCCCCTGCGCGCCAGATGCCGTTGGCGTAGTCGATCGCCTCGTCGCGGAAGATCTCCGCCGCGCCCACGTCGATGAACGCGGGGGGGAGGTCGGCGAGGTTCGTGGCGCGGGACGGGGCAGCGTAGTGCGAGACCGTCGTCGACCCTCGGGCATCCCCCAGCAGCGCGTCCCAACCGGTGATGTTGCTGATCCGGTCCCACACCCCGACTCCATCGAACTGTGAGGTCGAGGGCGTGCTGCACCGGTCGTCCAGCATCGGGTAGTCGAGCACCTGCCCGCAGAGGCTGGGTCCGCTCCGGTCGCGAGCGGCCAGGGCAAGACCCGCAGCCAAGCCGCCGCCGGCACTTGCCCCCGCCACCATGATGCGGTCGGTGCGAACCTGCAGCTGTTCGGCGTGGTCCGCGAGCCACAGCAACGCCTGATACATGTCCTCCCGGCCGTAGGGGTCAGGGCATTCCGGCGCGAGGCGGTACTCGACGGTCATGAGCGCTGCGCCCAGCTCGTCGACCCAGTCCAGCACGAGGTCGATGCCGCTGAAACGGTCTCCGAACATCAGTCCACCCGAATGTGCATAGACCACGACGGGCACGCGGCCGGTCGCGGCACGGTGCCGTAGGACCGAGAGTTCCAGGGGGTCCCCCTGGTGGCCGCGGCACGTGTGGTCTTGGCGCTCGATGCCGCGGTCGCGGAGAAGGTCCCCCAGCGGTGGGGACGCATAGGACGTACGCATGAAGTCGATCAAGTCCGGGGTGATCGTCGGCGGGAACATGCCACCCACCACCGAGAGCCCCGCCTTCAGCTCGGGATCGAAGGCCGGTCGTGCCAAGCCAGAGGTTGGCATCACCGTCTCCTTCCTGGTCGTGTTGCACGGAGGCTACCCCCGACGCGAGGTCGCTGGCCATGGTTCGGCGGATGACGAGGGGCTGGCCCGCCACCTGGCGGGCCCGGGGTGCCGATCTGCGTCGCGCTGTCGGTTCCGATCGCGCCGCCGACCGGCAAGTGTGACGGGGGACACCGTCCTCGACGCCACCGTGGACCCGAACCAACTGGAGGTCATCATGACCAGAAACATCGACGGCAGCGGCATCGACCGGGTGCTGCAGGACGCCGTCCAGGGGGGTGCCGTGCCGCACGTCGCGGCCATCGCCGCGGACGCCGACGGCGTCTTCTACGAGGGCGGTGCGGGTGTCCGGATCGCCGGCGAGTCCGACGACCCGGTGACGACGTCGACGCACTTCCGCATCATGTCGATGACCAAGATGGTCGCGACGACTGCCGCCCTGCAGCAGGTGGAGCGCGGCCAGCTCGACCTGAGCGCTCCCGTCGAGCAGTACGTGCCGGAGTTCGCCGACGTCAAGGTGCTCGATGGCTTCGACGGCGACGAGCCGATCCTCCGTGATCCCGCCAGCAAGGCCACCGTCCACCAGTTGGTGACCCACACCTCGGGTCTCGGCTACTGGTTCTGGAACGACCAGCTCGTCACGTACGAGGCGGCCACTGGCGTGCCGAACGTCGTCCCCGGCACGATGGAGGCGTTCAACGCCCCGCTCGTGGCTGACCCGGGCACGCAGTACGTCTACGGCATCAACACTGACTGGCTCGGCCGCGTCGTGGAGGCTGTCGCGGGGACGCCGCTGGACGTGGTGATCCGCGAGAACATCACCGGCCCACTCGGCATGGCGGACACCGCGTTCATCCTCGACGAGGCCCGCTACGCCAACGCGGTGACGGTGCATGTGCGGGGGGAGGACGGCGGATGGGTCTCAGCCGGCGAGATCCTCAACCAGTCGCCTGAGTGGTATGCCGGGGGACACGGGCTGTACTCCACCCCGCGCGACTACATCCGCTTCGAGCGAGCCCTCCTGCGCGGCGGTGAGCTCGACGGCGCCCGCATCCTCAGCCAGGCGACGGTCGACGCCGCCTTCAGCAACCAGATCGGGGAGATCGACTTCCCGGCCGAAATCCCGACTGCGGACCCTGCCATCACCGACACGATGTACGCCGGCCGGGGTTACAAGTGGGGCTACGGTCTGCTGCTGAACACCGAGGACGTTCCCGGACGGCGCAGAGCCGGCACCGGTGCCTGGGCGGGGCTGTTCAACACTCACTTCTTCATCGACCGCGCTACCGGCATCGCCGCCTCGATCTACACGAACTCGTTGCCGTTCATCGCCCAAGACGACGCGTGGAAGATGTACGTGGATTTCGAGGAGGCGCTCTACGCTGCTCTCTGAGCCTTCGAGTCCGACGTTCTCGGTGACGAACGAGGGTGTCGACGCCTGGTGCGCCGATCGACCGGTCTCGGTCGTCAGTTCACGTTGTGCGTCTTCACGGAGCCGGTGGTGCCCTCGGTGGCGTGCAGGATCCACGGCGGTGACTCGTGGCGGGAAGGCGCCGTCACGCACCCTTTCCCCGGTGCCGCGACAAGGTCCCCTGACCGAGACGGTGACGGGGCCTTCGTCACGCGCGGCCGTCCCTCGTCAGTAGGACGCGTGCCGGTGGCTACGGGCGCTGGCTCGAGGCCGTCGACCATGTCGAGACGTGCTGCGCGGACCCCTTTGGGTCGCGCTGCGCTTTGCTGTCAGACGCCCTCAGGGCCGCGTCGACGAAGGAGCGGTCGTGCTGGCGCCCCAGCTCGCGAGGAGCCTGAGTCGCTCCTCCGACGGGCTCCCCGGTTCGGCGGTGTAGACGGTCATGACCTGCAGTCGCGCGCCCTCGGTGGACAGGTTCATGGAGTGGTAGGCCACGTCGATGACCCCCGTCGCGGGATGGTTGAACTGCTTGCGGCCGGCGACGTGCAGCCTGACGTCGTGGGAGGCCCATCGCGTGCGGAACTCCTCGCTGACGGTCGACAGCTCACCGACCAGCTCGCGCATCGTCTTGCTCTCGGGGTCGCGACCCGCCTCGGTGCGCAGGAGGGCGACCGTGACGTTCGCGGCGCCGTTCCAGTCGGGGAAGAGCTCGGTGGCCGACGGATCCAGGAACTGGTACCGCGCGATGTTCGGCCGTGCGGGGTCGTGCTCGAAGACGGGTGAGTAGAGCGCTCGCGCCAGTGGGTTGGAGGCGATGATGTCCAGCCGCCCGTCGGCGACGAACGCAGCGGATCCTGACATCGAGTCCAGCATCCACTGCACCTCGGTCGACACCTCATGGCGTGCCTTGGGCCGCGGCGCGCTCGTACGGGCGCGTGCGACGCGGGCGAGGTCGAAGAGGTAGGTCCGCTCGGCCGCGTCGAGCCGCAGTGCTCGCGCCACGGCATCGAGCACGTCCTCGGAGACGCCCTTGATGTGACCCTTCTCCAGCCGCGTGTACCAGTCGGTGCTCACTCCAGCGAGGACGGCGACCTCTTCTCGGCGCAGACCTGGGACCCGGCGACGCCGGCCGGCGTCAGGCAGGCCCACCTCGGGCGGCGTGAGCCGGGCGCGGCGGGTCGCGAGGAACTCCCTGATGTCGGAACGGTTGTCCACCAGCCCACCGTACGCCGACGCGGGAGGGCGTTCCCCGCATCCGGTCACGGCTGGTCCAGGGCCTCGACACGCACGCTGACGTTTCCGTCGATGCGGCCGAGCGCGTCGAATCCCTTCCCCATCCTGCCCAGGACCACGATGCCGTCGAAGTACGACTGGTCGCCGTAGTAGAGGACGAGGTCGCCGTACGGGGCGTAGTAGCCGAGTGCGCCCACGTCCGGGTCGGCGCCGGTGGGTTCCCCGTCGGTCGAGAGCTCCCGCGGCAGGGGACCGGTCTTCTCGACGCCGCCGTGGTCGCTCATGTCGAGCTCCAGCGGCAGCTGCGCGACGAGGTCGCGGCCGACCGGCGTGTCCAGCACGGTCGCCTCGACCTGGTCACCGGCGAACTCGATACGGATCCGGGTCCCGCTTTCCTCGGCTTCCGACGTCGCCCCCGACGTCGCCCCCGACGGCGCGCCGGAGGGTGCCCTCGTGGACGGGGCCGGGGTGGACGACGGGGAGGCCGGGCCCTCCGCGCTCGAGCACGCAGTCAGGACCCCGGCGACCAGCAGCACGAGCGACAGCCTCATCGCTGCTGCTCCGGCGCTGCGAGGTACTCGACGTCGGTGACCGGGTCCAGCCAGTGCACGACGTCGTGGTCGTCGTCGGCCTCGTTGATGGCCAGGTGCACCATCAGCCGGCTCGGCGCGGCACCGTGCCAGTGCTCCTCGTCGGCCTCGAACAGCACGCGGTCGCCGGGACGGATGACCTCGACCGGTCCCCCACGGCGCTGGCAGAGGCCGACTCCCTCGGTCACGAAGACCGTCTGGCCGAGCTGGTGGCGGTGCCAGTGCGTGCGGGCACCAGGCGTGAAGTGCACGAGGTTCGCCGAGACGCGGGACGGCGGGGGTGCCGCCGCCACGGGATCGATGTAGACGTCGCCGGTGAACCAGTCGGCGGGTCCCTTGGCGGTGGCGAGGCTGCTGCGCGTGATCTGCATGATGTTCCTTGCGTCGGGAGGGTCAGGGGTTGACGAGGACCTTGAGGCTGCGACGGTCGGCCATGGCGCGGTAGCCGTCGGGGACGCCGTCGAGGTCCGTGGTGGTGTCGAAGACCCTGCCGGGCTCGATGGTGCCGTCGAGGATGTCGGGCATGAGCTCCTCGATGTAGGCGCGCACCGGAGCGGGGCCACCGGTCAGGCGGACGTTTCCTCCGAAGAGGCTCGCGAAGCCGACCGGGGCGGCCTCGTACTGCGGCACCCCGACGCGGCTGATGGTGCCGCCGGGCCGGACGACGCCGACCGCCTGCTCGTAGGCAGGCATGTGGCCGACCGCCTCGAGCACGACGTGGGTGCCGTGGCCGTGGGTGAGGTCGCGCACGGCCGCGATGCCTTCCTCTCCGCGGGTCGCGACGACGTCGGTGGCTCCGAACTCGCGGCCCAGGTCGGTGCGCGTCTCGTGACGACCCATCAGGATGATCTGCTCAGCGCCGAGGCGCTTGGCCGACAGGACCGCGAGCAGCCCGACGGCGCCATCGCCGATGACGGTCACGCTGGTGCGCTGGGTGACACCGCCGGCGACGGCCGCGTGGTGGCCCGTGCCGAGCACGTCCGACAGCGTCAGCAGCGACGGCATGAGTGCGGAGTCGGGCGCGACGGGAAGCTTGACCAGGGTGCCGTCGGCGTACGGCACTCGCGCGGCCTCGGCCTGCCCGCCCTCGTCGGGGAGGGTGTCCCAGAACGAGCCGTGGATGCAGGAGGTGTGCAGACCCTCGCGGCAGAACTCACAGGTCCCGTCGGAGATGGCGAAGGGGGCGACGACGAGGTCGCCCTTCGTGACGGTGGTGACCGCCGACCCGACGTCCTCGACGACGCCGATGAACTCGTGGCCCATGCGGGCGGGGCTGCCGTTGGCCGGCATGGAGCCGTAGGGGTGCAGGTCGCTGCCGCAGATGCAGGAGGTCGTGATGCGGACCAGCGCGTCGGTCGACGCCTTGATGGCCGCGTCCGGCACGTCCTCGATGCGCACGTCGCCGGCGCCGTGCATGAGTGTCGCCTTCATCGGATGTCCTTCTCTGGTCGGTGGGTGTTCCATCCCAGTGGAGCGCGGACCTGGTGCGTGGGGAAGGTCCGTCTTGTCGGGGGTACAGACAGCACCCCCCTGAGGCGTTCTCCGACACGGCCGCACGGGGCAGGCTCGAGGTCATGGACCTGAAGCAGTTCCTCGACCACGTCGACAGCGGAGCCGAGATCATCGGTGGCTCTGAGCACCACCAGTTCATGCACGGTGCCTCCCAGGAGGCCTTGGCCGTCATCGCAGAGCTGAACGGCGCCTACCGCACGCCGGAGCAGGTCCGGGACCTGCTTGCCCGGCTCACGGGCCGCCCGGTCGAGGACTCGGTCGTCGTGTTTCCGCCGTTCTACAGCGAGTTCGGCAAGAACCTGACGCTCGGCAAGGACGTCTTCATCAACATCGGCTGCCGCTTCCAGGACACCGGCGGCATCACCATCGGGGACGGCTCGCTCATCGGCCACGGCTGCACCCTGACGACGCTGGACCACGGCATGGACCCGGCGCTCCGAGCCTCGATGGTGCCGGCACCCGTCGTGATCGGGCGCAAGGTCTGGCTCGGGGCCGGCGTGACGGTCGTGCCCGGTGTCACGATCGGCGACGGGGCCGTGGTGGGCGCCGGCGCCGTGGTCACCCGCGACGTGCCCGCCGACACGATCGTGGCCGGCGTCCCCGCACGGGTGGTCAGGCCCACCGGCTACCAGGCCTGACCTGAGGTTCAGCGGTCCCGTTGGTCTCCTCGGGCCCGAGAACGTCGACGGCCCCGGATGGTCTGCCGGGGCCGTCGACGATCAGGTGGTGCCCCGCGACGCCCGGGGTCGCGTGCTGCCGGTCAGCGACCGCGGGGAGCGTCGACCCGCGTGATCCAGTACTCCGTGGTGGGGGTCGGCGGCGTGCTGAACCGCGCGTTCGGCAGGTAGAGCGAGCGGCCCGCGCGTGCGATGGTGGTCGGGACGTCGAAGTCATCGTTCGTGATGGTGCTCCGGAGGGTGCCGGAGCGATCATCGCGTGACAGCTGCACCACGGCGACCTGGTTCAGCCGGTTCTGCACCGCGTAGAGGGTGCGTCCCTCGCGCAGCAGGCCGTCGCCGTTGGTCAGGGTCGCGCCACCGAGGTCGACCCTCGTCGTCGCACCGGTGCGCGGGTCGACCCGGTAGAGGCCGCCGTCGGAGCTGTTGACCACGAGCAGGGCCGAGCCGTCGGGGGTGTCGCTGATGCCGTTCGCCGCGTTGGTGCCGGGCGGCGCCTGGACCCAGTCGCCGGTCAGGGGCAGCGCGGTGGCTGCAGCGGGTAGCGCGCCACCTCGGCCGAGGTCGAGGCGGAACAGGGTCGCGCGGCGTGAGTCGGTCACCCACACCGTGTCGCCCGAGATCAGCACGTCGTTGACGAACGACTCTCCCGTGGCCAGCTGGTAGGTGCGCAGCAGCGCGCCGGAGCGCGAGTCGACCACCCGCAGGGTGCCGGAAGGACCGCCGGCCACGAACAGGCGGCCGCGCTGGTCGATCTTCAGGCCGACCGACGCGGTGCCAGGGCCCTGGCTGATCGTCGTGGTGCGGCCCGTGCGCAGGTCGGCGCGCAGGATGTCGCCGTCCAGGCGCGAGCCCAGGTAGGCCTGGTCTCGGGGACCGATGGTGATGCCCTCGGGCTGGAAGTTGTCAGGCAGCTCGATGCGGTCGGGGAACGCCTGGCGGGCGCCGTGCTGGCCCGGCTCGCTGGCCACCGCAGCGGGAGCGGCGAGCGCGGGCGTGGCAGCCAGCGCGATCGCGCCGATGCCCACCGCGACGCGGGAGCGGAGGGAACGGGAGGAACGGGGACGAGGTGACACGTGATCTCCGGTCGTCGAGGTCTGCTGAGGGACTCCTTTCCCATCCCAGCACGAGCGGACCGATCCCGCAGACCTGATGACGTCGGCTCAACCTTTCGGACGGTCCGCTGCCGCCCCCGGATCCCTACGCTGAGTCTGTGAGCCACCCACTGCAGTCCGTCCTGGCCGAGTCCCGACCCGCGGCGCCCCCGGCGCGGGTGTGGCGCGACTGGGCGCTGCTGGGCTCCATCGCGTTCTTCGGGGTGCTGGAGGGCCTGCTGCGCGAGGACCTCACGCTGCCCGTGCTGTCGATGGTGGTGACGCTCGGACTGGCCCCGCTGCTGCTGTGGCGTCGTACTCACCCGCTGGCCGTGGTCGGGACGGTCTTCGGGGTGGTCGCGGTGCTCCAGGTCGGGCTGTTCGTCACCGACGCACCGACGCTCGACGTCTACACGATGCTCTACGTCCTGCTGCTGCCCTACTCGCTCTTCCGGTGGGGCTCGGGGCGGGAGGCGGTCGCGGGGCTGGCGGTCATCCTGGGCGCGGCCACGACGGCGGTCCTGACCAGCTGGACCGGGATGGCCGACGCGGTCGGCGGGATCGGCGTCCTCGTCGCCTCCTTCGCCCTGGGGTGGGCCGTCCGCACCCAGCACGGCGCACGGGAGCGGAGGGTGGAGCAGGTGAAGTCGCAGGAGCGCGTCCTGCTGGCGCGGGAGCTGCACGACACGGTGGCGCACCACGTCTCGGCCATCGCCGTCCAGGCCCAGGCAGGGCGTGCTCTAGCGGCGACCAGCCCGTCGGCGCCGCTCGAGGCGTTGGAGGTCATCGAGGAAGAGGCCTCGCGCACGCTCGCGGAGATGCGGACGATGGTCCGCGTGCTGCGCAACGAGGCTCCGGTCGACTACGCCCCGCAGCCCGGCGTCGCCGACCTCCACCGGCTCTCCGGGGCCTCGCCCGCGGGACCGAGGGTCGAGGTCGGGGTGTCCGGTGACGTCGCGGCGCTGCCGTCGGCCATCGACGCCGCCGTCTTCCGCATCGCGCAGGAGGCGGTCACCAACGCGCTCCGGCACGCCCGGAACGCCACCGTCGTCGACGTGCGCGTCGCCGGCGACCGTTCGACCATCAGCCTCGTCGTCCGCGACGACGGCGACCCGGGTACGGCCGAGCTCGGTCCCGAGACGGGGTTCGGGCTCACCGGGATGAAGGAGCGCGCCCTGCTCCTGGGCGGCACGTGCGAGGCGGGCCCCTGCCTCGATCGCGGGTGGGCCGTCAGCGCCACGCTGCCGCGGCAGGGGTCGGCATGAGCATCAGGGTGCTGGTCGCCGACGACCAGGACCTCGTGCGGACCGGACTGTGCCTGATCCTCGGCACGCTGGAGGGCATCGAGGTCGTGGGGGAGGCGCGCGACGGCCAGGAGGCGGTACGACTGGCGCGCGAGCTCCGTCCCGACGTGTGCCTGATGGACATCCGTATGCCCGTCCTCGACGGCGTCGAGGCGACCCGCCTGCTGGCCGGGCCGGGCGTCCAGCACCCGGTCGCCGTCGTCGTGATCACCACCTTCGACCTCGACGAGTACGTGCACGGGGCGCTGTCGGCCGGTGCCACCGGCTTCCTGCTGAAGGACGCCGGCCCCGAGCTGCTCGGCGAGGCGATCCGTGCAGCCACCCGCGGTGACTCGCTCATCTCGCCCAGCATCACCCGCCGGCTGCTGTCGACGTTCGCGGGCACCGGTCGGGCCATCCCTCCCGCACAGCCCATCGACCCGCTCACCGAACGCGAGGAGCAGGTGCTGCTCACCATCGCGCGAGGTCGCACCAACGCTGAGATCGCGGGCGAGCTGCACATCAGCCTCAGCACGGTGAAGACCCACATCGGCAGCCTCATGGCCAAGCTCGGTGCCCGGAACCGGGTGGAGGTCGCAATGTGGGCTTACGAGACCGGCCGAGTCCGGGACTAGCGCACCGCCGCCCTCGGCCACGAGTGCCGGGCACGCCGAACGCCCCCGCCGGGTCCGGCGGGGGCGTTCTCACGCGTTCGGGCCAGGTCCTACTTGACCTCGGAGCGGCGCAAGGTGAGCAGTCCGACCAGGAGCGGGAGGACGATCCAGATCGTCGTGGTCGAGGCGAGCATGGCCCACTCCTCGCCGGTGTCCATGGCGCCCTCCAGGAGCGCCACCTGCGTGTCGTTCCAGTCGACCCACGGCTGCAGGTCCGCGAACCACGGGCGCACCTGGGCGAGGAGCAGCAGGACGCCCGGCAGGACGAAGGACACCACGAAGTAGCCCACGATCGCGGCCGCGGAGCTGCGCAGCACGACACCCAGGGTGAAGCCGACGGCCATGCCGATCAGGTTGAAGAGCAGCATCTGGGAGGCCATGACCCACGAGACGTTCCACGCGGTGTCGACCCCGGCGAGGGCCGAGCCGCCCACGTTGGCGAGTGCTCCCACCGCGAAGGCGATGGCCACGGAACCGACGCCCACCAGGAGGGTCGCGACCGCCTTGGCGCCGATCACGCGGCCGCGGTGCGGCACCAGCGTGAACGTGGTGAGCCCGCTGCGCTGGCTCCACTCGCTCGTGACGGCCAGGATCGCGATCATCGGCAGGATCACCGACATCGGGAATCCACTCGCCCGCGTGAAGCTCTCGTAGGTGACGTCGCTGTCCGGCGCCACGACGACGACCGACCCGGCCGAGACCACCGACAGGATGCCGATGCTGACGAGCAACCAGAATCCCGAGCGTGTCGTGAACATCTTGCGCAGCTCGACCGTGACGAGTCGGTGTGCGGGGATGGGTCGGACGCTCCGGCGGGCCGGGGTGGCGGCCGGGGAGACGATGGTGGCGGTCATGCTGCAGCTCCTTCGCGCTGGGTGTCGGCCGTGAGTGAGAGGAACATGTCCTCGAGCCTGGCGCCCTCGGCGGACCGGAGCTCGGTGAGGGCGACGCCGGCGGCCGCGGCCACGGCCCCGACGCGGGCGGCGTCGGCATCGGTGCGCACCGAGCCGTCACCGGCGAGGGTGCTGGGGATCCCGGCCCGCTCGAGCGCGCGGACGAGATCGCGTGGCGACGGCGACCGCGCGAGCGTCCCGGCCTCGGCCAGCAGCTCCTCCTTGGGGCCGGCGGCGACGATCCTGCCGTGGCCGATCACGACGAGGTCGTCGGCGACGACCTCGATCTCGTGGAGCAGGTGCGAGGACAGCAGCACGGTGCCGCCGCGGCCGGCGAAGTCCGTCAGCAGGTCGCGCATCCAGCGGATCCCGGCGGGGTCGAGCCCGTTGGCGGGCTCGTCGAGGACCAGCACCGAGGGGTCGCCGAGCAGGGCCGTGGCGATGCCGAGCCGCTGGCGCATGCCGAGCGAGTAGTGGCGCACCCGGCGCTCGGCCTCGACGGAGCTCAGGCTCACCAGGTCGAGCATCTCGTCGACGCGAGCACGGGGCAGGCCCATGGTGGCTGCGGCGATCGTGAGGATGTCGCGACCGGTGCGGCCGGCGTGCTGGGCGGAGGCGTCGAGGAGGACGCCCACCTCCAGGCCGGGGTTGGGCAGGTCGGCGAACCGGACTCCGTGGATGGTGGCGGAGCCGGACGTGGGGGCGGTCAGACCGACCATGACGCGCATGGTCGTGGACTTGCCCGCGCCGTTCGGACCGAGGAAGCCGGTCACGCGGCCGGGCCGGGCGGTGAAGGAGACGTCGTCGACGGCGGTGAAGCCGGCATACCTCCGGGTCAGGGACTCAACGGTGATCATGCCGTCAACACTCGCCGCCCCGCGCCCTGCGCGTATCGGTTCGACGGCCAGTCCTGACCTGACCGAAAGTACGAGTCGGTGACCGTGCCCGAGGTTCGGTGCGCATGACCGTCGGGGTGCGCCTACCGTGGGTCCGTCCCGTCCGACGACCCGATCGTGGTGGACCCATGGCACGCATGAAGCCGCAGACCGTCCGGCTGCACGGCCACGACCTCTCCTACGTCGACACCGGCTCCGGCCCGGTGGTCCTGTTCATCCACGGGATCCTGGGGTCGCAGCGGCAGTGGGAGCACCTGGTGGACCGGATGGACGACGACCACCGGGTCGTGGTGCCCGACCTGTTCGGGCACGGGGACTCGGCCAAGCCGCTCGGCGACTACTCGCTCAGCGCGCACGCCGCGGCTCTCCGCGACCTGCTGGACCATCTCGGCGTCGACCGGGTCACGCTCGTGGGTCACTCGCTCGGGGGCGGCATCGCGATGCAGTTCTTCTACCTCTTCCCCGAGCGGGTCGAGCGCCTGGTGCTGGTCTCCAGCGGCGGCCTGGGACGCGAGGTCAACGTGCTGCTGCGCTCCGCGACCCTGCCGGGCGCCGCGCAGGTGCTGAGCGTGGTCGCGTCCGCGCCGGTGCTGTCCCGTGTCGAGGCGCTGGGCCGGGGAGCGTCGAAGGTCGGGTGGAAGCCCGGCGCCGACGTCAGCGCCGTCTGGCGCGGCTTCAGCTCGCTGCAGGACGCGGAGAGCCGACGCGCGTTCCTGTCCACCACGCGCGCCGTCATCGACATCGGGGGGCAGAGCATCAGCGCCCACGACCACCTCGACGGCGCGCTGCCCGTGCCGACGATGGTCGTGTGGGGGTCGAAGGACCGGATGATTCCCGCGTCGCACGCACGGAGCGTGGAGGCGCAGCTGCCGGACTGCCGCGTCGAGATGTTCGAGGGGGCGGGACACTTCCCGCACCTGGAGGACCCGGACCGCTTCGCACGCGTGCTGCGGGAGTTCATCGACGCCCACTGAGGCGATGCTCGGCCGTCGGTCTACCGGTCTGCTGAGCCCTCTTCCTCGTCGTCGTCGCCCGAGCGACCCATCGCTACGCCGAACAGCAGGCCCAGGGCGATGCCGATGCCGAGCAGGCCCCAGTTGTCGGTGACGAGAGCGATGGCGACGCCCAGCGGCGCGCCGAGGGCGAGCCCGATCGCGATGTTGTTGTCGGACTCCTCGTCCTGATCGACGTCCGGGTCGCGGTCGGGACCCGGATCGGGATCGTCCTCGGAGGTCATGGCCCCAGTCTGGCAGGAGTCGAGGCCTCGGCCGACGCCTCGCTCACCAGAGCACCTGCCCGACCGGCGTGACGGCGGCGGGCGGATCCTCGCCGATCATCTCGAGCAGGTCGATCTCGATGCCACGGCAGATGGCGGTCATCGGGACGTCGTGGACGCGGTCGACGAAGGGGTCGGCGAGGTCGCGACCGACCTGCACCGCGAGCAGGAACATCATGCCGACGAGACCGGACCCGATCGGCGTCCACCACTGCAGGTCCTTGTAGATCGCGAACGGCAGGATGACGCAGAAGGCGCGGGCGAAGAACGACGGCAGGAACCGGTACTGCACCGGCAGCGGGGTCTTCTTGATGCGCTCGAGGCCGCCCTGGGCGTCGGTGAGGGTGCTCAAGGTCGTCTCGACCTGCACCCGGGCGATGTCGTCGACCATGCCCCGACGCCGTGCGTCGGCCACGAGCCGGCCGATGTGCGACAGGGTGGCCGTCGGGGAGCTGCTGGCGCTCTTCACCCGCACCGCGACGTCGGGAGCGAGGTAGGCGTCGATCTCGGCCGGGGCGTCCTGCTGGCGCAGCGAGGTCCGCAGGGAGTGCACGTAGGCGATCTGCGCCCGGACGATCTCGTCGACGAGCTCGGGTCGTGCGCCGGGGACCAGGGGGTCGAGCAGCGTGGTGGCCTCGCGGGCGAGGTTCCGCGAGTGGTTCACGATGCTGCCCCACAGGGTCCGCGCCTCCCACCAGCGGGCGTAGGCCGCGTTCACCATGAACCCCAGGAACAGGGCGATGGCCGTGCCGTAGAGCGTGTACTGGATGGTGATGCCACGGAACTCGATCCAGCCCGCCTGGAAGGCGATCGTGACGCCGACGTCCCACGTCAGCAGGACCACCATGGGGACGAGGAGCGGCCGCCAGACGGACGCCGACCGCGGCAGGCGCGACGTGATCATGACGCCAGCGTGACCGACGGATCCCCACGACGCACGGCTGCGACGACGTGAGAGACATGACACCGCAGAACGGGAACTCGCGTCCGCTCGTTGCTCTTGCCGATCGCCGTGCGCGCCCGTACCGTCGGCCGGCACCAGGGCGGTCACGACAGGAGGAACGCGTGGACCACGACGAGCCGGACGGACTTCACGGTCTCCTGCTCGCGGCCGGCGCCGGCCGTCGGATGGGACGTCCGAAGGCCCTCGTCCGCGGGGACGACGGCGTGCCGTGGGTCGAGCGTGCGGTCAGGGTGCTTCGGGACGGCGGATGCAGCACGGTCACCGTGGTCCTCGGGGCCGCGGCCGAGGAGGCGCGAGCCCTGGTGCCCGACGACGCCGACGTCGTCGTCGCCCGCCGCTGGGACGAGGGCATGTCGGCCTCGCTGCGTGCAGGGCTGCGGTCGGTGGAGGACTCGACGGCGACGGCGGTCCTGATCCACCTGGTCGACCTGCCCGACGTCGGACCCGACGTGGTCAGGCGGCTCGCGGCGACGGGGGTCTGGACAGGGGCTCTCGCGCGGGCGAGCTACTCGTCCCGTCCCGGCCACCCGGTGCTCGTCGGTCGAGACCACTGGGCCGGGATCGTCGCGTCCGCGGGCGGCGACGCGGGCGCGCGCGAGTACCTGCGGTCCCGGGGTGCCGCGGAGGTGGAGTGCGGCGACCTCGCGGGCGGCCGTGACGTCGACACGGCATCGGGCCTCGACGCGTAGAACCGGTCCGATCGGTCCGATTCGTGAGATCCGGTCGCAGGTTGATCTGCGCGGTGCGGTGACCTGTGTCACGGTGATGCTTCCCCCGCCTTCGTTCAAAGCCCCCCCAGAGCCCCGACGAAAGTGTGAACCCGTGACTGTCCCGCACGAGCTGTCCCCGTCCGCCCACGACCGCACCCCGCAGTCCCCGGAACCGCACGCTCAGGAACCGGATGCAGCGGCACGACCGGCGCCGCCCGGTCGGACCACCCGTCGACGCTTCCTCGGCTACGTCCTCGGCAGCGCCGGACTGGTGGTCGCCGCCGACCTCGGCCTCGGCGCGTCGCCGGCAGCCGCCCTGCCGTTGCCGTCGGTGCCGCAGATCCCCGAGATCTACGACCTCAACGACTTCCTGACGCACTGTGCGCTCCCGACGTCGAACCTGATCGCCATCGAGATCGACGAGAAGGGCGACGCCACCTTCGCGCTGCCGCGCATGGAGGTCGGCCAGGGCATCACCACCTCGACGGCCATGATCATCGCCGAGGAGCTCGATCTGCCGCTCGAGCGGGTCAACGTCACCCTCGCCCCCGCCCGACCCGAGCTGCTGTTCAACCAGCTCACCGGCGGCTCGAACACCACGATCTCGACCTACACGCCCATCCGGGTGGCCGCGGCGGTGGCCCGCAAGTCCCTGCTCGACGCCGCCGCGATCCTGCTCGGTGCCCAGGTCAGCAGCCTCACCACCAAGGGCGGCGCGATCTTCGACTCGCTCGGCTCGTCCGTCACGTACGGCCAGGCCGCGGCGAAGGCCGCCTCGCCGACCACGAAGGAGGTGGAGGTCGACCTCGACGACGCCCCCAAGCGGTCCGTCGTCGGCACGCCGCAACGCCGCATCGACGCCGTCGACGCCGTGACCGGGCGCAAGAAGTTCGCGATGGACCTCGACGTCCCCGACGCCCTGCCCGCCATGGTGTGCCGGGCACCCGACCTGAATGGCAAGCCCAAGAGCGTGCGCAACGCCGCGGAGGTGAAGGCCATGCCCGGCGTCACCCACGTGGGCGTGGTGCCGACGGGCGTGGCCGTGCGCGCCAAGACCTTCGGCCAGTGCATCGACGCCGTCCGCGCCCTCGACGTCGAGTGGAGCGAGGGCACGGTGCCGGGCAAGAAGGCCGACGACATCCTGGCCGAGCTCAAGGCCGCCGAGCTACCGCTCGCCGTGCCGGCCCTCGGGGCGACGACGGTCGAGGGCAGCTTCACGTTCCACTTCCGCAGCGGGTCCGCGCTCGAGCCGAACTGCGCGATCGCCGACGTCCGCAAGGACTCCGCCGAGATCTGGAGCGGCCTCAAGTCGCCCATCGACGCGCAGTCCAAGATCGCCAAGGTCCTCGGTCTGCCGCAGGGCAAGGTGAAGGTGAACGTCGTCACCGGCGGTGGCTCGTTCGGCCGCAAGCTGTTCAGCGACGGTGCCATCGAGGCCGCGGAGGTCTCCAAGGCCTTCGGCGTGCCGGTCAAGCTCATGTGGCACCGCGCCGACGAGCCGCGGCAGGGTCGGGTGCACCCGATGTCGACGTCGCGCGTGCGGGCGACGGTGCTGGGCGAGAGCATCGCGACCTTCGAGCAGCGCCACACGTCGGTCACCTGCGACTTCACCCACGGTCTCGGTGAACGCCTCACCGCGGAGGTCGCGGCCCTGCCGACCGGCCTGGCGAACCTGGGGTTCTCGGAGACGATCTTCCTGCTCACGCAGGAGATCCCGTACAACTTCGGCGTCACCACGCAGCTGCTGAACGAGACCAACTACGACTTCACCCGGTTCAACACCAGCTCCGTGCGCAACATCTACTCGCCCGACGTGCGGGTGGCGAACGAGCTGATCGTCGACCAGTTGGCGAACCGGCTGAAGAAGGACCCGGTCGCGTTCCGGCGTCAGTACACCAAGAGCGGCGTCGTCCGACGGGTGCTGGACCGTGCCGCCGAGCTGGGGGAGTGGGGCAAGTCGATGCCGGCCGGCACGGCCCAGGGTGTCGCGATCCACAAGGAGTACAAGGGCGCGACCGCCGTGGTGGTCGAGCTCGACTGCCGGCCCCAGACGGTGAACCGGAAGGTGCGCGACGCGGTCACCGGACCCCGGGTCACCAAGGCGACGATCGTCGTCGACTGCGGCCTGGCCATCAACCCGCTCGGCATCGAGGCCCAGATGATGGGTGGCTTCAGCGACGGCATGTCACAGGTCCTCACCTACGGCAACCACCTCGTCGACGGGCACTTCCTGGAGGCCAGCTGGGACAACTCGGCCTACACCCGTCAGTGGAACACCCCGCTCGAGTTCGTCTGCGAGGTCATGGAGTCCGACAGCACGGAGCCCGGCGGAATCGGCGAGGCGGGGGTGGCCGCCTCGGCCGCGGCCGTCGCGTGCGCCTACGCCAGGGCCACCGGGAAGATGCCCACCGAGTTCCCGATCAACTTCCGCGACCCGCTCCACTTCGAGCCCAAGTCCTTCGTCCCACCCGTCCCCGCGTCGCCGACCAACGGCCTCGACTTCGTCTCCTGAGGAGCCCTTCATGCCCAGCTACAGCTTTCAGCTCAACGGCGAGAAGGTCACCGTCGAGGTCGAGAAGGGCGTGCGCCTGCTCTGGGTGCTGCGCGACGTCCTCGGCGTCACGGGACCGAAGTACGGCTGCGGGATCAACGTCTGCAAGGCCTGCACCTCGCATCTCAACGGCAAGGCGTTCAACCCCTGCGCCGTGCCGGTCGACAAGCTCTCGGCCTCCGACGAGGTGACCACGATCGAGGGACTCGCCGACACAACGCCCGGTGACGACCTGCACCCGATGCAGCAGGCGTGGGTCGAGCGCGACGTCGCGCAGTGCGGCTACTGCCAGCCCGGTCAGATCATGGCGGCCGTCGCGCTGGTCGAGAAGGTGAAGCGCGAGGGCCGCGCCGTCACCGACGACGACCTCGACGCGATCCGCAACGTCTGCCGCTGCGGCACGTACACGCGCATCCGCGAGGCCGTGCGCGCCGGCGAGAAGCTGATGCGGTAGCCGTGGCCGTCGCGGACGACGTCCTCGCGAGCGCGGCTCGCTGGGCGCAAGACTCACCCGTGGCCCTCGCCACGGTGGTGGGCACGTCGGGGTCGGCTCCCCGACTCCCTGGTGCGGCCATGGTGGTCTCGGCCGACGGGGAGGTCGCCGGGTCGGTCTCCAGCGGCTGCGTGGAGGCCGCCGTGTTCGACCTCGCCGAGAACACCCTGGCCACGGGTGCGCCCAGCCTGCGCACCTTCGGCTTCGCCGCCGACGAGGTGTTCGACGTCGGGCTCACGTGCGGCGGACGGATCGAGGTGTTCGTGCAGCGGCTCGACGAGGCCGCCGACCTGGAGAAGCTCGCGAAGCGCGCCGCCGCCGGGACCGCCTCGGCCCTGGTGACCGTGCTGGAGCATCCGGACCCCGAAGCCGTGGGCACGCGGATCGTGGTGCTCCCCGACGTGGTCCCCGACGGCACCACGCTGGGTCCCGACCTCGAGCGGACGCTCGTGGACCGGGCGCGGGCGATGCTGTCGACGGGTGCCACCGGCCAGGTGCACTGCGGTGCGGACGGCTCGCTGCTCGAGACCGGTGTCCGAGCGTTCGTGCAGGTGTGGGCACCCGCCCCGCGTCTGCTGATCTTCGGAGCCGTCGACTTCGCCGGTGCCCTCGCGGGCGCCGGCCGCTTCCTGGGCTACGACGTCACGGTGTGTGACGCGCGCCCCGTCTTCACCACGGCCGAGCGCTTCCCGCAGGCACACCGGGTGGTCGTGGACTGGCCCCACCGCTACCTCGAGCAAGAGGCGGCGGCGGGTCGTGTCGATGCGCGGACGGCGGTCTGCGTGCTGACTCATGACGCGCGGTTCGACGTGCCCGTCCTGCAGCAGGCACTGCGCCTGCCCCGCGTCGGGTACGTGGGGGCGATGGGCTCGCGACGCACGCACCACGAGCGGATGGGGCGGCTGCGCGAAGAAGGCGTCACGGAGACGGAGCTGGCGCGACTGCGCTCGCCCCTCGGACTCGACCTCGGTGCCCAGACGCCTGAGGAGACGGCGCTCAGCATCGCAGCGGAGCTGGTGGCCGTGCGTCGGGGCGGCAGCGGTCGCCGGCTCGGCCAGATGGACGGGCCGATCCACGCCGATGCCAGCGTTCCAAGCCCGTCCGGACCGGTATCGGTAGGTCGGCCCTGAGCGTGCGCACGACGCGCTGAACCCTCGATTCGTCCGTACTGTCGAGACATGGTGACGACGAATGACACGAGGTCGGTGACGACTCACGGCGGGGAGCGCTGGCTGGCGTTCACGGTCCTGGCGGCGGCGATCCTCGAGGTGGTGGCACCCGTGGTCACGATCAACGGACCGGGCAGCTCGCCCGGAGCCGGGTCGGGCCCGGAGCTGCTGATCACCCCGGTCGGCTGGGCGTTCTCCATCTGGGGCGTCATCTACACCCTCGCGATCGCACAGTCCGTCGTCGTGCTGGTGAGGGGTGCGCACGCGGTTCCTCGACGTCTGCAGGTCGATCTCACGGTGCTGTACCTCGGCGGAGCGGTGTGGATCGTGCTGGCGGGACTCGACAGCAGCCTGGCGACCGCCGGTGCGCTGCTCGTGATGTTCGTGGCCGCGATCGATGCCGTGCTCACCACCGCGCGCTCGACGTTCGAGCCGGGGTGGTTCTCCGTGCTCACGCGTGCGTCCGTGGGTCTCTACGCCGGCTGGGTCACCGCCGCGTTCTTCCTCAACGTCTCGACGGCGATGGTCGACGCCGGGCTCGTCGAGGCGGACGAGCTGCCCTGGCAGCTGGTCGTGCTGGCCGTCGCCGCCGTCGTGCTGCTCGCCGTGCTCGTGCGGACCGGTGGCATCGTGGCGTACGCCGCGGCCGGTACCTGGGCCATGGTCGGGATCGCCGTCACCGGCAACGCCGACGGCACCACGGGAGTGCTCGTGGCCGCGTTGGTCGCGGCCGCAGTGATCGTCGTCGTGACGGCCGCCCTGGTCGCTCGACGGCCCGCTGACGCCTGAGTCCTGAGAGTCAGGCCGGAAGGAAGACCTCCGCGAGCCGGCGCCGCACGTGGTGCTGGTCGATCGGGGCACCGGCGTCGCTCGTCAGCGCCGCGGAGAGCCGCCTCGGCCACGCCACCCGTACGTCGCGCGTGACGAAGTCGCCCCCGATCAGGGGCCAGTCGGCCTCGACGAAGCACAGGGCCGCGTGGACGGGAACCTGGTCGCCGACGACATCGCGGACGAGGCTGGCCTGCTTCAGCACGCTGTCGACCAGACGGGTGCAGTTGCGGCTCCCCACGTACAGCTTCTCGACGCGAGGACGGATCACGCCCCCTTCGACCCTGAGTCGAGGTCGCCCGGTGCAGCGCTTCGCGTCGATCACCCAGATCCCCGCTGCCGTGACGGCGAGGTGGTCGATGTTCGCGCGGGACCCGGGGACCTGACGATCGTGGAGCGCGAGCACGCCGCGGTCGGCGAGGTCGTCGAGCATCCTGCCCACACGCTCCTCGCCCACGGCGCCCTTGGACCAGGCCGCGGTGCTCTGGGGCTCGCTCGACAGTGCGACCGCCAGGCCACCGAGCCGGCCCCACCGCTCGCGCAGTCGCTTCTCGTCGTTGGACCGGCGGCGTTCGTGCTCACGGCGTGCGGACGCACCGGCCGATCCGGGTGCGACGTCGGACGGTTCGACGTCCTGAGCGGCTGGCGGGGCCGCAGCCGCCGCCACGGCCGGCGGCTGCGCCGGTCCGGAGGCCGAGCAGTCGATGCAGCGCACGGTCCTGCTGGACCGTTCGTAGATCGCTGGTTCGCGCGCCGACAGGTGTGCGTCGCACAGTCTGCAGGTCCCTGCGTAGCGCAGGCGCATCCGCTTGTCGGTGTCGCTGGTCGACGCACGGTGCCTGCCCGCGACGACGTCACCTGATGCCATGAGCCACTCCCATCGCTCGGCATGGACGAGAACGGTACGACGGGTCGCGGTCGGGCCGCAGGCGTTCGCACGATGCGACCGGGAATAGTGGGGGAGGGTCGGACCTTGAAGTAGATGAACGTTGAACTACATTGGCCTCGAACCGGAAGGCGGCCGCCATGACGACCCACTCCCACGACGCGATCACGTCGAGCACCTCCTCGAGCGCCGGGGCGACCCATGACGTCGTCTTCGGGCTCGACACCTTCGGCGACATCCCCCAGGGCGCGGACGGTGAGCTGCTCTCGCATGCCGACGCGATCCGTCAGGTGGTCGACGAGGCGGTGCTGGCCGACCAGGTGGGCGTCGACGTGATCGCCCTCGGTGAGCACCACCGGTCCGACTTCGCGATCTCCAGCCCGGAGACCGTGCTGGCCGGCATCGCCACCCGGACGGAGCGCATCACGCTCGCCTCGGGCGTCACCGTCCTGTCGTCGGACGACCCGGTTCGGGTGTTCCAGCGGTTCGCCACCCTCGACGCGCTCTCGAACGGCCGCGCCCAGGTGATCCTGGGTCGTGGGTCGTTCACCGAGTCGTTCCCGCTGTTCGGCTACGACCTCGCCGACTACGACACGCTCTTCGAGGAGAAGATCGAGCTCTTCGCCGAGCTGCTCAAGGAGGAGCCCGTCACCTGGAGCGGCAGCACGCGCGCCGCCCTCGCGGACGCCGACGTCTACCCCAAGACCGACTCCGGACGCCTCGACACCTGGGTCGGGGTCGGTGGGTCACCGCAGTCCGTGGTCCGCACGGCGAAGTACGGCCTGCCGCTCATGATCGCGATCATCGGCGGACCGGCCGACCGCTTCGCCCCCTACCTGGACCTGTACCGCCGGGCTGCCGAGAAGTTCGGAACCACGGCGCACCCGGTCGGGATGCACTCGCCGGGCTTCGTGGCCGACACGGACGCGGCCGCCGCGAAGATCGCCTGGCCGCACTTCAAGGCGTCGCGCGACCGCATCGGCCGCGACCGCGGCTGGCCGCCGGTCACACCGCGCGACTACGAGCGCGAGATCGAGCACGGCTCCCTCTACCTGGGCTCCCCGGAGACGGTCGCGACCAAGATGGCGGCCGCGATCAGGACGCTGGGGGTCGGTCGCTTCGACATGATCTACACGACCGGCTCCACGCCGGCGGCCGACCGGCTGCGCTCGGTCGAGCTCTACGGCACCGAGGTCATCCCGCGTGTCCGCGAGCTGCTCGCTGCCGACGCCGTGGTTCCGGCGGGGGTGCAGGCGTGACCACCGTCGGCATCCTGGGCGCCGGCAAGGTCGGCACGGTGCTGGCAAGGCTCGCCGTCGCGGCCGGTCACGACGTCCTCGTCGCGGGGTCGGGTCCTGCCGAGGACATCGAGCTGACGGTCGACGTGCTCGCGCCCGGCGCCGTGGCCACGACCGCCGCCGACGCCGCGGCCAGGGCCGACCTCGTGGTCCTCGCCCTGCCGCTCGGCAAGTACCGGTCCATCCCGGTGGCCGCGCTCGTCGGCAAGGTCGTGGTCGACGCCATGAACTACTGGTGGGAGGTCGACGGCGTGCGCGACGACCTGACCGACCCCCGCACGTCCACGAGCGAGATCGTGCAGGCGTTCCTCGCCGGTGCCGACGTCGTCAAGGCGTTCAACCACATGGGCTACCACGACCTCGAGGACGGCGCCCTGCCCGCAGGTGCGCCCGGACGTCGAGCCATCGCGGTCGCCGGCGACTCCGCCGACGCCGTCTCCCGTATGGCCGCACTGGTCGACGACCTGGGCTTCGACCCTGTCGTCATCGGCGGACTGGCCGACGGAGTCCGGCTGGAGCCGGGCACCGAGCCGTTCGGCGCGAACGTCGGGGCCGACGAGCTGCGGACGATGGTGGCGCGCTTCGCGGAATCCACCCGCGGCCGCGAGGTCGTGGCCGCCCGCACCTGACGTTCGGGTCGGTTCAGGCGGGGTCGTCGGGCAGCTCGGCGTACCGCTTCTTCACGTCGTTGTACCAGCCGAGCGACTTGCGGGGCCGGCGCCAGCGACCCTTCATGTCGTCACGGGCGGGCTGGTGGGCGGCGTCCCCCGCCTTCTCGCGCTCCTTCAGGTGCGCGTCCTGGGCGACGATCACCTCGTCGGCGGTCTCCCCGGAGTGCACGAGGTCGCACGGTCCGCCGAGGTCCTGGCACGTCATGCTCTTCATGGGTCCATCCTTTCGCAGCACCTCCCGCCGGGGAAGTGGGTCGTCGTGTCACACGCTCGGTCCGGCGTGCGTCATGGTGGTGACGATCCGGACGACGAAAGTGTGACGACGTGCCCTCCGACGACATCCTCACCGCCGCCTTCGAGGCCGAACGCCCGCGGCTGCTGCGGCTGGCTGCGCGCATCCTCTCCGACCACGACGCCGCGCAGGACGTGGTCCAGCACGCGTGGCTGCGTCTGCATGGCACGGAGGAGTCGATCGACAACCTGCCGGGCTGGCTGACCACGGTCACGTCACGACTCTGCCTCGACCGGCTCCGAGCGCGCACGCCGATCCCCGTCGAGGACGTCGGCCCGGGTGGCACGGTGGCCGACCCGGTCGACGAGGTGGTGCTCGCCGACACCGTCGGGGTCGCGCTGCAGGTGGTGCTCGACCGGCTCACCCCGGCCGAGCGGGTCTCGTTCGTGCTGCACGACAGCTTCGCCTTCGACTTCGCGACGATCGCCGCCATGCTCGGCACGACCCCGGCCGCGGCGCGCAAGCTCGCCTCGCGAGCACGGGCGAAGGTGAGCGCGCCCGTGCCGGAGGATCGGCTCGCCGCCTGGGAGGTGGTCGACGCCTTCATGGCGGCGGCGAAGGAGGGAGACCTCGAGCGGCTGCTCGAGCTGCTCGCCCCAGGCGTGGTCGTGGAGGGCGACGCCGCGGCCGTGGCCCTGGGCACGCCGAGTCGGCTCGACGGCGCCGGCGACGTCGCGGGCTTCTTCCGGGGTGGGGCGCACGCCGCCTTCCCGGTCTTCGTCGGAGACCGTCCCGGCGCTGCATGGATCCACCGCGGTGAGGCGAAGGTCGCCTTCGACTTCACGATCGAGGACGGTCGGGTCCACGGCATCGTGTTCCGCGCGGAGGCCGAGGTCCTGACCGCCGTGCGACGTCGCGCGGCAGGGGACCTGATCTGAGCCAAGGTCTTGGCAGGACGACGGGGAAGTGGTACACACGTACCAGTCCCTTACTGGTACGGACGCACCAGTTATCCGGAGGTTTCCATGGTCACTCGTTCCCGGTCGCTGCTCGTCGCCGCCTCCACCGCGCTCGTGCTGGGAGCGCTCGGCGCACCAGCGCACGCCGCGGACGGGGAGCGCGAGACCACGAAGGTGCGCGTGAGCACGAGCACCGGGGCCTCGCTCGCAGCGGCGGTCAGCGGCGCAGCGCCCCTGCAGGCGCGACCGACGGTCGTCGAGTTCACGCCCTACGGCGAGCGCGGGGCCAGCTTCAGCGTGGGGGAGGAGTACAACTTCCTCACCGTCCAGATCCGCGGCACGGGTGACAGCGGCGGTGGGTTCGACGTCCTCGGGCCGAAGACGCAGCGCGACGTGCGCGACACCCTCGCGTGGGCATGCTCCCAGCCCTGGAGCGACGGCCGTCTCGCCGTGGTCGGGTTCTCGGCCAGCGCGATCACCTACTTCAACTCCCAGCACCAGGAGCTGCCGTGCGTGAAGGCCGCCGTCATGCGGTCGGGCACGTTCGAGCTGTACCGCGACCTGCTGGTCCCCGGCGGCGTCCCCAACTCGGTCCCCGGACTCGCCGTGCTCTCGGCCATCGGCGGCCTCGCGCTCGTCCAGGCCGACCAGCGTCTCTCCCGCGACCCGCTGTCCGGCACCGAGACCGTGCTCGGGCTGCTCGGCTCCGGACTCAGTGCGGGACTGCTCAACCCCACGCTGAACACCTACTGGAAGGAGCGCGGGTTCCGCGGCGACGCGAACGAGGTGCCCACGCTCCTCATCGACGGCGTCTTCGACGTCGAGCCGCGCGGCGACTACCAGGCGTTCCAGCAGCTGCAGGCGCAGGGCACGCCGGCGCAGCTGCTCGTGGTCGGTGCCCACGACGGTGCCCCACGCGGGACCGACCACGGTGCCGCGCAGATCGACAAGTGGCTCGACCGATGGGTGCTCGGCGTCCAGAACGGCGTGGAGGACGAGCCGGCGGTGCAGATGCTCGTGGCCGACGGCGGTCGTGAGCAGTTCCTGGACGGACAGTTCCTCCGCTACGACGGGTCGTCGTGGCCGCTGCCAGGAACGTCGTGGACGCCGCTCTCCCTGTCCGCGAAGCGAGCCGGGACGAGCGCCTCGCCCAAGGACGGCAGCCTGACGATCGAGCCCGACGCGACGACGAGTCGGCAGTCGTACGCCGCCTTCACGTCGCTCCCGACGCAGGTCGATCCGCACACCATCTCGACGCTGGGCGCACCGCTCAACCAGCTCACCACGTGGATCCCGTTCCTGACCGACATGAAGCTGACGAACCTGACCGGGCTCACCTTCACGTCGGCCCCGCTGAAGGAGTCGGTGACGGCCATCGGTCCGGGCACGCTCGACGTCCGACTCTCCACCACCGGCGTCTCCACGCCGATCTGGGCCGTGGTCTCCGACGTCTGGCCCGACGGCACGACCCACCCCATGACCGTCGGACGGCTCAGCTCGGCGTTCCCGGGCGTCGTCGAGGAGAAGTCGCTCTACTCCGACGGGAACCTGGTGCAGCCCTACGGCGACTACGGCAACCCGAGGCTCGCGCTCCCCGGCGTCGCCCGCGACTACCACGTGGAGCTGTGGCCGATCGCCAACCGCTTCAAGGCAGGTCACCGCATCCAGGTCTCCCTCGTGGGGCAGTCGGCGCTGTCGCTCCCGTCGGTCCCCGCCCTCAACACCGTCACGATCGGCAAGGGGTCGGGCTCTCGACTCATGCTCCCGACCGTGCCGGAGTCGGACCTGGCGGCCGCCCTGCGGTAGCGGGTCGCCCGCGCCACGACACAGGATTCTGCGTTCCCGCGCGAAGGCCGGTTCGATGCTGCGTCCGCGACGGGATCCCGTCACGAACGCAGCATCGTTCGGCGTCTCGCGCGCAAAGGCAGAATCGTGCGTCCGGCGGGTGGGACAGGGGCGCCACCCCCGTGCGGCGTCAGGGGGTGCGCAGCACCTTCTCCATCGGGCGGCCCTTGGCCAGCTCGTCCACGAGCTTGTCGAGGTAGCGCACCCGCAGCATGAGCGGGTCCTCGATCTCGGCGATCTTCACGCCGCAGATCGAGCCCGTGATCAGCGAGGCGTTCGGGTGCAGCGAAGCCTGGTCGAAGAACTCCTTGAACGTCGTCCCCGACGCGAGGTGCTGGGCGATCGCGTCGTCGTCGAAGCCGGTGAGCCACGTGACCACCTCGTGGAGCTCGGCCACGGTGCGGCCCTTCTTCTCCACCTTCGTCACGTAGTGCGGGTACACCGAGCCGAACGGCATCGACGCGATCTTGTGTGCCATGCCCGCAGCGTAGACCGCAGCAAGGACAGGCGGGCCGACACGACGACGCCGCCGCCCACGTGGGGCGACGGCGTCGTGTGGGGGAACGGTCAGGCGGCCGCGGGCACGTCCACGCGCTCGGGCTCGGTCGCCTTCGGCTTGCGGTCCGGCAGGGCGAAGTGGCAGATCTTCTTCGCGACGCTGAACAGCTGCTTGTGCAGCGGCCCGGTGTTGTACTCGATGCCGTAGCGCTCGCAGATCTCCTGGACCTCGACCGAGATGGCGCGGTAGCGGCGCGCCGGGATGTCGGGGAACAGGTGGTGCTCGATCTGGTGCGACAGGTTGCCCGACAGCATGTGGAGCAGGTCGCCGCCGCTGATGTTGGCCGAGCCGAGCAGCTGACGGTAGTACCAGTGCCCGCGCGACTCGTCCTCGCACTCCTCCTCGGTGAAGGTGGCGACGCCGGCCGGGAAGTGACCGCAGAAGATGATGTTGAAGGCCCACACGTTGCGGATGAGGTTGGCGGTGACGTTGCCGGCGAAGGTCAGCGGGAACAGCGGACCGGTGAGCGCGGGGAAGACCAGGTAGTCCTTCAGGGCCTGCTTCTTCACCTTCTTCATGATCGCGGAGTGCATGTGCGCGTTCTCCTCGATCTTGCGCTTGCCCTTGACGATGTTCTCGACCTCGAGGTCGTGCATCGCCACGCCCCACTCGAAGAACAGCATGAGCAGCACGGCGTAGACCGGGTTGCCGAGGTAGTACGGGTGCCACGGCTGGTCCTCGTCCATGCGCAGGATGCCGTAGCCGATGTCACGGTCCTTGCCGAGGATGTTGGTGAACGTGTGGTGGATGTAGTTGTGGCTGTACTTCCACTGCTCGCCGGGGCACACGTTGTCCCAGTCGTAGATGCGCGAGCTGAGGTTCGGGTCGCCCATCCAGTCGTACTGGCCGTGCATGACGTTGTGGCCGATCTCCATGTTCTCGAGGATCTTGGAGAGGCTCAGCGCGGCGACGGCGAGCGGCCAGGCCGGGGGCACGTAGAAGAGGGCGCGACCGGCGACCTCGAGCTGCTGCTGGCGCTTGACGACGTTGCGGATGTAGGTCGCGTCCTCCTCGCCGAGGTCGGCGAGGATGCGCTGGCGCAGGGCGTCCATCTCGTTGCCGAAGTCCTCGAGCTGCTCGGGGGTGAGGTTCGGGACCTTGGGGGCGGAGGCGCGGGTGCTGGACTTCTTCAGGCGGGGGACGAACGGGATCGTGGTCATGGCGGTTCCTTTCGACGAGGTCGTGGAGGCGGGTCGTGAGGTCAGAGGTCGACGGCGCAGCTGCCGACGGGCGCGGACACGCAGATGCGGACGTCCTCGTCGGGCAGCGACGACGTCTCGCCGGTGAGGATGTTGCGGACGGTGCCCTCGGTCTTGCGCGAGACGCACGAGAAGCAGATGCCCATGCGGCAGCCGAACTCCGGCGTCAGGCCGGCGGCCTCCGCCTGCTCGAGCAGGCTCGAGCCGTCGTTCGCGGCGGTGGAGCCGGCGACGTTGAACGCCACGGTGCCCTCGGCGTCCTCCTCGCGGGCGAACGCCGGCGGCTTGAAGAACTCCAGCCGCAGGCGCGGCGAGTCGCCGTAGGCCTCCTGGACGAGCTCGACGAGCCCGGCCGGGCCACACACCCACGTGTCGAGGTCGGTGAAGTCGCCGACCATGAGCCGCAGCTCCTCGGGGTCGAACAGGTGGGGCCCGTAGCGCAGGTGCACCGTGACGCCGTTGTCATTGGCGGCGATCTCGGCGAGCTCCTCGGCGAAGATCTGGTCCTCGGGGGAGCGGGCGTAGTGCACGAACGTGACCTTGCGCTGCGCGTGGTGGTCGTACCCGTCGCGCAGGAGCGTCCGCACGTGCGACATGACCGGGGTGATGCCGGAGCCGCCCGAGATCATCACGAGGTGGTTGTTGGTCGGCGTCGCGGCGCTCTCGTGCATCGTGAAGTCGCCCTCGGCCTGGCTGAGGTGGAGGATCAGGCCGGGCTGGGCCTCGCGCACGAGGTGCTTGGAGACGACGCCCTCCTCGTGGGCGCGCACGGTGATCGTGAACTGCTCGCCGGGGAGCGACGCGGCCGAGGAGATGGAGAAGCAGCGGGTGGTGCGGCGGCCGTCGATCTCGAGTCCGACCTGGACGTACTGGCCGGAGCGGTGACCGCGCCACGTGCTCGTCGGCTCGAGCGTGAGCGTGGCGACCGGGTGCTCGCCGTCCGTCTCGCGCTTCACGTCCACGACCTGGGCGCGCACGTCGGTCGCGGCCCACATGGGGTTGACCTGGCGCAGGTAGTGGTCGACGCCGTGCGGAGACGTCAGGGACGCGAGCAGGCGCGAGCCGAGCACGCGCTGGGCGAGCGGAGGGAGGCCGGTCGTGGCGGTCGCCGTCATGGTCGGTCCTTCGCAGTTCGGGGTCGGGTCGAGGTGCGTTAGTGGACACCTGTCCACCAACTGTCGGTATGTGACACTCCGAATGTCAACGTGTTGCCCCTGTGACGGCAGGCACGTCTCGTGTTTGCGCAGGTCAGGCGGGGGCAACGGTGGTCACGTGTCCACCGACACAGGTACGCTCGGCCGCATGGAGGACCAGCCCGACGCCCTGCCCACGCGCACCGAGCGCAAGGAGCGCACCCGTCGCGCCATCCTCGACGCGGCCCTCGTGCTCACCGAGCAGAGCTCTCTCTCGGCCCTGTCGTTGCGGCACGTGGCCCGCGAGGTGGGCATCGCCCCCACGGCGTTCTACCGGCACTTCGTCTCGGCCGAGGACCTCGGCCTGGCCCTCGTCGACGAGTCGTTCTCGTCGTTGCGGCGCATGATCCGCGACGTGCGCAGCGCGGCGCCGTCGGTCGGGGGCGTGATCGGCCAGTCCGTCGACGTCCTCGTCGAGCGTGTCCGGTCCGACCCGGCGCACTTCGGCTTCATCAGCCGTGAACGAGTGGGGGGCGTGCCCGGGGTGCGCGCCGCCATCCGGCACGAGCTCGACCTGTTCGAGGCCGAGATCGCCACCGACTTCGCCAGGTTGCCCGGCGCCGTGCACTGGTCGAACGACGACCTGCGCACCTCGGCGGACCTCATCGTCACGGCGATGGTCGCGGCGGCCGAACGGCTCCTGCAGGGTCCACGGACCGCCGCCTTCGACCGCGAGGTCGCCCTGATGACGACCACGCAGCTGCGGATGCTGTCGATCGGCGCCATCCACTGGCGTTCCCGCCCCGAGGACCGGGGCGGAAGCGCTCAGATCCGGGCGACGGGCGGGTCGGAGAACTCGCCGGTGTAGTAGTCGTCGGGCTGGGTGAACGGCAGCGCCTTGCACTTGGGGGCCGGGCTGACCGTCTGCCGCGTGCCCGTGACGTCGGTGATCTCGAACGACGACCCCGTGAGGTCCTTCTGGGACTCGACGTGGCTCCACGAGGCCTTGAACAGGTCGATGCCCACGAAGTCCACCCCGACGGAGCCGGTCTCCTCGGTCTCGGCCACGTCGTACTCCAGGTCTCGCACGTTCGCCTTCTCGTCGAGCACGTCCTGCACGGGGTCGCCGCCGTCGGTCTGCTCGACCTCGTCGTCGAACTCGACGTCGACGTCGCCCTTCTCGAGGTTCCCGTCCTTGTCGCGGGGGAACATCTCGTCGATCCGGGGGCCCAGCTCGTCACGCAGCTCCGGGTGCTGGTCGAAGTCGAGGATCATCTCGGTGACGGTGGCCTTGCCCTCCTTGCTCTTCGTCTCGTAGGCGCCGCTGAGCCCGAACCCGTAGGGCAGGGCGACGGACAGGTCGATGCCGGCGCGGTTGATGCTGTCGAGGGCCTGGTCGTCGAGGGTGACGATGAGCTTGCCGAGCTTGCCGTCCGGCCCCCAGGTGACCGACGTCGAGGAGCTGCCCGCCCACTCGGCCCCGAGGGCGTCGCCGCCCTTCGCCCCGCCGCGGTCCTCCTGCTCGCCGTCCTTGCCGCCCTTCTTGTCCTTCGTCGCCTTGCCGCCCGCCTTCACGCCGATGAGGAAGCCGCCGAGGTCGGTGGACTTGTACGACGCCGTGAAGCTGCCGTCGGCCCAGTCGCGCTGCTCGACCTGGACCTCGCCGGTGTAGTCACCGGAGATGCCGGGCGTGATGCCTCCCGAGCCCTTGCCCTTGGACGTGGAGATGGGGAAGCTGACGCCGCCGGAGACCTTCACCTTGGATGACCGCACCGACGACGTCGCGAGGTCGTGGTGCTCCGGCTCGGTCTCCTGCAGCTCCTTCTTGCGCTCCATGAGCTTCTGCGCCTGCTGCACGTGGTACGGGTTCGGTGGGCACTGCCCGGGTCGGGGACAGATGGTGCTGGTCTGCATCAGGCCCTGGACGTTCGCGTCGATGGTCCGGTACTGCTGGTACCAGTCGAGCCACTCCTGGGCCTTCTCCATGTCGTGGAACTCGTAGGTCTGTCCCTTCTCGTACCCGGTGACACCGCCGACGCTGAAGTCGATGCCCTTGCCGCTGCCGGAGACCTCGCCGCCGACCTCGGTGCCCTCCAGCAGGTGCACCCGGACCCTTCCGTCGCCGAGGTCCTCGACGAGCATGCCGTCCGAGCTGCCGAACTTCACGAACAGGATGCGGACCTCGGAGCGGTCGACCTCGCTGTTGGAGGACGTCACGCACGGCGGCTCGATCCGGTCGTACGTGTCTCCCACGCAGGTGCCGAGTGCTCCGGCGGTCTTGGCGCGTGCCGCGCCCTCCGTCGCCGTGCGGTAGGCGTCCCACTCGGTCTGGCAGTCCTCGGGCACGTAGAGGTTGCGGCAGCCGACCTGCACGAGCGTGGGGTGCTCGCCGTCGATGGGTCCGCTCGGCGGCTGCGCGTCCTTGCAGCGCGGGTCGGAGGGGTCCTCCGGGTTGAGGATCGGGGTGTCGGGATCGACCGGGTCGTCACCACCCGGCTGGTCGCCGCCCTCGCCCGGCTGCTCACCGTCCCCGCCCGGCTGCTCGCCGTCGGCGCAGGCCGCGCCGCCCCCGGCCGCCGCGAGGACCTTCGCGATGGCGCACCGGACCGTGGTGGTCACCTGGGGTGCCTTGGCGTGCACCGCGGTGACGCCCGCACCCACCAGCACCGCGGCGAGCACGACGACGCCGACGACCTCGAGGGTCCCCTGCCCGCGCGGTGCGCGCGGGGGAGGTGCGGTGGCCCGCTGGAGGAAGGCTGGCAGGACATGGCGGCGAGGGCCCGAGATCGACACACCTGGAACCTAGGTCCCGTCCCGGCCCGTCACGGAGGGCCCGCGGTCCCGCATCGGTCCTGGATCCACCCGGGCTCCGCGTCGTGTCGAGGGCCCAGGGGCCCGGCCGGCGGCGTCGCGCAGCCCCCTCGGCGAGCACGGGATCCGTGACGATCCGGTGACATCGCCACGAGATCCTGGTCAGGTGCCCCCCGAGAGGGAGATGATCAGCAGGTGACCCATCCGCTTGATCCCCTCACGTCCGACGAGTTCCGCGCGACCACGGCCCTGCTCTCCGCCGAGCACGGCGTGGGGGAGGGATGGCGCTACTGCTCGATCGAAGGACTCCAGCCGGCCAAGGCCGACCTCGACATCTACGCCGCCGACGGCACCGTCCCCGCCCGGGTCGTGGAGGTGCTCTGCCTCGAGCAGGCCACCAACCGGACCTTCCGCGGCCGGGTCGACCTCTCCGCCGACGCCGTGCTGAGCTTCGAGCACGTGCCGGGTGTGCAGGCCAACTTCACCGTGGACGAGTGGGAGGAGGCCGACGCCGCCCTGCGCGCCCACCCCGACGTGATCGCGGCGCTGGCGAAGCGGGGCATCACCGACCTCTCGCTGGTCTTCATGGACACCTGGACCTACGGCGACGCCGTGATGCCCGAGCAGTGGAAGGACCGGCGCATCGGCTGGTCCGACACCTGGGTGAGGGCCGCCGAGGGCGCCAACCCCTACGCCGGTCCCGTGAACGGCCTGCACTGCGTGATCGACATCAACACGATGGAGCTCCTGGCGATCGAGGACACGCACACCGTGTCGCGGCCCGACGTGATGGGCGAGTACGTGCCTCGCCACGTGCCCGACCGGCTGAAGGGCCACCGGCCGCCGCGCAAGCCGCTCGAGATCACCCAGCCCGAGGGCATCGGCTTCGAGGTCGACGGGCACGAGCTGCGGTGGCAGAACTGGACCATGCGGGTCGGGTTCAACCACCGCGAGGGCATGACCATCAACGCCGTCACCTACGACGACGCCGGCCGCACGCGCCAGGTGGCCCACCAGCTGAGCTTCGCCGAGATGGTCGTCCCCTACCGCGACCCGAGCGTCGACCACTACCGGCGCACCGCCTTCGACATCGGCGAGTGGGGACTGGGCTTCATGACCCAGTCGCTCGAGCTCGGCTGCGACTGCCTGGGCGAGATCCGCTACCTCGACGCCGTCATGCACGACAGCGCGGGCGAGCCGTACACGATCACGAACGCGATCTGCCTGCACGAGGAGGACAGTGCGATCGGCTGGAAGCACGTCGACCACGACTCCGGCGCCGAGGTCCGCCGCCAGCGCCGGTTCGTGGTCTCGTTCCACGTGACCGTCGCCAACTACGAGTACATCGTCTACTGGCGGTTCTACGAGGACGGCAACATCGAGTGCGAGGTGCGCGCCACCGGCATCATGGTCGTCACGCACGTGGAGGAGGGCCAGGCCCACCCGCACGGCACCCTGGTCGACGAGCGGACGTACGCGCCGTACCACCAGCACTTCCTCGTCGCGCGGCTCGACCTCGAGCCCGACGGCCGCACCAACACGGTGCAGCGCAGCGAGACGGTGATCGACCCCATCGGACCCGAGAACCCGCTGGGTCTCGGCATCCAGCAGGTCAGCACGCCGATCGCCGTCGAGGGTCACGACGACTTCAGGTGGGAGAGCCAGCGGGCCTGGAAGGTCGTCAACGAGCGGTCGCTCAACGGCCTGGGCACCCCGGTCGCCTACAAGCTGGTGCCCGGCGGCGCGATCCCGTCGTTCTTCCACCCGGAGTCGCCGGTGTTCCAACGGGCCCAGGTGATCGGCCACACGGTGTGGGTGACCCCGCACGACGCCGACGAGCGCTGGCCCGCGGGCGAGTTCGTCAACCAGAGCAAGGACGACCACGGCCTGCCCGAGTGGGTGCAGCAGGGCCGCTCGACCACCGACACCGACGTGGTGCTCTGGTACGTCTTCGGCATCCACCACATCACGCGCCCCGAGGACTGGCCCGTGATGCCGGCCGACATCGTCTCCTTCTGGCTCAAGCCCGTCGGGTTCTTCGACCGCAACCCCTCGCTCGACGTCGAGCCGGCGACGTCGTCGTCGTGCCACGCCGAGGGCGACGCGTCCTCACAGGGCTCGCACTGCCACTAGACGGCGGCTCGTCGAGGCGGGATCAGGTGGCGGTCTCCCTGACCTCGTCGTCCATCTCGGTGGCGAAGACGCGGAACTCGTCGCGGCGGGTGTGCATCGACCAGAGGGTCTCGGCGAGGACCTCCGGGTCCTTCTGCGGGTGACCCTCCTCGATCGCTCCGGGGATCACCAGTTGGGCGACGTGGATGTCCTCGGGTGCGAGCGTGTCGTGCAGCATCTGCGCGTACGCCGACTGCGCGGCGAACGAGAGCGAGGTGCCGGCGAACTTCGGCGCGGGACGCACGGCGGTGCCGCCGTTGACGAACAGCACCGTGCCCTTCCCGACGAACCGCATGTTCTGCAGCACCGAGTGCACCGCGGCCAGCGGGCCGTAGACGGAGAACTCGATCGCGCCGCGCGCGTCGTCCACGGTGGTCTCCAGCAGCGGCCGCAGGAACGACTTCTGGGGGAGTGGGCTGTACTGCAGCACCTCGATGGGGCCCTGCGTCTCGTTGGCCTGCTCCAGGGCGCGGGCGAGGGAGTCGGGGTCGCGTACGTCGGTGACCCAGCCGCGGGCGTCGATGCCCTCGGCCCGGAGGTCGGCGGCGAGCGCGTCGACGCGTTCGGCGTTGCGGGCCAGCAGCGCGACGGCGTGGCCCTCCCGGCCGAAGCGACGGGCGACCGCCGCTCCCAGTCCGCGTCCTGCTCCGACGATGGCGATGGTGGTCACGTGAGGCTCCTCGAGCGTGGGGATGGGTACCCCTCCACGCTAGGACGGGTCACGTGGCACGGCAGGTCGAGCGCCGCCGGACCGTCGGGCAGGATGGTGGCGGCGAAGCGGTGGACCATCGGGAGGGCGCATGGCGATCATCGGACTCGACCACGTGCAGGTCGCGATCCCCACCGGGGGCGAGGACGCGGCCCGGGGGTTCTACGGCGTGCTCCTCGGCATGACGGAGGAGACGAAGCCGCCCGTGCTCGCCGCCCGGGGCGGGTGCTGGTTCACGTCGGGCTCGGCGGTCCTGCACCTGGGGGTGGAGGAACCGTTCGCGCCGGCCCGCAAGGCGCACCCGGCCTTCCTCGTCGACGACCTCGACGCGGTCGAGGCCGTCCTGGAGGCCGCAGGTCACGCGTGCGTGCGCTCGGACGGCGAGATCCCGGGTGTCGAGCGGTTCCACTCCTTCGACCCGTTCGGCAACCGCGTCGAGCTCCAGCAAGCCTGACGACTCAGGCGGTGTAGCCCTCTCGGAAGGTCGGGTACCGCGGGATCCAGCCCGCGGCACGCAACCGCGCGTTGGAGATGCGCTTGCCGTGACCCCGAGCCGGGTCGACCGCGGCGGGCGGGTCCACGCCGAGCAGACCGGCGAGGTGGGCGGCGACGTCGCCGCGCAGGGCGGGCTCGTCGTCGGTGCCGAGGTACACCGGCGCCGGGTCGTCGACGCGGGTGAGCAGGTGCACCACGGCAGTGGCGGCGTCGTGGCGGTGGATGCGGTTGGTCCACCGGTGGAGGTCGCCGACCTCCCCGGCGAGCACCTGGTCGGCCATGCGGGCGCGCCCGGGCCCGTAGAGCCCGGAGAGACGCAGCACCGTGCCGGTGGGCAGACGCTCGGCGAAGCGCCGCTCGGCCTCGAGGAGCATCCTGCTGGGTCCGTCGCCCGGATCGGGTGGGGTGTCCTCGGTGACGACCTCGTCGGCGTCGGCGTGCACCCCGGTGGAGGACACCAGCACGGCGCGACGCGGCAGCGCCCCCTGGGCCTCCACGGCGTCGAGCGCCCGCAGCATCCCATCGACGTAGGTGGCGCGGTACGCCTCCTCGGTGCGGGGTCGGGCGGTCAGGACGACCACGAGCTGCGCGAGGTCGAGCGGAGGGAGGTCCGGCGTCCCCTGCGCCAGGTCGGCGGCGACGCCGACGATCGGTGCCGGGACCAGGTCGGCGTTGCGACGGATGCCGGCCACCCGGTGGCCGAGGGCGGCGAGCCGCAGGCCGACGTCGGCGCCGAGCCGGCCGCAGCCCACGAGCAGCGTGTCAGGGCGAGGTTCCACGGGAGCCACCTCCTAGAAGGGGGGCCAGGGGACGGCGGGCATGGGACCCGACGGGGCGGGCAGGGTGCCCTCGGACAGCAGGAGGTCGCAGCGTGCGGCGAGCGCCTCGACCTCGGCCACCTTCAGCAGGTCGTACAGGACCGCGCCGAGGCCGTCGGTCTCGTCGTCGACCGACGCGCGCACGCGCCGGACGCCGTCGAGCTCCTGCTCGCCGAGCGGCTCCCCGAGCCAGCCCCAGAGGACCGTCCGGAGCTTGTGGTCGGCGTGGAGGGTGAGCCCGTGGTCGATCCCGTGCCGGTGTCCGTCGGCCATCTCCAGCACGTGCCCGCCCTTGCGGTCGGCATTGTTGAGCACGACGTCGAGGACGGCCATGCGCCGCAGGGCGGGGGTGTCCTCGTGGACGAGCGAGACACGCCTGTCGCGTCCGTCGTACCCGTCGAACACGTGCAGCATGCCCGGGGGCAGCGTGCCGGCCGGGACGATCGTGACCGCCTCCTGCGCGGGGTCCACGGTCTGCCAGAGCTGCACCATGCCCGGGCCGTGCGGTCCGTCGCGCAGCCAGGTGAGCGGGACGACCTGCCATCCCGTGACCTCCGAGACCAGGTGGGCGGCGACCTCGCGCTCCGCGAGCGTGCCGTCGGGGAAGTCCCACAGCGGCTGCTCGCCGGAGACCGGCTTGTAGACGACGTCGACGTCTCCGATGGTGCCCACGAAGGTGGCGTTGGACGCCGGCATCACGCGGCCGGTGAGCACCAGCTCACCGGTGAGGAGGTCGGTCTCCTCGGCCCAGGGCTCGTCCACGGAGGTGGCGTCGCTCACCGGAACTCGTCGGGCAGCTCGCAGACGTGGTCGGCGGACGGGTCCATCGGCGTCTGGCACAAGGGGCACAGCGGCCGCCCGGCCGACACGACCTCGCGGGTGCGCTTGGCGAACGCCCGCGCACTGCCGACGGGGATGCGCACGACGAGGGCCTCGGGCGGATCGATCTCGACCACGCCGTCCTCGTCGGCCTCGGCCTCGACGTCGAGCACCGGGAAGGCCTCGACCACGATCTGGGCCGTGGACGGGTCCCAGCCCAGCCCCATCGCACCGGCACGGAACTGCTCCGCCACCGGCTCGTCGAGCGGCTCGTGGTCGGCCAGCCCGTCGGGCGCCACGGTCGGGACGGAGAACGGGTTGCCGTCCTCGGCCATCAGCTCGTCGAGCACCTCGTCGATGCGGTCGGCGAGGGCAGCGGACTGCTCCTTCTCGACCGCCACGCTGACGAGGTCGGCCCCGGAGCGGGCCTGGAGAAAGAACGTGCGGGAGCCGGGGGTGCCGACGGTCCCGACGACGAAGCGGTCGGGCCAGTCGAATCCGTGGACGATGGTGGCCATGCCACCACTCTAGGGTCCGACCCCAGACGTCGCTGGGTGCGGCACGACGTCAGGACCGGCCGGGCCCGGCCAGCTCGGCGGGACCGTCGTCGAGGTCCTCGGGAGCGGCGGCCGCGCTCTGCCCGCTGCCGGGCCCGGCACCCCCGCCGGGCACCGCGTCGGTCGACGTCTCCTGCTTCTTCGGGACGAGCCATCCCAGGTCACCGGCGTGCGTGTTCTGCGCCAGCACGTAGGGCCGCGACGTGGTGTAGCGCACGATCGAGATCGAGGCGGGGTCCACCTGGATGCGCTGGAACAGGTCCAGGTGCATGCCGAGCGCGTCGGCCAGCAGTGCCTTGATGAGGTCTCCGTGGCTCACGGCGGCCCACACCGCGGACGCGCCGTGCTCGGCCTCCACCTCGGCGTCGATCCGCCGCACGGCCTCGACCGCACGCGCCTGCATGGCCGGGAGGGACTCACCGCCGGGAAAGACGGCGGCGGACGGGTGGGACTGGACCGTGGACCACAACGGCTCCTTGGCCAGCTCCTTCAGCGGTCGCCCCTGCCAGTCGCCGTAGTCGCACTCGCTGATGGCGTCCTCGACGGGCGCGGCGGGGAAGCCGGACTGCCGCTCGAGGATCGCCGCACTCGTCTGACGGCACCGCTCCATGGGGCTGGAGACGACGGACGCGAGCGGGACGACGGCGAGCCTCTCGCCGGTGCGCGCCACCTGCTCGCGGCCCGTGTCGTCGAGGAGCACGCCGGGCGTGCGGCCGGCGAGCACCCCCGAGGCGTTGGCGGTGGTGCGACCGTGCCGGACGAGGACGAGGGTGGCCATGCCTCGAGCCTAGGCGCGGGGGCGCGACCCGGCCCGACGGACCGGTCGTCGGACGGTGTCGTCGGTAGGGGGCGTTAATCGCTTGGCGGCTGTGCACGCCGACCTCTACCGTGGTCCTGCACGCTCACCCGGGCGTCGCACCGACCACCTCGCACCAGGACCCTCCATGACCACGTACCGCAGCAGCCACGGCTCGTTCGGCCCCTCGGCCGTCCGGGTGCTCGGTGCTGCCGTCGTGGTGAAGGGCATGCCGTCCATCCAGCGACCCGAGAACGACGAGCTGCTCCAGGAGCGACCCGTGACCTAGGTGCCACCCGCACCCGGCACAGGGCCGCTCCACGAGTCGCACGGACTCGCCGGGGCGGCCCTTCTGCATGTCCGGACCGCTCCGTCCCCGCACCCCATCCCCCTTCCATCCCCATTCCCACAGTTGAACGACACCCGAGACCACCGAGGAGGTGGCAGCACATGACGACACAGAACCGCAGGACACGGGCCAGGACCGTGTCGCTGCGCACCGAGTCCGCAGCGACGTCGGTCCTGACCACGCACGGCGTGGTCGCGGCCTTCGCGCACCCGACGCCCCGCCACGGGGTCACGGGGTGGGCGTGCGAGGACGAGGACCCCGACCTCTTCTTCCCGACCGACGACGCCCGGCTCGCCGCGGCGCAGGCGGTCTGCGCGCCGTGTGCGCTCAGGGACACCTGCCTGGGCCTCGGGACCGCACGCGCCGAGAGCGGCGTGTGGGGCGGTGTCCTCCTCGCCGAGGGGACCCCCCTGGACGCGGTCCCCACCAGGGGCAGGCCCAGGAAGACGGCCGCGGCCTGACGACGTCTGCACCACGTCGTCGGGTCGCGGCCCGCCACCTCCCCGTACCTCAGCTGGAGAGAGGGCCCGGTCGCGAGCCGGGACGTCGGACGTTCGAGTCGTCCCGGGGAGACCAGCACCACCAGCAGGACACCAGCACCTCACCACCGCCGAAGGAGGCGAACCACCATGACCACCACGACGAGCACCCCCGGAGCCGACGCCTCCGGATTCCCGACGACGCTCCCCGGCGCCGTCGCCGACACCCTCATGTGGGCCGACCCGCAGGACGTCGAGCCCGCAGCGCTCGAGCAGCTCCGCACGATCTCGCGGCTGCCCTGGGTGCACGGTCTGCGCGTCATGCCCGACGTGCACCTCGGCAAGGGCGCCACGGTCGGCTCCGTCGTCGCGATGCGTGACGCGGTGTCGCCGGCGGCCGTCGGCGTCGACATCGGCTGCGGCATGACCGCCGTCCGCACCGACCTGACCACCGAGGACCTCCCCGAGGACCTCCCCGAGGACCTCCGGTCGCTCCGCCACGCGGTGGAGCGCGCGGTCCCGGTCGGGTTCCACGCCCACGACGTCGCCCCCGACGTCGACCGCCTCGGCCTCGGCCGGGGACGCACGGACGGGCGCGGGACGGCCTGGGACTGGCGCGGCTTCTGGGCGGGGTTCCGCGGGCTCCACGACGCGGTGCAGGACCGCGAGGCCAAGGCCATGAAGCAGATGGGCACGCTCGGCGGTGGCAACCACTTCATCGAGGTGACGTCCGACGACACCGGGCGCGTCTGGCTCATGCTGCACTCCGGGTCGCGCAACATCGGCAAGGAGCTGGCGGAGCGCCACATCGCGGCCGCGAAGGGTCTGGACCACAACCTGGACCTGCCCGACCGCGACCTCGCGGTGTTCCTCGCCGGCACCCCGCAGATGGACGCGTACCTGCGCGACCTGTACTGGGCGCAGGACTACGCGGCCCGCAACCGCGCGGTCATGATGGCGCTCGTCCGCGAGGTCGTCTCGACCTGGTTCGGTCGCGCCGGCCGCGAGGTCGGGTACGACCGCGAGATCTCCTGCCACCACAACTACGTGGCGCAGGAGCGGTACGACGACGTGGACCTGGTCGTCACCCGCAAGGGAGCGATCCGGGCAGGCCGCGGCGACCTGGGGCTCATCCCCGGGTCGATGGGGACGGGGTCGTGCGTCGTGCGGGGGCTCGGCGACGAGCGCAGCTACTGCTCGGCCTCGCACGGGGCGGGACGCACGATGTCGCGCACCCGGGCCCGCAAGACCTTCACCATCGACGACCTGGCCCGCCAGACGTCGGGGGTGGAGTGTCGCAAGGACGCGGGGGTGCTCGACGAGATCCCCGCGGCCTACAAGGACCTCGAGTCCGTCATCGCGGCGCAGACCGACCTCGTGTCGGTCGAGGCGCGGCTCACCACGCTGCTGTGCGTGAAGGGCTGAGCCACGCCGCCGGCGGACGCGAGCGCAGGGGCCGGCCGGCATCGGACCGGTCGGCCCCGGGGTCTCGACCCGAGCTCGCCGCGACGACCGCCGTCACCAGGTGTCGACGGTGCGTCCCGACCCGACGAGCCGTCCGTCGCGCACAGCCGCGTCGACCAGCCGCACCAGCAACCCCCGCGTCTCGGCAGGGTCGATCACGTCGTCGAGCTCGGCGTGCCGTGCGACGTTCAGGGCTCCGGAGTGGGCCTGCGCCAGCGCGGTCAGCTCGCGCACGGTGCGCTCACGCTCCGCCTCGTCCTCGATGGCCTCGAGCTCCTTGCGCATCGACAGCCGCACGGCTCCCTCGAGCCCCATGGCGCCGAGGTGGGCTCCGGGCCAGGCCACGGTCATGAGCGGCTCGTGCAGTCCTCCGCCGAGCATGGCCTGCGCGCCGAGGCCGTAGGCCCGGCGCAGGACCACGCCGATCATCGGCACCTGCAGCGACGCCCCGGCCACCAGGAGCCGCGACGTGTGGCGCACCAGACCGGTGCGCTCGGCCTCGGGGCCGACCATCATCCCGGGGGTGTCGACGAACGAGACGACCGGGAACCCGTGCGCGTCGCACAGCTGGAGGAAGCGGGCCGCCTTGTCGCCGGCGTCGGCGGTGACGGCCCCGGCGACGTGCCGCGTGTCGTTGGCCAGGACGCCGACCGTGCGCCCCTCCAGGCGGGCCAGCGCCGTGCACAGCTCGGGGGCGAAGCCCGGCCGCAGCGGCAGGACGCTGTCGTCGTCGAAGATCGTCTCGAGGATCGGCGCCAGGTCGTAGGCACGTCGCTCGCCCTCGGGCACCGCGTCCCGCAGCAGGGTCTGGTCTGCGGCGGACCAGTCCTGGCGGGGACCCAGGAAGTAGCCCAGGAGGTCGCGAGCCACCTCGGCCGCCTCGTCGTCGTCGGCCACGACGTCGACCACCCCGTTCGCCGTCATCACGTCGAGGGGGCCGACGTCGGCCGCGGCCACCTCGCCGAGGCCACCGCCGGAGATCATCGCCGGACCGCCCATCCCCAGGGATGCGCGGGACGTGGCGACCACCAGGTCGGCGCAGCCCGCCACCACGGCGTTGCCGGCGAAGCAGTTGTCGTCGACCACGGCGACGCGGGGGACCCGGCCCGACAACCTGGCCCACGCGGCGAAGGTGGTCACGTCGAGCGCGGAGACCAGGGGGATGTCGGTGTCGCCCGGCCGGCCCCCGCCGCCCGAGGCGAAGAAGACCGTCGGCAGGCCGAGCCGGGCGACGACGTCGAGGAGCCGGTCCGTCTTGGCGTGGCCGCGCATCCCCTGGGTGCCGGCCATCACGAGGTAGTCGTAGGACAGCACGGCGCAGGCTCGGCCGTCGACCGTGGCGAGACCGCCGACGATCCCGTCGGCGACGGTGCGGTCGAGCAGGTCGTCGTCGCTGCGGCGGTCGCTCTGCGCCGCCGTGACGAAGCGGCCGTACTCCACGAAGCTGCCGGGGTCGACGAGGGCGGCCACGTTCTCGCGGGCCGTGCGCCCGCCGCGCGCGTGCAGCCGCTCCACCGCCTCGGGGCGTGCCGCGTCCTCGGTGAGGGCGCGTCGGGCCAGCAGCTCCAGCAGCTCGGGTCGGATGTCCACGGCCCGATCCTGCCCCACCACGGCTCAGCCGGCGTCGAGCCGCTCGCGTGCTGCGTCGTGCAGACGCACGATCTCGCGTCGCAGGTCCGCACGCTCGACCGCGCGCTCGGTCCAGGGGACCCTCACCGGAACGGGCACGCCGTCGACCACCGCGCTCCAGTCGCCTCCGTCGGCGTCGAGCCCGGTCATGGTCGCCGACGTCGCGCGCCGGACGGCGTGGCCCTGCACGATGGTGAGGCTGTCGTCGCGGTGGTCGGCGTTCATGTGCTCGAGCACCGCCGCCACGACCTCGGGTCCGAAGGCGGTCATGGGAGTTCTCCTGTTCTCGTCCCGGCAGCAGCCGCGACCCTGTCGTGGACGAGGCGCAGGGCGGAGGCGTCGGCCGTGTCCGTGCGGTCCTCGTGGGTCAGCCAGTCCATCAGGGGAGCGGAGCTGGGGGCGACGCCGGACCGGACGTCGGCCACCGCCGCCGCGACCAGCCGCCCGGTCGGTGCCGTCGGCGATGCGACCACGGTCTCCCGGACCCAGGTCTCCGCCTGCTCCAGCAGGTCGTCGTCCACCGCGGCGCGTCGACGGGCCTCGAGGACGGTGAGCGCGTGGGGGAGGGAGCCGACCGCGAGCCCCGCCCCGCCGAGCTGGTCGACCATCGTGGCGAGGTGGCGCTCCATGAGCCAGGTCGGCATGCCGCGGTGGGTCAGCATGGTGCTGAGCCAGGTCACCTGGTGCGCCGCCGTCTCGCGCGGCGCATCGGCCAGGTGGGCGATCCAGGCGGAGTCCGAGACCGAGAACTGCGCGCCGCGGCGACCGTAGCGGTCCCGGTAGTAGGGAGCTGCTCCGTACGACAGCGTCGCGGCCCGGGTCGCGGTGCGGAGCACGTCCAGGTCGGTGGCGACGTGATGGCCGCCCGTGGCGGGATTGAGCATCGTCGCGTCCGCCTTCCAGTCGGGGCCGGGCCTGGAGAGTGCCAGGGCGATCGACTGTCGGAGCTGGACCAGGAGCGCACCGAGGTCGGAGTCCCGCGGCCCCGCCAGACCGTCCGTCACGGCGGCACGCAGCGTCTGCGTGTCGCGGGACCCGACGAGGTCCGCCACTCGCTCGACGCCCACGACGGCGGCCACGAGCGCGGGATCGGTGTGTCGTCCTGCCGACGTCCGTGCGCACTGATCGAGCAGCAGCGCGACGGCGTCCTGCGCCGGGCCGGGCGCGGCGTCCTCGGGGAGGCTGGGCTCTCCACCGGTCTGGGGCGTGGTCACGGATCGATCGTGCCAAACCGGTCAGGCGTCGGGGGCGAGCGGTGCGCGAAGGGGTCCTGCGGCCAGACGCCGCATCACGTCGCGTCCGACCTCGCTCGCGGTCCGTCCGTCCCCGGGTTGCTCGTCGGTCTTGAGGAGCACGTAGATCGCGAGCCAGGCCGTGGCGCCCACGGCGAGGTCGTCGGGTTCGACCCCGTGACGTGCGGCCAGCGCCTCGCACAGTCGCTCCTGGGACTCCGCGAGCCACTCCATGACACGACCGCGGACCCGTGCGTTGGTGGCGACGAGCTCCTGGAACCGGTCGGCGTGTCGGTTGGCGCGTCGAGTGTGCTCGAGGAAGGCCGTGAGGGCGTGGCCGAGCGAGAGCTCCGGGTCCTCGTCGTCCGGACGGGCGGCCAACGCGTCGGCCATGAGACCGGGGTCGCCGAGGAACGCCGTGGCGAGCTGCTCCTTCGAGGGGAAGTAGCGGTACACGGTCGAGATGCCGACCTCGGCCTCGTGCGCGACGTCCTCCATGGTCGTGGCGTCGTAGCCGCGGTCGACGAACAGGGCCATCGCGGTCTCGGCGAGCAGCTCTCGCGTCCGTGTGGCATTCATCTCACGCAGCCCCATGGCAGGAGAATAGCCCGAACCGGGTGTTCGTGCGAAGATGGGAGAAACTTTCAGTACGAGGTTTCGGGCCCCGCCCGAGAGAGGGGCGCTCATGGCCTGGCACCTGTACCGGCTCGGTCGGTGGAGCTTCCGGCGACGGTTCCGGGTGATCGGCGTGTGGGTCACGCTGCTCGCGCTCGGCGGCGTGGGGGCCCTCACCCTCTCGGGGCCGACGTCGAACTCCTTCGAGCTGCCCAACACCGAGTCCAGTCGTGCGTTCGACCTGATCAAGGACCGCAGCCCCGACGCCTCGACCGACGGCGCGATCGCGCGGATCGTGGCGCAGGCTCCCTCGGGCGGATCGATGACCGACGCGGACGCGAAGCAGGCGTTCGCCTCCGCGCTCGAGGTCGCCCAGACCGACCACGTGGCCGCGGTGGCCGAGCCCTACACGTCGGGAACGGTCTCCCAGGACGGTCGTACCGCGTACGCCACGGTGACCTACGACCGCCAGGCCGGTGAGCTCACCGACGCCGATCGCGGTGCGCTGCAGAAGGCCGCCGAGGCGCTGGAGGGCGACGGGTACTCCACCGTGGTGGGTGGCGACGCGACGGGCGTGACCACCAGCGGCGGGCACCTCGCCGAGGCGGTCGGCATCGTGATCGCGTTCGTCGTCCTGCTCATCACCTTCGGCTCGCTCGTGGCCGCCGGCATGCCGCTGCTCACCGCGGTCGTCGGCGTCGGGATCGGACTCCTGGGCGTGACGACGCTGTCCGGCTTCGTCGAGCTGTCCTCCGTCACCCCCGCGCTGGCCAGCATGCTCGGCCTGGCCGTGGGGATCGACTACGCGCTGTTCATCATGTCGCGGTTCAAGCACGAGGTGCAGGCCGGTCGCAGCCACGAGGAGGCGGCCGCGATCGCCACCGGGACCGCCGGCTCCGCGGTGGTCTTCGCCGGCCTCACCGTCGTGATCGCGCTGACCGGTCTGTCCATCACCGGCATCTCCTTCCTCACGCAGATGGGTCTGGCGGCTGCCGTCACGGTGGCCCTCGCGGTGCTCATCGCCCTGACCCTCCTCCCGGCCCTGCTCTCGTTCGCGGGACGTCGGGTCACCTCGGGGCGGATCCCCGGTCTGAAGCAGCGCGACACCGAGAGCGACGGCGTCCGCACCAACGGCCGCCGCTGGGTCGAGCTCGTGACCCGCTTCCGCTGGCCGGCCCTCGTGCTCGGCCTGGCCGCCGCCGTCGTGCTCTCGGTGCCGGTCGCCTCCATGCAGCTGGCCCTGCCCGACGACGGCACGAAGCCGCGCAGCACCGAGGCGCGCCAGGCCTACGACCGGATCTCCGAGAGCTTCGGTGCCGGGGCGAACGGGCCGCTCACGGTCGTCGTCGACACCCAGTGGGCGTCCGACCCGACCGCCGCGGTCGACACGGCGCTCGCGGCCGTCGGCTCGGTGGAGAAGGACGTCGCCGCCGTGGTGCCTCCGCTGACGGACCCGGACGACCCGGAGGCCGTGGCGCGGTACCAGGGCATGCTGAAGCAGCTCAAGTTCGCCGTGATCACCGTCGTCCCCGAGAGCGGGCCCTCGGACCAGGCCACCAAGGACCTGGTGACCGACCTGCGCGAGAGGCTCACCGACCTGGGCGACTCCGGTGCGAAGGCCTACGTGACGGGCCAGACCGCCGCGGGCGTCGACATCGCCGACACCCTCGCCGATGCGTTCCCCACCTACCTCCTGGTGGTGGTCGGTCTCGCGTTCCTGCTGCTGGTGCTCGTGTTCCGGTCCCTGCTCGTGCCGCTCAAGGCCACGGTGGGCTTCCTCGCATCGGTCGGCATCTCGCTCGGCGTGACCGTCGCGGTCTTCCAGTGGGGCTGGCTCCAGGGCCTCATCGGCCTGGACACCGAGGCGCCCGTCGTCTTCATCCTCCCGCTGCTGCTGACGGGCATCCTGTTCGGCCTGGCGATGGACTACGAGGTCTTCCTCGTCTCCCGGATGCGCGAGGAGTACGTGCACGGACGCGAGGCGCGCGAGGCGGTCGTGGTCGGCTTCCAGCACAGTGCTCGCGTGGTGACGGCAGCGGCCCTGATCATGATCGGCGTGTTCGCCGGCTTCGTCGGCGGGTCGGACCCGATCATCAAGACCATCGGCTTCGCGCTCGCGATCGGGGTGCTCGCGGACGCGTTCCTGGTGCGGATGCTGCTGGTGCCGGCCCTCATGTCGATCGTCGGTCGGCGGATGTGGTGGCTCCCTCGCTGGTTGGACCGCAGCCTGCCGAACCTCGACATCGAGGGGGAGGGCCTCACGGCTCGGCTGCGTGCCGAGCGGGAGTCGGCGCCCCAGCGCTAGGAACGACGCTGCAGGGCCTCGCCCATCGCCTCCACCAGGGCGGTGAGGCCCTGCAGGGGACGCACCATCACGGTGAACTCGACGAGTCGCCCCTCGCCGTCCCAACGCATCAGGTCGATGCCGTGCACCTGCTTGCCGCCGACCACGGTGGTGAACTCGAGCATCGCGGAGTCCTCGCCGACGAGCTCGCGGTGGTAGGTGAGGCCCGGGCCGAGGACGAGGAGTGCCGCGGTCAGGTAGGCGGTGGTGAGCGCCTTGCCCTCCTGGGGCGTGTGCACGGCGGGGGAGCGGAACACCACGTGGTCGGCGAGCAGGTCGTCGAGCCGGTCGAGGTCCTGGGTGCGCACGACGTCGTGCCAGGCCCGGACCGGGGCGGGACGGGGGTCGGTCATGGTTCCTCCTGTGGTCGAGGTGCCGCTGTGGTCTGCCTCACCTCGGCATGACGAGGCTCGGGAGCCACGCTAGGCTGTGGCCCAGACTATGCAATGAGTTGCATAGTACGCGAGACGATCACCCGATCGATGCTCGCTCCGGACGAAACGAGGAGACCCGCCGTGGCCCTGCCCGAGATCCTGCGCCGACCCCTGGCCCTTCCTGTCGTGGCCTCCCCGATGTTCATCGTGTCGGGCCCGGAGATGGTGGTCGCCCAGTGCACCTCCGGCGTGATCGGCTCGTTCCCCGCGCTCAACGCGCGCCCGGCGTCGCTGCTGACCGACTGGCTCAGCCAGATCAACGAGCAGAACGACGCGTTCGCGGCCGCGCACCCCGACCGGCCGGTCGCGCCGTTCGCCGTGAACCAGATCGTGCACCGGTCGAACGACCGGCTCGACCACGACCTGCAGCAGTGCGTGGACCACCAGGTGCCGATCGTCATCACCTCGCTCGGCGCTCGTGAGGACGTCAACGAGGCGATCCACTCCTACGGCGGCATCGTGCTGCACGACGTCATCAACGACCGCTTCGCGCACAAGGCGATCGAGAAGGGGGCGGACGGCCTCATCGCCGTGGCCGCGGGGGCCGGTGGCCACGCCGGGACGCAGTCGCCCTTCGCGCTCGTCCGCGAGATCCGGCAGTGGTTCGACGGACCCGTGCTGCTGTCCGGCGCGATCGCCCACGGACGCTCGATCCTGGCGGCCCAGGTCGCCGGCGCCGACCTCGCCTACGTGGGCAGCGCGTTCCTGTCCACCGACGAGGCGAACGCGGCCCAGGAGTACAAGGACATGATCGTGGGCTCCTCGGCGGCCGACATCGTCTACAGCAACCTCTTCACCGGGGTCCACGGCAACTACCTGCGCGGCAGCATCGTCGCGGCAGGGCTCGACCCCGACGCGCTCCCGGAGTCCGACCCGTCGGCGATGGACTTCGGGACCGGGGGCGACGACAGCCAGCCCAAGGCCAAGGCCTGGCGCGACATCTGGGGCTCGGGCCAGGGCATCGGCGCCATCGGTCGGCGCCAGTCGGTGTCCGCGCTCGTGGAGCAGCTGCGGGCCGAGTACGACGAGGCGCTGGCGGCCCCGGTGTGGGACGGCCGGCGCGAGCTCAGCCTCACGCCCGCCTGATCCGGCTCCGGGTCCGACCCGGCACCCGAGCCCACCCGTCAGTCGGCGGCGGGTGGTCGCCAGCACACCGCGAGCATCGCGGCGCTGCCGGCGATCCCCACGCCGAGGACGGCCAGCCCGATCGGCCAGCCGTCGGCCACGGTGCCGACGGCGTGGTCGACCGACCACCGGCCTGGCCCGAGCGTGGCGAGCGCCGTGAGCGCCACGGCGACGAGCAGCACGTACTCGTAGCCCTCCTTGATGATGAAGAAGCCGTTCCGGCGGTGCACCGTGACGAACGCCGTCGTCATGATCCCGACGCCGGCGGCCGCCGCGAAGGGGGTGGCCAGGCCGGCGAGCAGGGCGAGCCCGACGGCGATCTCCAGGTAGCTCGACACGGCGGCCTGCAGGCGCGGCGGACGCAGGCCGATGCTGTCGAACCAGCCGGCGGTGCCGTCGAGCCCGCCGGGTCCGAAGCCGTGGTTCCAGCCGTGCGCGACGAAGACGGCGCCGAGGGTGGCGCGGAGCAGGGCGGAGGCGACGTCGAGGTCCATGTCCCGATGATGCCGCCCGCGAGGCTCGCTCGGCGAGTAGGGAGGTCAGCCGGCGAGGCCGGCGGCGACGGGCGCGGCGCCGCGCCCGTCCAGGACCTCGGGCTGGGCGTGGTCGAGCCGTCGGGACCGGGGATCGACGAGCCGGACGATGCCGCGGCCACGGATGGCATCGGCCAGGTTGTCGGACTCGATCGCGACGACGTGGCCGTGCCCCGTCGTGCTGCCGAGCGCCCGCAGGCCCGGTCGGTCGAGTGCGCCGATCGCCTCGACGACGGCGCGCAGGGCGGCGGCGTCTCGGACGAGGTGGAAGGTGACGGTGGCGGTGAGGGCGTCCGCGCTCGACATGATCGTGTGCTCCTGGGGTCTGATCGGGAAGGGACTCCCAAAGTAGGACAGAACTTGTTCAGTCGCACGCCGAGATGAACAAGTTCAGGACCTGTGCGTGGTGCGGCGTCATCGACCCGATGGACCCCGGTGGGAGGCGGCCTTGGGAGACTGGGGGTGTGGACGAGGCCGAGCCGGACTGGGAGCCGCACGCACGGGTGGTGGTGCCGTGGCGCCAGCAGGTCGAGCGTGGGCCACGGGCGGACCGCCTCCTGCGCGAGATCGAGGTGCGTGAGCCCCCGCGGATCGCTGGGGCGGACTACGACGCGGACCGGCCGCTCGCCTCGTCGATGGCCAACGCCCTGGCGGGCCTGCGCCAGCTCGACGGCAGCCACGGGCGTCGCCTGAGGGCGCTCAACCGGCTGCTGCTGCGCACGGAGTCGGTCGCGTCCTCCAAGATCGAGAACATCGAGGCCAGCCTGGCCGACTACGGCAAGGCCGTGCTCGGCGCGCGCTCCAGCGCCTCCGCCGTGTCGATGGCGGCTGCCACCGACGCCCTCACCGGCATCATCACGCAGGCCGAGGTGAGCGGCGTGCTGGGACAGCGGTCCATGCAGGACGCCCACGCCGTCCTGTTCCGGCGCAGCATCGACCAGCAGCACAACGCCGGTCGCTTCCGCACGGTGCAGAACTGGATCGGCGGCAGCGACTACACGCCGCGCAACGCGCTCTACGTGCCTCCGCCCCCTGCACTCGTGCCGGAGCTTCTGGAGGACCTGTTCGCGTTCGCCAACCGCGACGACGTCCCCGTGCTCGTGCAGGCCGCCGTCGCGCACGCCCAGTTCGAGTCGATCCACCCGTTCGTGGACGGCAACGGCCGCATCGGTCGCACCCTGATCCACGCTGTGCTGCGCCGCCGACGCGTCACGACGCACCTCACCGTGCCGATCGCGTCGGCGCTCGTCGCCCATCGCGAGAAGTACTTCGACGCGCTCGGCGACTACCGCGAGGGGCAGGCGCGCCCGATCATCGCGATGCTCACCGGTGCCGTCATCGTGGCGACCCACGAGAGCCGGCGCACGGCGACCGCGCTCCACGAGATCCGCCAGGACTGGGACCAGCGGCTCGGTCCGGTGCGCCGCGGCTCGCCCGTGCACCGGGTCCTCGTCTCGCTGCCGGAGTTCCCCACCGTCACCGTGACCGAGCTGGCCGAGCGGCTCGACCTCGACCTCGAGGAGAGCGCCGCCGCCGTGGACGTGCTGCGCGCCGCCGACGTCCTGGTGCCTGCGAGCAGAGGGGTGACGGACCGCGTCTCGGGCCGCGGTGCGGACCGGGTGTGGTCGGCTCGGGACATCCTCGACGAGCTCACCGACCTCAACGACCGGATCGTGGCCGTCAGCCGTCTGCGCGACCGCTGAGCCTCCGGTCGCGTGCGGCGCGCTGAGCGGTCAGGATGGACGGAAGGGTGCCGCCCGGCCTCGACGGCCGGGTCCGTGGCGCATCCGGACGCACGACCCGACGACGGAGGTACGCATGAGCGAGCACCAGCCAGGCCGTGAGGTCGACGCCGACGACCCCGGAGTGCCGAACGACCCGCCCGGTCCCGACGTCCCGGAGCCCTCGGAGGGGTCGCTGGCCCCCGACGTGCCCTCCCCGCCGGAGGTCGACCAGCCCGAGGGGGTCAAGGGTGTCGACGGTGCCGATCCCGATCGGGAGGGCGACGCGGACGAGTCGGCGGACAGCGGCGACGAGGACGGCGAGACCGAGACGCCCCCGGGCGCGGGTGCCACGCACGAGGCCGACGTCGAGAAGCCGGACTGACGGACGCCCCGCCGGGGCGGGACGCCTCAGCCGTCGCTCGGCCCGGGGCGACGGCGTGCGCGCTTGACGTCGCCCCGGCGCTTCTTCGCGTCGATGCGGCGTTGCTGCGAGCCGCGGGTCGGCCGCGTGGCGCGGCGGGGGCGTGGAGGGACGATCGCGGCGGCCACGACCTGCTCCAGCCGTACGCGAGCGGCTTCGCGGTTGCGGTGCTGCGAGCGGTACTGCGACGAGGCGATCGTCAGCGTGCCGTCGACGAGGCGCGTGCGCAGCCGCTCGAGCGCCTGGGCGCGTTGGGTGGCCGACAGCGCCGAGCTGGAGGCGAGGTCCCAGCTGACCTCGACACGGGTGTCGCTGGTGTTGACGTGCTGACCACCGGGTCCCGACGAACGGCTGAACCTCCAGCGCAGCTCGTCGTCGGGTACCCGGAACCGGTCGTGACGGCCCGGGGCGTGCTCAGGCATCGTCGTCGGCGAGGACGCGGTAGAGCGCCTTGCGGGCGTCGTCGACGACCGCGATCGTCCTCTGGTGCTGTGCGGCGTCGCCCGTGCGGACGACCTGCTGCCACGCGGCCATGAAGCTGCCGAGCGACTCGCGCAGCTCGCGCGCTGCCTGCGGGCGTCCTCCTCGGACCTCCCAGGGAGTGCCGAGCCGAGTGCGGTGCTCCTCGACGTGGGCCCGTCCGGTCTCGGTCAGGCTCGCGGTCTTGCGACCGTCGACCTTCTCGATCTCGATGAGACCCTCGTCCTCCAGCTGCTGGAGCACCGGGTAGACGGAGCCGGGGCTGGGTGTCCAGCTCCCGTCGCTCCTGGCGCCGATCTCGGTGATGAGGTCGTAGCCGTGGCGTGGCTGCTCGTCCAGGAGCAGCAGCACGGCGGCGCGGACGTCGCCGCCTCGCTGGCGTCGGCCCCGGCGTCCGGGCCCGTCCGTGGACGGGTCGGCGCCGAAGGGTGGCGGGCCGCCCAGGCTCCAGTCGGGTCCGGGGCCGCGGCGACCCCGACGCCGGTCCCGCGGATCTTCACGGCGGCGGTCGGGGCTGTGGTGGTGATCGTGGTTCCTCATGGGAGCCTCCTCGGTCGTTCGATCGACGCCGGATCACGGGCCGATCGGTTGGTGATAGGTCAACGATATATCGATAACGTATCGACGTCAACCCACACCTGTCCAGCCGGACGCCGGCCGGGCACGGTCCGTCAGGGCGGGGGCGTGACGACGGAGCCGGGCTCGGGGCTCGGCGGCCGCGTGACGGCAGGGGTCGGTCAGCCGCCCGCGACGTAGGAGCTCAGCTGGTCGCGCTCGAACTCCAACTGCTCCATCCGGTGCTTCACGGCGTCGCCGATGCTCAGGACGCCCGCCAGCCGGTCGTCGACCACCACCGGCACGTGGCGCACGCGGTGCTCGGTCATGGTGGCCATGAGGGAGCCGAACGAGTCCTCGGGCGAGCACACGAGCACCTCGGTGGTCATGATCGAGGCTACGGTCGCCGACCGCGCGTCGGGCACGTGGCGCAGCTTGCGCACCACGTCGCGCTCGGAGACGATCCCGACCATCGTGGAGCCGTCCTCGCTCACCACCAGGGCGCCGACGTCGTGCGTCGCGAACGCCTCGAGCAGGTCCGAGACCGTGGCCTCGGGCGCGATCGTGTGGACGGTGGCGCTGCCCTTGGAGGACAGGACGTCGCTGACTCGCATGGTGCCTCCTGGAGACTCCACGCCAGTGTAACGCGGGTCACACCGCAGGCCGCCACCCTCGACGGCGTGCGCCGGGACCGGGCCGCCGAAGGGCGCCGGACCTCCACCGGCCGCGGAGGTCAGGGTGCGTCGGGCGAGCCCCAGGGACGCGAGAAGTCCAGGCGGCGCACGGTGCCGGCAGTGCCGCCGCCGGCGTCCTCGGCGTCATCGTCCTCGGCGTCATCGTCCTCGACGCCGTCGAGGTCGGTGTCCTCGGCGTCGGGGAAGTGGCCGAGGTAGGCCATGGCGGCGTCGTGCAGGCGGCCGTTCGTCGAGATCGCGTTCGCGCCCCACGGGCCGTCGGAGCCGTCCAGCGACGTGAACCGTCCACCGGCCTCGCGCACGATGACGTCGAGGGCGGCCATGTCCCACAGCTTCAGCTCGGGCTCGGCCGCGATGTCGACGGCTCCCTCGGCGACCAGCATGTGCGACCAGAAGTCGCCGTAGCCGCGGGTCCGCCAGCACCGGCGCGCGAGCGCCCAGAACGCCTCGCCCTTGCCGATGTCCTCCCACGAGGGGGCCGAGCTGAACGACAGCGACGCCGACGACAGGTCGGAGACCTGCGAGCAGCGGATCTCGCGGGCGTGCATGAACGACTTGCCGGTGTAGGCGCCGGCGCCCTTCGAGGCCCACCAGCGTCGGCCCAGCGCCGGCGCCGAGACGAGGCCCACCACGATCTCGCCGTCCTCCTCCAGGGCGATGAGGGTGGCCCACACCGGGACCCCGCGCACGAAGTTGGACGTGCCGTCGATCGGGTCGATGATCCACCGGCGCTCCTGGGACCCGGTCGAGCCCAGCTGCTCGCCCTGCTCCTCGCCGAGCACCACGTCACGGGTGCGGGAGGACTTCAGCATGCGTCGGATGGTCTCCTCGACCGCCTGGTCGGACTCGGTCACGTAGCTCATGTCCGGCTTCGTCGACACCTCGAGGTCGATCGCGCCGAACCGGTCCATCGACAGGTTGTCGGCGGAGTCGGCCAGCACGTGCGCCAGCCGCACGTCGTCGTTCCAGGAGTGCGTCATGCTCGCAGGGTAACGGCGTGGTTCGCCGGGGTGGGGGAGGCACGGGGTGCTGCCGCACGTCGCGCCTGCGCGCGGCGAGGTGTCGAGCGGACGCGCGGCACGTACGGTGGCCCGATGGACCCCTCGACGTCCCGGGCCGCGTCGCCCGGTCGCGCCGGCCTCGCCGTCTCCGTCGTCCTGCTGCTCCTGTGGCCGTTCGGACCGTGGCTCGGCTTCTTCGGCTTCGTCACCGGACTCAGCCTGTTCGGGGAGTCGCCGAGCCCTGAGGAGCAGAGCCAGGGAGCGTTGCTCATGCTCGCCGGTGCGGCGATCTCGTGGGGCTTCCCCGCCCTCGTCCTCGTGCTCTCCGGTGGACGCCGCTGGATGCGGCGCGTCGCCGTGCTGGAGCTCGTGGCCGCCACCGTCGGCGTGGTCATCGCGCTCTGGCTCGGGAGCTTCTGAGCCCGTTCACCAGGCCGTGGTGTCCTTGGCCGCGACGATGCGGCGGAAGGACTCGACCCGGGCCGTGGGCAGCGTCCCGGCGGCCACCGCCAGGTCGAGCGCGCACTCGGGCTCCGTGGCCGCGTGCGTGCAGCCGCGAGGACAGTCGCGGGTCGCGTCGTCGAGGTCGGGGAACGCGCGCAGCACGTCGTCGACCTGAACGTGCGCGAGACCGAACGAGCGGAAGCCGGGGGTGTCGATGATCCAGCCACCGTCGCCGCCGTCGGTGGGCTCCAGCTCGATGGCCAGCGCCGACGTCGACGTATGACGACCGCGGCCGGTGACCTCGTTGACGTGGCTGGTGATGCGGCCGGTCCCGGGGACGAGGGCGTTGACCAGGGTCGACTTGCCCACCCCGCTGTGACCGATGAACACGCTCACGCGGCCGGCCAGGGCCTCGCGCAGCTCGTCGAGGCTCTCCATGCCGTCGCCCCGCTCGTCGTCGCCCGGGCCCGTGCCGCTGCGCCGCGTGACGACCGTGCGGACGTCGAGGGGCTCCAGGAGCGCCAGCATCTCGTCGGGCGACCCGAGGTCGGACTTGGTGAGGCAGACGAGCGGCTCCATGCCGGCCTCGAACGCCGCCACCAGGCAGCGGTCGATGAGGCCGGGTCGCGGCGGAGGGTCCTCCAGGGCGGTGACCACCACGAGCTGGTCGGCGTTGGCGACCACCACCCGCTCGATCGGGTCGTCGTCGTCGGCGGTGCGGCGCAGCACGGTGCGGCGGGGCAGCACCTCGACGATGCGGGCCAGCGTCCCGTCGGCGCCGCTCACGTCGCCGACGACCTTGACCTCGTCGCCGACCACCACGCCCTGCCGTCCGATGGGGCGTGACTTCATGGCGGTGACGAGACCGGCGGTCGGCGGGAGGTCGGGATCGAGCAGACGCAACGTGAAGCGGCCACGATCGATCGTGATTACACGGGCCAGGGGCGCGTCGTCGTAGTTGGGTCGGTCCTTCGTGCGAGGGCGCGTGCGGCGACGCGGTCGTTCGAACGCGGCGTGCTCGTCGTCCTGCCTCACGCGACCAGGCGCTCCCACACCGGCGCGAAGTTGGGGTAGGTCTTCACGGTCGTCGAGACGTTCTCCACGAACAGCTCCGGGACCTTGAGGGCCAGGACCACGGCGGCGTGCGCCATGCGGTGGTCGTCGTACGTCTCGAAGATCTCGCCGTGGAGGGGGCGCGGACGGATCTCGAGCCCGTCGTCGGTCTCGGAGACGTCGCCACCGAGCCGGTTCAGCTCCGTGGCCAGCGCGGCGAGCCGGTCCGTCTCGTGGCCGCGCAGGTGCGCGACCCCCCGCAGTCGCGACGGGCCGTCGGCGAGAGCGGCGAGCGCAGCCACCACGGGGGTGAGCTCGCCGACGTCGTGCAGGTCGAGGTCGACCCCGCTGATCGAGGGACCGCCGCGGAAGACCATGTCGGCGCCGTCGCGCTCGGCGGTGCCGCCGAAGGCCACGACCAGCTCGCGCCACGCGTCGCCGGCCTGCTGGGTCTGCTCGGGCCAGCCGCGGACCCGCATGGAGCCGCCGGTGGCGACCGCCGCCGCCACGAAGACCCCTGCGTTCGAGAGGTCGGGCTCGATCTCGACGTCGAGCGCGCGCACCGGACCGGGGCTCACGACCCACCGGTCGGGGGAGGAGTCGTCGATCTCGACGCCGCGTCGGCGCAGCTCCGTGACGGTCATCTCCACGTGGGGGAGCGAGGGCAGGGCAGCGCCCCGGTGTTGCAGGTCGAGGCCCTGGGTGAAGGCGGGCGCGGCCAGCAGCAGCGCGGAGACGAACTGGCTCGAGGCCGACGCGTCGACCACGAGAGGCCCACCGGCCACGGCGCCGGTGCCGTGGACGACGAAGGGCAGCGAGCCGCGGTCGCCGTCGTCCACCCGGACACCCAGGTCGCGCAGCGTGGCGATCGTCTGACCCATCGGTCGCCGTCGCGCGTGCGGATCACCGTCGAACGTGACGGCGGACGAGCCGAGGGCCGCGAGCGGTGGGACGAACCGCATGACCGTCCCGGCCAGACCGCAGTCGACGGCCGTCGAGCCGGTCCGGGTGCGGTCGACCGGCGTGACGCGCCACGTCATGCCGTCCTTCTCGACGCCGGCTCCGAGGGCGCCGAGGGCCGCCGCCATGAGCTGCGTGTCGCGGGAGCCGAGCGGACGGGTGATGACCGAGGGGCCGTCGGCCAGCGCGGCCAGCACGAGCGCACGGTTGGTCAGGGACTTGGAGCCGGGGACGAGCACCTGCGCGTCGACAGGACTCTCACGGGTGGGGGCGAGCCAGGGCAGCGGGGCGTTCATCACGCCCCACTGTAGTGAACCGGCGCGCCGGACCGGACGTCTCGGGCCAGACGTCTCGGGCTCAGGGACGCAGGTCGTCGATGCGCTCGACGACGACGCCCTTCGCGTCGACGACCCGGTTCTTGGCGCGGGTGCCGATGAACTTCTTGTGCGGGTCGGGGTCGAGCGTGCTCATGAGCAGTCCGCCGATGAGCGAGAGGTTCTTGAGGAAGTGCACCGTCTGGTTCTGGCGCGACGCCGGGTCGGTCTCGTTCCAGAAGGGGTGCCCGACGGCCGTCGTGGGTGCCAGGGTGGAGGCCAGCACGAACGCCGACAGCCGGGGGAAGCGACCCGTGGCCAGCGCGGTGCCCGCGACCACGTGGACGGCGCCGTTGACCCGCACCAGGTTCGTGGGCGACGTCGCGAGCTGCGGCGCGGCCTTGCCGAGCGCGTCGGCCACGGGCTCGGCCTTCGGGCCCATGGCGGGGGCGTTGCGCAGCGCGTTGACACCTCCGTACACGAACATCGACGCGAGCAGGGGACGGGCGATGGTGCGCAGGACGGTCATGGCTCCCATCATGCCAACGTCGGCGAGTTCCACAACGTCAGCGCGCGAGCGGGCCCGAGCGCGCTCGAGGCGACGGACCGGTTCGATCAGATCGGCAGGAGCCAGCCCGTGGACCGGAACGTGGTGGTGTCGTTGTCGGAGCGGGGATCGTCGGGCGCGGTGACGGTGACGGTGGCGGCGGGGCGGGCGCCGATGACCTTGAAGGGGAACGAGCCGCCTTGTCCGGCGGGCAGCGTGGCGCTGCAGCGGAGCGTGCGGAGCCGCTGGTTGCGGGTGGCGTCGCACGCCCACCCGTCGCCGGGGATCCCACGGAACTTCACGGTCCGGTCGAACGACACGGTCATGGTCACGGTGCGCGCCACGGGGTTGCTGCCGCCGTCGGCGGCGATCGGGACGACCACGCGGCGCTGCAGGAGGGTGGAGTCGTTCGTGACCGTGGCGGCGCCGAGGGAGAAGTCGGTGGGCGTGACCGGCGGCGGCGCGGGCGTGACGACCGGCTGCTCGGAGACGGGCTGGTCGGGAGAGGCGGAGGCGTCCGCGGTGGCCGGGGTAGGTGCGGGCGGCGTCGTCTCGACCGGCGTCTCCGGGGTGGGCTCCGCGGAGGGCTCCGGCGTCGGCTCGGTGGTGGGCTCCGGCGTCGGCTCGGTGGTGGGCGCCGCGGTCGACTCCGGCGCCAGGGGGCTGGACGGGCTCGGCGAGGCGACCACCGCGGGCGGCGCCGAGGTGAGCAGGTCCGTCCCGCCGACGACCATGCCGGTCGTCAAGGCCCCGGTGACTACGGTGGTCGCGACCACGGCGGGCGTCCCGGCGCTGACGGCCGTCGCGGCGGCGGCCTGGGCCGGCACGAGAGCCACCCGGGCGACCTGCGAGACGATCGCCGACGTCAGCATGGTCGCCCCGGCGTAGCCGCTCGCGGCGGCGAACCCGCCGCCGGCCGCGGTGGTGCCGACGGCGAGCGACCCCCCGGCCGCCGTGCCGGCCGTCGCCCAGACGCCTCCCGCCGCGATCCCCCCGGCCCCCAGGGCGGCGGCGGCCGTCCCGGTCGCCCCGAGGTAGCCCGCGGCGGCGGGTCCGAGCAGGGCGGGCGCGAGAAGACCGCGCAGGTTCTGGTTGACCTCGACGAGCTCGAGGTGGACGCCGGTGCAGCGTCGGCACCCGTCGAGGTGCCGGTCGACCTTCGCGGTGTCGCGGGCCGACAGCGTCTGGCGCACGAAACCGCCGAGCAGCGGTGTCACGGCGCGGCAGGCCTCGTCGGCGGTGGCTGCCGCGTGGCTCTCGAGGTACGCGGCCCGCAGGCCCTCCCGTGCGCGGTAGGCCAGGGCGGAGACGCTGTTGGGGCTCATGCCGAGCAGCGGTGCGACGGCTGCGGGCTTCTGCCCCTCGACCTCGAGGTGCCACAGCACCAGCTGCCAGCGCTCGGGCAGCGACGCGAAGGCGCGCGCGGCGGCGTCGTTCTCGAAGGCGGCGCTCACGGCGTCGTCGAAGGGCACACCCCGGTCGAGCACGTGCTCGTCGTCGGTGGGACGGGTGCGGGTCGTGGCCCTGATGCGGTCCACGTGCAGACGCCGGACCGCGGTGAGCAGGTACGCGCGGAAGGCCTCGTCGGGACCCTTGCCGTCCTGCAGGAGGCTCAGCACCTTCAGGAAGGCCTCCGACACGAGGTCGTCGGCCTCGCCGGTGCTCAGGAGCTGGCGGGAGAGGCGGGTCGCGGCGGCCGCGTGCCGCTGGAACAGCAGACCGTAGGCCGCGGTGTCGCCGGCACGCACGGCAGCGATCAGCTGCGCGTCGCTGCGCTGCTGCGTCGTCTCGATCAGGTCGTCCATCGCTTCGGCTCCCTCGTCTGCACTCCCACGGGGTCCAACGAGGAACGTTCCTGCACGTCACGCCCGCCCGGTCGGGGCCCCGGACCCGCGTCGAGAAAGTTCCGCCGATCGCCGTCACGATCACCGCCCCCGGCCGTCCCATGGTCACCGCACACGAGAGGAGGACCGTCATGGACGACACCCAGCACGCAGCGACGTCGCTGGTCGAGGCCGTTCGCGACGGTCGGGCCGACGTCGACGCCGTTGCACACGTGGTGGGAGCGAGTGCAGCGGCGGACGGGTCCCCGCTCCACGAGGTCATCGATCTCGTGGAGCGTGCCTTCGACGGAGCCCCCCGACACGCGTCGGTGCGGGCTGCGTGCCTCGCCTGGGCGGAGCGCGCACTCGGGCGCGTGCACGACGCAGGGTGCGAGGACCCGTTGACGTCGCTGTCGACGGTGCCCCACCTGCACAGCAGGTTGGGGGACGTGTACCGCGCCGCCGCTGTCGAGGAGCAGCGCGCCGGCGACGGTCACGTCCTCGTCGTGGTCGAGCCGTCCGACGACCGACGACGCTCGCCCCTGGAGGCCTCGTTGCGGGCCGTCGAGGTCGGGCAGGTCCTGCGATCGGTCTTCCCGGGCGACGAGACCGTGGCCCGGGTCGGGTCGAGCCGCTTCGTGGTGCTGACGGCGCGCGAGCGCGCCCACGCCACGACCCTCGCGCTGGTCGGTGTGCTTCTCGGGCGCACGCCGGACGGCGGGAGTGCGCCCCGGCTGTGGGTGGAGGAGCTTCCGCCCACGGCCGGGGACCTGCCGGGCCTCCTGCAGGCCCTGGCGCGTTGACACCCGTCCGGACCCGACGCACCAGGGCTGCGTCGGGCCCGGCGGGGGTGCCGGGCCGTCACTCCGTTTCGGACACCTCCGGGGCATGGATCGGGCTCCACGTGACCCGCAACTGTCCAGAACGCGTGTCACAACGCAGAACGGGGGCCGGGAGGCTCGATCGATCCCGGTCCCACCGCACCGTCGGTGCGGCGTGGAAGGCTGGCCCCATGTGCGGCAGGTATGCGACCACCCGGACCTCGAGCGACCTCGACGACGCCTTCGCGGCCCGTCTGGCCGACGGTGCGGAGCTGCCGCCGCCCGACTGGAACGTGGCACCCACCAAGCAGGCGCCGGTGGTGATCGGCCGGGCGCGGGACGACGCCGAGGAGTCGGCGCCACCGCGGCGTGAGCTCCTGGCGGCCACCTGGGGTCTCGTGCCGAGCTGGGCCAAGGACCGCTCCATCGGCAGCCGGATGATCAACGCCCGGTCCGAGACCGTGGCCGAGAAGCCGTCGTTCCGGCGTGCCTTCGCGCGGCGGCGTGCCATCGTCCCGGCCGACGGCTACTACGAGTGGTACGCGGGCCACGGCCCGAAGGCGCCCAAGCAGCCGTTCTACATCACCTCCGGCGAGCAGGACGGCCGCCGCGAGGTGCTGGGCCTGGCCGGGCTCTACGAGTTCTGGCGGTCCTCGGCGGAGGAGCCGTGGCTCGTGACGTTCACCATCCTCACCACGAGCGCCGAGGGCGGCGACGGCATGCTCCACGACCGCGCACCGCTCCTGGTGGCGCCGGAGGTCCGCGACACGTGGCTGAGCCCGGTGGAGCGGCCGGCGGCCGAGCTGCTCGACCTGCTGGTGCCGGCCACGCCGGGACGTCTCGACGCCTGGCCCGTCACGACCCAGGTCAACAACGTCCGCAACAACGGCCCCGAGCTCGTCGAGCCCCTTCCCGCCGAGTAGGCCCTGCGCGGCGCACGGTTCGGAATACAGCCCACGGCCACGTCGTTCCACCTCACGAAGGAGGTCGACATGCTCGCGTGCCCTGAACGCACCCTCGCCAGCCCCACCACCACGGGTCCGGTCGCTCGCGGCCCCCGCTCGGACGACGGACGTCGTACGTCGGGAGTAGGCTGGAGCACGATGACGAACACCCCCGAGACCACCCCCCCGCCCACGTCGGACGCGTCCGACGCCGGGTCCGTCGACGCCACCTCGACCGTCGAGGACGGCAGCCACGACGGAGCCGTCGCCATCGACTACAGCGACGTCGACGTCGCCACGGAGACGCCGGAGCAGCGACAGGCTCGCTTCGAGGCCGAGGCCCTGCCGTTCCTGAACCAGCTCTACTCCGCTGGTCTGCGCATGACGCGCAGCCCCCAGGACGCCGAGGACCTGGTGCAGGAGACGTACGCCAAGGCGTTCAGCGCCTTCCACCAGTACAAGCCCGGCACCAACCTGAAGGCCTGGCTCTACCGGATCCTCACCAACACCTACATCAACTCGTACCGCAAGAAGCAGCGTCAGCCGCAGCAGGTCACCGACGAGATCGAGGACTGGCAGATCGCCGCCGCCGAGGCGCACTCGTCCTCGGGCCTCAAGTCGGCCGAGATGGAGGCGCTGGAGCGGCTGCCCGACAGCGACGTCAAGGATGCGCTGCAGGCGCTGCCGGAGGACTTCCGCTACGCGGTCTACCTGGCCGACGTCGAGGGGTTCCCCTACAAGGAGATCGCCGAGATCATGGGCACGCCCATCGGCACCGTCATGTCCCGTCTGCATCGCGGACGCCGTCAGCTGCGTGAGCTGCTGGCCGACTACGCCCGCGACCGCGGCATGGCCGTGAGCGGGGTGAGCGACTCATGAGCGACGACCTCACCGCCGACGGCTGCGACGGCCCTGACTGCGAGACCGCACTCGAGAGCCTCTACCTGTTCCTCGACCGCGAGATCGACAGCGCCAGCTGCGCGGAGATCCAGGCCCACATCGACGACTGCAGCGAGTGCCTCACCGAGTACGACCTCGAGCGGCTCGTGAAGTCGCTGGTGTCGCGCTCGTGCAGCGAGGTCGCGCCCGAGCCGCTGCGCGACAAGGTGCTGTTCTCGATCCGCACCGTGCAGGTGCAGATCTCCGAGTACCGCCAGACCTGACCGGTCCACCGACCGCGGCGTCGGTCCCGGCGACGTCGAAGCCCCCGTCCGGTCACCGGACGGGGGCTTCGATCGTCTGTGCGCTCCGCGAGGAGCGTCAGGTCACGCGTTGGGGCGCTTGCCGTGGTTCGCGCCCTTCTTGCGACGCGCGCGGCGCTTGCGGCCGGTCTTGCCCATGATGGTCCTCCTCAGACGTTCAGCGTCCATCGTCCCACATCGTCCCGCTCGCCTGCGAACGTGGTCCGCGGCCCGGGACCGAGGGCGACGGGTCAGGGTCGCTCAGGGTCGGGGCACTCGTTCCAGGAAGCGCGCGCGGTCCACGACGACGCGACGGACCTCGCCGTGCGCCACGAGCGTCCCGTGCCCGTCGTGGGCGGCGACCCGGAAGCGCAGGAGTCGGCCGTCCTCGTGCACCAGGTCGGCCGTGGCGGTGATCGTCGCCCCCACGGGGCTGGCGGCGATGTGCTCGACCTCGACCCTCGTGCCCACGCTCGTGCGGCCGTCGTCGAGGTCCAGGGCCGCGCACGTCGCTGCCTCCAGCCAGGCCAGGACGCGCGGCGTCGCCAGCACCGGCAGGTCACCGCTGCCGAGGGCGGCGGCCGTGTCGGCGTCGCCGACGGTGTGGGTCACGGATGCACTGCGGGTCATCGGTCCTCCAGGTCACGGGCGGGGGACCACCCAGCCTGCCCGACGTCCCCGGTTCCTGCGTCCGACCACGCCGACCAGAGGGCCGCGTAGCGCCCGCCGGCCCGCACGAGGTCGTCGTGGGGCCCCTCCTCGACCACAGCGCCGTGCTCCATCACGATCACCCGGTCGGACGTGCGGGCCTGGCTCAACCGGTGGGCGATGACGAGCGCGGCGCGTCCGCGGGTGACGGCCTCGCCGGCCTGCTCGAGCTCACGGGCCCCGGACGACCCTGCCTCCGCCGTGGCCTCGTCGAGCACGACCACCTGCGGGTCGAGCAGCAGCACCCGGGTGAGGGCGAGCTGCTGGGCCTGGGCCGGGGTGAGGGGGTGGCCGAGGTCGCCCACCACGGTGTCCAGGCCGTGGGGGAGCGTCCGTGCCCAGGCCGCTGCCTCGGTGGCGGTGAGCGCCGCCCAGAGCGTGTCGTCGTCTGCGTGCGGGTCGGCCAGGACGAGGTTGTCGCGCAGCGTGCCGGCGAAGACGTGGACCTCCTGCGAGACGAGCGCCACGTGCCGGCGCACGACGGTCTCGGCGGCGGTGGTGATGTCGAGGGCGCCGAGTCGGACGCTGCCGCCGCTCGGGGAGAGGGTCCCGGCGGCGATCCCCCCGAGAGTGGTCTTCCCGGCGCCGGTGGCCCCGACGACGGACACGCGCTCCCCGGGGCGCACCTCCAGGTCGATCGGTGCGAGCACCGGACGGCCCTCCTCGTAGGCGTGGTGCACACCCGTGAGCCGCAACGTCGGGTCGGGGCCGACGTCCACGGGGGCGTGGTCGCGCGGCGCGATGAGGACGACGCCGGCCAGCCGCGCCAGCGCCGCTCCGCTCGCCTGCACGGCGTCGAAGACGAACAGCACCGCCCCGATGGGGTTGAACAGGCGATGGAAGAACAGCGCAGCGGCGGTGGCGTCGCCGACGCTCGCGGCACCGCTCGACACGAGGAGGTACCCGGTGCCCAGCACCAGGACCAGGCCCACGCACTCCGACCCGTTCATCCGGGCGCCGAAGCGGGTGAAGAGCCTGAACACGTCGATGGTGATCTCGACGGCGGCGGCGGAGCGGCGCTCGATCCGCTCGAGCGCGATGCGCTCCACGCCGAACGCCCGCAGCGTCGCGGCGTCGCGCACCCCGGTGATGAGCGCCTCGGCCCGCGCACCCTCGGCGGTTCGCTCGGCGCGGTAGTAGGGGATCGAGCGGGGCAGGTACCAGCGGAGCGCGAGCACGTAGCAGGGCGCGGCGGCGAGACCGGCCAGGCCGAGGCGCCAGTCGAGCGTGAACAGTCCGCCGACCGTGAAGCCGATGGCGGACAGCGAGCCGAGCAGGAGGGGGATGGCCTCGTCGAGCGCCTCGGTGAGCTTGCGGACGTCGTCACCCACACGGCTCAGCACGTCGCCGATGCCTGCCTGCTCGATCCGCTGTGACTCCAGGTGCAGGGCACGGTCCAGCACGTCCTCGCGCAGCTCGGCCAAGGCCGGCGCCACGGCCTGCGCCAGCGCCGCGGACGACAGCGTCGAGAACAGTCCGGCGACGAGACCGGCGAGCACCATCACCGTGGCGGCGACGACGATCTCGCGCAGGGTCCCGTCCTCGCGCACGGCGTCGACGATCCGGCCGATCATCAGCACGGGCACGACCCCGGCGAAGCCGGTGAGCAGGAACGAGGCGATCGTCAGCGCCAGGCTCGCCCGACGGGCGCGCACGAGTCGCCACGCGACGGCCGTCGTGCTTCGTGCGTCGGCGACCGGCAGCAGGTGGACGTTCGTCGCCTCGTCCGTGCTCATCGGTCCACCGCCGCTCGGTAGGTGGGATCGCGCACGAGGTCGGCGTGGGTGCCCTCGGCCACGACGCGTCCGTCGCGCACCACCACGACGCGGTCGGCGTGCTGGAGCAGCGCGGGACTGGAGGTGATGACGAGGGTGGTGCGTCCTCGACGCAGCCGGCGCACGCCGCGGGCGATGTTCTGCTCGGTCACGGCATCCACCGCGCTCGTCGGGTCCTGCAGCACGAGGACCGGACGGTCCGTCGCGAGGGCCCGGGCCAGGGTGAGGCGCTGCCGCTGACCGCCGGACAGGCTCGAGCCGGCGGCACGCACGGCGCGGTCGAGTCCGTCGGGGTGCAGGCGGACGACGTCGTCGGCCGCCGACGCAGCCAGGGCGGGCGCGAGGTCCGCGTCGGTGCGTTCGCCGCCGGGGTCGACCGTGCTGCGCAGCGTCCCCTCGAAGACGCCGGAGTGGTGCGAGGCGACGAGCAGGTGCAAGCGTCGACCCTCGACGGACAGCTCGTGCAGGTCGACGTCGCCGAGTCGCGCCCGGCCCGACGTGAGCGTGACCTCGCCCGTGAGCACGGCCATGAGCGTGTCGGAGACGGCGGGGTCGTCGATGCTCACGGCGACCAGCTCGTCGGCCGAGGTCCGCAGGTCCACCCCCCGCAGGGGTCCCACGACGGCCGACTCGAGCACGAGGCCGGGACGGTCCTCGGACGGTCCGCGACCGCCGGGGGCGAGCACACGGGGGGTGTTCAGGAACTCCACGATGCGTCCGGCCGAGGCGCGCGACGCCGCGAACTGCGCGCTCACGTCGCCCAGGCCGCGGATCGGCTCCGCGAGGAACTGGGTCAGGCCCACGAGCGCGATGAGCTGACCGAGACCGATGGTGCCGTCGAGGGCGCGCTCGCCGGCCACGACCGCGACGACGGCCAGCAGGATCCCGCTGAGTGCGGTGGTGAGTCCGGCCAGGTAGCCCCAGGAGCGCGCGACGGCGATGGTGTCGCTGCTCGCCTGCCGGCTGGCGGACCGGTACCGGCCGAGAGCGACGTCCTCACCGCCGATGCCCTTGAGCGGGCGCAGTCCCGTCAGCACGTCGGCGGCCACGCCCGAGGCGGACGCGGTGCTCTCCTGCTGGCGGCGGGTGCGCCTGGCCACGAGGGGGGCGAGCGCCTGGATGACCAGCAGGACGCCGGGCACGCCGAGCAGGATCACCAGACCGAGCACGACGTCGACGGACAGGACGTAGACGGCCGTCGCGACGACGGCGACGAGCGACGCGAGCGCGTAGCCGAGCTGGTGCAGCACGGAGGGGACGAGCTCGGCGTCCGACGTCGCGATCGAGAGCGTCTCGCCGGCGAGCCGGTCGGTGCGCGCTCCGCGCGGGTGCAGCACGTGGGCGGAGACCTCCCCGCGCAGCAGGTGCGCCTCGGTCTGGATGCCGCGCACGATGAACCGGGCGCCGTAGCGGTAGCCGTTGCTCAGGACGAGGAAGAGGGCCACCAGGACGCCGAGCGTCCAGGCCAGGTCACCCAGGGTGCCGCCGTCCACGGCCTGGTCGACGACCAGGCCGATGACGACCGGCACGAGGGTCTCGCAGAGCTGCCAGACGACGAGCAGGGAGTAGCCGGGAACGAGCCGGCGGGCCTGGCGTCGCACGCTCCGACGCAGCAGTGCGCCGGCCCCGTCGGGCGGGGTGCGGTCGTCCGGACCCGTCCCAGGGGCCTCGACCTGCGTCCTCGTGCTCGCCACGAGGTGAGGCTACCCTCACCCGCGCGGGACGCGGCGGTCCGGTCGGGTCCCGCGCCGACCTCAGACGCCGTGGGTGGTGCGGGGGTACTGCGCCGACACGTCGGTCATGACGTTGACGAGGTAGGGCACGCCCGACGCGAACGCCCGGTCGATCGCCGGACCGATCTCGGCGGGGTCGGTGACCATCTCGCCGCCACCGCCGAGCGCCGTGACGACCTGGTCGTAGCGCGTGTTCGGAGCGAGGTCCGCGGCGACGTCGTAGCCGTAGAGCATCTGCATGGGGCTCTTCTCCAGCCCCCAGGCGGAGTTGTTGCCCACGACCATGACGACCGGCAGGTCGTGACGGACGAGGGTGTCGACGTCCATGAGCGACATGCCGGCAGCGCCGTCGCCGAACAGCACGACGACCTGGCTGGAGGGCCGCGTGATGCGGGCGGCCATGGCCGCACCCATGCCCGCGCCGAGGCACCCGTACGGCCCTGGGTCGAGCCAGCCACCGGGGCGCTGCGGCTCCACGAACTTCCCGGCGAAGGACACGAAGTCACCGCCGTCGCCGATGACCACGGCGTCGTCGGCCAGGCGGGGGAGCAGCTCGCCGTAGATGCGCGCGGGGTGGATGGGGTCGCTCTGCGAGCCGAGGAGGTCGACGTCGCGTGCGGCGGCAGCGGCCACGACGTCCTGCAGCTCGGTCAGCCACGGCGTCCAGTCCGGGCGCGCACCGGGGGCGGACTGCAGGGCCGAGAGGATGCCGTCGAGGACGACGGTGAGGTCGCCCGAGGCGGAGGCGGCGAGCGTGGCGTGCGTGGACAGCTGGGCGGGGGAGTCGGCGAGGTGGACCACGCGCGCCGGGGTGGCGCCGTCCTTGCCACCGAACACGCCGTAGCCGAGGCGGAAGTCGAGCGGGGTCCCGGCGACGACCACGAGGTCGGCGCCGCTGAAGGCCGCCGACCGGGCCTTCGTGACGAGCTGGCCGTGCCCGCCGGGCAGGATGCCGCGACCCATGCCGTTGGCGATGACGGGGATGCCGGTCTCGGCGGCGAAGCGCTGAGCGGCCTCCTCGGCACCGTCGGCCCAGACGTCGGTGCCGAGCACGAGGACCGGGCGACGCGCCTCCTGCAGGAGGCGACCGGCGCGGGCGAGGTCGTCGGGGTCCGGCTCGATCCGGGCCCGCTGGAGTCCTGGCTGTGCCGTGACGGGGCCGGAGTTGAAGAACTCGTCCATGGGCACGTCCACGAAGGTGGGGCCGCGGTGCGAGGACCCGGCGCGGGTGAAGGCCTCGTGGACGGTGGGGGCGATGTCGCCGACGGTCCGGGCGGTGGAGGCCCAGGTGGAGACCGTCTCGAAGATCGGCGGGTGGTCCAGCTCCTGGAGGGTGCCCATCCCCCAGCGGGCCTCCGGTGCACGACCGCCGATCACGACCAGGGGCGAGCCGGCGAAGTGGGCCTGGGCGACCGGGCTGACGCCGTTGGTGACCCCGGGTCCAGCCGTGAGGACGGCCAGGCCCGGGGTGCGGGTGAGCTTGCCGACGGCCTCGGCGGCGAACACGGCGGTGGGCTCGTGCCGGACGTCGATGATGGGCATCGGGTCGTCGGCGGTGACCGCGGCGTCGTACATCGGGAACACGTGGGCGCCGGAGAGGGTGAACATGGCCTGGACGCCGTGGGCGCGGGCGACCTCGAGCGCGTGCACGCCCCCGTGCGCGGAGCGCACCTCGTCGGCGCTGGGCGCGGAGCGCACCTCGTCGGCGCTGGGCGCGGAGCGCACCTCGTCGGCGCTGGGCGCGGAGCGCACCTCGTCGGCGCTCTGGTCGTTCCCGGTCTCGGTGGGGGTCCCTGCGGTGCCGTCGTTCTGTGACATGCGGCGCACGCTACTGCACGGGGGTGTCGCCCGCCGGGCCGTCGACGGGCCGGGCCCGGGTGGTGGGTCGGTAGAGCCAGGGGCTCTCGCCGCGGATCTGGTCGAGCACGGCCAGCAGGAGGTCGGCCCGATGGGCCGGCTGCTCGGCGAACAGCTCGGCGTCGCCGCGCAGGTCGGCGCGTCCCTGCACGCCGAGGGCCAGCTGGAGGTGGAGGGCGCGCAGGAACGACGACGCGTTCTTGGCCGTCGGGGAGGGCCACTCGTCGTCGAGGTGGCCGCGGGTCCGTGGTGCCTTGATGCCGGCGCCGAGCCGGGCGAGCCACGGCTCGACGATGCCGGGGTCGAGCGCGTTGCGGTGCAGGAGGGTCATGACGGCGTAGGCGAGCCGGTCGTCCTCGCCGTGGCGCCAGCCGTAGGCGGTGGGGGTCAGCACGCGGTCGGCGATGACGTCGAGCAGGACGGTCAGCTCGAGACGGCCGAAGTGGCGGGAACGGGCGAGGGCCGCCAGCAGGTCGGCGCCGTGGGCGACCGCGTGGGCCCACCCCTGCTCGGGGATCCAGCCGCGGTGGTCGAGCTCGCGCACGTACCAGCTGGTGGCGAGGTCGCCCCACCCGAGGACGGTCGTGGCGGGGAGCAGGTGCTCGTCGTTGTCCCGCCCGATGATCTCGGCGAGCATGAGGGCGCTGTAGGACCGGCGGATGACGGAGACGTCGCCGTCGTGGCCGAGGCCGTACCGCAGCCCGGGCGCGACCCCGTCGCCCAGGCCGGCGAGCAGGCCGTCGTACACGCCGTTGGCGATCCAGGTCGTGAGGAGCGGGTAGGCGAGGTCCTCACGCAGCCGCGGATTGGGGTGACCGAGCATCTCGACGAGCTCCACCGTGGACTCGTCCAGGGAGCGGTCGAGCGGCACCTGCATGCCGGTCTTCATGACGGACTGCCAGTAGGCCTCGGACATCTCGTTCATCGTGCCAGACGTCCTGGAGCGACCGGCGGAAGGGACGGTCGGCCCGCTGCCGTCGATAGGCTGGGCGCGTGCCGACCCTCGACGACATCATCCGGTCGCAGACGACCCTGGGTCCGGACGACGTCGCGTGGATCCAGGCTCTCGTGGCGGACTGGCAGATCCTGGCCGACCTCTCCTTCGGCGACCTCGTGCTGTGGGTGCCGGACGCGGAGTCCAAGGGTCTGTGGGCGGTGGCCCAGATCCGTCCCACGACGGTGGCGACGACGCTCCTGGAGGACGTCACGGGGACGTTCGTGCCGGGGGAGCGGTCGCCGGCCGCGGCGCGGGTGCTGGCCGGGGAGGGCGCGCAGGACGACGACGACGCCGCGGTGGCCGACGGTGTGCACGTGCGCGTGGTCCCGGTCCGGCGCGAGGAGCGCACGATCGCGGTCCTGGCGCTGCGCAGCGGCGGTGACGCGCGGGCCACGAGCCAGCTGGAGGTCACCTACCGGGCCGCGGCCGACACCGTCGTCTCGATGATCGGGCGGGGGGAGTTCCCGACGCCCGGGGCCCGGTCGGAGCTGGCCGACGCGTGGCGGGTGGGCGACGGGTTCATCCGCACGACGGCGGACGGCACGGTGCAGTACGCGAGCCCCAACGCGCACTCGGCGTACCGTCGGCTCGGTCTGACGGGGGCCCTCCAGGGTGCGGACCTGGCGGAGGTCACGGCAGCGTGCGTGGGGCGCACGCCCACGGACCTGAGCACCGCCGCGGCCCTGGGGGGATCGTCGCCGGCCGAGGCCGAGGTCTCGGGCGCGGAGGCCACGCTCCTCCTCCGCGTGATCCCGTTGACCGCGCCCGGGACCGGTCGTGACGGCGCCGTGGTCCTGCTGCGCGACGTCACCGAGCTGCGGCTGCGGGAGAAGCAGCTCGTCTCCAAGGAGGCGACGATCCGCGAGATCCACCACCGGGTGAAGAACAACCTCCAGACGGTCGCGGCGCTGCTGCGCCTGCAGGCCCGACGCATGGACGTGCCCGAGGCGCGGGCGGCGCTCGACGAGGCCGTCCGCCGGGTGGGGTCGATCGCGTTGGTGCACGAGACGCTGAGCCAGGGCTTCGAGGAGACGGTGGCCTTCGACGACATCGCCGACCGTCTGCTGCGCTCGGTGCTCGACGTCGGCGGGCCCCAGGTCCGGGCGGAGCGCATCGGGAGCTTCGGCCTGCTGCCGGCGGAGGTCGCGACCCCGTTGGCGATGGTGCTGACCGAGCTGGTGCAGAACGCGGCGGAGCACGCCTTCCCGGGCGGCGCGGGTCGGGTGACGGTGGCGGTCAACCGGATCCGGGAACGGGTGCGGATGCGGGTGAGTGACGACGGGACCGGTCTGCCGGCCGACTTCGACCCGACGCGCAGCCTCGGCCTGTCGATCGTGTCGACGCTGGTCGAGTCCGAGCTGGGCGGCACGCTGGGCTTCGAGACACGGCCTGGCCGCGGCGCCACGGTGACCATCAGCATCTCGCTCTGACCGACGGCCACGGGCGACGGGCGGACAGGGATGGGCCGGACCGTCCCGCGTCGGCCCCGGGAACCAGGCCAGGGGCCCGGACGCCGAGAACCCCGTACCCGACGCGGGTACGGGGTTCGGACGCGTGCTGCGTGGAACGACTTCAGGCGGTGCGGATGCGTGCCCTCGCGTTGCGACGCTTGAGGGCACGACGCTCGTCCTCGCTCATGCCTCCCCAGACGCCGTGGTCCTGACCGGACTCCAGTGCCCACTGCAGGCACTGCTCACGGACGTCGCAGCGGCGACAGACGACCTTCGCCTCCTCGATCTGCAGGATCGCGGGGCCGGTGTTGCCGATGGGGAAGAAGAGCTCGGGGTCTTCATCGAGACATGCGCTGTGGTGGCGCCAGTCCATGACGACAGCTCCTTCCCTTGTGTGAGTGCGAACGCACGAAAAAAAGCCGGCGAGACCGGCGTGCGCGTTCACTTCATCGTTTCAACAAAATCCTCTGGGCACAAGGGATTGCGCGGCGGGTCCGTGTCGGGTCAGTCACACAGGTCATACCAGTTGCCTCGCGGGCTGGACCGGGGTGCCGGACCTACCCTGGTGCCGTGACCTCGAACCCCGATCCCTCACCTGCGGACGAGCCGTCGGCGTCCTCGCCCGGCCAGCCCTCCGCCGCGCCGCGCGGCAGGGCCAGGACGCTGCTGGCCGTGGCCGGTGCCGTCGTGTCCGCGCAGGCGCTCGGCCTGCTGACGATCGCCGCGCTCGAGCTGCGGTCCGTCGAGGCCGACCGGGTCGGTCTGGGCGTGAGCACGGCCGGGTTCCTGGGGGCCTTCGGCGCGCTCCTCCTGGTCGCGGTGGTGCGGATCCTGGCCGGGCAGACCTGGCCGCGGGGCTTCCTGGTCTTCTCCCAACTGCTGTGCCTCGTGCTCTCCTTCAACTTCCGGGGGGACGCGGCGTGGATCACCCCGACCATGGCCGTCGGCGCCCTGGTCGCGCTCGGCTGCCTCGTGTCCCCACCGGTCACCCAGGCTCTCGGAGGCCACGACCCCGTGTGAGAGACTCGTCGGCGGGCATCACCTGCCGTCTCCCCGCGTCCGCGGGCCCGCCGTGCACCTACCGGTCGCGGGCCGCGTCGACGCTCGTTCCGCGAGATCCTGCCCCCTTCGAAAGAGAAGACAACCGCCATGGTCGCCCCCGACACCAGCACGCCGTTCGAGGCGTTCGATCCCGACGACCCGGTCTTCGCGCTGCACCGCGGCGGCAAGATGCAGGTGGCGTCGACCGTGCCGCTGCGCGACGCCGACGACCTGTCGTTGTCCTACACGCCCGGCGTCGCCCGGGTGTGCGAGGCGATCGCGGCCGACCCCGACATGGCCCACGACTACACCTGGGTCTCGAACACGGTGGCCGTGGTCACCGACGGCACGGCGGTGCTCGGGCTCGGTGACATCGGGCCGGCGGCGTCCATGCCCGTCATGGAGGGCAAGGCCGTGCTCTTCAAGCAGTTCGGCGGCGTCGACGCGATCCCCGTGGCGCTGGCGACCACCGACGTCGACGAGATCGTCGAGACGGTCGTGCGCCTGGCCCCGACGTTCGGCGGCATCAACCTCGAGGACATCTCGAGCCCGCGATGCTTCGAGATCGAGCGTCGCCTGATCGAGCAGCTGGACATCCCGGTCTTCCACGACGACCAGCACGGCACCGCGGTCGTGACCCTGGCCGCGCTCATCAACGCGGTCCGCCTCACCGACCGGGACATGCAGGACGTGAAGGTCGTCATCTCCGGTGCGGGAGCCGCGGGTGTGGCCATCACGCAGATCCTGCGGTCGGCCGGGGTGCACCGGATCAGCGTCGTCGACCGCCAGGGTGTCATCCACCCGGGCCGCGACGACCTGAACAGCGTCAAGCAGATGCTGGCCGAGCAGACGGCCGACTGGGCCCGCCCCGGCACGGTGGGCGACGCGCTCGAGAAGGCCGACGTGTTCATCGGCGTCTCGGGCGGCACGGTCCCCGAGGAGGACGTCGCCCGGATGGCGCCGGACGCCATCGTGTTCGCGATGGCGAACCCCAACCCCGAGGTCCACCCCGACGTCGCCCACCGGCACGCCCGGGTCGTGGCGACGGGGCGGTCGGACTTCCCGAACCAGATCAACAACGTGCTCGTCTTCCCGGGCATCTTCCGGGGCGCCCTGGCCGTCCGTGCCACGGCGATCTCCGAGGGCATGAAGCTCGCGGCCGCCCACGCCATCGCCGACCTCGTCGGTGACGACCTGAGCGAGTCCTACGTGATCCCGTCGCCGTTCGACCCGCGCGTCGCCGACGTGGTGACCCGAGCGGTCACCGAGACGGCCCGTCGCGAGGGCCTCGCCCGCCGTCCCTACTGATCCGTCCACCCGAGGAGTCGCATGTTCGCCGTCTACGCAGGTCAGATCAACCCCGAGAACCCGCTCGACGGGCTCGTGGTGGGGGAGCGTCCCGACCCCGATGTCCCCGAGGGCTGGACGACCGTCACGGTCAAGGCCGCGTCGATCAACCACCACGACGTGTGGAGCCTGCGGGGCGTCGGCCTGCGCGAGGAGTCGCTGCCGATGATCCTCGGCTGCGACGCCGCGGGACTCGACGAGGAGGGCAACGAGGTCCTTGTGCACGCCGTCATCAGCGACCCCTCCTGGCGGGGCGACGAGACGCTCGACCCCAAGCGGTCGTTGCTGTCCGAGCGCCACCAGGGCACCTTCGCCGCGAAGGTGGCCGTGCCCGCGCGCAACGTGGTGCCGAAGCCCGCGGGTCTGTCCTTCGCCGAGGCCGCGTGCCTGCCGACGGCGTGGCTGACGGCCTACCGGATGCTGTTCACGCAGTCCGGTCTCAAGCAGGGCGACACCGTGCTCGTCCAGGGTGCCGGCGGAGGCGTGGCCACCGCCGTGATCACGCTGGCCCGCGCGGCCGGGTTCCGGGTGTTCGCCACCAGCCGTGACGAGGACAAGCGCGACAAGGCGCTCGAGATCGGTGCGCACGAGGTGTTCGAGTCCGGTGCCCGTCTGCCCGCCAAGGTCGACGCGGTCATGGAGACGGTCGGTGCCGCCACGTGGTCGCACTCGATCAAGTCGATGCGTCCGGGCGGCACGATCGTCATCTCCGGAGCCACGTCGGGCGACGCGCCGAAGGCGGCCGAGCTGACCCGCATCTTCTTCCAGCAGATGCGCGTGCACGGCTCGACCATGGGGACGCGCGACGAGCTGCACGCCCTGGCCCAGTTCATGGACGTGACCGGCACCCGGCCGCTCATCGACAGCGAGATCCCGATGGCGGACGCGGCCCAGGGGCTGCAGCGCGTGGTCGACGGCGACGTGTTCGGCAAGATCGTCCTGACGCTCTGACCGTGGCGCCGGGGTCGGCTCAGAGCACCCCGGCGGCGAGCAGCAGGCCCGTGGCTCCCAGGAGCAGCACGAGGAACAGCGCGTTGACCACGGTGAACAGGCCGAGGAAGGCGCGCGTGCCGTCGGGCCGGAGCTGCTGGTAGCGGCGCAGCGTGATCAGGCTCGCCAGCGACGCCACGATCGTGCCGACGCCGCCGATGTTCACGCCCAGCAGCAGGGCGCGCCAGTCGTCGGTGAACGGTGCGAACAGCAGCGCCGTGGGGACGTTGGAGACGAGCTGGCTGCCGGCCACGCCCCAGAGCAGAACGTGCTCCTGGAGCAGGTCCTGCAGGAAGCCGCTGGCCTGGGGCACCCGTTCGAGGTTGCCGGCGAAGACGAAGAACAGCACGAACGTGGCCAGCAGTCCGTAGTCGACCGAGCGCAGAGCCCGTGCGTCGAGGACCGCGACGACCGCCACCACGACGACGCCCGCCCAGACGGGGAGTGCCCGGACGACGATCGCGACCGCCACGACGAAGAGGACGAGGTGCACGGTGGCGGGGCGCCAGCGGACCGACGTGCGGTCGGTGACCGGGGAGATCGGGGCGTTCGGCACCAGCAGGCAGGCGATCACCACGAGGACCAGGGACACCACGAACGGCCAGACCATCACGCCGACCAGCTCGCCGACGGACAGGTGGAAGTACTGGTAGAGGAAGAGGTTCTGCGGGCTGCCGAACGGCGTGATCATCCCACCGAGGTTCGCGGCGACCGTCTGCAGGACGAACACGTAGGCCAGGTGACGATCGTCGCCGGTGGCGCGCAGGGCCAGCTGGCTGAGCGGCAGGAGGGTCAGCAGTGCCATGTCGTTCGTGATCAGCATAGAGGCGACCATCGTGAGCAGCACCAGTCCGAGGACCAGCGCGCGTCGGGTACGCAGGACGGCGACCACGCCCTGGGCCGCGGCCGTGACCAGGTGGGTGCGGTCGAGGGCACCGATGACGGTGAGGAAGCACCACAGGCAGACCAGGGTGCGGTACTCCGGGTAGTCCAGGTACTCCCGGCTCGGCGGGACGAGCACGCACGTGAGCAGCGCGAGGGCGGCCGTCGCGGTGAGGAACGGGTTGGCGGTCAGCAGCCGCCGCGTGCGCGAGGTCGCCGGCGACTCACTCATCGTCGTCGTCGGCCAGGACGTGGCGCAGGTATCGCCCGGGCGCGGCGAGGTAGGCGCGCCAGTGGTGCACCAGGTCGAGGTCGTCCCACGTGGTCTCGCGCAGTCCCCACGGACCGACCTCGAGCACCCGGGCGCCGGGCAGCGAGGCGACGATCGGCGAGTGGGTCGCGCACAGCACCTGGCCCCCGCCCTCGGCGATGTCGTGGAGGGTGCGCAGCAGCGTGAGGCTGGAGGAGAACGACAACGCGGCCTCGGGCTCGTCGAGGCAGTAGAAGCCGGGGGAGTCGAAGCGCCGGCGCAGCACCTCGAGGAACGACTCGCCGTGGCTCATCGCGTGCAGGTCGTGTCCGCCCACGCCCTCCTGGTACGTGTACCAGCCGTGCATGGTCTCGGCGCGCAGGAAGAACCCCCAGCTGCCGGTGCCGACGCCGCGCTGGAGCGTCAGCTCGTTGTGCAGCGCGGACTCGCTCGGTCGGGTGCGGTGCCAGCCCTGCGTGCTCCCGCCCTCGGGGGACAAGCCGTAGGCCATGGCGACGGCCTCGACGAGCGTGGACTTGCCGGCCCCGTTCTCGCCCACGAGGAACGTGACGCCGGGCGCGAGGTCGAGCCCGTCGCGCAGCACCTGCTGCACCGCGGGGACGTCGAGGAGCCAGGGCTCGAGGGGAGGACCGTCGCCGTGACGCTCCGGCTTCACGCGCACCACGGGTGGCTGGTCGAACCTCACTGGTTCAGTCTGGCAGCCTGCACCGACACGTCGCGCTCAGTCCTCGTCGTCGTCGAGGCGGGCCAGCCAGGTCGCCAGCCGCTCGACCGGCACCTCGAAGTCGGGGTGCTGGTCGACGAACTCGACGAGCCGGTCGGCCAGCCACGCGAAGGACACGTCCTCCTCGCCGCGGCGGGCCGCCAGCTCCTCGATGCCTCGATCGGTGAAGTACACGGGTCAGGCGAACGCGGCGTCCATGAGCTCGCGCTGCTCGACGTCGTGCCGCGCCTTCGAGCCGACCGCCGTCGTGGACGACGCCGGACGCGAGACGACCGTGAGCGAGCCGGACGCGACGGCCTCGGGGTAGTGCAGCGCCGCGTCGGGCCACGGGCCCTGGTTGGCCGGCTCGTCCTGCACCCAGCGCACGGCCTTGAGGCCGCTGAACCGGGCGAGCTCGGACTTGATCTGCTCCACCGGACGCGGGTACAGCTGCTCGAGCCGCACGATCGCCGTGGTCGGGTTGTCGCCCTCGCGCTTGGCGCGCTCCTCGAACAGGTCGTGCGAGATCCGGCCCGAGCACAGCAGCACGGTGTCGACGTTCTCGGCGTCGACCGCGTCGTCGCCGATGACCGGGCGCCACTGGCCCGACGTGAACTCGTCCGGCTGCGAGGCCGCGGACTTGCGGCGCAGCAGCTGCTTGGGCGTGAACACGATGAGCGGGCGGTGCTGGCCCTCGAGCGTGTGACGGCGCAGCAGGTGGAAGTACGACGCCGACGTGGACGGCTGGGCGATCGTCATCTCGTCGTTCGCGGCGAGCTGCAGGAAGCGCTCGATGCGTGCCGACGAGTGGTCGGGGCCCTGGCCCTCGTAGCCGTGCGGCAGCAGCAGCACGACACCGGACTTCTGGCCCCACTTCGTCTCGCCCGAGGAGATGTACTCGTCGATGACGGACTGCGCGCCGTTGACGAAGTCGCCGAACTGCGCCTCCCACATGGTGAGCGCCTCGGGGCGGGCCACCGAGTAGCCGTACTCGAAGCCGAGCGCGGCGTACTCGCTGAGCAGCGAGTCGTAGATGTAGAACGTCGCCTGCTCGTCGCCGACGTGGGCCAGCGGGGTCCACTCGCTCGCGTCGTTGCGGTCGATGATCGTGGCGAAGCGTGACGAGAAGGTGCCGCGGCGCGAGTCCTGGCCGGCGAGGCGCACGGGGCGTCCGTCGAGCAGCAGCGAGCCCATGGCGAGGATCTCGCCGGTGCCCCAGTCGATCGGGCCGGTCTCGATGGACTGCGCGCGTCGCTGGAGCTGGGGCAGCACCTTCGGGTGCACCGTGAAGCCGTCGGGGACCGACGTGTAGGCCGACGAGATGGCCTTCATGGTCTCCGGCGTGATCGCGGTCTCGAGCGCACCCGCCTGCTCGGGCTTCTCGGGGTAGTCGGGGGTCCGCGTGTACTCCAGCTCGCCCGAGGACGCCTCCTTGACGTCGGCGAAGTTGCGCTCCAGCTGCGACTGGTAGTCGGCCAGGGCCGCCTCGGCCTCCTCGATCGTGATGTCGCCACGACCGACCAGCGCCTCGGTGTAGAGCTTGCGCACCGACTTCTTGGCGTTGATCGTGTCGTACATCAGCGGCTGGGTGAACGAGGGGTCGTCGCCCTCGTTGTGACCGCGACGGCGGTAGCAGACGAGGTCGATCACGACGTCCTTGTTGAACGTCTTGCGGTACTCGTAGGCGAGGTCGGCGACGCGGATGCACGCCTCCGGGTCGTCGCCGTTGACGTGGAAGATCGGCGCCTGCACCATGCGGGCGACGTCGGTGCAGTACGTGGAGGACCGCGACGACGACGGGCTGGTGGTGAAGCCGACCTGGTTGTTGACGATCAGGTGGATCGTGCCGCCGGTGCGGTAGCCGCGCAGCTGCGAGAGGTTGAGCGTCTCGGCCACGACGCCCTGGCCGGCGAACGCGGCGTCGCCGTGCACGAGCACCGGCAGCACCGGGAACTCGGCGCCACGGTTCAGGCGGTCCTGCTTGGCGCGCGTGATGCCCTCCAGCACGGGGTCGACGACCTCGAGGTGCGACGGGTTGGCCGCGACGGAGACCTTGATCGTGTCGCCGTGCTCGGAGCGGAACTCACCCTCGACGCCCAGGTGGTACTTGACGTCGCCGGAGCCCTGCACGGTGCGCGGGTCGATGTTGCCCTCGAACTCGCGGAAGACGGTGCCGGGGCTCTTGCCCGCGATGTTCACGAGGACGTTGAGGCGACCGCGGTGGGCCATGCCGATGCAGACCTCCTCGAGGCCGTCGCCGGCTGCCTCCTCGCAGATCTCGTCGAGCAGCGGGATCGTGGTCTCGCCACCCTCGAGGCTGAAGCGCTTCTGCCCGACGAACTTCGTCTGCAGGAACGTCTCGAAGGCCTCGGCCTGGTTGAGCTTGAGCAGGATGCGCAGCTGCTCCTCGCGCGGAGGCTTGGTGTGCCCGACCTCGATGCGGTCCTGGAGCCACTGGCGCTCGCCCGGGTCCTGGATGTGCATGTACTCCAGGCCGATGGAGCGGCAGTAGGAGTCGCGCAGCACGCCGAGGATCTCGCGCAGCTTCATGAACCGCTTGCCGCTGCCGCTCGCGAAGGAGCCGGTGGCGAACTCGCGGTCGAGGTCCCACAACGTGAGGCCGTGCGACGCGGTGTCGAGGTCCGGGTGGCTGCGCTGGCGGTACTCCAGCGGGTTGGTGTCGGCCATGAGGTGGCCGCGCACGCGGAACGCGTGGATGAGCTCGAGCACGCGCGCCTGGCGGTGCACCTCGTCGTCGTGGCTGACGGCGATGTCCTGGGCCCAGCGGATGGGCTCGTACGGGATGCGCAGCGCGCGGAAGATCTCGTCGTAGAAGCCCTCCTCGCCCAGCAGCATCTGGTGGAGACGGCGCAGGAACTCACCGGACTGCGCGCCCTGGATGACGCGGTGGTCGTAGGTGGACGTGAGCGTCATCATCTTGCTGACGGCCAGGTTGGCGATCGTGTGCTCGGACGCGCCCTGGAACTCCGGCGGGTAGTCCATGGAGCCGACGCCGACGATGACGCCCTGGCCCTTCATGAGCCGGGGGACGGAGTGGTTGGTGCCGATGCCGCCGGGGTTGGTGAGGCTGACGGTGGTGCCGAGGAAGTCGGAGACCTCGAGCTTGCCGTCGCGCGCCTTCTTGACCATGGCCTCGTAGGCCTGCCAGAACTGCGCGAAGGTCATGGTCTCCGCGGCCTTGATCGACGGCACGAGCAGCTGACGCTCGCCCTTGGCGTTCTTGGTGTCGATCGCCAGGCCGAAGTTGACGTGCTCGGGCTTGAGCTGGACCGGCTTGCCCTTCTCGTCGACGTCGTAGCCGGTGTTCATCTCCGGCATGGACGCGATGGCCTTGACCACGGCGTAGCCGATGAGGTGGGTGAACGAGACCTTGCCGCCGCGGGCACGCGCCAGGTGGTTGTTGATCACGACGCGGTTGTCGAAGAGCAGCTTGACGGGGACGGCCCGCACGCTCGTGGCGGTAGGGACCTCGAGGCTCGCGTCCATGTTGGCCGCGGTGCGCGCGGGCGCACCCTTGAGCGGGACGCGCTGCACCTCGCCCGGACCGGACGGGGTGGGCGCCGCGGACGCCGCAGCCTTCGGCTCGGCCTTCCTGGCGGCGGGCTGTGCCTTCTTCGCCGGCTCGGCGCTCTTGGCGGGCTCAGGCTTCTCCGCGGCGGGCTCGGCCTTCTTGGCAGCGGGCTGCGCCTTGGGGGCCGGCTCGGGCTTCTCGGCGGCGGGCTGCGCCTTCGGGGCCGGCTCGGCCTTCGCGGCGGGAGACTTCGTGGCCGTGCTGCCGTTGGCCGACGGGGCGCTGCCGTTGCTCGCGGCCAGCGCTGCTCCGTCGCCCTCCTCGAAGAACGTCACCCAGGTCTGGTCGACGGAGGAGGGGTCGGCCCGGTACTGGTCGAACATCTCCTCGACGAGCCACTGGTTCGTCCCGAAATCGGGGGTTGACGGGTCATGTGAGGACTCGGCCACGGCCTCGATCGCCTCTTCCGGTTGGTTCCCTGCGCACTGGACACGGTGCGGCTCCAGGGTAGCGCGGAGGGTCCGACGCCGAACGCCCGGTTCGACCACCGCGGAGCCGTGCTCTCACCGTGCCACGGCGACGTCGACGGCGCAGCGTTTCGCGAGCCTCGAGACGGTGCTCGGCGCAGGCTCAGGACGCCGCGACGCGGGCCTCGGCGAGCCCGTGGAAGGTGGCGAGGGCCTGCGCCTCCTCGTCGAGGGCCGAGCGGTGTCGCGGCGACAGCGACGCGTCGGTCCGCACCGTGACCTCGAGCCGACCCGCGCTCACCGAGCGGTTCCAGCTCCCGGCGAGGCGACCGTCGAGGACCAGGATCCCGACCCCACCCAGGACGTCGTCGTAGCGGGGACCCACCTCGGCCCGCAGGTCGCCGTCGCGCGCGTGGGAGATCAGCTCGTCGAAGTTCGCGAGCAGCAGCACCGGCGGGACGTCGACGCGCTCGGACTCGAGGGCGCCGGCATCGACGTCGGTCCACAGCGAGCGACCCGCGACCTGCACCTCGTGCAGGCCCGCGTCGACGAGGGCGCGCCGCGCCTGCGTGAGCGTGAGGCTGGACCACCAGGCGAGGTCGGCGGCACCGGCCGGCCCGTGTCCGCGCACGTAGGTGGCGGCCAGCCACGCCCGGGCTGCCTGGGCGTCGAGGGGGGACGGGGTGAGGACGACGGGGTGGTAGCGGTGCTGGGTGCCGGGGTCGCGCCGACCCGCGATCTCCCCCCGCAGCTCCGCCGCCATCACGACGTGGGCCAGGACGTCGCCCCGGGCGGGCAGACCCGCGGCGGCGAGGCGGTCGGCGATGACGTCGCGGGTGCACCCCGGCGTGTCCCGGACCGCGGCGGAGACCACCTCGCTCGAGGCCACGAGGGTCGCCTCGTCGACACCCTGACGACGGACGTGCGGGACGACCTGGGCCATCACGCGGTCGCCCGCGGCCGCCACGACGAGCGGGAGGTCGTCGAGGTGCACGTGGTGCCAGGTCGTGCGCAGGGCGTGGGTCCGCACGACCCGGCCGACGTCGAGGGCGTCCAGCACCTGGGTCAGCGTGGCGCCGCACCGCCGCCCGATGCTCCACGGCGCCGTGGTGTGCTCCTGCGACTGCACGGCGCCGAGGTGACGCACGACCGCGACGGGATCGGGCAGGCCGGGTCCCACGAGTCGTTGCGACCGCAGGCGGTAGGGAGCGAGGGACTGGCGCACGAGGCCATCGTGACACCGGGCGCGGACACCACTGTCCCTCGAAGACGCTCCGACGTCCCGCGTCAGTCGCCGAGCACGGCCTTCACGGCCTCGACGACCTTGGCCCCCGCCTTCACGTTCTTGCGGCCGTCGAGGAGGGCCTTGGGCTTGTCGTCGAGGCCGCCGGCGACGACCTCGAGGTTCGCGCCGCTGGCGGCCGGGGTCACGGTGGCCAGGTACTCGTGGCCCCAGGAGAAGGCGGTCTTGCCGCTCGTGAACGCGATGGTGCGCGACGCGTCGTCGCGCGTGGTGAGGGTGTAGGAGCCGGACTCGACCGTCTCGACGAGCGCGCCGAAGGTTCGGTCCGCATCGTGCGCGGTCGTGATGGCGGTGGTCTTCGGTGCGTGCATGGGTTCCTCCCGATGGCGTCGCGGCTGCTGCCGTGGTGGTCACGACGCTAGGGCATGGGGTCCGTGCCGGTGCGCCGCACGGACCGAACCGGGGCTCCGGCACCCGCTGCGAGGCATGGCAGCATCGGGGCATGCGGACCCCCATCGAGGAGTACATGGCGCAGCTGCTCGACTCGTGTGGCAAGGACGGTGGGGCGGTGGCCGACTACGTGCCCGAGCTCGCGAACGCCGACCCCGACCGGTTCGCCGTGGCCTTCGCGACGCCCGACGGGAAGGTCTACAGCCGTGGCGACACGGACGTCGCCTTCTCGATCCAGTCGATCTCCAAGCCTTTCACGTACGCCCTGGCGATCGCCGACCGTGGTCTCGACGAGGTCCTGCGGCACATCGACGTGGAGCCGTCGGGCGACGCGTTCAACGAGATCTCGCTCGACCCGGTCTCGGGACACCCACGCAACCCGATGATCAACGCCGGTGCGATCGCTGCGCACTCCCTGGTCGAGGGGGCCGGTCACGAGGAGCGCACGGGTCGCATCCTCGACCTCTACTCGAGCCTCGCCGGGCGCCGGCTCGACGTCGACGAGGCGGTCTTCGAGTCCGAGCTCGCCACGGCCGACCGCAACATGGCGATCGCCTACATGCTGCGGACGGTCGGCACCCTGGAGGGTGAGCCGCAGGACGTGGTGCGTGGGTACACCCGACAGTGCTCGGCCGCGGTCACGGTCGAGGACCTGGCCCGGATGGCCGCCGTGCTGGCATCGGGTGGGCGCTCGCCGGACGGCGAGCAGCTCATCGAGCAGGCGGTCAACCGACAGGTCCTGAGCGTCATGGCCACCTGTGGCATGTACGACGCGGCAGGCGACTGGCTCACCACCGTCGGCATCCCGGCCAAGAGCGGCGTCGCGGGCGGACTCATCGGGGTGCTCCCCGGTCAGCTGGGCATCGCGGTGTTCTCGCCGCGTCTCGACGCCCACGGGAACAGCACCCGCGGCGTGAAGGTGTTCGGACGGCTGAACCAGGACATGGGCCTGCACCTCATGGATGCGGCCGAGGGTGCGCGGTCGGTCGCGCGACGCTACGTGGAGGGCGGCGTCCCGGTGCAGGAGGTGGCCGGCGACCTTCGATTCGTGGAGGCGGAGCGGGTGCTGCGGTCGTTCGAGCAGGAGCCGGGAGGAACGAACGTCGTGGTCGTCGACCTGGACCGGGTCCACCACGTCAACGACATCGCCCGACGGATGGTGCTGGAGGGCATCCGGCGTCTCCACGAGGACGGGCACCCGGTGCGGATCGTCGATCCGTCGAGGGTGCTGGGCGAGCCCGAGACCGGCGACGGGGAGATCGTGCGAGGTGAGCAGCCCCGCGGTGGCTTCGTCCCCGAGTCGTTCGAGGACGTCGCCACCGCGGTGCGCTCCTAGCGCGGGCTGCCTGGCGGCTCAGGACTCCAGTGCGGCGTCGAGGGTGATCTCCTCGACCGACGCGAGCGCCTTGCTGAGCGGGCAACCGGTCTTGGCCTCCTCGGCCGCCTCGAGGAACCCGGCCTCGTCGACTCCCTCCACCTCACCGCGGACGGTGAGCGCGATCTTCGTGATCTTGAAGCCGCCGTCGGCGTCGTCCTTCCCGAGGGAGACGTCGGCCTTGGTCTCGATGGAGTGGACGGTGCCGCCCTTCTGGCCGAGCAGTGCGGTCAGCTGCATCGTGTAGCAGGCCGAGTGCGCGGCGCCGAGGAGCTCCTCGGGGTTGGTCGCGCCGCCCCCGTCGTCGGAAGAGCGCTTCGGGAAGGACATCTCGAACGTCCCGAGGCCGGAGCTGCTGAGCTCGACCTGGCCGGAACCGTCCTCGAATCCGCCGTTCCAGGCGGTGCGTGCGGAGCGTGTGGGCATGGGTGACTCCCTTGCATCGGGTGCTGGTGCTTGCGAGGTCGACGCTACGGTCGTCGTGGCGGGACGCAAGCCGATCCGCTCCTCGGGCGTCACTCCAGCGTGAGGTCCTTGAACCACGAGTCGGTCACGTAGTCGGTCTCCCAGCCGAGCGACAGGTAGAGCTGGTCGGCCGACGTGGGGGAGTCGTCGTCGACCTCGAGGCCGACGCGGTTGCGTCCGCGACGGGCGGCGTCGCTGATGACGGCTGCGAGCAGCGACTTGGCGACGCCGCGTCCCCGGGCGTGCCGGTTGACGCCGATGTACTCGACGTACGAGCCCTCGGGTCCGCCGTCCTTGCCGGGCAGCACGGAGCAGACCACGGTGCCGGCCGGAACCTGCTCACCGTCCTCGTCGGTGACGTAGGCCAGCCACCACTGGTCCCAGCGGTGCCCAGGCTCCTCGCGCATGCGCTGGACGAACTCCGGGAACGACTCGCGGTAGTTGTTGAAGTGGTCCTCGAACGACGTCTCGAGCATGTGGTGCACGGTCTGCAGGTCCGCGGCGACCGGGAACCCGTTCTCGTGCTTCTCGACGGTGCGCACGAGCACGCCCTCGCGCGGCTCGAGCTCTGCGTCCTCCGGCGTGACCGGGCGCTCCATGTGCAGCCAGGTGCGGCGCTTGGCGTATCCCGCGTCGCGCAGCCAGCCCGCCTGCCGGGTGTCGCCGCCGAACGGACTCTCGTCGAGCCGGGTCTCGGTGATGCCGCGGATCCGTGCCATGAGGGTCGCGACGTCCTCGGCCCAGGCGTAGAAGAGGCGGGCGATCTCGTCGACCTCGGCGACGTCGCGGTCGAAGTAGCCCCACACGAGCGCACGCCCGGCCGCTCGGTCGTGCACCGTGATCCAGGCCCGCGGGACGTCGTCGTCACCCACGGCGACGAGCTGGCGTCGGGTCCACGACGCCTGTCCGGCGACCTCGTTCTCGATGCCCGCCGGGTCGACGTGCGCCTCGCCCGTGCCCTGGAGCTCGTCGAGGTGGCGCAGGGCGACGAGGGCCTCCACGTCTCCGTAGGTCGGGACGCGGGCGACCCATGGCGCAGGCAGCTCGGGGACGTCGGGCTCGGTGGGCGGCACGTTCTCGTCGGCTGGGCTCATCGAGACACGAGTCTCCCACTTCCGCCGTCCGGCGCGCACGGGGCCAAGGTGACGCAGGATTCTGCGTTCGTGCGCACGGCGCGTTCGACGAAGCGGTCAGGAGGGACGCAGCGCCTGCTCGACGAGCTCGACGACCGAGATCTCGACCTGGTCGCCGGGGAGAGCGGCCCGCGACTCCAACCAGCTGAGCACCTCAGCCGGATCGACGTGAGCGCCGGTCCATCGGCTCGCGTCCACGAGCGCTCGTTCGTCGACGCCGGTGGGCACGCGGCTCCAGGCGACGCCGACAGTCTCCAGCCACATCACCCAGGTCGGCGCGGCTGCATCACTGACGCACGCGCACAGCCACAGGGCCACCGGGCTCGATGGACGCAGGTACGGCGAGATCAACGGTCGGCGTGTGGCGCGAACGTCGAGCGCCGCCTCGACGTCGGGGACGAGCGGGTCCTCGGCGGGCAGGTCGAGGTCCACGGCGGAAGCGTAGCGACGGGTGGACGTGCTTCTCAGGATCCGCAGGTCGCTCGTCGGCACCGAACTGCGACGGCCTCGGAAGGCTCGCTCAGCGCCAGCCGAGCTCGGGCGCGACGTGCTTCAGGATGCTCTCCACCACGTGGGCGTTGTACTCGACGCCCAGCTGGTTGGGCACGGTGAGCAGCAGGGTGTCGGCGGCCTCGACGGCGGAGTCCTCGCGCAGCTGCTCCACGAGCTGGTCCGGCTCGGCTGCGTAGGTCTTGCCGAATCGTGCGCGGCCACCGTCGATGTAGCCGACCTGGTCGTCCCCGCCCGAGCCGCCGAAGTACGCACGGTCACGGTCGTCGACGAGGGCGAAGATGCTGCGGCTCACCGACACGCGCGGCTCGCGGTCGTGCCCCGCCTCCTTCCACGCGTCGCGGAACCGCTGGATCTGCTCGGCCTGCAGCTCGTGGAACGGCACCCCGGTGTCCTCGGTGAGGAGCGTGGAGCTCATGAGGTTCATGCCCTGCTGCGCGGTCCACTCGGCGGTCGCTCGGCTGCCGGCGCCCCACCAGATGCGGTCGCGCAGGCCGGGGGAGTGCGGCTCGGGGCGCAGGAGGCCGGGAGGGTTGGGGAACATCGGACGCGGATTCGGCTCGGCGAAGCCCTCGCCCTCCAGCACGTGGAGGAGCACCTGCGTGTGCTGGCGTGCCAGGTCGGCGTCGCTCTGGCCCTCGCTCGGCACGTAGCCGAAGTAGCGGTAGCCGTCGATCACCTGCTCCGGTGATCCGCGGCTGATGCCGAGCTGGAGCCGACCGTCGCTGATGAGGTCGGCCGCCCCCGCGGTCTCCGCCATGTACAGGGGGTTCTCGTACCGCATGTCGATGACGCCGGTGCCGATCTCGATCCGACTCGTCCGCGCGCCGACGGCGGCCAGCAGAGGGAAGGGCGACGCGAGCTGCTGGGCGAAGTGGTGCACCCGGTAGTAGGCCCCGTCGCCACCCAGGTCCTCCACGGCCTCGGCCAGCTCGATCGACTGGTGGAGCACGTCGGAGGCGCTGCGCGTGGCCGAGTGCGGCGAGTCCGACCAGTGCCCGAAGGAGAGGAAGCCGATGTTCTTCATGCCCACGTCAAGCATCGGGACCGGCCCGACATTCCCTCGTGATCGATGGTCATGGTCCGATGTCCTCGTGACCGCAGCCGACGACACCGCTCCCACCGGCCTCCTGCACCTGGTTCCCGCCTCCGACTGGACGGCCGAGCCCGACCGCCCCTACGCGCCGGCGTCGCTGGAGACCGAGGGCTTCGTGCACTGCTCGCCCGACGTGGCCACCACGCTGGCGGTCGCCACGGCGTTCTACTCCGATGCGCCGCGTCCGCTGCTGGTGCTCCACCTGGACGAGTCCCGACTGCGGGCTCCCGTCGTGCGCGAGGCGGCCGTCCCGGTGCCGCCGCCGGGCGTGGGGGACGACGTGCTCTTCCCCCACGTGCGCGGGCCGCTCGACCGCGACGCCGTGGTGCGGGTGCAGCAGGTCGTGTGGAGCGGTTCGTCCGCGGTTGACCTCGTGGAGTCCGCACCTGCGATGATGGGCGTCACGGTTCGGGGCACGGATGGGCGTGGTGTGTGAGCGAGACACGATCGGATGCACGGACGGCGGCGACGTCCATGGTCGAGCTGGTGCGCCGCGAGCTGGGTCTCAACGTCGCCTTCATCAGCGAGATCGAGGGTGACCGGCGCACGTTCCGGGCGCTCGTCTCCGACGTCGACCTGCCCATCGAGATCGGCTTCAACGAGCCGTACGAGGGCACGTACTGCGAGATGATCACGAGCGGGAAGCTCGAGGAGGTCGTCCCCGACACGTCGCGTGACCCGCTCACCGTCGATGCGTTCCACACCTCCTACCTGGGCATCGGCGCCTACGTGGGCGTGCCGATGATGCGCCGCAGCGGGGAGCTGTTCGGGACGCTCTGCGCGTTCTCGCGGAAGCCACGCCCCGACCTGTCGCCCGCCCAGGCGGAGGTCCTGCGGGCCACGGCCGTGCTCATCATGCGGCTGATCGAGGTGGAGGAGGAGGTCGACGGCAGGCTGCGCGACCTCGCCGCCACGGTCGACGAGGCGCTCGAGGCCGGGACGACGATCGACCTGCTGCCCGTCGTCGAGGTCGCCACCGGGGCGGTCGTCGGCCACGAGGCGGTCGCCCGGTTCGGCGACGGGGTGCCGTTCCGCCGTCGGCTCGCCGAGGCCCGCGAGCTGGGTCGAGGGGTCGAGCTGGAGCTGTCGGTCCTGACCCAGACCCTTGCGGCGGTGGAGGACTCCACCGTCCCCGTGGTCAGCACCTCGCTGTCGGCCGAGGCGCTCCGCGATCCGGCGTTCCAGGCCCTGATCTCGGCCATGCCGCCCTCGCGGCTCATGCTCCGCTTCGACGTCGACGAGAAGATCGACGACTACGAGGAGCTCACCCACCTGCTGCAGCCGCTCCGTCTGCTCGGGGCCCGGGTCGCGGTCGACCGCGTCGGCGACGGGTCGGCCGACCTGCGCCACATCCTGCTGCTCTCGCCCGACGTCATCCGCATCGATGCCTCCCTCGTCCAGGGCCTCTCCGAGGACCCGAGTCGACGGGTGCTGGTGGAGTCGATCGCGACGCTGGCCGCGAAGATCGAGGCCGACGCCGTCGCGCTCGGGGTGTCGTCGGACCAGGACCTCGCCTGGATGGAGGAGCTCGGCATCACCCACGTGGTGCGCGAGCTGTAGCGCTGGGCTCCTGCCGTCGCCGACGAGCGGAGAAGTTGGACGTCCGTATCCTCGAAGCGGGCTCGCACCCACGTGAGCCCGTGGGCGCCCCTGCTCTCCTTGTACGAGAGCAGGGGCGCTGCCACCGGCCGCTACCAGGGGATGAAGCGATCGGCGCGGGGCTGACACTAGGGCCTCCGAGCCTGCGTGAGGGCTTCTGTCGCAAGGATGTCACCGAGAGTTACATTTCTCACGTGGAAGACCCGCCGCAGCTCGAGAAGGCGCGCCGACGGAGCGCACGCGTCCACGAGTGGTGATACTCGCGGTATCCGACGCTGACGGCACGACAGGAGACGGCATGTCGATCCAGCACCAGATCAGGTCGCAGGCGGGGGCCCGCGCGGCCAGCACCCTGCGGTGGGGCCTCGGGCACGCCCTGCCCAGGGCTGCCATCCGTGGCTCGTCCAAGCGGGGCGACCTGCACGGTCGTCTGATCGAGGCGTCCGACGAGGCCGAGACCTTCGCGCTGTTCGACCAGATCCGCGCCGGGGGACCGCTGCACCGCGCGAGGTTCGCCTACGTCACGGCCACGCAGCCGGTGGTCAAGGAGGTGCTGACGAGTCCCGACATGCGGACCGGCATCGACTTCGGGCCGGGCGGACCGCTGGCCAAGGTCAGTGGCTGGGCCTTCCGGTCGGCGCCGCTCGGCCCGCTGACCCCGCCGTCGCTCCTGGTCACCGAGCCGCCGGACCACACCCGGTACCGCAAGCTCGTCACCCGCGTCTTCTCGGTGAAGGCCGTGCAGGGTCTGCGGGAGCGCACCCAGCAGATCGCCGACGAGCTGCTCGACGGCCTCGACCCGACCCGGCCCGTGGACCTGGTCGAGGCCTACTGCTCGCAGCTGCCGGTCACGGTGATCGCCGAGATCCTCGGTGTGCCGAGGGAGGACCAGCACCGGGTCCTGCGCTTCGGCACCGGCGCGGCGCCCTCGCTCGACCTCGGGCTGTCGTGGTCGGTCTTCCGTCGGGTCGAGTCGTCGTTGACCGAGTTCGACCGGTGGCTCGAGCAGCACATCGAGAAGGTGCGCCGAGAGCCCGGGGACGACCTGCTGAGCCAGCTGGTGACCGCGCACGACGACGGGGAGGTGCTGAGCGACGCCGAGCTCAAGTCCACCGCAGGGCTGGTGCTGGCGGCCGGCTTCGAGACGACGGTGAACCTGCTGGGGAACGGGATCCGGCTGCTGCACGACCACCCCGACCAGCTCGCCGTGCTGCGCGAGGACCCCACCGTGTGGCCGAACGCCGTCGACGAGGCCCTGCGCCACGACCCGCCGGTGCTCCTCACCGGACGCATGGCGGCGCGTGACACCGAGATCGCCGGCGAGCGAGTGCCGCGCGGCTCGATGGTCACCACCCTGCTGGCCGGTGCCAACCGCGATCCCGAGGTCTTCGCCGACCCGGCGCGCTTCGACGTGACCCGTGCCAACGCGGGCGACCACGTGTCGTTCTCCTCGGGACGGCACTACTGCCTCGGAGCGGCGTTGGCCCGCATGGAGGGCGAGGTCGGCCTGCGCACGATCTTCGAGCGGTTCCCGGACCTACGGCTCGAGCCGGGTGCCACCCGCCGACCCACCCGCATCCTGCGGGGCTACGCGACGCTCCCGGCCACGCTCGCACCGTGAGTGCGCCGAGGCTGCGGCCACGACGCACGAGTGCCCCCGGGAGGATTCGAACCTCCGCTTCCGCCTCCGGAGGGCGGCGCTCTATCCCCTGAGCTACGGGGGCCTGATGGGTACCGCGCGAGGGCGGAACCCGATCTGGCCGAGTGCGGTGTGAGCCTACCGCACGGCCGATACCGTGGGACCCGTGCCCACCGTCCTGGTTGCCGACGACACGCCGTCGATCCGGTTCCTCATCCGGACGAACCTGGAGCTCGCCGGGTTCGACGTCGAGGAGGCGGTCGACGGTCTGGACTGCCTGGAGAAGCTGCGCGAGTCGGCCGACCGAGGGACCCTCCCCGACGTGATCACGGTCGACGTGATGATGCCGCGGCAGGACGGTGTCAGCACGGTGCACGCCATCCGGTCGGACCCCCGGCTGCGGCACCTCGGCGTGGTGATGGTGACCACCCAGAACCACCCGGCCGACGTCCAGCGGGGCGTCAAGGCCGGCGTCGACGCCTACGTGACGAAGCCCTTCGACCCCGACTTCCTCGTGGCCACGGTCCGCGACGTCATCCGCCAGCGCGCGCAGGACTGACGGGGCCGCACCTGCGGGTCGTTCCCGCGGCGCGGCGGGGCGTCGCTGCTCGATAGGCTGGCCGGGTGACTCCCGAGCAGCTCAGCGACGTGATCGTGTCCGCCCTCTCCCGGCTCGCCGACGAGGGTCGTCTGAGCCTGCCCGACGGCGTGCCGACACAGGTGCGCGTCGAGCGTCCGAAGGTCAAGGAGCACGGCGACTACGCCACGAACATCGCGCTGCAGCTGGGCAAGAAGGCCGGGCTGAACCCGCGCGACCTGGCCACCGACCTGGCCGCCGTCCTTGCCGAGCACGACGGCGTCAGCGCGGCCGAGGTCGCCGGGCCCGGGTTCCTCAACCTGCGGGTCGCCGCCTCCGCCCAGGGACAGGTCGCCGAGAAGGTGCTGCAGGGCGGAGCCTCCTATGGCCGCAGCGACCTCTACGCCGGCCAGAAGGTGAACCTCGAGTTCGTCAGCGCCAACCCCACCGGGCCGATCCACATCGGCGGCGTGCGCTGGGCCGCCGTGGGCGACTCGCTCGGCCGACTCCTCTCCTTCGCCGGCGCCGACGTCACCCGCGAGTACTACTTCAACGACCACGGGGCACAGATCGACCGGTTCGCCCGGTCCCTCCTGGCGTCCGCCCGCGGACAGGACGCACCGCAGGACGGCTACGGCGGCCAGTACATCCACGACATCGCCGCCGACGTCGTCGCCAAGCACCCCGACGCCGCCTCGCTCCCCGACGCCGAGGCCGTCGAGCTGTTCCGCGCCGAGGGCGTCGACCAGATGTTCGCGGAGATCAAGGCGTCGCTGCACGACTTCGGCGTCGACTTCGACGTCTACTTCCACGAGAACGACCTGCACGAGTCCGGTGCCGTGGATCGCGCCATCGCTCGCCTCGACGAGCTGGGCAAGATGTACGAGCGCGACGGCGCCCGCTGGCTGCGCACGTCCGACTACGGCGACGACAAGGACCGTGTGGTCGTCAAGTCCGACGGGCAGGCCGCGTACATCTCCGGCGACCTCGCCTACTACCTCGACAAGCGCGAGCGCGGTTTCGACCGGTGCCTGATCATGCTCGGCGCCGACCACCACGGGTACGTCTCCCGGATGCTGGCCATGTGCGCGGCCTTCGGTGACGAGCCGGGCGTCAACCTCGAGCTGCTCATCGGGCAGATGGTCAACCTGCTGCGCGACGGCCAGCCGCTGCGGATGAGCAAGCGGGCCGGCACGGTGATCTCGCTCGAGGACCTGGTCGAGGCCATCGGTGTCGACGCCGCCCGGTACGCGCTGGCGCGGTACTCCACCGACTCCCAGATCGACCTCGACCTGGACCTGTGGGCGAGCACCACGAACGACAACCCCGTCTACTACGTCCAGTACGCGCACGCCCGCCTGTCGAGCATCCTGCGCAACGCCACCGACCTCGGCATCGAGCACGGGCTCGACCGGTTCGACCCGGGACTGCTCGAGCACGAGAAGGAGGGTGACCTCCTGCGGGCGCTCGCCAGCTTCCCGGAGGTCGCGGCACGCGCCGCCGAGCTGCGGGAGCCGCACCGGGTGGCTCGCTACCTCGAGCGGACCGCGGCGGCGTTCCACGCCTTCTACGCCGTCTGTCGGGTGCTGCCCCAGGGCGACGAGGACGTGAGCGACGTCCACCGCGCGCGCCTCGTCCTCGTCGACGCCACGCGCCAGGTGGTCGCCAACGGTCTGGCGCTGCTGGGCGTCTCGGCCCCGGAGCGCATGTGATGAGGTCCCACGAGGCAGGCGCCCTGCACGGACAGGCCGGCGACCGCGGACCCGCCTGGCTGCGCAAGCCAGACGACGCCGACGCGCTGGTCCCGCACCTGTGGGCCCAGAACGTGTCGAAGGTGGACGGCGTGGTCACCGTCGCGGGGGAGCCCGTCACCGACCTCGCCGAGGAGTTCGGGACCCCGCTCTACGTCATCGACGAGGACGACTTCCGGGCCCGGGCCCGGGCGTTCCGCGATGCGTTCCCCGACGCCGACGTCTACTACGCCGGCAAGGCGTTCCTCTGCGTCGCGACCGCCCGATGGGTGAACGAGGAGGGCCTCAACCTCGACGTCTGCACCGGGGGTGAGCTCGCGGTCGCGCTGCGCGCCGGCTTCCCTCCGGCCCGCATCGGCCTGCACGGCAACAACAAGTCGGTCGCCGAGCTGCGCCGTGCGCTCGAGGTGGGGGTCGGGCGGATCATCGTCGACTCGCTCGAGGAGATCGACCGTCTCGAGGCGCTGACCGCCGAGACCGGGCGCGAGGCCGCCGTCATGGTCCGCGTCACCGCCGGCGTGGAGGCCCACACCCACGAGTACATCTCCACGTCGCACGAGGACCAGAAGTTCGGCTTCTCGATCGCCGACGGTGCCGCGCTCGCCGCGGTCCGTCGTGTGCTCTCGGCGCAGCGTCCTGAGGGTGGGGGCCTGCGGCTGCTCGGCCTGCACTCGCACATCGGGTCGCAGATCTTCGTCACCGACGGCTTCGAGGTGGCCACGCGGCGCGTGCTGCGGCTGCACGCCCAGATCGCCACCGAGCTCGGCGTCACGCCGCCCGAGCTCGACCTCGGCGGGGGGTTCGGCATCGCCTACACCACCCAGGACGACCCGCGCTCGCCCGAGGACCTCGCCGGCGGCCTGCTCAAGATCGTCGACGACGAGTGCGCGGCGATGGGTCTGGAGGTCCCGCGCATCTCGATCGAGCCCGGCCGGGCCATCGCCGGCCCGTCCACGTTCACGCTCTACGAGGTCGGCACCACCAAGGAGGTCGGTCTCGACGGCGGCGCCTCGCGTCGCTACGTGGCCGTCGACGGCGGGATGAGCGACAACATCCGTCCCGCGCTGTACAGCGCCGACTACTCCTGCACCCTCGCGTCGCGTCGGTCCACGTCGCACCCGGTGCTGAGCCGCGTCGTCGGCAAGCACTGCGAGAGCGGCGACATCGTGGTCAAGGACGAGTACCTCCCGGCCGACGTCGCTGCTGGCGACCTGCTGGCGGTGCCCGGGACCGGCGCCTACTGCCGATCGCTGGCCAGCAACTACAACCACGTGCCGCGGGCGGCCGTCGTCGCCGTCCGCGACGGCGAGGCTCGCCTCGTGCTGCGCCGCGAGACCGAGGACGACCTCTTCACGCTCGACGTCGGCTGAGTGGCTACGGCAGCCCCGCGAGCCTGAGCAGGGCGGTGAGGACCACGGCGATGCCGATGGTCGTGATCACCGACGCGCCGCGCCAGGCCGCCACGCCGGCCGTCGCGACCCCGACGGTGTCGGCGCCGGCGTGCCACCGGTCGCCGTCGGCGAGCACGCTGGTGACCACCAGGGCGGTGAGCAGGGCGGGTGCCATGAGCACGATGACCCCCGTGAACCGCTCCGGCAGGTCCCTCCCGCCCAGCAGCACGGGTCCGACGCCCTTCACCGCGGCCGTGGCCAGGGCGAGACCGAGGATCGTCCACCACACCGTGCTCATGCCGGGTCCTGCAGGTCCGGGCCAGGGGGGCCCTGCTCCCGAGGGCCTTGATCCCGAGGGCCTTGATCCCGAGGGCCCTGATCCCGAGGGCCCTGATCCCGACGGCCCTGATCCCGACGGCGCAGCCCCCACAGGGCCGCGAGCCCGGCCGCCAGCACGGGCACCCCGGGCGGGGCGAAGGGCACGAGGGCGAGGGCAAGCAGCCCGCCGACGACGGCCACGCCGAGCCGGTTCCGGTCACGCAGCTCCGGCAGCAGGATGCTGAGGAAGAACGCGGGGTAGATCGCGTCGAGCCCGAACCGCTCGAGGTCGCCGATGAGGTCGCCGCCGAACGCGCCGACCACCGTGCCGAGCTGCCAGGCCACCAGCTGGGGTGCCGTCGTCCCGAACAGCCGCCAGCGGTCGAACGTCCCGTCCCCGCGGGCGGCGACCGCCCACGACGAGTCGACGACGGCCTGGCCCTGCAGCCCGCGCCACCAGGCGCGGCCAGGCAGTGACGGTGCGAGCGCCACCCCCATGGGCAGGAACCGCGAGTTCATGAGCGTGCCTGCGGCGACCGCCGCGCCGGCCCCGCCACCGGTCGCGATCACGGCGACGGCCGCGAACTGGGCGGACCCGGCGAACACCACCAGCGACATCACGACGGCCGCAGCCAGGCTGAAGCCGGCCTCTCGGGCCACCACGCCGAACGACATCGACAGCAGGAACGAGGCGAGTCCGAACGGCACGCCGAGTCTCAGGCCCTCTCGGAAGGAGGACCGTTCGGCCGGGGTCACCGCGTCAGTCTGTCATCGGGTCGCGGCGAGCCGTCAGTCGGCGCAGATGGTCTGGGCGTAGAGCCCGGACTCCTCGTTCGACGACGCCTTGCGGCCGTCGACGTCGATGCGGCAGCGGATCGTGGCGTCGGCCGAGGTCTGGGCGCTCGCGAACACGTACGGTCCCGTTCCCTCGTAGACGCGGGTGAACACGACGTCCTCGCCGGCGGAGGTGAACGTCCGCTCCTTCTTCGCGGCGTCCACGACCGTGGCGGTGAACGGTCCGTCCGACGAGAACGTCACCCGGACGGCGACCTGGACCGCGGTGGTGGCCTCCCGGGTCCCCGTCGTGTCCTGCGCCGGGGCGGCCACGGTGGCCGGGCGGTCGGCCAGCAGTGACCGCACGTCGAGCACCGCCCAGACCAGGATCACGGCGACCACCACGATGGTCGCGAGACCCACCAGGGGAATCGCCCCGAGCCCACGAAGTCGACGCTTCAGGCGGCTGGATCGAGAGGACACGCGCACAGAGTAGGCGACCGCGGGACGGCGTCGGGCCTGATCGTGCGGAGCCATCGGTGGATCCGCACCATCAGGGCCCGCATCGGTGGATCATCGACCGCAGACGTCGACCTGCGGTTGAGCATCCACCGATGGGGGGAAGTGGGGGACTGGATCGGGGGCGGGGCCCGCGTCGGTCACACGAGACCGCGGTGCGGTCCGCACCCCAGGCCGGCGAGCTCGTCGTCGTGGTTGTAGACGGCGCAGCTGCGCAGGGACAGGCAGCCGCAGCCGATGCAGCCGTCGAGGTCGTCGCGCAGGCGCTGGAGGCGCTCGATCCGTCGGTCGAGGTCCTCGCGCCACCGGGCGGTGAGGCGCGCCCAGTCCCGCTTGGTGGGCGTGCGGTCGGCCGGGAGGGTCTCGAGCGCCGCACCCACCTCCGCGAGGGGGATGCCCAGCCGCTGGGAGAACTGGACGAAGGCGAGGCGACGCAGGACCTCGCGCCGGTAGCGCCGTTGGTTGCCGCTCGTCCGCGTGGCGCTGATGAGTCCACGTGACTCGTAGAAGTGCAGCGCCGACACGGCCACGCCGGAGCGCTGCGACACCTCCTGGGGCGTGAGCTGGTCGGTCGGGCGCACAGGGTCTCCTCGCTCGGCTTGACCTCAACCATACTCGAGGTTGTTGCATCAGGGCATGGCGATCGGAGCAGGGGTGGGGAGAGCGCCGACGGGGAAGCCCGTCGCGCTGTGGACGGGGCCCTTGGGCCGGACGACGGTCGGGCTCTTCGCCCTGGCGTTCCTGGTGGCCTTCGAGTCGCTGGCGGTCATCACGGTGATGCCCGAGGTGGCACGGGACCTGGACGGGCTCGGCGCGTACGCGGTCGCCTTCGCCGCGCCGATCGCCGTGAGCATCCTGTCGCGCACCGTCGCGGTGCCGTGGATCGACCGCTCCGGCCCCGGCCCGGCCCTCGCCGGGGGCGTGGCGGTCTTCGCCCTCGGGCTCCTCGCGTGCGGGACGGCGTCGACCATGACCTGGTTCCTCGTCGGACGCGCCGTCCAGGGCCTGGGAATGGGGGCGATCGGCGTCGGTCTGTACGTCGTGGTCGCGCGGGCCTACCCGGTCGACCTGCGGCCCCGGGCGCTCGCCGTCATGACGAGCGCATGGACGCTGCCGGCCGTGGTCGGACCAGCCATCGCGGGAGGGCTCGCCCACCTGCTCGGCTGGCGTGCCGTCTTCCTGATGGCCCCGGCCCTCGCGGTCGTGAGCCTCGCCGTCGCCTGGCGGCCCGTCCGGGACCTCGGTGGAGCCGTCGAGACCCCCGACCGGGCCGGTCCGGCCGCACGACGTGTCCCGGTGGCGGCCGCCGCGACGGCCGGCGGTGCGGTGCTCCTGCTCTCCGTCGCCGGCCAGCGCGCGGTCACGTGGTGGCCCTGCCTGCTCGTGGGCTCGGCGGTGCTGCTCGCGGGGGCGGTCCGGCAGCTCGTCCCGCCACGGACCTGGACCGGCGGACGGGGCCTGCCGTCGCTCATGGGTGCCAGGTCCCTGCTCGCCTCGGCCTACTTCGCCGCCGAGGTCTACGTGCCGCTCGCCCTCGTGGACCTGCACGACGTGCCGGTGGGCCTGGCAGGCGCCGTGCTGTCCGTGGCCGCCTTCACCTGGTTCGCCGGCGCGTGGGCCGTCTCGCGTCCTGAGCGCCTCGGTCCCTTCCTGGCGACCACGCAGCGTCGGGCCGCTCTCGGCGCCGGCGCCATCTGCCTGGGCATCCTGGCGGTGCCCCTCGTGCTGCTGCCGCAGGTCCCGGTCGTGCTCGTGGTCGCGGCCTGGGCCGTGGGCGGGTTCGGCATGGGTGCGGCGATGACGTCGTTCGTCACCGAGGTCCTGGCGCGGTCGGCGCCGGGGGAGCAGGCATCGAGCAGCGCGTCGCTGCAGACCAGCGACTCCGTCGCGGAGTCCACCGCGCTGGCGCTGGGGTCGGCGGTGTTCGCGTCCGTCGTGGTCCACGGCGTGGGCGCCGCCGTGCTCGCGGCCTTCGTGGTCCCGGTGGGCTGTGCGGTCGCCGCCCTCGTGGTCCTGCGTCGCGGCTTCACCTCCTGACGGGGGCCGTCCGTGCGGGGTCGGGTCTCACGGCGACCCACTGCGGCCCGGGGCGCGGTGCGGCGCCGATAGGCTGTCCGCGTGACTACCGCACCCGCCGCCGTCCGACCCCTCAAGGTCGCCCTGCTGGGCTGCGGCGTCGTCGGCTCCGAGGTCGCACGCCTGCTGACCCGCGACGGTGACGAGCTGGCCCGGCGGATCGGTGCGCCGATCGAGCTCGTCGGCATCGCCGTCCGGCGGCTCGGGCGCGACCGCGACCTCGACCTCCCGACCGACCTCTTCACGACCGACGCCCTCGCGCTCGTGTCTCGGGGCGACCTCGACGTCGTGATCGAGGTGATCGGGGGCATCGAGCCGGCCCGCGAGCTCATCCTCGCCGCACTCGAGCACGGAGCCTCCGTGGTCACGGCCAACAAGGCCCTGCTGGCCGAGGACGGGGCCCACCTGTTCGAGTCCGCCGAGAAGGCCGAGCGCGACATCGCCTTCGAGGCCGCCGTCGCCGGCGCCATCCCGATCGTCCGCCCCCTGCAGGAGTCCCTGGCCGGTGACGCCGTGGAGCGGGTGCTCGGGATCGTGAACGGCACGACCAACTTCATCCTCGACGCCATGACCACCACCGGGGCCGGCTTCTCCGAGGCGCTCGACGAGGCTCAGCGGCTCGGCTACGCCGAGGCCGACCCGACCGCCGACATCGAGGGCTTCGACGCCGCGGCGAAGGCCGCGATCATCGCCTCGCTGGCCTTCCACACCCGCGTCACCATCGGCGACGTGCACCGCGAGGGCATCACCGACGTGACCGCCGGCGACGTCCGCTCCGCCGACGAGATGGGCTGCGTGGTCAAGCTCCTGGCCATCTGCGAGAAGATCCAGACCCCCGACGGCCCGGCCGTCTCGGCGCGCGTCCACCCCGCGATGATCGCGAAGAGCCACCCGCTCGCCAGCGTGCGCGGCGCCTACAACGCCGTGTTCGTGGAGAGCGAGTCGGCCGGACGTCTGATGTTCTACGGCCCGGGGGCCGGGGGAGCGCCCACAGCGAGCGCGGTCCTGGGCGACGTCGTCTCGGTGGCGCGCAACCGCCGCCAGGGCGTGCACGGCCCGGGCGAGACCTCCCACGCCGACCTCGAGGTGCTCGACGTCGGCCGGGCGCGCACCCGCTACCACGTGTCGATCGACGTCGACGACCGCGCAGGCGTGCTCGCGTCCGTCGCCGACGCGTTCGCCGGCTTCGACGTCTCCATCAAGACGGTCCGCCAGGAGGGCCACGGGTCCGACGCACAGCTCGTCATCGTGACCCACGAGGCCGACGACGCCGCCCTGGCCGCCACGGTCGAGGCCGTGCGCGCGCTCGACATGGTGCGCGACGTCACCTCGGTCATGCGCGTGGAGGGTCTCGACCAGTGAAGGGAACACACTGATGGCACAGCCGTGGCGTGGAGTCGTCGAGGAGTACCGCGAGTGGCTCCCGGTCGACGAGCACACCCCCGTGATCACGCTGGGTGAGGGCGGGACACCTCTCGTGCACTCCACCTGGCTGTCGGCGCTCGTCAAGGGCGACGTCTGGCTCAAGGTCGAGGGCGACAACCCCACGGGGTCCTTCAAGGACCGTGGCATGACCGCCGCGATCTCGGTCGCCGTCGGTGAGGGCGCCAAGGCCGTGGTGTGCGCCTCGACCGGCAACACGTCGGCCTCCATGACGGCCTACGCCGCGCGTGCGGGCCTGACCCCGATCGTGCTCGTCCCGCACGGCAAGATCGCCACCGGCAAGATGGCGCAGGCGGTGATGCACGGCGCCGAGGTCATCCAGGTCCGTGGGGGCTTCGACGAGTGCCTCCAGCTCTCGCGCGGGCTCGCCGAGGAGTACCCGGTCGCCCTCGTGAACTCGGTCAACCCGGTGCGTCTGCAGGGGCAGAAGACGGCGTCGTTCGAGATCGTCGACGTGCTCGGCGACGCCCCCGACCTGCACGTGCTCCCCGTCGGCAACGCCGGCAACATCTCCGCCTACTGGATGGGCTTCACCGAGTACGCCGACGCCGGCCTCGCCACGCGGCGCCCCCGCATGTGGGGCTTCCAGGCGGAGGGCGCCGCACCGATCGTGCGCGGTGCGGTGGTGCCCCGCCCCGAGACCGTCGCCACGGCCATCCGGATCGGCAACCCCGCGTCGTGGCACCTCGCGGAGGCGGCTCGGGACTCCTCCGGCGGTCGCATCGACGCCGTGAGCGACGAGCAGATCCTCGACGCGCAGCGCAGGCTCGGCTCGCAGGACGGCGTGTTCGTCGAGCCGGCGTCGGCCGCGGGCGTCGCCGGTCTCCTCGCCGCCGCCGAGGCGGGCGAGATCGAGCCGGGTCTCACCATCACGGTCACGGTGACGGGCCACGGCCTGAAGGACGTCGAGACGGCGCTGTCCGGCGTCGGCTCGGTGGTCGACTCCGTGATCGACGCCGACGTGCACGACGCCGCCGCCGCTGCCGGCCTGGCCTGAGGGCGCGATGACCTCACCCTTCGTCGACCGCCCGGTGACCGTGCGCACCCCGGCGAGCAGCGCCAACCTGGGGCCGGGCTTCGACGCCCTGGGCCTGGCCCTCGACGTGCACGACGAGCTGACCGCCGAGGTGCTGCCCGGCGACGCCCTCGAGATCGTGGTCGAGGGTGAGGGTGCCGACGAGGTGAGCCGCGACGCGGGACACCTGGTCGTCCGGTCGTTCGACGCCGCGCTCGACCTCATGGGGCTGAGGCGTCCCGGCCTTCGACTCACCTGCCGGAACGTGGTCCCCCACGGACGCGGGATGGGCTCGTCGTCCGCCGCGATCGTGGGCGGCATCGTGTTGGCGAAGGCCCTCGTCGAGGGGGTCGAGGTGCTCGACGACCGGGCCACGCTGCAGCTCGCCCACGACCTCGAGGGTCACCCCGACAACGTGGCGGCCGCGCTGCTGGGCGGCCTGACGATCGCCTGGACGGAGGGGTTCGCCGCCGAGGCGCTCCGCCTCGACGTCGCGGTCCCCGTCACCCTCTTCGTGCCGGACAGCCCGGTGTCCACCGAGGCGGCTCGCGGCCTGCTGCCCGACGCCGTGCCCCACGCCGACGCCGCCGCGAACGCGGGGCGTGCGGCCCTGCTGGTGGCGGCGCTCACCCAGGCCCCGGAGCGGCTCGCGGCGGCCACCGAGGACCTCCTGCACCAGCAGTACCGGGCGTCCGCGATGCCCGACTCCTACCAGCTCGTGCGGAGCCTGCGCGTCGACGGTGTGCCGGCGGTCATCTCGGGTGCCGGGCCCACCGTGCTCGCCTTCGCGCGTGGTGTCGCCCAGGCCTGCCCCGACGGCTGGCGCGTGCTCGAGGTCGAGGTCGCGGACCGAGGTGCGCACGTCGTCGACGCCCCCTGACCCGCACGGGAGCGCGTGATCGGGGCAGGACGCCGGGGACCGGCAGCGCTGCTAGAGTGACGATCGTCGGTGTGGAGTCCGCTCCCCGACACCGTTGTTCGATCACCCGCCGTCGGCGGGTGGCCGAGGTGCCCCGGTCTTCGCCGGGAGAGTGCCCGGCGCCCCTCCCACCCAGGAAGCTCTCACGTGACCGACTCCCCGAACGACCAGGCTGCGCCCGACACCTCCGGTGCCGCGGCTGAACCGACCACCAAGCCCGCCCGCCGTGCGGGCGGCGCGCTCGGCGGCAAGGTGCTCGCCGAGCTGCGCGAGATCGCGTCCGGTCTCGGCATCGCCGACGCCGCCAAGCTGCGCAAGGGCGAGCTGATCGACGCCATCAAGCAGGCCCGTGGCGAGACGGCCACCAGCGCGGTCCAGGCCGCACCGGTCGAGGCTCCCGCAGTCGAGGCGAAGGACGAGCGCGGACCGCGGACCCGGGCCGGTGCGCGCCGTGAGCCCGCGACGGAGCAGACGCCGACCGAGGAGCAGGACCGCCGTGGTCAGGACGACGCCCCTCAGGGCGATGCCCCCCACGAACAGGGCGCTCCCCAGGACCAGGACGGCAGGAAGCGCGACGGCCAGCGGGCCCAGGGCGCCCCGAAGAAGCAGGACGCCCCGAAGAACCAGGACGGGCAGAAGAACGACGGCCAGAAGAACCAGGACGGCCCCAAGCAGGGCGGCCGCGGGCAGGGCCAGGACGATGCCCAGCGCTCCGGCGGACCGAAGAACCCGGGCGCGAAGAACCAGAACGACAAGAACCAGAACGACAAGAACCAGAACGACAAGAACCAGAGCGACAAGGGCCAGAACGACCGGGGCCAGAACGACAAGAACCAGAACGACCGGGGCCAGAACGACGTCGACGACGAGAACGGTGGTCGCCGCCGCAACCGACGCGGCCGCAACCGTGGCGGCCGAGGCGCCGACGGCGAGCCCACCTACGCCGACGACGACGTGCTGGTCCCCGCGGCCGGGATCCTCGACATCCTCGACAACTACGCCTTCGTGCGCACCACGGGCTACCTGCCCAGCGAGAACGACGTGTACGTGTCGCTGTCGATGGTGCGCAAGTGGGGTCTTCGCAAGGGCGACGCCGTCACCGGTCAGGTGCGCCAGCCCCGTGAGGGGGAGCGCAAGGAGAAGTTCAACCCCATGGTGCGGGTCGACACGGTCAACGGGATGCCCCTGGAGGACGCTCGTGGCCGGGTCGAGTTCGCCGGTCTGACCCCGGTGCACCCCGACGAACGTCTGCGCCTGGAGACCGACCCGACGCTGGCCACGACGCGGCTGGTCGACCTCTTCGCGCCGATCGGCAAGGGTCAGCGCAGCCTCGTCGTCGCGCCGCCGCGGGCCGGCCGCACCACCCTCGTGCGCGCGGCCGCCGAGGCCGTCACGACGAACAACCCCGAGTGCCACCTCATGGTGGTGCTCGTCGACGAGCGGCCCGAGGAGGTCACGCAGCTGCAGCGTGCGGTGAAGGGCGAGGTCATCGCCTCCACCTTCGACCGGCCGGCCACCGACCACACGATCGTCGCCGAGCTCGCCGTCGAGCGGGCCAAGCGTCTGGTCGAGCTCGGTCACGACGTCGTGGTGCTGCTGGACTCCATCACGCGGCTCGGTCGCGCCTACCACCAGGCGACGCCGGCTTCCGGACGGGTGACCGCGGGCGTCGACGCGTCGGCCCTGCACCCGGTCAAGGCGCTCTTCGGGGCCGCCCGCAACGCCGAGGACGGTGGATCGCTCACCATCGTCGCCACCGCCCTCGTCGAGACCGGCTCGGCCGTGGACGAGACGGTGCTCGAGGAGCTCGACGGTGCGGCCAACAGCACGCTGCGGCTCGTCGTCGACGACCGCGGGACGGTCTTCCCGGCCGTCGACGTCATCGCCTCGCGGACCCACCACGAGGAGCTGCTCCTCGACCCGCAGGAGCTCGAGATCGTCGCCGGGCTGCGTCGCGCCCTGGCCGGTCGCGAGCCGCGCGAGGCCCTCGACGCCGTGGCCGAGCGGGTCGGTGCGACCGGGAGCAACGGGGAGCTGCTGCTCCAGCTCTCGCGCACGCCGCTGGCCTGAGCACCGGTCGTCGGTCGGGCGGGCTCGCGGACGCGTCCGCGAGCCCGCTCAGGCCCGGCCGGCCAGGTGGGTCATGAGGTCCTCCAGGTGGAGGACGCCGAGGAACCCGCCCGCGGAGTCGGTGCACGCCAGCGGCCCGAACCGGGTGCTGCGCGGGCGTGCCATCGCCCGGGCGACGGCGTCGCCGAGCGGTGTGTCCACGTGCACGGCCAGCACGTCGCTGGACTGCCACCGCCCGTGGTCGTCCTTGATCAGGACCGCGTGCGGACGCCGGTGCTCGTCGACGGCGACGACGACCTCGAAGCCGACCGTCTCCGCCAGCACCGATCGGGCCGAGCCGACGTCGTCGGTCGTGTAGGCACGGCGGACCAGGTCGCGAAGGACGCCGTCCCCGGCCGGTGCCCGGTCCCGGGGCAGGGCTCGATGAGCCTGGGGCGCGGCGCTCTGCCACACCCGTCGGGCCGGGCCGACGAGCGATCCCTGAGCCAGCGGGACGCCGAGCTCGGAGAGGGTGCGGAGCTCCGCGGCCGTGCTGACCCCCTCGGCGAGCAGCCAGGCGTCCAGCTGGGCGGCCATGGTGCCCGTCACCTCGATGGCGTCCCGCTTCTCCGCGCTGTGCTCGATCCCCTCGACCCAGGCGCGGCCGAGCCGGACGATCGAGGGACGCAAGCGGATGACGCTGCGCAGCGTGGGCTGGGCCGCCTGCTCGCCCCCGAGCGCCACGCTGGCGCCCGCCTCGCGCAGACCCTCGAGGCGGGCTGTCGGTGCGGCGCCCACGTCCTCGGGGACGGCGCGCAGGTCCAGCACCACGCCGGACAGGTCGCCGCGTGACGTCAGGACCGACATGAGCGCCGGGTCGTCGAGGTCGCCGGGGCCCCCGTCGCCCAGCCCCAGGGGGACGGTCAGGAACGTGTCGGGGGGCAACGTCGCCGCGGCCGCGAGAGCGGCGGTCATGATCGAGCACGGGTCGTCGACGACGTCCTGCGACCGGCGTGCGCCCACCGGGGAGGCCACCGTCTGGTAGCCGGCCACCACGCCGCGCGCGAGGTCGAGGATCGGACTGAAGGCGACGTCGGCATCGATCCGCTGGGGCGTCGAGACGACCCAGGGTGCGACGGACATCAGACGGGTGCGGGTGTGGTGCGGATCGAGGCCCGGACCGCCGCGACCAGCTCGGCCGGGACCTCCACCAGGCCGTGGACCGCCGCAGCGTGGTCGGCCACGCGCGCGAGGACGGCCTCGTCGGACGGCTCCTCCCACCGGGCGGTGCACCCGGGGACGACGTCCCCACAGGCGAACGACTTCATGACGACTCCCTCGTCCCGGCGTCCCTGCTGGATGGCTCCCCATCCACCGCCGTGCCGACATCGTAGGGCGGGGTGCGCCGCCTCGTCGGGCTTTCGCGGGATCAGGAGGTGTGTGCAGGATCGAGGACTCCTGCGGCGCTCGGGCCGTGAACCTAGGATGAGCGCGTGACCACTGCATACGACTTCACCGCGAACGCGATCGACGGAACCCCGCGCGAGCTCGCCGACTACCGGGGCAAGGTGCTGCTCGTCGTGAACACGGCGACCCAGTGCGGCTTCACACCACAGCTGGCCGGCCTGGAGGAGCTCTACGCGAGCTACGCCGACCGCGGCCTCGTGGTGCTGGGCTTCCCGTGCGACCAGTTCGGCGGGCAGAACCCCGACTCCGACGACGACACCGCCGCCTTCTGCGAGCGGAACTACGGGGTCAGCTTCCCGATGTTCTCGCAGGTCGAGGTCAACGGCGACGACGCGCACCCGCTCTACCAGTGGCTGCGCAGCGAGAAGAGCGGGTTCGCCGGGAACAAGATCAAGTGGAACTTCACCAAGTTCCTCATCGACACCGAGGGCAACGTGGTCAAGCGGTACGGCTCGACCACCAAGCCCGAGAAGATCGCCTCCGACATCGAGGCCCTGCTCGCCTCCTGAGCGGGTCCTCCACCCCACGCACCGGCGGGCGCGGCGCGCCGGTCACGGGCATCGGGGTGGGGAACAGACGGGGCACGATTTGGGTTGACCAGGGTGCCCCTGGCAGAATCCAGCCTTGGTCCTGGTTCACGGCCCGCGCCGCGGTCCGACCCAGTACCGACGAGAGGACATCATGAAGCGCGACATCCACCCCACGTACGTCGAGACCCAGGTCACCTGCACCTGCGGCAACTCGTTCACCACCCGCAGCACCGCCACCGAGGGATCCCTCCGTGCCGACGTGTGCTCGGCCTGCCACCCGTTCTACACGGGCAAGCAGAAGATCCTCGACACCGGCGGCCGCGTGGCCCGGTTCGAGAAGCGCTACGGCAAGAAGTAGCTCCTCCGACACGCCGACCCGATCCCTCGAGGGACGGGTCGGCGTCGTCGTCCCAGGGCCGCCGGCCCAGGGACCGGACGCGTCGTCGAGACGCCGAGGGCACGAGAGGATCGCCATGTTCGAGGCTGTCGAGGGCCTGGTCGCCGAGCACGCCGAGCTCGAGCGGCAGATGGCCGATCCCGCCCTGCACGCCGATGCCGGCCGTGCCAAGCGCGTCGGCCGGCGGTATGCCGAGCTCGGCGCCGTGGTGGGCACCTACCGCGAGTGGCAGCAGGCGGTCGAGGACCTGCAGGCCGCGCGTGAGCTCGAGCTCGACGACGAGGCGGCCGAGCTCGAGGCGACGCGTGCAGCCCTCGCCGAGCGGCTCCAGCGCCTGCTCGTCCCGCGGGATCCCGCCGACGGCAAGGACGTGATCCTGGAGGTCAAGGGCGGGGAGGGTGGCGAGGAGTCGGCACTCTTCGCCGCCGACCTGCTGCGCATGTACACCAGGTTCGCCGAGCGCAAGGGCTGGCGGGTCGAGATCATCGACGCCACGGAGTCCGCTCTCGGTGGCTACAAGTCGGTCACCGCCTCGGTCGCGGCGAAGGGCACCCCGGAGCCCGGTCAGGCACCGTACGCGCTGCTCAAGTTCGAGGGCGGGGTGCACCGCGTGCAGCGCGTCCCCGTCACCGAGTCGCAGGGACGGATCCACACGTCGGCGGCCGGCGTCCTGGTGCTGCCCGAGGCCGAGGACGTCGACGTCGAGATCCACGACGCCGACCTGCGCATCGACGTCTTCCGGTCCTCCGGCCCGGGTGGTCAGAGCGTGAACACGACCGACTCGGCGGTGCGCATCACCCACCTGCCGTCGGGCCTCGTGGTGAGCTGCCAGAACGAGAAGAGCCAGCTGCAGAACAAGGAGCAGGCCCTGCGGATCCTCCGGGCGCGGCTGCTCGAGGCGGCCCAGGCCGCAGCGGACGCCGAGGCCTCGGACGCCCGCAGGTCCCAGATCCGCACCATGGACCGCTCGGAGCGGGTGCGCACCTACACCTTCCCCGAGAACCGGATCTCCGACCATCGCACCGGGTACAAGGCCTACAACCTCGATGCCGTGATGGACGGCGCGCTCGACGACGTGATCGGCTCCCTCGTGGACTCCGACCTCGCCGAACGACTCGAGTCGGTCGACGGGACGAGAGCGTGAGCCGGGTGCGCAGCCAGGCCGAGCGGCTCCTGGACGAGGCCACGGACACGCTGACGGCCGGAGGCGTCGCGTCGCCGCGGGTCGATGCCGAGATCCTGCTCGCCCACGTGACCGGGACGCCACGCGGCCTGCTCCTGACCGCACGGCCGCAGGGTCCCCAGGCGCAGGTGTACCGCGACATGGTCCAGGCGCGGGCCCGGCGGGTCCCGCTGCAGCACCTCACCGGCTCGGCCGGGTTCCGCTACGTCGACCTCGAGGTCGGCCCGGGGGTCTTCGTCCCCCGTCCCGAGACCGAGCTGCTCGCGGGGTGGGCCGTCGAGCAGGCGGCCGCCGTCGTCGCCGCACGCGAGGAGCCGCCGGTGGTCGTGGACCTCTGCACCGGCTCGGGCGCCATCGCGTTGTCGATCGTGCACGAGGTGCCGCGGGCCCGGGTGCACGCCGTCGAGCTCGACGAGGCCGCCCACGGCTGGGCCGAGCGCAACCTGGGCGACACCGGCATCGACCTTCGACTCGGGGACGCCTTCGAGGCGTTCGCGGACCTCGACGGCACCGTCGACGTGGTCGTCTGCAACCCGCCGTACATCCCGCTCGAGGCCTGGGAGAGCGTCGCCCCCGAGGCGCGCGACCACGACCCGTCGCTCGCGCTGTGGTCGGGCGACGACGGTCTCGACGCCATGCGTGCGCTCGAGCAGGCCGCGTGGCGGCTGCTGCGCCCGGGTGGCTCGGTCGGGGCCGAGCACGCCGACGCGCAGGGCGAGTCCGCCCCCGGTGTGTTCGCCGGACGTTGGTCCGACGTGCGTGACCACGTGGACCTCGCGGACCGGCCCCGCTTCCTCACCGCCCGTCGCCCCTGAGGCTCGCCCCGCCGACGGCGCTCCCGCCGTCGCCGCGGGTCCCGTGCGCTGCCGTGGGGGCCGTCCGCGACCGTCCGAACGGTCCGCTGCGCCGGGCCGTGTGACGTGACCCACGCCTTCCTGGCTCGTTCTCTTCCCCGAGAGGCCCTGAACTAGTACCTTCGTACAGGTATCATCTGCGGCGGTGAGGGAGGTCGGATGAGCGCGGACACGTCGGTGCCCCCAGGTGCGGCCTCCGGACGCCTGGCGCGCACCGCCACGGGCCTGCGTGCCTCCGGCAACGCCGGCCTCGAGACCTTCGGCGAGATGATCCTCCTCGGCCTCGGGTCCCTGCGCTTCGCCGTCGTCGACATCCTGCGCGGCCGGTTCGCCTGGCGCGAGTACGTCGAGCAGGCCTGGTTCATGACGCGCGTGGCCCTGCTGCCGACGATCCTCGTCGCGATCCCGTTCGGCGTGATCGTGGCGGTGCAGGTCGGTGCGGTCGCGTCGCAGATCGGTGCGGTCTCGTTCTCCGGGGCGGTCAACGGCATCGGCGTGCTCCGCCAGGGCGCGCCGCTCGTCACCTCGCTCCTCATGGCCGGAGCCGTCGGCTCGGCCATCTGTGCCCAGATCGGCTCGCAGACCGTGCGCGAGGAGATCGACGCCATGCGGGTCATGGGACTCAACCCGACGCAGCGCATCGTGGCACCGCGCATGGTCGCAGCGGTCACGGTCGGCCTGCTCCTCAACGTGGTGGTGGCCGCCACCGCCATGACCACCGGCTACGCGCTCAACGTCGGGTCCGGCGACGTCAGCTCGGGCACCTACATCGGGTCCTTCACGAGCTTCGCCCAGCCCTCCGACCTGCTGCTCGCCGAGGCCAAGGCCGCGATCTTCGGCTTCATCGCCACGATCGTGGCGTGCCACAAGGGTCTGTCGGCGCAGGGCGGCCCCAAGGGCGTCGCCGACGCCGTCAACGCCAGCGTGGTGATCAGCGTCATCGCCCTGGCCGTCGTCAACGTCGTGATCACCCAGGGCTACGTCATGCTCGTGCCGCAGAGGATGGCATGAGCGGCCTGGAACGCGCCGGCCGGCGCGCCATGGCGGCGCCGGGGAACGCGCTGGAGCTGATGGGGGCCCAGCTGACCTTCGTCGCGAAGGTGGTGGGGGCGATCCCCGCGACGCTGCGCACCTACCGGCTCGAGACGTTCAGGATCCTCTCCGACATCAGCTGGGGGACCGGTGCGCTGCTGGTGGGGGGCGGGACGGTCGGCGTCATGGTGCTGCTGTCCCTGTCGGCCGGGACCTCCCTGGGCATCGAGGGCTTCAACGGGCTGGAGACCATCGGCCTGGCACCTCTGACCGGCTTCGTGTCCGCGGTCGTGAACACGCGCGAGCTCGCCCCGCTCATCGCGGCGCTCGCCCTGGCCGCCCAGGTCGGCTGTCGCTTCACCGCACAGCTCGGATCGATGCGGGTGCACGAGGAGATCGACGCCCTCGCGGTCATGTCGGTCCCGCCCCTGCACTTCCTGGTCACCACCCGGCTCGTCGCGGCGATGGCGGCGATCCTTCCGCTCTACCTGATCGGGCTGGCGGGCTCGTACCTGGCGACCCAGCTCTCCGTCACGTTCATCTTCGGACAACCGCCGGGCACGTTCGAGCACTACTTCACCTCGTTCGTCGCCCTGCGCGACGTGCTGCTGTCGGTCGTGAAGATCCTGGTGTTCGCCGCTGCCGTGACGCTCATCCACTGCTGGTTCGGGTTCACCGCGAGCGGTGGGGCGCAGGGTGTCGGCGAGGCGACGGGCCGGGCGATCCGGGCCAGCATCGTCGTCGTGGTCCTGCTCGACATGGTGCTCACCCTGCTCTTCTGGGGCGGCGACCCCGGCGTCCGGATCGCGGGGTGATGCGGCGATGGACCTGACGACGATCGATCCCGACGACCCCGGCCGCGCGGTCCTCGTGCGCCGCGGCCTCGTGCTCGTGGTGCTCCTGGTGCTCGTGGGCGCGGCCCTGGCCGCGGTGTCGCGAGGTGCCCTGGCGGACGACACGACGGCGCACGCCCTCGTCGACGACGCCGGCGGGTCGCTCGTCCCGGGCTCGGACGTCAAGCTCGACGGCGTGATCGTCGGACGCGTCACCTCGATCACCCAGGAGCCGGGCACGACGGCCGACGGTGCCGACCCCTCGGTGCGGATCGACCTGCGCATCGACGAGCGGCACGCACGTGAGGTCCCGGCGCAGGTGACGGCGCGCGTGCTGCCCGCCACGGTGTTCGGCACGACCTACGTCGACCTGGTCCGACCCCGGAGCGAGCGCGGCGCCCTGCGAGCCGGTGCCGCCATCGAGCAGGCCCGGGACGCCGAGACGCTCGAGCTGCAGGACACGCTCGACAGCTCCTACCGCATCCTCACCGCCGTGGAGCCGGCCGAGCTGTCGGCCACCCTGGGTGCGCTCGCGACGGCGCTCGACGGCCGCGGCGACCAGCTCGGCGGCACGATCGAGACGGTCTCCGGCTACCTCGGCCGCCTGGAGCCCCGGCTGCCGCTGCTGCGCGAGGACCTCGAGCTGTTCGCGCAGAACATGACGACGCTGGCCGAGACGTCGCCGCAGCTGCTCGACGCCACGCGCAACGCGCTCGTGACGAGCCGCACGATCGTGCAGAAGCGGGCGCAGCTCACCACGCTCCTCGCCGGGAGCAACGCCCTCGTGGGCGAGGGGCGTCGGGCGCTCGACGCCGTCGGGGACCCGTTCGTCGAGGCGCTCGACGGTGCCGCGGTCGTGGTCGACGCCATGTACGACGAGCGCGCCGGTCTGCCCGACAGCTTCACCTCGTTCGTCGACTTCGCCGCCAAGCAGGCCGAGACGTTCTCGCAGGGCTCCTACATGTCGACGAACGTCTTCATCAAGACCGGCGACGACGCGCCGTACACCGCGTCGGACTGCCCCACCTACGGGACGGCCCGCGGCCCGCGGTGCGGTGGCACGCCGGGCTCGACCGGCAGCGGCACGAACACCGCGACGCCCGCCGACGACGCCCTGGTCGCCGAGCTCCGCGACATGCTCGACGAGCTGGAGGCCGCCCCCCAGGGTGGTGTCGCCGAGCTCCTCGGGCGCCCCTACCTGGAGGGCGGCGACCGATGAGGGCCACCGTCGTCAAGCTCGTCACCTTCGCCACCGTGTGCGTGCTCGTCCTCGTGGTGCTCGCGAACACGATGCTGAACAGGACGGAGGGGACCACCCGGACCTACGTGGCGGACTTCACCTCGGTCAGCGGGCTGCGCGTCGGCGACGACGTGCGCGCCGCCGGTGTCCGGGTCGGTCGCGTCGACGGCATCGAGCTCGTCGGTGGTGACACCGCCCGCGTGCGGGTGTCCGTGGGGGAGGGGCAGCGTCTGACCGACACCACGGGCATGGTGATCCGCTACCAGAACCTGCTCGGCCAGCGGTACCTGGCGCTGCTGCCCGGCCGTGAGCGGGGCACGGCCCTGGAGCCGGGCAGCGTCGTCCCGACGTCGCGCACGAGCGCCGGCTTCGACCTCACCGCGCTGCTCAACGGCTTCGAGCCGCTCTTCGAGACGCTCCGGCCCGAGGACGTGAACCAGCTCGCGGAGTCGGTGGTCAAGGTGCTCCAGGGGGAGGGCGGCACGGTGGAGAGCCTGCTCGACGAGACGGCGACGCTCACGCGCAACCTTGCCGACAAGGACGCGGTCGTCACCGACGTCCTCACCCACCTCACCCCGGTGCTCGAGAACCTCGTCGACCGCGAGGACGACCTCACCGCCACGGTCGGGGAGCTGCGGGCGCTGATGACCGGCCTGGCCGAGCAGCGCACCACGATCGGTGAGTCCATCGACGGCATCTCCGAGCTCTCCCGGGTCACGGCCGACCTCGTCGAGGACACCCGCCCCGACGTCGCCCGGGTGACGACGGCGCTGCGCACCACCGCGGCGCTGTTCGCCGACAACATGGGCGAGCTGCAGACCATGCTGGCCGCCGTGCCGACCGCCACCGGCGCGTTCGCCCGACCGATGTCCTACGGCACCTGGCTCAACATGTACATCTGCAACCTCGGGGTGGAGGTCGGTGGTGAGCTGATCAACCTCGGCTCCACCGACGGCCCCTACTCGGAGGTCTGCCGATGAGCGATCGACGGACGCACGCACGCCGCGTCGGCATGGTCGGGGTCGTCGGACTGGGGGTCCTCGGCCTGCTCGTCCTGGCGCTCAGCGTCATCCCGTTCGGCCAGCGCACGTACACCGCCGAGCTCGAGCACACGGCCGGCCTGCGGGTCGGCGAGGAGGTCCAGGTCGCCGGCGTCGGCGTGGGGGAGGTGACCGGGATCCGACTGGCGAAGGATCGCGTGGTCGTGACCTTCACCGCCGACCGCGACGTGCGGCTCGGTCGGTCCACGGGGGTCGTCGTCAAGGTCGCGACGCTGCTCGGGAGCCACTTCCTCGAGGTGGCACCGCGCGGCACCGGTGACCTCGCCGACGCCAGGATCCCGCTCGCGCGGACCTCGGTGCCCTACAACCTGCAGGACGTCGTCGACGCCTCGACCGACGCGCTGCAGACGCTCGACGCCGAGGGTCTGGCCCGCTCCATGAACGTCATGGCCGACGTGCTCGGTCGCACCCCCGACGAGACGAGGGCCGCGGTCGAGGGCGTGGCCGACCTCGCGCGCGTCGCGTCGCGGCGCAGCGACCAGCTGTCCCGTCTCCTGGCGGCCAGCAACGACGTGACGGGCACGCTCAACCGCAACGCCGACGCCGTGCTCGACCTGCTGGAGCAGTCGACGCTCGTGCTCGGCGAGCTGACCTCCCGTCGTGAGGTGATCGACCAGATGCTGTCCGACGCGCTGCGCATGGCCGTGCAGGTGCGCGGTCTGCTCGACGACACCGAGAAGGACCTCGACCCGATGCTGCGCGACCTCACCACCGCTCTCGACGGTCTCGAGGACGCCCGCGACGACGTGACGAAGGCCCTGTCGTCGTTGGCCACGATGACGAAGTACGTCGCCAACGCCTCGGGCAACGGACCCTGGCTCGACCTGCACGTGCCGGTCGCCATCAACGACAACCTCGCGTGCCTCGCGAGCCCGGACGAGTGCTCATGAGGACCCGACGGTGGTGGCGGGCCCTCCTGCCCGTGCTCGTGGTGGCGCTCGTGGCCCCGCTGCTCTCGAGCTGCGTCGGCTCCGGTGGCCGGACCGTGACCGTGCAGCTGCGCGACGCCGCAGGACTCTTCGAGGGCAACGACGTCGGCGTGCTGGGGGTGCGGGTCGGTGAGGTCGTCGAGGTGCGCCCCCGCGGCGGGCACGTCGACGTCACCCTGCGTCTGGACGACGGGATCGACGTCCCGGCCGACGCCGCCGCGGTGGTGGTGTCGCGGTCGGTCGCCACGGATCGCTACGTCGAGCTCACACCGGTCTACCGCGACGGAGCGACGCTGGGCGACGGCGACGTGATCCCCCTGGAACGGACGCGGACACCGGTCGAGTTCGACGAGCTGCTCTCGACGCTGGAGTCCACGTCGTCGGCCCTGGGCGCGGACGGTGGGGACGCGCTCAACGGCCTGCTGACGTCGTCGGCGGCCAACCTCGACGGGAACGGTGGCGCGATCCGCGACGGGCTGGCCGGGATGGCCGACGTGCTGGGCACCATCGACGCCCAGCTGGGCGACGTCGAGGGCACGATCACCGGGCTCGACCAGCTGACGACGGCGGTGGCGAACGACGACCAGGTGGTCCGGCAGTTCGTGGACCAGGTCGCCGAGGCCACCACGATGCTCGATGAGCAGCACGAGTCGATCGAGGCGACGTTCGACGCCGTCACGGCCATGGTGCGCGAGGTCGGCATCGTGGTGCGCGACCAGCGCGGGCGGATCAGCTCGCAGATGGACGACTTCGTGGCGCTCGCCCAGGACCTCGCCGACCACCAGGCCGAGTACCAGCAGCTCCTCGACACCGGCCCGCTCATGCTGCAGAACCTGGTCCGGGCGATCGACGAGAACGACCGGCTCAGCTTCCGCACCCGTCCGCTCGACCTCGTGCCCGGCAGGACGGTGGTCGCCGACCTCTGCGAGCGCGCGCCGCAGGACGCGTGCGAGCGACTGGGCCTGCTCGACCTCCCGCTGTGGGCCGTCCTGCTGACGCTGGCGGGGGTGAGCGAGGGATGACCTCCTCGACGCGCCGCCTGGGCCGTGCCGTGGTGGGCGTGCTGCTGGCCGTGGCCCTGGCCGGGTGCAGCACCACGGCCTCGGACCTGCCGCTCCCCGGGAGCCGACTGGGCGGCGACTCCTACCCGTTGTCGGCGGAGTTCGACGACGCGCTCAACCTCGCGGTCGGCGCGCCGGTCAAGAGCGGCGGTGTGCTGGTCGGGCGCGTGCGGGAGATCTCGGTCCGTGACTTCCGGGCCCGCGTCACGATGGACGTGCTCGCGGACCGTCGGCTCCGTCAGGGCACCACGGTGCGGCTGCGCGCCACGACGCCGCTCGGTGAGCTCTTCGTCGACGTCGGCGAGGAGGGCGCGGACGGTCCGTTCCTGGCGCCGGGCTCCGTGCTGGCCGCGGGCGACGCGTCGAGCGCGCCCACCATCGAGGACACCATGTCGGCCGCCTCGATGCTCATCAACGGTGGTGGGCTCGGCCAGGTCCAGACCATCGTCGAGGAGGCCAACGCGGCACTCGGGGGCCGCGAACCGGCCGTGCGCACCGCGCTGCGCAGGATGGCGGGGACGGCGTCGGCCCTCAACGCCTCCGACGACGAGCTCGATGCCGCCCTCACCGCCCTGGCCGAGGTCTCGCGAGTCCTCGACGAGCGCGAGGACGTGGTCGACGCGGCCCTGACCGACCTTCGCCCGGCCGCCGAGGTCGTCCGGGAGAACACCGACGAGCTCGTGGACCTGCTCAGCGGGATCGACCGGCTCGGCGCCGACGTCGTGGACGTGGTCGGCCGCTCGCGCGACGACCTCACCACGGTGCTCGCCCAGGCGGGGCCGGTGTTCGAGTCGCTCAACACGACGGCGGACGAGTTCGAGCCGGGCCTGCGGACCCTCGTGGGCTTCTCGAGGCTCATCGACGAGGCGGTGCCGGCGGAGTACCTCAACACGTACCTGTACTTCCAGACCTCCGTGAGCGTCGGCCTGCCGTCGTTGCCAGGGGTGGGCGACCTCGACCTGCCGCGGATCGAGACCCCCGGGACGGACGGGCTGTCCGGGGACGGGCTGGTCGACGGGATCGAGTCGCTGGTCGGGTCGCTCCCGGGCCTCGGCCGCATCGTGCCCCCGAGCGGCGCCTCCTCGGGATCGGGCGCCGACGCCTCGAGCGGCGGCGGTCTCACCGGACTGGGTCTCGACGGACTGCTGGGAGCCGCGCGATGAGCCGTCCGATGCCCATGAGGTACCGCACGAGCGCGTTCGCGCTGCTCGCCGTGCTGGTCCTGGTCTCGATGCACCTCTACACCTCCGTCCTGGGCGGGACGGTCGGGCAGCGCCAGGATCGCGTGGAGGTCGACCTCGCCACGACCGGCGGTCTGTTCGAAGGGTCGGGCGTCACCTATCGCGGGGTGCGCATCGGGAAGGTCGACACAGTCCGCGCCCAGGGGTCCGGAGCCGTCGCGACCCTGTCGCTCGACCCCGGTGCCCAGGTCCCGGCCACGGCCAGGGCGGTCGTGCGCTCGCTCTCCCCGGCCGGTGAGCAGTTCCTCGACCTGCAGCCGGAGCAGCACCGCGCACCGTGGCTGGACGACGGCGACCGCATCGCGGCGTCGGCGACCACCACGCCGACGACGGTCGCACAGACCCTGCGCTCGGTCGACGACCTCATGTCCGACGTCGACACCGCCGCCCTGCGGACCACGCTGCGGGAGCTGCGCGTGGCCTTCGAGGACCCCGACGACCTGCGCCGTGTCCTCGACTCCGGCTCGCGGATCGTCGAGACCCTCGACCGCACGTGGCCGGAGACCGAGCGGCTCCTGGTCAACGGACGCACGGTGCTGCGGACCGGGGTGGACGTGGAGGACGAGTTCCGCGAGTTCGCGCGGTCCGCCGAGTCGTTCACCGCCTGGCTCGCCGACTACGACCCGACCCTCCGCACCAGCATCGAGACCCTCCCGGCGCGGGTCCAGGACCTGAGGGAGCTCACGTCGCTCGTCGCGCTCAAGCTGCCGCGGGTGCTCGACGAGATGATCGTCTTCGCCGACATGACGATCCCGCGCGACCAGCACCTGCGCGAGCTGCTCCGGGTGTTCCCCAGCGGGTTCGACCGGTTCGCCGAGGCCGTGAAGGGCGGGCGACTCCAGACCAACATGCTGGTCTCGCCCGGTGGGGTGTGCTCCTACGGCGTCGCCGACCCGAGCCCCAAGCACGCGGAGCGCCGGCCGATCGATCCGGACCGCTCGTGCCCGACGACGTTCGGGGGCCAGCAGCGCGGGTCGTCCAACGCGCCCCTGCCGCAGGACCGACGGTGACGACCTCGCGCGGCAGTGCCGTGGAACGCCTGTCGTCGGGCGGGGACCGGCGGGTGCGTGTCGTGGCCCTCGCGCTGGCGGTGGCGCTGCTTGCCTCGGTCGTCGGTGCGGCGTGGCTCGTCCTGTCCGGTCGCTCGGCACAGCAGCGTGCGGACGCCGCGGCGGAGGCCACGGCCGTGGCGCGCGACCGCGCCGTCCAGCTCACGAGCTACACCGGCGAGACCTTCGACGCCGACACGGCGTGGGCGCGCACCGGCGCGACCCCGCAGTTCGCGCGGGAGTACGCCGAGGCGAACGAGCCCGTCGCCCAGGTGGCGCGCCGGGTCGAGGCCCGTGCGGTCGGCGACGTCGTCGAGGCGGTCGGCAGGGCCGTCTCCGCCGACGAGGTCGAGGTGCTGCTGTTCGTCGACCAGACCATCACCCGCGGCAGCGACGGCACCCAGCGCACCGAGCGGAGCCGGGTGGTCATGACCATGGTCCGCCAGGACGGTGCCTGGCTGGTGGGCGACGTCGTGCTGCGCTGACCCGGCGCGCCGGGAGGTCCTCGGCGACGGGTGTGCTCGCAGGGCGTCCGCCTGCCGATAGGCTCCCGGACCATGGCAGTCGTCCTGGTCCACGCGGCCGCCTTCGCCTTCGGCGTGGGCTCGGCGATCCTGCCGATGTTCCTCAACGCCGAGATCTACGTGCTGAGCCTCGGCGCCCTCGTCGACAGCCGGTTCGACCTCGCCCTGGTCATCCTCACGCTCAGCGTCGGCACGGTGGTCGGCAAGGCGATCGTGTTCCAGCTGGTGCGCACCGGGTCCGCCCGCTACCGCAAGCAGGCCGAGCGCCGACCGCCGCGGAACCGGGTGACCGCGTGGCTGCGCCGTACCGGCGACCTCCTGCTCACCTGGCTCGACCGCCCCGTGGCCGGTGCGGCCACGGTGTTCCTGTCGGCGCTCGCCGCCGTGCCGCCGCTCGCGGTCGTGACGCTGCTCGCCCCGCTGTCCCGCCAGCGGCTCTGGGTCTTCCTCGCCATGGTCTTCCTGGGTCGGACCATCCAGTTCCTCGCCATCGCCTTCGTCATCCACGGTGTGCTGTGAGGCCCTGGGCAGACGGCGTGTCGGACGGCGTGGGCAGACCGCGTGGGCGCTGCGTCGGCGCTGGCGCGGCCGTTAGGGTGTCCCGGTGAGGTACGACTGCGCCGACGAGGAGACACGCCAGACCGGGATCGACGCCGCCCAGGGCGTGCTCGAGTCCGGTGAGCTGGTCGTGGTGCCCACCGACACGGTGTACGGGCTCGCCGCCGACGCGTTCTCGCCCGAGGCCGTGCAGCGCCTGCTCGACGCCAAGGGCCGGACGAGGCAGATGCCTCCGCCCGTGCTCGTGGGCGCCCCCACGACCCTCGAGGCGCTCGCCACCGACGTCCCCGGATGGCTCCGGTCCATGACCACCGAGCTCTGGCCCGGGCCGCTCACGATCATCTGCCGTCAGCAGCCGTCCCTCACGTGGGACCTGGGCGAGACGCACCACACCGTGGCCGTGCGGATGCCGGACCACCCCGTCGCGCTCACGCTGCTCAAGCAGACGGGCCCGCTCGCGGTGAGCAGCGCGAACCTCACCGGCGAGCCCGCCGCCGTCACCGTCGACGACGCCGAGCGCATGCTGGGCGACGCGGTGGCCGTCTACCTCGACGCCGGGACCAGCCCCGGCGGCACCGCCTCCACGATCCTCGACGTGACCGGCAGCTCGCCACGCATCCTGCGCGAGGGACCGGTCACCCTCGACGTCCTCCACCGCTACAACAACACCGTGGAGCCGTTCGGTGCGTGAGTACCTCGTCGTCTTCGGGGTCGCCCTCGGGGTGACCTACCTCCTCGCCTCGATCGCGCGGATGCTCGCGGTGCGCTTCGGGGCCGTGGCCCGCGTGCGCGACCGCGACGTCCACGCCATCCCCACCCCGTACTTCGGCGGCCCCGCGATGCTCGGCGGGCTCGTGTCGGCCTACCTCGTGGCGACCCACCTGCCGTTCCTGTCGCGCAACGACGACGCGGTCTTCGGCGACGCCCAGGCGGTCATCGTCGGGGGAGCGGTGATCTGCGTCGTGGGCGTGATCGACGACCTGTTCGAGCTCGACGCCCTCAGCAAGTTCGCCGGCCAGGTGCTCGCCGGGGTCGTGGTGGTGGCCATGGGGGTGCAGTTCCTGTACCTGCCGCTCTACAACAACTACCTGGGTCTGGACAACGCGCAGTCGATCATCTTCACGGTGCTGCTGATCGTCACCACGGCCAACGCGGTGAACTTCGTCGACGGCCTCGACGGCCTCGCTGCCGGCATGGTCGCGATCGGCGCCGTCGCGTTCTTCTCGTACGCGTTCTCGCTCGCCGTGGTCAACGGCGAGACGCGCGCCATCGCCGCCGCCCTCCTGACCGCGGCGCTGGCCGGGGCGTGCATCGGGATCCTGCCGCACAACTTCTTCCCGGCCCGGATGTTCATCGGCGACTCCGGCTCGATGCTCATCGGCTTCATGCTCGCCTGCTCCTCGATCAGCCTCACGGGCCAGTTCCCGGCCACGAGCCTCTCCGAGGGCGTGGGCGGGGGAGCGGCGAGCTTCCTGCCCGCCCTGCTGCCGCTGTTCCTGCCGTTCGCGATCCTGCTCGTCCCCTTCCTCGACCTGGCGCTCGCCGTGGTGCGCCGCACCCGGGCCGGGCGCTCCCCGTTCAGCCCGGACAAGATGCACATCCACCACCGGCTGCTCGAGATCGGCCACTCGCACCGCCGTGCCGTGCTGCTCATGTACGCGGCGGCCGGGCTCGTGGCGTTCGGCAGCGTCGTGGTGAGCCTGTTCAGCGGGTGGCAGTCGATCGTCGGATTCGTCGTGCTCGCCCTGCTCACGGCCGCCTCGGCCTTCGTGCTGCCTCGGTTCGAGGGTCGCGTGTGGAACCGCACGTGAGCGGCTCGGCTCCGGACCCACGGCCCACCGTCCGGCGGGTGGTCCCCGTCGCGGTCCCGATGGTGGTCGCCGTGCTGCTGTGCGCGACGGTCGCCGGCGCCACCCACGGGTGGCCGGGGGTGCTCGGCGCCCTCCTCGCCGGGATCGTGGTGGTGGCCTTCCTCGGCTCCACGCCGCTGGTGATGAACCCGGTCGCGCGCTCGAGCCCGGTGCTCGCCCTGCCCGCGGCGGTGCTGTTCTTCCTCGTCAAGGCGTTCGCCGCCATGGCGGTGCTGCTGCTGCTCTTCGACGTCGGTGGGGTGGCCGAGCACGTCGACCGCCGTGCCTTCGGCCTGTCCGCCGTGGTGTGCAGCCTGGTGTGGACGGCCCTGCAGGTCCGGGCGTTCCGCCGCCGTCGAGTCCTCACGTATGACCTGGACGACACCCCGTCGTGACCTCCTGGTAGCCTCTCGAGTGCGTCGAAGCCCAGCCGGTTCCCGGTCGGTCACGACGTGAACGATGACGCTGGCCGTATGCCGGATCGCCGACTTCCCAGTCGGAATCGACCGCGCCATGAGACAAAGGTGACCGAGTGACCCTCGCCTCGACCGCCCTGGCGGCTGCCGCTGACGGCCCGCCGCAGCCCGGCCCCGGGAGCTTCCTGCTCCCGCCGACGTTCACGATCGGCGGCTGGGAGGTCAACAAGCCCGAGCTCTTCCTCGTCTTCTCCATCGTCATCGTCTTCGGCTTCGCGTATGCGACGAGCCGCAAGGCCGCGGTGGTCCCCGGCCGACTGCAGTTCGCCGGCGAGTACGTCTACGGCTTCATCCGCAACGGCATCGCCCGCGACAACATCGGCAGCCAGGACTTCATGAAGTACGTGCCGTACCTGTTCACGGTCTTCCTGTTCGTGCTGGTGAACAACTTCTACGGCGTGATCCCGGTCATCCAGTTCCCGTCGATGTCGAAGTTCGGCTTCCCGGTGGCCCTGGCCCTCGTGACCTGGCTGATCTACAACGTCGCGGGCATCGGCAAGCACGGCTTCTTCGGCTACCTCAAGCACCAGACCGTGCCGGCCGGGGCCAAGGGCCCCATCCTGCTGGCCCTGGTGCCGCTGGAGTTCCTCTCCAACATCATCGTGCGACCGTTCACGCTCGCGCTGCGACTCTTCGCGACCATGTTCGCGGGGCACCTGCTGATCCTGCTGTTCTCGCTCGGCGCCGCGTACCTGGTGACCGACTACGCGAACGCCGCCATCGGCATCCCCGCCGGGATCGTGTCCTTCCTGCTCGGCATCGGGGTCAGCTTCCTCGACATGCTGATCATGTTCCTGCAGGCCTACGTCTTCACGCTGCTGACCGCGATGTACATCGGCAGCGCGATCGCCGACGAGCACTGAGCTCGCTCGGTACCACCTGACCACCTCTCGACCCGCACCCGACGCCTCCTGCGTCACCACGAAAGGAAAGAACCGTCATGACTGGTTCCATCGCCACCGTCGGCCTCGGACTGGCCGCTGTCGGCCCGGCCATCGCCGTCGGCCTGATCTTCGCCGCCTACGTCACGGGCGTCGCCCGTCAGCCCGAGGCGCAGGGCAAGCTCCAGGGCATCGCGATCTTCGGCTTCGTCCTCGCTGAGCAGTTCTTCATCATCGCGCTGGCCCTGGCCTTCGTCTTCGGCTACAACTGATCCTCGCTAAGGGAGATTCACCATGAGCGCGATCCTGGTCGCCGCAGCAGAGGGCGAGGAGCACAACCCGCTCGTCCCCGAGCTGCCCGAGATCGTCCTGGGCCTCGTCGTCCTGGGCATCCTCTTCCTGCTGGTCCGCAAGTTCGTCGTGCCCAACTTCGAGCAGGCGTTCGCCGAGCGGACCGCCGCCATCGAGGGCGGGATCGAGGAGGCCAAGTCTGCCCAGAAGGAGGCGCAGGCCGCGCTCGAGAAGTACAACGCCCAGCTGGCCGACGCCCGGCACGAGGCCTCGCGCATCCGCGAGGAGGCCAAGGAGCAGGGCGCGCAGATCATCGCCGAGCTCCGGGCCCAGGCCCAGGACGAGGCCGCCCGCATCACGGCCACGGCGCACGCGCAGGTCGAGGCCGAGCGGTCGCAGGCCCTCGCCCAGCTGAAGGCCGAGGTGGGCTCGCTCGCCACGGACCTCGCCGGACGCATCGTCGGTGAGTCGCTCGAGGACGAGGCGCGTCAGCGTCGCACCGTCGAGCGCTTCATCACGGAGCTGGAGGGGTCGGCCAACTGATGCGAGGCATCTCCGCGAGGTCCCAGCACGAGGTCCTGTCGGCCGTCGAGTCGGCCCAGGGTTCCTCGGCGGCGCTCGGCAGCCAGCTCTTCGGGGTGGTGGCGCTGCTCGACGCCAACCCGGCGCTGCGCCGCGTGCTCACGGACCCGTCGACCGAGCCCGAGGCCAAGGCTGGCCTCGCGGCCACCGTGCTCGGCTCGCAGGTCGACGGCGCGACCCTCGACGTGGTCAAGGCCGCGGCGGCGTCGCGCTGGAACGCCGGGCGTGACCTGGCCGACGCCCTCGAGACCGCCGGTGCGGCCGCCCTGGTCGGGCGTGCCGACGCCGCCGGTGACCTCGAGCGGGTCGAGACCGAGCTGTTCGAGCTCGGCCGCACGGTCGCCGGCGACGTCGAGCTCCGTGGCGTCGTGGCCGATCGCTCGGTCCCGGCCAAGGCCAAGGCGTCCCTGCTGGCCTCGATCTTCGAGGGCAAGGTCTCGACCGAGACCCTCGAGCTCGCGCAGCAGGCGGTCGTGGCACGCACCGGGTCGTTCGAGAAGGTCCTGACCGCGTTCGGAGAGGTGGCGGCCCAGCGTCGCGACCGCCTCGTCGCGGTCGTGCGCGTGGCCTACGAGCTGTCCGACGACGAGCGTTCCCGACTCGCGGCCGCCCTGGCCGGCAAGTACGGACGCGACGTCCACCTCAACATCGTGGTCGACCCGTCGGTCGTCGGAGGCATCGCCGTCTCCGTCGAGGGCGAGGTCGTCGACGGAACCATGTCCAGCCGACTCGAGGCCGCCCGCCGGCAGCTCGCCGGCTGACGTCCCCTGATCATCCGGCACCACCCAGCCACCAGACCCACAGAAGGCAGGCAGAAGACATGACGGAACTCTCCATCCGTCCCGAGGAGATCCGCGACGCGCTGCAGCAGTTCGTGTCCGACTACTCCCCGAGCGCCAGCAAGACCGAAGAGGTCGGCATCGTCGCCGAGGCCGGCGACGGCATCGCACGGATCGAGGGCCTGCCCTCGGCCATGGCCAACGAGCTGCTCGAGTTCGAGGACGGCACGCTCGGCCTCGCGCTGAACCTCGACGTCCGCGAGATCGGTGTCGTCATCCTGGGTGACTTCTCCGGCATCGAGGAGGGCCAGAAGGTCAAGCGCACCGGCGAGGTGCTCTCCGTGCCCGTCGGCGACGGCTACCTCGGCCGCGTGGTCGACCCGCTCGGCCAGCCGATCGACGGTCTGGGCGACGTGGAGACCGACGGCCGTCGTGCCCTCGAGCTCCAGGCCCCCAACGTGGTGCAGCGTCAGTCGGTCTCCGAGCCGCTCATGACCGGCATCAAGGCCATCGACTCGCTCACGCCCATCGGTCGCGGCCAGCGCCAGCTGATCATCGGTGACCGCCAGACCGGCAAGACGGCGATCGCCATCGACACGATCATCAACCAGAAGGAGTTCTGGGAGAGCGGCGACCCGACCAAGCAGGTCCGCTGCATCTACGTCGGCATCGGTCAGAAGGGCTCGACCATCGCCGGCGTCCGCGGCGCCCTCGAGGACGCGGGTGCGCTGGAGTACACGACGATCGTCGCGGCCCCCGCCTCGGACTCGGCCGGCTTCAAGTACCTCGCCCCGTACACCGGTTCGGCCATCGGCCAGCACTGGATGTACCAGGGCAAGCACGTCCTGATCATCTTCGACGACCTCTCCAAGCAGGCCGAGGCCTACCGTGCGGTGTCGCTGCTGCTGCGTCGTCCGCCGGGCCGCGAGGCCTACCCCGGAGACGTCTTCTACCTCCACAGCCGGCTGCTCGAGCGTTGCGCCAAGCTCAACGACGAGCTGGGCGCCGGCTCGATGACGGGTCTTCCGGTCATCGAGACCAAGGCGAACGACGTCTCGGCCTACATCCCGACCAACGTCATCTCGATCACCGACGGCCAGATCTTCCTGCAGTCGGACCTGTTCAACGCCAACCAGCGCCCCGCCGTCGACGTCGGAATCTCCGTCTCGCGCGTCGGTGGTGCGGCCATGACCAAGGCGATGAAGGCGGTCACGGGCTCGCTCAAGGTCGACCTGGCGCAGTACCGCGCCATGGAGGCGTTCGCCATGTTCGCCTCCGACCTCGACGCCGCGTCCAAGGCCCAGCTCGCCCGCGGACAGCGCCTCATGGAGCTGTTCAAGCAGGGTCAGTACGCCCCGTTCCCGATGGAGCAGCAGGTCGTCTCCCTCTGGGCCGGAACCCAGGGCAAGCTCGACCCGGTCCCCGTCGAGGACATCAGCCGCTTCGAGGAGGAGTTCCTCGACTACGTGAAGCGCTCGCACGAGGGCATCTTCACCACGATCCGCGAGACGGCGAAGTTCGACGACGACACGGCGTCCTCCCTGGAGTCGGCGTACACGTCGTTCCTCGAGCAGTTCGAGACCAGCGAGGGCGGACGCATCTCCGTCGGTCGCGAGGAGTTCGACGCTCTGGACGACGAGGACGTCGAGCAGGAGCAGATCGTCAAGCAGAAGCGGGGCTGACCCACATGGCAGCGTCGGTACGAGAGCTACGAGCGAAGATCAGGTCGACCCAGGCGACCAAGAAGATCACGCGCGCCATGGAGCTCATCGCCGCCTCGCGCATCATCAAGGCGCAGCAGCACGCGGCGGCGGCGGCCCCGTACGCCCGTGAGCTGACCCGGGCGGTGTCGGCGGTGGCGACGTTCTCCAACGTCGACCACCCGCTCACCACCGAGAAGGAGAACCCCACGCGGGCGGCGGTGCTCGTCATCACGAGCGACCGCGGCCTCGCGGGGTCGTACTCCTCCAGCGTCCTCAAGGAGGCGGAGCGGCTCACCGAGAAGCTCCGGTCCGAGGGCAAGGAGGTCGACTTCTACCTCTCCGGTCGCAAGGCCGTGACGTACTTCTCCTTCCGCCAGCGCGAGTTCGTCTCGTCGTGGACCGGGTACTCCGACAAGCCGGAGTACGCCAACGCCCGCGAGATCGGCGACGCGCTCACGAGCCTGTTCGCCCAGGACGAGACGGACGAGGAGGCCATCGACCCGTCCCGCGCCGTCGACGAGCTTCACATCGTGTTCACGCGGTTCAAGTCGATGCTCACGCAGGAGCCGGACGTCATCCGTCTGCTCCCGCTCGAGGTCGTCGAGGGCACGGAGGCTCCCGAGGAGTCGGACCTGCTGCCGCTGTACGAGTTCGAGCCCTCGGCCCACGAGGTCCTCGACGCGCTGCTGCCGAAGTACGTCAACAGCCGCATCTACTACTGCCAGCTGCAGGCGGCCGCCTCCGAGCTCGCCGCCCGCCAGAAGGCCATGAAGTCCGCGACCGACAACGCGCAGGACCTCATCGAGAAGTACACCCGCATTGCCAACCAGGCCCGCCAGGCCGGCATTACCCAGGAGATCAGCGAGATCGTGGGCGGCGCCAACGCGCTCGCCGACGCCACCGCTGGTCAGGAGTGAGAGAGCTATGACTGCCACTGCCGAAGAGAAGACCACGACCACCGGTCGCGTCGCGCGGGTCATCGGCCCGGTCCTCGACATCGAGTTCCCGTCGGACTCGATGCCGGAGATCTACAACGCGCTCACCGTGGAGACCAGCATCCCCGGGAGCGAGGAGACCCTCACCCTCGAGGTCGCCCAGCACATCGGTGACGGCCTGGTGCGCGCCATCAGCCTGCGCCCGACCGACGGTGTCGTGCGCGGCAGCGTCGTCACCGACACCGGCGAGCCGATCTCGGTGCCGGTCGGCGACCAGACGCTCGGCCGGGTGTTCAACACCACCGGCGCGGTCATGAACATGCCCGAGGGCGAGACGTTCGAGGCGACCGAGCGCTGGGGCATCCACCGCAAGGCCCCCGCGTTCGACCAGCTCGAGTCCAAGACGCAGATGTTCCAGACCGGCATCAAGGTCATCGACCTGCTGACGCCCTACGTCCTCGGCGGCAAGATCGGCCTGTTCGGCGGCGCCGGCGTCGGCAAGACGGTGCTCATCCAGGAGATGATCGCCCGTGTGGCCAAGGACCACGACGGCGTGTCGGTGTTCGCCGGAGTCGGCGAGCGCACCCGCGAGGGCAACGACCTCATCGCCGAGATGGAGGAGGCCGACGTCCTCGACAAGGTCGCCCTCGTCTTCGGCCAGATGGACGAGCCGCCCGGAGCGCGTCTGCGCGTGGCGCTGTCGGCCCTGACGATGGCGGAGTACTTCCGCGACGTCCAGAACCGCGACGTGCTGCTGTTCATCGACAACATCTTCCGGTTCACGCAGGCCGGCTCCGAGGTCTCCACGCTGCTCGGCCGCATGCCGTCCGCCGTGGGCTACCAGCCGACGCTGGCCGACGAGATGGGCGTGCTGCAGGAGCGCATCACCTCCACGCGTGGTCACTCGATCACGTCGCTGCAGGCGATCTACGTGCCGGCCGACGACTACACGGACCCGGCCCCGGCCACCACGTTCGCGCACCTGGACGCCACCACCGAGCTCAACCGTGAGATCGCCTCCATGGGCATCTACCCCGCGGTCGACCCGCTGACGTCCACCTCGCGCATCCTGGACCCGCGCTACATCGCCGACGACCACTACACGACGGCCAACCGGGTCAAGGGCATCCTGCAGCGCAACAAGGAGCTCCAGGACATCATCGCCATCCTCGGTGTCGACGAGCTGAGCGAGGAGGACAAGACGATCGTCTCGCGCGCCCGTCGCATCCAGCGCTTCCTCAGCCAGAACACCTACGTGGCCAAGCAGTTCACCGGCATCGAAGGCTCCACCGTCCCGCTCGACGAGACGATCGACGCCTTCACCAAGATCTGCGACGGTGAGTACGACCACGTGGCCGAGCAGGCCTTCTTCATGTGCGGCGGTCTCGACGACGTCGATGCGAAGTGGGCCGAGATCCAGAAGAACTCCTGATGGCGGACACGACGCTCCAGGTCGAGCTGGTCGCCGCCGACCGCGTGGTGTGGTCGGGGGAGGCCCACGAGGTCGTCGCCCGCACCGTCGAGGGTGACCTCGGTGTCCTCGTCGGGCACGCGCCGCTGCTGTCGGTGCTCGTGCCCGGCGTGGTCAAGATCAAGGCCGACGGCGAGACGGTCGTCGCGGTCGTCGAGGACGGGTTCCTGTCCGTCGCCGACGACCGCGTCTCGATCCTGAGCGAGGACACCCACCTGGTGTCCGAGCTCGACCGCGACCAGGTGCAGGCCGAGCTGGAGCAGGCGCGGTCCGACGACGACGACGCGGCCGTCCAGCGCGCCGAGGCCAAGCTCCGCGGCATCGAGCTGGCCTAGGGTTCTCGGCCGTCTGCCGGAGGAGGGAGGGCGGGGTGCCGCTGTGGCTGTGGGCCGTGGACCTCGTCCTCGCCGCGATCGCCCTCACCGTCGTCCTGCTGGCCGTCCTCGTGCTGCGCCGTCGGTACCTGGCGCGCACGCTGGGCGCCTTCGACCTCAGCATCAACAAGCGGGACGGCGCGTCGGCCCAGGGGTGGACCCTGGGCCTCGCGGTGTACCGCGGAAGCACGCTGGAGTGGTACCGGACCTTCTCGTTGAGGCTGCGTCCGGCGTACCGGTTCTCGCGGGACGCCATGGCCGTCGACGGTCGTCGTGACCCCGTGGGCGGTGAGGTGCACGCGGTCCACGACGGGCACGTGGTCGTGACCACACGCAACCCGACACCGGTGCAGCAGCTCGCCCTGACCCCGGCGGCCCTGACGGGGCTGCTGGCCTGGCTCGAGGCCTCGCCCCCCGGGCAGCGCGTCAGCACCGTCCTCTAGCTCCTCCCCGCACGCAGGGCCAGCGACCACCATGTGCGAGAACGAGGTGGATCGGTTTTCGGCGTTTCGATTGACGATCTCCCGAGGACTACGGGACCATGGTCCCGATGGACCATGCCCGGTCGACCGGGTCCCCCGATGGAACAGGTAGCCCCATGAACCGAATGACCAAGCGCATCGTCGTCGCCACCTTCGCGTCGGCCCTCGCGTTCCTGCCGCTGTCGTCGCCGGCCCAGGCTGACGTCGACTCCACGTCCTCCGTCACGAAGGTGACCAAGGTCAAGTCCGGCGGCACCGTCACCACCCAGCGAGCCATCGACTGGGAGTGACCCCCACCAGCACGTGACCGGATCGCCGTCGTCCCGCGTGGACGGCGGCGATCTGCGTCTCCGACGGGCTCGCTGGGGCTCGCTGCTGTGCGGTCGGGCGGGCTCGCTAGCGCTCGCCGCTGTGCGGTCGGGCAGGCTCGCCAGCGCTCGCCGCTGTGCGGTCGGGCAGCTCGCTAGCGCTCGCCGCCGGGCACCCAGAGGATGTCGCCGGCCTCGCGGTTCGCGTAGCGACCGAGGATGAACAGCAGGTCGCTCAGCCGGTTCAGGTAGCGGGCCGTCAACGGGTTCATCGTGTCGCCGTGCACCTCGATCGCGGCCCATGCGGATCGCTCGGCGCGCCGGGTCACCGTGCGCGCGACGTGCAGGGCCGATGCCGAGCGGGTGCCGCCGGGCAGGATGAACGAGCGCAGCTTCTCGAGCCGGTCGTTGTACTGGTCGCACCAACCCTCGAGCCGGTCGACGTAGTCGGGCTCGACACGCAACGGCGGGTGCTCGGGGTTCTCCACGACCGGAGCGCCGAGGTCGGCACCGACGTCGAACAGGTCGTTCTGCACGTGCCGGATGACCGCGGTCACCTCGTCGTCCAGCTCGTCGAACGCCAGGGCGAGCCCCAGCTGGCTGTTGGCCTCGTCGACGTCGGCGTAGGCCACGAGCCGCAGGTCGTTCTTCGAGGTGCGGCTGAAGTCGACCAGGTTGGTCGTGCCGTCGTCGCCGGTCCGGGTGTAGATCCGTGTCAGGTTGACCATGACCTCACCCTAGGGCGTGTCGCTCGGGACGGCCGGGCCACCTGAGGCGGGTCGCGTGGCTCACAGAGTCTGCCGCGTCACGTTACGGCGCGGTAACCTGACCGGCATGCCTGACAAGTCTGCGCCCGACCGTCCCTGGGTGATGCGCACGTACGCCGGACACAGCTCGGCGGCCGAGTCCAACGCGCTGTACCGCAAGAACCTGGCGAAGGGCCAGACCGGGCTCTCGGTGGCCTTCGACCTGCCCACCCAGACCGGCTACGACCCCGACCACGTGCTGTCGCGCGGCGAGGTAGGCAAGGTCGGCGTCCCGATCCCGCACCTGGGATCGATGCGACGGCTGTTCCAGGACATCCCGCTCGGCGAGATGAACACCTCCATGACGATCAACGCCACCGCCATGTGGCTGCTCGCCATGTACCAGGTGGCCGCCGAGGAGCAGGGCGTCGATCCGTCGGCGCTCGCCGGGACGACCCAGAACGACATCATCAAGGAGTACCTGTCGCGCGGGACCTACGTCTTCGGTCCTGCCCCGTCGCTGCGGCTGACGACCGACATGATCGCCTACACGGTCAACACGATCCCCAAGTGGAACCCGCTCAACATCTGCAGCTACCACCTGCAGGAGGCCGGCGCCACGCCCACGCAGGAGATCGCCTACGCGCTGAGCACCGCCATCGCGGTGCTCGACGCCGTGAAGGACTCCGGCCAGGTCGACGACGCCGACTTCGAGAAGACCGTCGGGCGCATCTCGTTCTTCGTCAACGCCGGTGTCCGCTTCATCGAGGAGACTTGCAAGATGCGTGCCTTCGGGCAGCTCTGGGAGCAGATCACCCGCGACCGCTACGGCGTCACCGACCCCAAGATGCGTCGCTTCCGCTACGGCGTGCAGGTCAACTCCCTGGGACTCACCGAGGCCCAGCCCGAGAACAACGTGCAGCGCATCGTGCTCGAGATGCTCGGCGTCACGCTCAGCAAGAACGCCCGGGCCCGGGCGGTGCAGCTGCCCGCCTGGAACGAGGCGCTCGGTCTGCCCCGCCCGTGGGACCAGCAGTGGTCGCTGCGCCTCCAGCAGGTCCTCGCCTTCGAGTCCGACCTCCTCGAGTACGACGACATCTTCGAGGGCTCGCACGTCATCGAGGCCAAGGTGGCCGAGCTCGTGGAGGGTGCGCAGGCCGAGATCGACCGCGTGCAGGCCATGGGCGGTGCCGTGGCGGCCGTCGAGTCCGGCTACATGAAGTCCGAGCTGGTCGCCTCGCACGCCGCCCGCCGCTCGAAGATCGAGTCCGGCGAGATGAAGGTCGTGGGCGTCAACAGCTACGTCGAGACCGAGCCGTCGCCCCTGACCGCGGACCTCGACGGCGCCATCATGGTGGCCGACCCGCAGGCCGAGGCCAACGCCGTCGCCGACGTGCAGGCATGGCGCGAGCAGCGCGACCAGGGTGCCGTCGACGCGGCTCTCGAGAGGCTGCAGTCCGAGGCCAAGACCGAGACGAACCTGATGGAGGCGACGCTCGCGGCCGTGCGGGCCGGTGCGACCGTGGGGGAGTGGTCGGGTGCGCTGCGCGAGGTGTTCGGCGAGTACCGGGCACCCACCGGCGTGTCCGGCGCCGTCGGCGTGGCGGAGGCCGGCGCCGAGCTGACCGCCGTGCGCGAGAAGGTCAAGCGCACGGGTGACGAGCTCGGCACCCGGCTGCGCTTCCTGGTCGGCAAGCCGGGCCTGGACGGCCACTCCAACGGGGCCGAGCAGATCGCCGTCCGCGCCCGCGACGTCGGCTTCGAGGTCGTGTACCAGGGCATCCGGCTGACTCCCGAGCAGATCGTCTCCGCCGCCGTGGCCGAGGACGTGCACGTGGTGGGTCTGTCGATCCTGTCGGGGTCGCACATGGAGCTCGTGCCCGACGTGCAGCAGCGCATGCGCGAGGCCGGCATGGACGACGTGCCCCTCATCGTCGGTGGCATCATCCCCGACTCCGACGGTCGTCGTCTCGAGGCGGACGGCGTCGCCGCGGTGTTCACCCCGAAGGACTTCGGCATGACCGACATCATGGGTCGCATCGTCGACGAGATCCGCAAGGCCAAGGGCCTCGAGGCCTGACCGCGCGCGAAGGGCCCGGGACCACACGGTCCCGGGCCCTTCGTCGTCCGTGGGTCAGTTGAGGACGCGGAAGCCCTCGGGCAGCGCGCCGCCGGACTGGATGTCACGGGTCAGGTCCTGCAGGGCCATGAGCGCGACGGACTGCGTGAACGGGCCGTACGACACGCGAGCGACGCCGAGCTCCTGCTGGCGCGCGAGGGGGATGGACCCCGGGTAGCCGATGGTGGTGAGCCGCTGCGGGCCCCAGGCGTCGACGAACGCGCTGACGTCGTCCTCCGAGAGGGGGCCCGGGACGAAGACGATCGGCGCGCCGACCTCGATGAAGGCCCTGCCGCGCTCGATCGCGTCGGCGATGACCTCGTCGTGCGGACGGTCGCCGGCCTTCGCGACGACGTCGGTGCGGGCGTTCAGCACGAACGGGATGCCCTCGGCCTCACCGGCCTTCACGACGGCCTCGACCGCGGCCACGGCCTCGGCCAGAGGCTTCACCTGGTCCTCGAGGTTGGCACCGACCGCGCCCACGCCGATCGCCTTGCGGGCGGTCTCGCCGGGGTCGCCGTAGCCGGCCTCGAGGTCGGCCGTCACCGGCAGGTGCGTGTTCGCGACGATGAGCCCGACGGCGGCGATCATCTCGTCGACCGGGATGTTCTCGCCGTCCTCGTAGCCGTGCGACGCGGCGATGGAGTGGCTCGCCGTGGCGAGGGCCTTGGTGCCCTCGACCTCGGTGACGATGCGGGCGGTGATGGCGTCCCACACGTTCACGACGGTGAGCAGCTCCGGGGCGGTGTGCAGGTCGAGCAGCGTCTGGGCGCGTGTCTTCAGGTCCATGACGCCGACGCTAGGGCACGACGTCGGGACCCACCAGACGAATCTCGCCCCGGGACGGACTCAGGCGGCGAGGGCGTGCTTCTTGGCCTTCTTGCCCGGCGTCTTCGCGTTCTTGGAGCCGGACTTCTTGCCCTGGGACTTCGTGCTCTTCGACCCGGACTTCTTGCCCTTCTTGCCCTTCTTGGACTTCTTGTCCTTCTTCTCCACCGGGACGACGGTGCCGTCGGCGCCGATACGGACGAGCCGCCTCTTCTTCACGCCGTAGCCGTCGGGGAGGGTGCCTTCCTTGAGCATCCGGATCGGGCAGCGCTTGCAGCGGTTCTTGCTGACGCAGCACTTGCGCTTCGGCTCCTTGGACACGAGCAGACCGTAGCATCGGGCCCATGAGGTCACCCGGCGACGATGGAGGACGACGATGACGTCACAGGCGTTCGTGGAGAAGCTCAACGAGCAGCTGGGGCACGAGTTCGGGGCGCACCAGCAGTACGTGGCGATCGCGGCGTTCTACGACGCCCAGACGATGCCGCGGATGGCGGCGCTCTTCTACGACCAGGCGGCCGAGGAGCGCGACCACGCCATGATGATGGTGCAGTACCTGCTGGACGCCGGCGAGACGCCGCACATCCCTGCCCTGCCTGCGCCGGTCGGAGAGTTCGGCGACGTCGTGGAGCCGGTCCGCGCTGCGCTCGAGCAGGAGAAGAAGGTCACCGAGCAGGTCAACGAGCTGACCCGGATCGCGAGGGCCGACGGCGACTTCGCGTCGGAGCAGTTCATGCAGTGGTTCATCCGCGAGCAGGTCGAGGAGGTCGCCAAGATGGGGGACCTGCTGGCCGTGGTCACGCGGGCGAAGGACGACGTCGACCGCATCGAGGACTGGGTCGCCCGCGAGGACACGGGGGAGTCCTCCGACCCGACGGCGCCCAGGATCGCCGGTGCGTAGGGCCCTGCCGCTCCTCGTCCTCGTCGTGGCACTCCTGGTCGGTTGCGGCCAGGGCTCCGACGACGAGCCCGGGACGGACGCCGAGGCCGGCGACGGCTCGGTCGCGGCCACGTCGATCACCATCGAGGTGCGCACCGACGCCGACGCCGAGCCGAACGTCATGACCCTCGAGTGCGACCCGGTGGGTGGCGACCACCCCCAGGCCCAGGAGGCGTGCGCCGCGCTCGCGTCGGCCGGGGCGGACGTCCTCGAGCCCGTGCCGGCCGACCAGGTCTGCACGATGATCTACGGCGGCCCCCAGACCGCCACGGTGAAGGGCACGGTCGACGGCGCCGACGTCGATGCCACCTTCACCCGCGAGAACGGCTGCGAGGTCGACCGCTGGGAGACCCTCGGCACCACCTTCTTCGACGTCCCCCTTCAATGAGGCGCGCGGCTCGTTCCTCGCCGCTCCAGCCGTTCGTTCCTCACGGCTGCCGGGCTCTGCCCGGGCGCCTGCCGTCACTCGCCGGCGCTCGCTCGGCCCATGCTGGCGTCGCTGGCCGAGCCCCACACGGTGGGAGCGTTCAGAACAGGCGCAGGGAGGGGTCGTCGATGCCGCGGAGGGCGTCGTAGTCGACGACGACGCACTCGATGCCTCGGTCCTCGGCGAGCACGCGGGCCTGGGGCTTGATCTCCTGGGCGGCGAAGATGCCGCGCACGGGGCGCAGCTTCGGGTCGCGGTTCATCAGCTCGAGGTAGCGGGTGAGCTGCTCGACGCCGTCGATGTCGCCGCGCCGCTTGATCTCGACGGCCACGGCGGCGCCGGCGTCGTCGCGGCACAGCAGGTCGACCGGTCCGATCGCGGTCATGAACTCACGGCGCACGAGCGACATGCCGACGCCGAAGGTGCTCGTGTGCTCGGCCAGGAGCTCCTGCAGGTGCTTCTCGACGCCGTCCTTGCGCAGGCCGGGGTCGACGCCCAGGTCGTGGCTGGAGTCGGACACGACCTCGTCGATGAGGATGCGCAGCGTGTCGTCGGTCTTGCCGGCCTGCACGACCCACTCGAGGCGACCGTCGTCGGCGGTGCCCTCCTTGAGGCTGCAGGGCGGGCTCATCCAGTTCAACGGCTTGTAGGAGCCACCGTCGGAGTGCACGAGCACCGAGCCGTCGGCCTTGACCATGATGACCCGGGTGGCCATGGGCAGATGTGCGGTGAGCCGCCCGGCGTAGTCGACCTGGCAGCGTGCGACGACCAGACGCACTACTGACGCACCAACGTCCCGAGCTTGAACACCAGCGTGCCGTCCTTGATGGTGCCCTCGTCGTCGTTGCCGTCGCCACCCTGCAGCGTCACGACGCCGTCGGCGACCTCGTAGTCACCCGTCCGGAACTCCGGCACGCCCTGGAAGTCCTCGGAGAACGTGCCGTCGGCCTTGAAGGTCACCGTCCAGTCGGCCTCGTCGTCGCGCCACGTGCCGGCGAGGTCGGCCGCGTCGGCCGGATCGCCGGTGGGCTCGGCCGCCGTGGGGGACTCGGACGCGGAGGCGGAGGTCGACGGGGACGGCGAGGAGCCGTCGGGGGTCCCCGGTCCGTCGTCGGACCCGCAGGCGGCGAGGGTGCTCAGCGCGAGGGCGGCGACGCCCGTGGCCAGGCTCATACGACGATTCATGTGACAGCCCTCCCGTTGGTGCGGATCGGACGCTAGTGTGTCACGACCCCGAAGTTACCTAGGAGTAGGCATGCAGGAGATCGTGGACCGTCTCACGGCCGACGACCGCGGCGCCGAGATCGCCCGGACGCTGGTGTACCCGTACCTCAACCACGCCGCCACCATGTACGAGAGCGGCTACGCCACCAAGGACGACATCGACGCCTCGATGCGCTTCGGCTGCGGCTACCCGATCGGCCCGCTGGCCCTGGTCGACGCCCTCGGTGCCGCCACCGTGGTCGAGGGCCTGCGCGCCCAGCACGCCGGCACCGGTGACCCGCTCCACGAGCCGGCTCCCGTGCTGGTGAAGCTCGCCGAGTCCTCCGAGACGTTCGAGGCCGCCGCCGACGCGGGCGCCGACGCGGCCCCCCAGAAGCACCACCCGGTCGCCAAGGTCGGTGTCGTCGGCACGGGCACCATGGCCTCCGGCATCGTCGAGGTCTTCGCCAAGGCCGGGCACGACGTGGTCTTCGTCGGTCGCTCCGACGACAAGGTCGCCGCCGTCCAGGCCCGGATCGAGAAGAACCTCGACCGGGCGATCGCCAAGGGACGGCTCACCGAGGACGAGAAGTCCGACGTCATCGGTCGGCTGACCGCCGCGACGGACCGGCACGCGCTCGACGACGTCGACATCGTGGTGGAGGCCATCGCCGAGGACCTCGACGTGAAGCTCGAGCTCTTTCGCGACCTCGACCGCATCACCAAGCCCGGGGCGATCCTCGCGACCACCACGTCGTCGCTCTCCATCGCGTCGTGCGCCGAGGCCACCTCGCGTCCGCAGGACGTCGTGGGCATGCACTTCTTCAACCCCGCCCCGGTCATGAAGCTCGTCGAGGTCGTCTCCGCGGACTCGACCTCGCCCGAGGTCGCCGAGACCGTCAAGGCCCTGTGCCTCGACGTCGGCAAGCACCCGGTCTCCTGCGGTGATCGCGCCGGGTTCATCGTGAACGCGCTGCTGTTCCCCTACCTCAACGACGCCGTGACGCTGCACGAGTCCGGTGAGGCCTCGCTCGAGGAGATCGACACCGCGCTCAAGGAGACCAAGCTCCCCATGGGTCCGTTCGAGCTGCTCGACGTGGTCGGCAACGACGTCTCGCTGGCGATCCAGCAGACGCTGGTGTCCACCTTCGGTCACGAGGGCTGGACGCCCGCGCCGACCCTGGAGCGCCTGGTCGCCGAGGGCAAGCTCGGCCGCAAGACCGGCGAGGGCTTCCACACCTACTGAACCGATCCGACGAGAGGAGGGCGCCCGGGGTAACCCGCCGACGCGGTCATCACCGTGCCCGCGTACTTCAACGACCACCAGCGCCAGGCCACCAAGGAGGCCGGTGAGATCGTGAGCGTGGCGGCCGCCGTGCTCACGCTCGTGTCGCTGCACGCGTTCGACCGCGGGTACGGGACCACGGACGAGGACGTCTGCGCCGTCGCGGGCTGTCCCGCCATGGCGCCGGCACTCGCCGAGCTGGTGGAGTCGCAGCAGGCGCTCGGGATGCACTGCACCAGCACGCCACGACTGAGCGACGTGGTGGCCGTCGACGACGGTCGCGGCGGCGCCACCCTCAGCTCGCTCGCCGACGTCGTGGCCACGAGCGTCGGCATGACGCATCGCACGGTCGTCTACTGCCGCTGAGCGGTAACCCCGACCCCACCCGCTCGTTGAGGTGGGCGTGGCGGTCATCCGGCCGTCGCCTCGGGGGCCGACGGATCCGGAGCCCCCGTGTCGACGATGCAGACCGCCCAGCAGGCGAGTCGGGTCGTGCGCATCGCGGCGTTGTCGTTCGGGCTCTCGTTCCTGCCGGCCCTGGGCGTCGTCCAGCAGCTGGTCGACCCGCCGGCGGCCACGGAGGACGTCAAGCAGGTGATGCGCTGCGGCGCCGCTCCCTGTGACCGGGAGATGTCCTCCGCGGCCACCGCGCTCGTCGCCCGGCTCACGGAGCAGGGACTCGTGTGCAGCTCGGCGCCCCGGCTGACCGACGTCGTCGTGGTCGAGCGGATGACGGGGGAGGCCGAGGTCGTCGTGTTCGACCGAGCGCTCGAGGTCGCCGCCCACCGGGAGGGCTGGCTCCGCTCCTACTGCGTCGAGGACGTCGCCGGACGATAAGGTCACCCGGGTGTCCAGACGACGGCCGCCCCGACGACCCCGGCCGGGACCACCGTCGGCCGGCTCACCCCCTGTCGAGCCGAAGGCCGACGGCGGCTGGCACGTGCGACGCCTGACGGGTGCCGGTGCGACCAGCAGCTACACGTGCCCCGACTGCCACCGTCCGATCCCGCCCGGGACCCCTCACGTGGTGGTCTGGCCCGTCGAGAAGCCGCTGCTCAGTGCGGCAGCCGTCGACGAGCGCCGGCACTGGCACACCGCCTGCTGGCTCCGCAAACCCTGACCCGCGCGAACCTCGCCGGACCCGGGTGGCCCGGACCGGCGAGGGGTCGTCGATCAGCGGGCCGCAGGAGCCTCGACGGTGTCGTCCGTGTCGCCCGTGTCCTCGTCCGAGGCGTCCTGCGGTGCCGGCTCGTCGGCCCGCCCCTGCGGGGCGGACGCGGACGCCGTGCTCGCCGCCGAGTCGCCCGCGAAGGACGCGACGATGTCGCGGAGCTGACCCATCTGCGCCAGGATCCCCTCGCGTCGACGCTGCAGGTCCTCGACCTCGGTCCGCAGGGAGCGGGTCTCGCGCTCCACGTCGGTGGTCGCGGAGGCGCGCAGGTGGTCGGCCTCGGCCTTGGCGTTCGCCACCAGGGCGGCCGCCTCCTTGCGCGCGTTGTCGACGATCGACGACGCGTCCGTGCTGGCCGACTCGCGCGCCGCGTTGGCCTTGCTCATGAGGCCTCGGGCGCGCTCGTCGGCGGCCGCGGCACGCGTCTCGGCGTCCGTGACCAGCTTGGACGTCTGCTCGGTGGCGGCAGCGTGGTTCTCGGCGGCCTCGCGAGCCAGGCGCTCCTTCTCGACCGCCAGCACGCGACGGGCCTCGGTGACCTCCCGGTCGGCGGCCGCGCGAGCCTGCTCGACCTCACGGGTGGCGCCGAGACGCATGTTCTGGGCGTCCTGCTCGGCCGCGAGACGGATCTGGGCGGCCTCGCGGTCGGCCTGGGCGCGCACGTCGTCGGCGTGTGCAGCCGCGTCGGCACGGCCGGCCTCGGCCTCGGTGAGCAGCTCGCGCCGCTTCTCCTCGAGCTCGCTGACCGCGCGCGTGCGCAGGTCCTCGGCCTCCTTGGCCGCAGCGGTGCGGACGAGGGCGGCCTCCTCCTCGGCGACCTTCAGCACCTCGTCGGCCTCGCGGCGAGCACGCGAGCGCACCTCGTCGGCCTCCTGCTCGGCCAGCTGCAGCAGCTGGGCGGCGTGCCCGCCGAGCCCGGAGTACGTGGGCCGGTCGATGGCCTCGACCCGCTCGCGCAGCTGCTCGACGAGGTCGTGCAGCTCGTCGTTCTCCTCCTGCAGCGACTGGACCGCGTCGGCGGCCTTCTGCAGCTCGGCGGACTGGGTGCGGGCCCAGGCGTCGACCGCGTCGCTGTCGTAGCCGCCGCGCCGGGCCAAGGGGAACGAGACCTCGGCGGACTTGCGTGCCGCGTCGAAGATGGACAATCCGGACTGCTCCTCGGACATGCCGCGGTACTCCCTCTGGCTGGATCGACTGGTGCGCGAGCCTGCATCGGACGACGTCGCGTCGACTTCGCTCGCGGTGGGACCCACCATACCCAGGTGGGCCGACGCCCCCGCGCTGCCGCGACCGCGTGCCGGACGCTCGTCCGGCGTCCCCACGCCCCGGGCGGCGCCCAACCCCGAAGGAACCGGCACGCCAAGGACGCGGACGTGCCGAGGGGCCCGGACGGATCGTCCGGGCCCCTCGGTCGAGCGGTGGTGCTGGTCGGTCCTGCGTCAGATGCCGCGGAACCGGTTGATGGCGTCGAGGTGCTTGGCGCGGAACTCCTCGTCGCGGACGCCCAGCCCCTCCTCGGGGGCGAGGGTGAGCACGCCGACCTTGCCCTGGTGGAGGTTGTGGTGGACGTCGAGCGAGGCCTGGCCCACGTCCTCGAGCGTGTACGTGCGCGAGACCGTGGGGTGGATCTTGCCCTGGGCGATGAGCCGGTTGGCCTCGTACGCCTCGCGGTAGTTGGCGAAGTGGCTCGAGACGATCCGCTTCAGGTTCATCCACAGGTAGCGGTTGTCGTACTCGTGCATGAAGCCGGTGGTCGACGCGCAGGTGGTGATGGTGCCGCCCTTGCGGGTGACGTAGACCGAGGCGCCGAAGGTCTCACGACCCGGGTGCTCGAAGACGATGTCGATGTCCTCGCCACCGGTGAGCTCGCGGATCTTCTTGCCGAGGCGCTGCCACTCCTTCGGGTTCTGCTGGGTGCCCTCCTCGTTCCAGAACTTCCAGTTCTCCTCGGACCGGTTGATGACGTGCTCGGCGCCCATGCTCCGGACGATCTTGGCCTTCTCCTCGTTGGAGACCACGCAGATCGGGTTGGCGCCACCGTTCAGGGCGTACTGCGTGGCGAAGCCGCCGAGGCCGCCGGAGGCGCCCCAGATCAGCACGTTGTCGCCCTGCTTCATGTTGCCGCCGTTCTTGGAGACCAGCTGGCGGTACGCGGTCGCGTTGACCAGTCCGGGCGAGGCGGCCTCCTCCCACGTGAGGTGGTCGGGCTTGGGCAGCAGCTGGTTGGACTTGACCAGGGCGATGTGGGCCAGTCCGCCGAAGTTGGTCTCGAAGCCCCAGATGCGCTGCTGGGGATCCATCATCGTGTCGTCGTGGCCGGCGGGGTCCTCGAGCTCCACGGAGAGGCAGTGTGCGACGACCTCCGCACCCGGCTTCCACTGGGTGACGCCCGGGCCCGTGCGCAGCACGACTCCGGCGAGGTCGGAGCCGACCACGTGGTACGGCAGGTCGTGGCGCTTGGTGAGCGGGGAGAGTCGGCCGTAGCGCTCGAGGAAGCCGAACGTGGAGACGGGCTCGAAGATCGACGTCCAGACGGTGTTGTAGTTGATGGCGCTCGCCATGACGGCCACGAGGGCCTCGCCCGGACCCAGCTCGGGGAGCGCGACGTCCTCGACGTGGATCGACTTGCGCGGGTCCTTGTCGCGGCTGGCGACGCCCTCGAACATGTCGACCTCGTCCTTGTGGACGGTGGCGGCGCGGTAGTGGTCGGGGATGTCCAGGTGGGCGAAGTCCTCGCTCGCCGTGTCTCCGGCGAGGATCGCATCGAGGATGTGCTGCACGGGGCCTCCAGGGTGGGGTGTTCCGGCGCTCGGTCCGGCGCTGGGTCGGGGTTTCGGCGATGTTACCGATCCGTAGCGTTCTGCGTCCCGGCTCGGGAGTGTGGGTCGGGTCACGCCCGAGACGCGGGCCTCGGGCTCAGTGCGACGTCGAGGACGGCTCGACCAGCTCGACGAGCACGCCGCCGGCGTCCTTGGGGTGCACGAAGTTCACCCTGCTGTCGGACGTGCCGCGCTTCGGCTGGTCGTAGAGCAGCCGGACGCCGCGCTCGCGCAGGATCGCCGAGACCGCGTCGATGTCGAGCACGCGGTAGGCGAGCTGCTGGATCCCCTGGCCGTTGCGGTCCAGGAACTTCGCGATCGTGGAGCTGTCGTTGAGCGGGGCCAGCAGCTGGATGCAGGAGCCGGAGTCGCCGACGGCGAGCATCGCCTCGCGGACACCCTGCTCCTCGTTGACCTCCTCGTGCACGGACCGGAGCCCGAAGACGGAGGAGTAGAAGGCGAGGGCGTCGTCGAGGTCGGGCACGGCGATGCCGACGTGGTCGATGGCGACGAGGAGGTGCTCGGGGACGGTGGCGTCGGCGGGGGCGTCCGACGGAGGGGTCGAGGTGGTCATGAGAAGCAGGGTAGGGGAGGTCCGTGTCGCCCGCCGAGGCCCGTCGGAGATCGCACGTATGGTCGATTTCCCCTACCCGTCGGAGGTCACGTGCACATCGAGCTGCGGATGTTGCGTGCCCTGGTGATGGTCGAGGCCAGCGGCTCCATCACCCGCGCAGCGGACGGCCTGGCCTTCTCGCCCGCCGCGGTCAGCGAGCACCTGCGTGCGCTCGAGAGGGAGTGCGGGGTGCGTCTGGTCGAGCGCACGGGGGCCGGCACGGCACTCACGGAGGAGGGGCGCAGGGCGGTGCCGATCGCCCGCCTCATGCTCGCCGCGGCCGTCGAGCTGGAGCGGCTCGGTCGGCGCGCGAGCCCGAGCCGCAGCGGTGTCATACCGCCTGGACCGTCGTCGATCAAGAGCAACCACAGAGATCGTGAGGTTCGTTGATCGGCCCACTCCCACGCCGCGAGGCTGTCGGCAGACGCGTCGTCGAGCGTCGGGCACGTACGTCGCGCCTGCGGGGGGGAGCTGGTCCGGGTGCATCTCGATCTACGGATGCTGCGCGCCCTGGTGATGGTCGAGCGCAGCGGCTCGATCACCGACGCCGCCCGGGTCCTGCGGTTCTCGGCACCGGCCGTGAGTGCTCACCTGCAGGCCCTGGAGCGCGAGTGCGGTGTCCGCCTCGTCCGGCGCGAGGGCGCCGGGGTGCGCCTCACCGAGGAGGGACGTCGGGCCGTGCCGATCGCGCGGCTCATCCTGGCGGCCGCCGAGGAGCTCGGTGGTGTCGCCGAGCGCGGGCCGGTGGCTCGCGGCGCACTACCCGGTGGCAGCGCTCCTCGTCAACACCTCCCGCACGAAGTCTGAGGAAGGGTGGTCGGCGCCGCGGCGCTCCCGAGAGTCTCGTCCCACGCGACACGAGACGGCGGCGGCCGACGAGGGGGACGACATGAGGCGAGCAGGGTCGGTCACGAGGGCGAGCTCGATGACGGGGTCGATGACGAGGACGGGGTCGATGGCGGGGTCGGGGTCGATCGCGACGGCCAGGGGCGTGATCGCCATGGTGACGGCAACGATCCTGGGCGTGGCGGGGATGGCGTCGGCACCGGTCGCCGCGTCGGCCTCCGAGGACCCCGGTCCGGTGCCGCGTGACCTCTGGGTCGTCGACACCGCCGAGGGTGACTACGTCGTCGACGAGCTCTCGGCGCTCGACGGCACCCCGATCTCCACCGTCACCACCCCGATCACCGCCACGGCGAGCCGAGCGACGGCCCCCGACGGCCCGTCGGCCGTCAAGGGGTCGGGCAAAGGCGGGTCGAGCACCGGCTCGGGGTGTCGCAAGGTGACGATCTCGAACCGCGCGACGACGTACACGGGCAAGACGGCCTACCGCTACAACACGTGGACCCGCTGGTGCTGGACCAGGTCGACCCAGCACATCCACGCCGGTGGCAGCAACGGCTTCTTCGTCTCCGAGGCCGACGCGTTCCAGTACTGGCGCGGCCAGGTGGCGTCCAACCGGTACTTCTACGACGCAGGAGCGAACGACGGCCACCCGCGCAGCGCGTTCTACCACTACCGGCAGGGGCGCTTCGAGAACTGCGTGCTCAAGTACGGCTGCGTCCAGACCACCTATCCGACCAATGTCATCCGGTCCTACGCCAACGGCACCTACGCCTGGTCGACCTCGGGGGTCTCGTGACGGCGCGCCGCTGGGGGATCCTGCTGGCTGCCCTGGTGGTCCTGCTCCTCCCGACGGCGCTCGCCGGTGCGGGGCTGCAGCGCCAGGTCGGGCCCCTCGAGGCCGGCCTGGCCCTCGCGGTGCTGGTGGTGCTGGGCGTGCTGTTCTTCACCTGGGCGCGGCCCCGGGTGACGTGACCCACATCCGCTCCTGGGCGAAGTGACCCGCGAGTACAGTGACGGGCACCCCACCACCTGTGTCCATGCAAGGGAGCAACCCCATGACCCAGTCCGTGATCGTCGCCGGCGCCCGCACGCCGATCGGCCGTCTGCTCGGCGGCCTCAAGACGCTGTCCGGATCCGACCTCGGTGGCCTCGCCATCAAGGGCGCGCTCGAGAAGGCCGGGATCTCCGGCGACCAGGTCGACTACGTGATCATGGGCCAGGTGCTCGGCGCCGGAGCCGGCCAGGTCCCCGCGCGGCAGGCTGCCTTCAAGGGCGGCATCCCGCTCGACGTGCCGGCCCTGACGATCAACAAGGTCTGCCTGTCGGGCATCAACGCCATCGCGCTCGCCGACCAGCTGATCCGCGCCGGTGAGTACGACGTGGTCGTGGCCGGCGGTCAGGAGTCGATGACCCAGGCGCCGCACCTGCTCACGGGCTCGCGCGAGGGAACCAAGTACGGCAAGGCCACGATGCTCGACCACATGGAGTACGACGGCCTGTGGGACGCGCTGACCGACCAGGCCATGGGCTCGCTCACCGAGCAGCGCAACGCCGACGTCGACGCACTGACCCGCGAGGAGCAGGACGCGTTCGGAGCCCGCTCGCACCAGCTCGCGGCCACGGCGCAGAAGAACGGTGTCTTCGACGAGGAGATCGTCCCCGTCGAGATCCCGCAGCGCAAGGGCGACCCGGTCGTCGTCTCGGCCGACGAGGGCGTGCGGGGCGACACCACGGCCGAGTCCCTCGGCCGACTGCGCCCCGCCTTCGACAAGGAGGGGACCATCACCGCCGGCACCGCCAGCCAGATCTCCGACGGCGCCGCCGCCGTGGTGGTCATGAGCAAGGCCAAGGCCGAGGAGCTCGGCCTCACCTGGATCGCCGAGATCGGCGCGCACGGCAACGTGTCCGGCCCCGACTCCACGCTCCAGGAGCAGCCGGCCAACGCCATCGAGAAGGCGCTTGCGAAGCAGGGCAGGACCGCGGCCGACCTCGACCTCGTCGAGCTGAACGAGGCCTTCGCGGCCGTCGGCATCCAGTCGGCCCGCAAGCTCGGCATCTCCGAGGACATCGTCAACGTCAACGGCGGTGCGATCGCCCTCGGGCACCCGATCGGGATGAGCGGCGCGCGCATCGTGCTGCACCTCGCGCTCGAGCTGAAGCGACGCGGCGGTGGGCTCGGCGCTGCCGCGCTCTGTGGTGGCGGCGGCCAGGGCGACGCCCTGCTCATCACCGTGCCGTCCGCCTGACGGTCACCCTCACCAGCGCAACCGACCGCCCGTGCCTGCCCCCACTCCCGACGTCGCCGACCTCGTCGCGCGGCTCCAGGAGGGGCAGCCGCGGGCGGTCGCGCGTCTGATCTCGCTCGTCGAGGACGAGTCGCCCGCGCTGCGCGAGGTCAGTGCGGCGCTCGCCCCACTCGTGGGCCGCGCCCACGTGGTGGGCCTGACCGGGTCGCCCGGTGTGGGCAAGTCGACCTCGACCGCAGCCCTGGTCGGGGCTCTGCGTGCCCAGGGCAAGCGCGTGGGTGTCCTCGCGGTCGACCCGACGTCCCCGTTCTCCGGTGGAGCGCTGCTGGGTGATCGCATCCGCATGGGCGAGCACGCCACCGACAGCGGCGTCTACATCCGCTCCATGGCCAGCCGTGGTCACCTCGGCGGCCTGTCGTGGGCGGCGCCGCACGCGTTGCGCGTGCTCGACGCCGCCGGCTGCGACGTCGTGCTGGTCGAGACCGTGGGGGTCGGACAGTCGGAGGTGGAGGTCTCCGGGCTCGCCGACACCACCCTGGTGCTGCTCGCCCCCGGCATGGGCGACGGCATCCAGGCGGCCAAGGCCGGGATCCTGGAGGTCGGTGACATCTTCGTGGTCAATAAGGCCGATCGGGACGGTGCGCAGTCCACCCGGCGCGAGCTGCGCTCGGTCATCGCGATGTCGGAGCGTCCCGAGGGCGCCTGGAAGCCACCCATCACCCTGACGGTGGCCTCGCGTGGTGAGGGCATCGACGAGGTCGTGGCCGAGATCGAGCGGCACCGCGAGCACCAGGAGTCCTCGGGCGGGCTGCGCCGACGCCGGCTCGCCCGCACGCGCCGTGAGATCGAGGCGGTCGCCCTGCACGAGCTGCGAGAGCGGTTCGGGCACGTCGGCGCAGACGAGCGCCTCGACGACCTCGCCGCGGCCGTGCTGGCCGGCGACCAGGACCCGTTCGCCGCGGCCGACGTGCTGCTCGACGTCGTCCGCTGAGGCGTGTCGACAGTCTCAGCGATCACCCGGGCGCGCCTGCCGCTGACGGGCGGTCGAGTGCGATAGGAATGTTCGCGTGCTGAAGAAGCTCCTGGTGCTCCTCGTCGCCGCGTTCGTGGTCTACTACCTGCTGACCGCGCCCGCCGGCGCGGCCGACGCTGTCTCCGGCGCGGTCGAGGCCGTCATGAACGCCTTCGGCCAGGTCTTCATCTTCTTCAACGAGCTGACCCGGTAGGCCCCGTGCTGGCCGCCCTGCTGGCGCGACTTCCCGAGCAGGACGTCGAGGGGCACCTGCTGCTCGACGAGGGCGAGCACGTGATCGACCTGGTCCGCAAGCACCCGGTCGTCTACCTGCGTCCCGCCGCCGAGGCCCTCGGTGCCGTGCTGCTGTGGGTGCTGGCCGTCGTCGGTCCCATCCAGATCGGGTGGCTGTTCATCCTGCTCGGCGTCGGGGTGCTGCTGCACGCCGGCTACCTGGTGCTCCAGGAGCACCGCGACGTCTTCGTCATCACCAACATGCGGGTCTTCCGCGCCTCGGGCGTGTTCTCGGTGCGCATCGCCACCATGCCCATCACCCGCATCCTCGACATCACCGTCGAGAAGCCGTTCGTGGGGCGGGTGCTCGGCTACGGGCACTTCGTCTTCGAGTCGGCCGCCCAGGCCCAGGGCCTGCGCGACATCCGCTTCATCGGCGATCCCGACGCTCGCGACCTGACGATCCAGCGGGTCGTCCAGCGCTCCGGGCTGCGCGGCCCGCGCACGGCCTTCGAGCGGCAGGCGCAGGACGGCCGCTGAGGCCCGAGGACCGAGGCCTGGGGACGTGGGGTGCGTGAGGACGCTGGCCCCACTTCCTAGGATGGGTCCATGACCTTCTCGCGTCCCGGTGCCATCGACCTGTCCGCCCTGGCGTCGCCCCCGCCGTCCCCGGCTGCAGGACCGTCGGGTGCCGCAGGCGGGTACGCGGTCGACGTGACCGAGCAGAACTTCCAGACCGTCGCCCTCGAGGCCTCGATGCAGCACGTCGTGGTCCTGGCCCTGTGGTCGCCGCGCGCACCCCAGAGCCGCGACTTCGTCGACGTCGTCGGACGCGCCGTCGACGGCCTCGAGGGTCGCGCCCTGCTGGCCAGGGTCGACGCCGATGCCAACCCCGCCATCGCGCAGGCACTGCAGGCCCAGGGCGTCCCGCTGGTCGTGGGTCTCGTCAAGGGCCAGCCCGTCCCGCTCTTCCAGGGTGCGGTCGAGGAGGCCGAGGTGCGCCAGTACCTCGACCAGCTGGTCGCGGTCGCGGTCCAGAACGGGCTGTCCGGACGCGTCGCCGCGCCGGACGCGGCGGGGGACGTCGAGGCCGAGCCCGCCGAGGACCCGCGCTTCGCCGCGGCCGACACCGCCTTCGCGGCAGGCGACACCACCACGGCCATCGCCGAGTACGAACGACTCAAGGCCCAGCACCCCGGAGACGCCGAGGTGGCCGAGCGGCTGGCCGGGGTCAAGCTCTTCGACCGGACGAAGGACGCCGACCTCCAGGCTGCTCGCGCAGCCGCGGCCGACCGGCCCGACGACCTCGACGCGCAGCTGCTGGTGGCCGACCTCGACGTCAGCGGTGGCCACGTCGAGGACGCCTTCGCCCGTCTGGTCGCGCTCGTGCGCCAGGCGCAGGGCGACGACCGCGACCGCATCCGCGAGCGTCTGCTCGAGCTGTTCGTGGTGGTGGGATCGAACGACCCACGGGTGGCCGACGCGCGACGCGCCCTCGCGTCCGCCCTCTTCTGACGGTGCGGACGCACCCGGAGGGTTAGGGTGCGGCGACGGCGGCGACAGGCGTGGCCGCAGCGAGGAGAGCGACGATGGGCGGACGGCTGGCCTGGCCGGCGCTCGTCGTGGGTGTGCTCCTGTCCGTCGCCGGCCTCGCGGTCGTCGTGGTGCTCGGTCCGGACAGCCGGTTCACGACGGGTCCGCACGAGGTCGACACCGATGCCGCCGCCGTGGTGACCGCCCCCGGAGTCGTCTCCTACCGCGGGCTCCAGGTCGACGTGCTGGTGGAGGTGCCGGTGAACAAGCCGGTGTTCGTCGGCCTCGGCAACACGGTGGACGTGCAGGACTACGTGAGTCGGACGCAGCGGCTCGAGGTGACGTCGTTCCGGGTGCCGTGGACGGTCCGCACGCGGGAGGTCGAGGGAGACCCGGCGCTGCCCGGTGCGCCCACGGCCCTCGACTGGTGGATCGCGGAGTCGGCGGGTCTCGGTGGGGCGTCGATCAGTGCGAGCCTGCCCGACGAGTCCGTGTCCGTGGCCGTGCTCGCGGTGGGGGCCTCGGACCTCTCCGGACTCACCGTCACGTTCGCCTACGGCGTGAAGGGCGGCTTCGGGCTGGGCCTCGGTGCGGTGCTCGTCGGTGCCGGACTCGTGTGGGTGGGTGTGCTGCTGCGGCGCGACACCGCACTCGCTCCCGCGCGGGTCGCGGCGCCCGGTGCCTCGGGCGGGGAGGAGGAGGTCGAGGAGGTCGAGGAGGTGGTCTACGTCTTCGTCGACGAACGGGGCGTGGAGCACGAGATCTCCGAGGACGAGGCAGAACGTCTCCAGGCCCGCCTGGACCTCGCCGAGCAGGCAGGGCGCGACGACGTGCCGACTGCGGAGGCCGCCGGGCCCGACTCCTCCACCGTGGACCGTCCGGTCGAGGCGGCGTCTGGCGAGCAGACTCCTCCGGCTCCGGCTCCGGCTCCGGCGACGCCGATGGCCGACCCACCCGCACCGACGCCGGTCCAGGACGTCGTCTACGTGTTCGTCGACGAGGACGGCGTGGAGCACGAGGTCTCGGCCGACGAGCTGGCCGACTACGAGGTCGTCGACGAGGAGGACGAGCGATGAGGCGGTCCTCACGGCTCCTCGTGGCGCTGGTCTGTGCGCTGCTGGTCCTCGCGGCCTGTGGTCTCCCGCGCGAGCGCGGCGACGCGCCCCCGTCCACGGTCCCGGTCGACGCCGGGGAGGTCGACGCGGTGCTGGCCCGCTACGAGAAGGTGCGCGACACCGCCGCCGAGCTGCTCGACCCCAAGCCGCTGTCGACCGTGGAGAGCGGTGCCGTGCTGGCGATCGACACCGGGTCCTTCGAGGTGGCGCAGCGCCTGGCGCGAGCCGTGGGTGGCGACTCGGCCTCCAACGACGTCGTGCGCCTGGCCACGCCCCGGTTCACGGCCTACCCCCTGTGGTTCATGGTGGAGGTGCAGGACCGCGCGGCCGAGGTCAACCGGGTGCAGATCTTCGAGCGCGCCTCGGCCGTGGACCCGTGGTTCCTGGTCGCCAGCCCGGAGACGCTGCTCACGACGCAGCTGCCCGACCTGCGCGAGCGCGACGGGGTCCAGCTCGTGGTGCCGCCGGACAGCGCCACCGGCATGTCGATGTCGCCCCAGGAGGCGGCCGACCGCTACGCCGCGGTGCTCGCGGACCCCGCCTCACCCGCGGCCTCGTCGCTCGAGCAGGACGACTTCATCGAGCAGATGCGTGCGGCGGCCGAGCGCAACGCCTCGCTCGAGGACGTGTCGTTCACGCAGACGTGGTCGGCGCAGGAGGTGCGGCACGTCCTGCGGACCGCCGACGGGGGTGCGCTCGTGTTCGCGACCCTCGAGCGCGTCGACTCCTACGAGGTGGGGGAGGGCGTCCGGGTCACGTGGCCGGACGACTCGCCGCAGAAGGCCCTGCTGGAGTCGGGACTGTCCTCGTCGGGCAGCCTGCGCTACCTGCACCAGGTGCTCGTCTCGATCCCCGGCGGGTCGGGCAAGCCGAGGGTCATCGGACAGTACGGCGGCGTCGTGGAGGCCCAGGGGCCCTGACGGGTCAGACGGCAGGCGGCTCGGGAGCGAGAGGGGCCTCGCGGTAGGTCGCGAGGTCGTCGCCGGCCACCGCGTCGAGCAGCTCGATCGCGGCCGCGGTCGCCTTGTCGTGGACCGTCTGGGTGTCGCACCAGTGCACCGACACGATCTCGGTGGGCTGCAGCACCATGTCGTCCACGTACGACGTGTCGACCACGCCGAGGTCGAACAGGAAGATGCAGGCGTCGTCCCAGCCGCGCCAGGCGGGCAACCAGTTGACGGTCAGCAGGTCGCGCACCTGCACCGTGAGGCCCAGCTCCTCCTCGAGCTCGCGCACGAGGCCGTCGGCGGGGGACTCGCCGACCTCGACGACCCCTCCCGGCAGGTCCCACTCCTGCTTGTAGGTCAGTCGACACAGCAGCACGCGTCCCTGCGGGTCGCGCAGCAGGCCCTGGGAGATGACCCGCTTGGTGGGCAGACCCGCGTTGAGCAGGGCGATGAAGCCCTCGCGGCTCGTGGCCGGAGGGTCGTCGTGCAGCCGGGCGAGCAGCGCGCGGTCGGGGGCGTCGCCCGCTCCCCGAGCGATGCCCTCGCGGCGCAGGCCGCTGATCGAGGCCGCTCGTACGTCCTCGGTCCGGTCCACGGGTACCCGGGCCTCGACCCGCAGGAGCCCCCGGTCCCCGAAGGCGTGCTCGAGCACCAGGCGCAGGGCGCGGACCGCGAGACCGAGCGCACCGTCACCCGTGCCGGTGTTCCAGCGGACCGAGCCCACCCCACGGCCCTCGTCGAGGAGCGCGATCGTGCCGAGACGATCTCCGTCGATGGTCAGGGCCCAGCCGCGGAGTCCGTCGGATCCGCTCGTGGGCTCGAGGACGAGGTCGTCGTCTCGCAGGATGGTGCTCACGCCGCCACCGTACGCGGAGCCTGTGCGGCCGTCATCGCTGACGTCGGCCGTCGTGGGCGAGCGTCACCGCCGGCCCGTGAGGACCCGGACCGGGTGCTCGAGGTCCAGCAGGATCGACTCCGCGGCGTGCCAGGACCCGTCGAGCTCGTCCTGCAGCCGGCCGTCACTGCCGGTCAGCGTGGTCTGCACGCCCACGGTCTTGGAGAAGGCCGGGAAGAGGTCGATCACCACGAGCACCTCGTCGTCGGCGCAGGTCCTGCTGAAGGCCAGCACCCCGGCGTGGTGCACCGGTCGCAGCTCGAGTCCACGACGCGACCGCAGGGCGGGGTGGGACCGGCGCAGCTCGTTGAGGCGGGTGAGGAACGCGGCGACCGTCTCGTCGGCGGGGTCGTCGGTGGGGGAGAAGGTGCTGCTGACTCCCCAGGCGGGTCCGCCGAGCGCCGCGACGGCGGCCCAGGCCTGGAAGGTGGCCGCGGATCCGCCGGTGAGGGCCGACGAGCGCCGGTGGCGCGTGGACGCCAGCAGCTGCGGGCGGGTCACCGACCCGCGGCCGATCCCGGTGAGGACCTCCTCGACGTCGTGGACGCCGAGGGCCCGGTGCAGCGGCGGGGTGGTCTGGTGGAACCCGACGAGCGACAGCGCGTGCGCCTGCGCGGGCGACGGATCGCCCTCGGCCACCAGCACCACGTCGGGGGCCGCGACCCGGACGTCGTGGAGCAGCTGCTCCCACAGCGCCAGCGGCCAGCGGTGCGCGTCCTGCACCACGAAGGCGCTGATGCCCCGGCCGATCCAGGTGGTCACCATGTCGAGGACCGCGGCATAGGTGGCACCGGTGTCCCCGTCGTGGTCGAACCGCCAGGTGTCGTCTCCGGCGGGGACGAACCAGCTCGGGTGCTGCGCGAGCCACGGGTGGGACGACGAGATGGTCCAGGCGAGCTCGAGGGCGACCTCGAGGCCCACGTGGTGTGCCTGCTCGACGAGCTCCAGGACCTCGTCCACGGTGCCGAGGCGAGGATCCACCGAGGTGTGCTCCCCGGTGGCCGGTCCGGCATCCCAGGGGTTGGCGGACGCGGACGGGTGCAGCGGAGGGAGCCGGACCACGTCGAAGCCCAGGGCGGCGACCCGTGCGAGCTCCTCCGTGACGGTGGCCAGGTCGGACGTGGACACGGGGGACAGCTCGTACCAGGCGCCGACGAGGGCTCGTTCCGGATCGACGCGCAACGGCAGTGGATCCGTGCTGTCGACGTGCAGCCGACCGATCTCGTCGGGCAGGGACGCGACGTAGGCGAGCGCCTCGGCCAGCCGCTCGTGGGCCGGTGCGGCGTCGTCGAGGAGGTCCTCGGCCACCTGCAGCGCGGCGGGATCGCGGTCGCCGATGCCGAGCACGAGCGCGCTGCCGTGGGCGAGGACGTTCTCGGCGTCGGCGCCGCCGTCGATGTCGGAGACGACGCGAGCCGCCCAGCTGCGCAGCGGCTCCTGCCAGCTCTCGACGTGGTAGGTCCAGTCCCCGACGACGTCGGTGGTGACGATTGCCGACCACAGGTGGTCGCCGAGGTGGCGCAGGGGCACGGGGGCGCGCGTCTTCCCCTCGGGGTCGGTGAGGACCACGGCGGCGCCGACCTCGAGGTCGTCGGGCAGCACGATCGCCTCGATGCGCAACGGTTCGCCGGGGACGACCTTGGCCGGGAACCGGCCGCGGTCCAGGCACGGACGGACCTCCAGCACCGGAACCCGAGCGACCATGGACCCACGCTAGTGCGTGCGTGCGGCTTTCGGGCGTGTTCCCCCGATGCCGCCCCGGGTCGCGACGACTCCTATGCTCGCGGCCACGGACCAGCGGCCCCTTCCTCGGGTGGTCGCCCGACGGAAGGAAGCAGCGTGACGCAGCTCGTCCAGCTCGACGTGACCGACGGAGTCGGCGTGATCCGACTCGATCGTCCGCCCATGAACGCCCTCGACGCCCAGCTGCAGCGCGAGCTGGTGGAGGTGGCCCGTGAGGCCGACACCCGCGACGATGTCGCCGCGGTGGTGCTGCACGGAGGCCCCAAGGTGTTCGCCGCGGGCGCCGACGTCAAGGAGATGGCGGCGATGACCTACCAGCAGATGGTCGCCCACGGCCACCTGCTGCAGGAGTTCACGCGGGCCGTGGCGAGCATCGGCAAGCCGACGGTCTCGGTCGTCACGGGCTTCGCGCTCGGCGGAGGCTGCGAGCTCGCCCTCTCCACCGACCTGCGGTTCGCCGCGGAGAACGCCAAGCTCGGCCAGCCCGAGATCCTGCTCGGCATCATCCCGGGTGCGGGTGGGACGCAGCGGCTGGCGCGCCTCGTCGGTCCCTCGATCGCGAAGGACCTCGTCTACACCGGACGGTTCGTGGGTGCCGAGGAGGCGTTGCGCATCGGTCTGGTCGACCGCGTCCTCCCGGCCGACGAGGTGCTCGAGGCCGCGCTCGCGTGGGCGCGCGGATTCGTCGGAGGCCCGGCGCTGGCCCTGCGGGCGGCCAAGAGCGCGATCGACCGCGGCCTGGAGACGGACCTGCAGACGGGGCTGGAGATCGAGCGGATCGAGTTCACCGGCCTCTTCGCCACCGACGACCGGAGCGCCGGCATGGACTCGTTCGTCGAGAACGGTCCCGGCAAGGCCACGTTCAGCGGTTCCTGACCCGGACGGGACGGTCCGAGGTCTCACGCCTCGACATCGCCGCGAAACGTCCGTGGCTCGAGAGGCGCATGGGGCATACTGTGCTGCGACGTGCCGCCGTGTCGCCAAGAAGGGGAGTCATGACCGACTCAGGGTCGAACCAGCCACAGGATCGTCGGCGTGCCGACCCCTTGAAGGTCGCGGCGGACATGCTCGCGCAGTCCGACGGCGACGACGCCGCCGACACGAGCGACGCGGGCGGTTCCGGGTCCGCGGACGACCGACGACGCAAGCGGGCAGCGCAGCGCGCCGCGCGTCAGGTGGCTGCCGAGAAGCGGCGCAGCGAGCGCAACGCGGCACGGGCGTTCAGCGCCTCCCGTCGCGGACGCCGCTCCGAGGACGGTTCGGTCGAGCCGGCGTTGCGCACGGCCGAGGAGGCGCTCGACGCCGAGCAGCCGGCCGAGGCGGCGCAGCAGGAGCCCAAGCCCACCGCTCCGGAGCCCGTCGAGGCCCAAGCCGCCGAGACTCCGCCCGTCGAGACTCCGCCCGTCGAGACCGGCGCTGTCGAGGCCGGGTCGGCGAGCCAGGTGCCCGAGGCCGAGAAGACCGCCGAGATGCCGCAGGTCCCCGCGGCGCCGGCGGAGCCCGAGGCCCGGCCCACGGTCGCGGACGCCCTGACCGGTCGGGTCCCGAACGACGACGAGCACATCGATGCGGCGCTGCTGGACGACACGGACGATCCGGCCGCCGTCGAGCCCGAGGCTCCCGCCTCCGCCGCTCCCGAGGCCGAAGCGGTCGAGCAGCCGCAGACGAGGCGGTGGATGCCGCCCACCGCGGCGAGCCTCGCCGAGCCGGAGACGCCCGCCGCGACCGACCGACCGGCCGACGCCGACCCGGTCGAGGCCTCCGGCACGAAGGAGTCCGTGACGGCGTCGCATGCCGAGGGTGTCGCGGTCCCCGAGCCCGAGCGCGCCGAGCCCGAGCGCGCTCAGGCCGACGAGTCCGCGCCCGACGAGCAGCCACCTGCCGAGACCGCGACGGACGGGGCGACGAGCCCCGACGTCGAGACCGAGTCCGCTGCGGAGGCGGAGGAGAGCGAGTCGGTCGCGGCCCAGCCGCACGAGGGCACGCAGCCCGAGAGCACACAGCCCGAGAGCACGCCGGACGAGACCGTCGTGGAGCACGCCGAGCCGACGTCCGAGGTCCCGACCGACGACCACGTCGACGCGCTCTCGGAGCCGGTCGAGCCGCCGCAGGACCGCCCCGTGGCCGCCGACGAGCCCGAGGAGGCTCCTGCCGCCGCGACGGAGAGCCTCGAGTCGCCCGCTCCCGAGGACCCCGCGCCGACCACGTCCGCACCGGAGGCTGCTGCGGTGGCGAGCCCGGCCCCGCCCGCGGTTCCGAGCACGTTCGCCGAGAAGCTGGCTGCCGCCAGCGCCGCGGCCCAGGAGCGGGTCAGCGCCGCGCGCGCCGAGGCCGCTCGCCTCATGGAGGAGGCGGCCAGGGAGCGCGCCGAGGTGGCCGCTCGCATCCGCGCCGACGAGGCCGAGCAGCGTGAGGTGCTGCAGGGTCGACTGCGCGCAGCCGAGCAGGCGGCGGAGGAGCGGGTCCGCGCCGCACGCGAGGAGGCCGATCGCGTCACGGCGGAGATCGAGCGCGAGCGCCAGGCGGCGTCGGCGAAGATCGAGCAGCTGCAGAAGGAGGCCGACGAGCGCGTCGAGGTCGCCCGTGCCGAGGCCGAGCGGGCCGCGCAGGAGCGGCTCGACGAGGCCAAGGCCGAGGCCGAGCGGCGCATCGCCGCCGCCGAGGAGGAGGCGTCGCGCAAGGCGGCCGAACGACTCGCCCAGGGTGAGCGTGACGCCGAGGACGCCGCCCAGCGACGGCTCGCCGCGGCCGAGCAGGACGCCGAGCGTCGTATCAGCGAGGCCCGTGCCGAGGCCGAGAAGCTCGCCGAGGGTGCCCGGAGGGATCGCGAAGCGGCCCTCGAGCAGCTCGAGAAGGAGCGTGCCGAGGCCGAGGCCAAGCTGGAGCAGGTGAGGCTCGAGGCCGAGAAGGTCGTGGCCGATGCCGAACGGACGTCGGCCGAGCACGTGGCCGCCGCGAAGGCCGAGGCGGAGAAGTACGCGCAGGAGGTGGCGGCCGAGCGCGTCGCCATCGCCGTGCGGCTCTCCGACGCCGAGCGCACGGCCGGCGACCAGCTGGCCGCCGCGAAGGCGGAGGCGGAGCGCCTCGCGTCCGAGGCCGCCGAGCGGCACGAGCTCGCGGCGACCGAGCTCGCCCGCGAGCGCGACGAGGCCCGGGCCCACGTGGAGCGCGTCACCGCCGAGGTGGCCGAGCTCGCACGCCAGGCCGAGGAGGAGCGCAACCAGGCCACCGCGCAGCTGGCCGAGGCCGAGCGGGTCGCGGAGGAGCGCGTCCGCAACGCCCAGGCCGAGGCCGAGCGCGTGGCGGCCGAGGCGGCCGACGCCGCGCGGGCGTCCGCAGCCGCTCGCGAGGAGGCCACGCGTCGTCAGGCCGAGGAGGCCGAGCAGGCACGCGTCACCGCGGAGCGCAAGCTGGCCGAGGCCGAGCAGCAGGCGGCCGACCGCCTCTCGCAGGCCGAGGCCGAGGCCCGCACCGTGGCGCAGCGCGCCGACGACGACGCGCGGCGACGGATCGAGGAGGCGCGCGCCGAGGCGGACCGCGTCGTCCAGCAGGCCAAGCGCGACGCGCAGGAGCGACTCAGCCAGGCCGTGGCGGCCGCACGCTCGGCCGCCGAGGAGAAGCTGGCCGAGGCCGAGGCGACGGCCATGGAATGGGTCGCGGCGGCCGAGGCCGAGGCCGAGCGGGTGGCGCAGTCCCACATCGTGGCGGCCAACCAGTCGGCCAAGGCCACCCCGACGTTCTCCGAGAGCCTCTCGGAACCGTCGGTGGGGGAGTTCGTGGACGAGAAGCCGTCCGTGGGCACCGAGACCCCCCCGGAGGTGAGCGACGGGACCGGGGGATCCGTCCCCCCGACCAAAAAAAGGGTCATCCGCCGATCCTGAGTACCTGACCGCCGGCGCGATCGTCGCCGGACTCGAGGCGAGCACGCCCGAGGACGAGCCGGTGGCGACCCCGGAGCCTGCGCAGGCGACGCCTGCGACCGACGACGCGCGCCCGACGCGGTCCTACGAGGACCTCGTGCCGGGTTCGCTCGCGTGGATCGCTGCGACGCACGGCGGCTCGTCCGACGACGGTGCGGCCGAGCTGGAGGACCAGCCCGGTGACCACGCGCGCCGCGACGCGGGGGACCGGCGCCGAGCCGCCAAGCAGGCCAAGGCCGAGAAGCGTCTTGCCGCGCGCCGAGCCCGTGAGGAGCAGCGAGCCGCCGCCAAGGCCGAGAAGGATCGTGCCAGGCGCGAGCGCGCCGAGGCCAAGGATCGTGAGGCGGCCGAGCGGGCGGAGGCCAAGGAGCGCGAGGCCGAGCAGGCCGAGGCCCGCAGGGCGGCGCAGGAGGTCGAGGACGAGCGGACGAGGCAGCTCGCCGAGGAGCAGGCCGCGGCCGCGCGGGTCGAGCAGGACCGACGTCGCCAGGCCGAGAGCGCGGCGGCGGAGCAGAAGGCTCAGCGCCGCGAGAAGAGCAAGGCCGCGGCCCTCGCCGCCCTGGCCGGACGCCCGACCACCGCTCGAGCCGACGCCCCCACGTCCCAGGACGTCGCGGACCAGGACGCTGCGCCCGAGGACCCCGACGCGCAGGACCCGATGCCGGGCGACGGCACGTCGGAGCAGGAGTCGACGACGACCCGGTCCGAGGACGGCTCCGCTGCCGACCTGGCCGCGGAGACGGCCCTCCTCGACGCCGTCGGTGCCGCCCACCAGGACCTCGAGGCCACCGAGGACGTCGAGGCCACCGAGGCCACCGAGGTCACCGAGGCCGACGCCCAGGACGCCCGTGCCGACGCGCGCGAGTCCGAGCACACCTCTCAGGAACCGGTGGACCGCGGCGGTCGAGGTGACGACCGCCGAGCAGCGGCGGCAGCCACCGTGGCGCGTCGCCGCGAGAAGGCCGAGGCGAAGGAGCGGGCCCGCGCCGAGAAGGGCGAGGCGGCCCGGCGTCGTCGGGCCGAGAAGGCGCCGGCCCGCGAGATCGACGACAGCGTGCCGGAGCCGCCGTCGGTGCCGCAGGAGTCCTCCTCCTTCGGACCGGCGCGTGTGGTGTCCCTGGTGGGCGTGGCGATCGGCGTGCTCGGACTGGTGGCCTCGGTGCTGCTGGCGCTCGCCGCCCTCCTCGTCGCCTTCGGCTTCGACGCCGACGCCGGTGTGCTCCGGGCGGTCGCCGTGGTCGCGGACCCGCTCACGGCACCACTGCGTGGCCTGGTCGCCTTCTCCGGGGAGAACGCTGCGGCCAAGGAGGCGTTCGTCGCCTACGGCGGCGGTTCGGTGGTCTACCTCATCGTCGGGGTGGCTGCGCCGTCGCTGCTCTCCCGCCGCGACGCCTGAGCCGGCGGTCGGCCGGCACCGCGGGCGACGCGGCGTGCAGCGATGTGACCGACGCCATTGCCGGTGTGGGTGGCCGCGCTTGTAACCCGCCGGTAACCTGCGACGCAAGGCTGCCCTCACCACGTGGAGCTCCACGTGGGAAGGTGGACCTCCCGACCACGCGACGCCGAGCGTCGCGTCCCCGACCACAGGAGGGTCCTCGTGACCAACATCGTCGTCGCGGTGAAGTACGTGCCGGATGCCACGGCCGACCGCACCTTCGACTCGTCCGACAACACCGTGGACCGTGAGAACGTCGACGGTCTGCTGTCCGAGCTCGACGAGTACGCCGTCGAGCAGGCCCTCAAGGTCGTCGAGGAGGGCGACGGCGAGGTCACCGTCCTCACCGTCGGCCCCGACGACGCCGCCGACGCCGTGCGCAAGGCGCTGCAGATGGGCGCCGACAAGGGCGTGCACGTCAACGACGAGGCCATCGCCGGCTCCGACGCGTTCGCCACGTCGCTCGTGCTGGCCAAGGCCCTCGAGAAGCTCGAGTACGACTTCGTCTTCTTCGGCATGGCATCGACCGACGGCGGCATGGGTGTCGTCCCGACGCTCGTCGCCGAGCGTCTCGGCCTGCCCGCGGTCACCCTCGGCGGCGAGATCACCGTCGACGGCGAGACCGTGACCATCAAGCGTGACGGCGACGTCGCCACGCAGGAGGTCCAGGGCACGGGCAAGCTCGTCGTGAGCGTGACCGACCAGACCGGCGAGGCCCGCTACCCGTCCTTCAAGGGCATCATGGCGGCCAAGAAGAAGCCGGTCGAGGAGTGGGACCTGTCCGACCTCGGTGTCGACGCGTCCGACGTGGGCCTCGACGCCGCGTGGACGAAGGTCGCCTCGACCGAGCCCCGCCCGCCGCGCACCGCAGGCGAGATCATCACCGACGAGGGCGACGGCGGCTCCAAGCTCGTCGAGTTCCTCGCCTCCAAGAAGTTCGTCTGAGCAGGGAGAGCAGAGACATGTCCGAAGTCATCGTGCTCGTCGACGTCGTCGACGGCAACGCCACCAAGCCCAGCCTCGAGCTCCTCACGATCGCCCGCAAGATCGGTGAGCCGTCGGCCGTCGTCTTCGGCGCCGACGTCCCCGGCTCGCTGGCCGAGCACGGCGCCGAGAAGATCTACCAGCTCGACGACGCCGTCTACGGCGAGTACCTGGTCGGTCCCAAGGCCGAGGCGCTCACCAAGATCGTCACCGACTCCTCCGCCTCGGCCGTGCTGGTCCCCTCCAGCACGGAGGGCAAGGAGATCGCCGCCCGCGTCGCGCTGCGGACCGAGTCCGGTCTCATCACCGACGCGGTCGACGTGAAGGTCGACGGCGACGTCGTCACCACCACGCAGTCGGTCTTCGCCGGCAACTTCACCGTGGACGCCCAGGTCACCAAGGGCATCCCGGTGATCGCCGTCAAGCCCAACTCCGTGGCCCCCGAGGCCGCCTCGGGCGCCGGCACGGTCGAGGCCGTCACGGTCGAGGTCTCCGACGCCGCCAAGGGCGCCAAGATCGTCTCCACCAAGGAGAAGGCCGCCTCCGGCCGTCCCGAGCTCACCGAGGCCGCCATCGTGGTCTCCGGCGGCCGTGGCACCGGTGGCGACTTCACCGAGGTCGAGGCGTTCGCCGACAGCCTCGGTGCCGCCGTGGGCGCCTCGCGCGCCGCGGTCGACTCCGGCTGGTACCCGCACAGCTTCCAGGTCGGCCAGACGGGCAAGACCGTCTCGCCGCAGCTGTACGTGGCCAACGGCATCTCCGGTGCCATCCAGCACCGCGCCGGCATGCAGACGTCCAAGACCATCGTCGCGGTCAACAAGGACGACGAGGCGCCGATCTTCGAGCTCGTCGACTTCGGCGTCGTCGGCGACCTGAAGACGGTCCTGCCGCAGGCCACCGAGGGCATCGCCCAGCGCAAGGGCTGATCGCACTCCTGCCACGAGGGCCCCGGACCACACGGTCCGGGGCCCTCGTGCGTCCCATGGTCCGACCGAGCCAGGGGGAATGGCCCATCGGGATCAGGTTCCAAGTTGGTTAAGACGTCGTCCGGCTCTGTCGTGCGGCCCTGTCGCGGTGATAGCAATAGGGGCGCACGCGCCTGCGTGCACCCATCTTCACAGGAGGAATCCATGCGTCTCTCCCGACGTACTCGCGTCGCGGGCGTAGCCCTGCTCGCCGCGGGCAGCCTCGTCCTGGCGGCTTGTGGCGGGGGCGGTGACGACTCCGGGTCCACCGACTCGGTCATCACCAACTTCAGCACCGAGCCCCAGAACCCGCTCGTCCCCACCTCGACGAACGAGACCGGTGGCGGTCGCGCCATCGACCTGCTCTTCGCCGGCCTGGTCTCGTACCAGAAGGACGGCTCGAGCGTGAACGAGGTCGCGGAGTCGATCGAGTCCGAGGACAACGTCACCTGGACCGTCAAGCTCAAGGACTGGGAGTTCTCCGACGGCACCCCCGTCACCGCCGACTCCTTCGTGGACGCGTGGAACTACGGCGCCCTCAGCACCAACAAGCAGCTGAACAGCTACTTCTTCTACCCGATCAAGGGCTTCGACGCCGTCCAGGAGGAGAAGCCGACCGCCAAGACGCTCGAGGGCCTCAAGGTCGTCGACGAGAAGACCTTCACGATCGAGCTGAACCAGCCCGAGGCCGACTTCCCGGCGCGTCTGGGCTACTCGGCGTTCTACCCGCTGCCCGAGTCGGCCTTCGACGACATCAAGGCCTACGGCGAGGACCCGATCGGCAACGGCCCGTACAAGATGGACGGCAAGGGCGCGTGGGAGCACGACGTCCAGATCAAGCTCGTCCCGAACGACTCCTACGACGGTGTCCGCAAGCCGAAGAACGGTGGCGTCACGCTGAAGTTCTTCACGAACCCCGACACCGCCTACACGGCCGTCCAGACCGGTGACCTCGACGTCCTCGACGCCGTGCCGCCGAGCGCCCTGTCGACGTTCCAGTCCGACGACAGCGTCCAGGCCATCTCCGAGCCCGGCTCGGTCTTCGGCTCGGTCACGATCCCCGAGAGCCTGGCCGGCTTCGGCACCAACGACGAGGGCCGTCTGCGTCGTCAGGCCATCTCCAAGGCGATCAACCGCGAGGAGATCACGAAGAACATCTTCGACGACACCCGCACGCCGGCCGTCGACTTCTCGGCTCCGGTCATGCCCGGCTTCGACAAGGAGATCCCGGGCAGCGAGGTGCTGCAGTTCGACGCCACCGAGGCCAAGGACCTGTGGGCCCAGGCCGACGACATCGCCGAGTTCGAGGGATCGTTCACGATCTCCTACAACAGCGACGGTCCCGGCAACAAGGAGTGGGTCGACGCCGTCGTGAACCAGCTCAAGAACAACCTCGGCATCGACGCCAAGGCCAAGGGCTACGCCACGTTCGACGAGCTGCGCACCGACGTCACCAACCGCACCATCAAGACCGCCTTCCGCACCGGTTGGCAGCCCGACTACCCGTCGATCTTCAACTACCTGGCCCCGCTGTACCAGACCAAGGCCGGGTCGAACGACGGTGACTACTCCAGCAGCGAGTTCGACGACCTCATGAAGCAGGTCGCAGGCGAGCCCGACGAGGACAAGCGCTACGCGCTTCAGTCGCAGGCCCAGGAGGTCCTCTTCAAGGACCTGCCCGCCATCCCGCTCTGGTACTCCAACGTCGCCGCTGCCGCGTCGAAGAACGTGGAGAACGTCGAGTTCAACTGGCAGAACCAGCCCGAGCTGCACCTCATCACCAAGAAGTAGCTCCGGCGCCCGCACGACCACCCGTGGGGCAACACCTCAGGTGTTGCCCCACAGGTGTGTCCGGGTCCCTCGGTGGCGCTTCCGCCCGCGGCGTATCGTCGTGGCGGGTCGCGGTGTCGCCGCCCCCTCAGACAAGGAGTTCTGCCCATGTGGTGGTACGTCGGCAAGCGTCTCCTCCAAGCGATCCCGGTGATCCTCGGAGCCACGCTGCTCATCTACGCGATGGTGTTCCTGCGACCGGGAGACCCGATCGTCGCCCTGTTCGGCGACAAGCCGGTGCCCGAGGGCACCTACCAGGCGCTGCGTGAGCAGTACAACTTCGACAAGCCGTTCCTGGTGCAGTGGCTGCTGTTCCTCAAGGGCGCGCTGACCCTCGACTTCGGCACCGCGTTCAGCGGCCAGCCCGTGATCGACCTGGTGCAGCGTGCCTTCCCCGTGACCATCAAGCTCGCCCTCATGGCCCTGGTCATCGAGGCCGTGCTCGGCGTGGCCGCGGGCTTCTACGCCGGCATGCGGCGCGGCAAGCTGTTCGACTCCACGATGCTGGTCGTCTCGCTGCTCGTCATCGCCGTGCCGATCTTCGTCTTCGGCTTCGTGCTGCAGCTGCTCGTCGGCATCAAGCTGGGGGCGCTACCGGCGCTCGTGAGCTCGCAGGCGACCTTCCAGGAGCTCCTGCTGCCGGCGATCGTGCTGGGACTCGTGTCGTTCGCCTACGTGCTGCGCCTGACCCGCACCTCGGTCATCGAGAACCTCACGGCCGACCACGTGCGCACCGCCCGTGCCAAGGGCCTGCCCGACGGCCAGGTCAACCGGCGCCACGTGCTGCGCAACTCCCTCATCCCCGTGGTGACCTTCCTCGGCGCCGACCTCGGCGGCCTCATGGCCGGTGCGGTCGTGACCGAGGGCATCTTCAACGTCCCCGGCGTCGGCAACCTGGCCTTCGAGGCCGTGCGACGCGGGGAGACCCCGACGATCGTCTCCGTCGTCACCATCATGGTGCTCGTCTACGTCGTCACCAGTCTCGTCGTGGACCTGCTCTACGCCCTGCTCGACCCGAGGATCCGCTATGCCTGACGGCCGCTCGCCCAAGATACGACCCGGCCAGGAGCGGTACCTCGCCCGGCTGGAGGACACGCCCCTGCACGACGTGGGTGCACTCGACACCACCGCGCCGCCGGAGAGCCAGTGGAAGGAGGCGTGGAAGCAGCTGCGCAAGAACCCGCTGTTCTACGTCTCGGCCGCGCTGCTGGTCTTCCTGGCCGTCGTGATCGCCTTCCCCGGGCTGTTCACGAGCAACGACCCGAGCTTCTGCCAGACGGGCAAGAGCCTGGCGGTCGGCGAGCCCGGGCACCCGCTCGGCTTCGACCGACAGGGCTGCGACGTCTACTCGCGCATGATCTACGGGGCGCGTGCCTCCGTGGCGGTCGGCGTGTTCACCACGCTCATCGTCGCGCTGCTGGGCCTGGTGACGGGCGCGGTCGCGGGCTTCTACGGCGGGTTCTTCGACTCGCTCATCTCGCGCATCGCCGACGTCTTCTACGCGATCCCGCTGCTGCTCGCCGCCATCGTCCTGCTGTCGGCCCTCAACAACGTGTGGCCCGACCGCGGCTTCTGGGGCTCGGTCCTGGCGATCGTGCTCGCGCTCGGCCTGTTCGGCTGGCCGCAGGTCACCCGTATCGCTCGTGGCGCGGTCATCGAGACCAAGCAGCAGGAGTTCGTCGACGCTGCGCGCGCACTGGGCGCCACGCCGCGCCGGAACCTGGTGCGGCACGTGATCCCCAACTCGCTGGCCCCGGTCATCGTGACCGCCACCGTCTCGCTGGGCATCTTCATCGTCGCCGAGGCCACGCTGTCGTTCCTGGGCCTCGGCCTTCCGACGAGCATCGTCTCGTGGGGCAACGACATCGCGGCCTCGCAGAACCAGGTCCGGGCCGGGCAGCGGCTGGGCACCATGTTCTGGCCCGCGGGCGCGCTCGCGCTGACCGTGTTCAGCTTCATCCTCCTCGGCGACGCCGTGCGCGACGCCCTCGACCCGAAGGCCAAGAAGCGATGAGCAACCCGAACCCCGAGGGTCGCCCCTCCAGCGAGCAGCCGCTGCTCGAGGTCAAGGACCTGCACGTCGGCTTCGAGGCCGACAAGAAGACGATCGTCCCCGCCGTCATCGGCGCGAACCTGACGGTCTACCCCGGTCAGACCGTGGCCATCGTCGGCGAGTCCGGCTCGGGCAAGTCGACGACGGCGCACGCCATCATCGACCTGCTCCCGGGGACCGGGCGCATCACCGGTGGCCAGATCCTGTTCGAGGGCACGGACATCGCCCACGCCAAGCGGTCCGACATCATCGCGCTGCGCGGGTCGTCCATCGGCCTCGTGCCGCAGGACCCGATGTCGAACCTGAACCCGCTGTGGCGGGTGGGCACCCAGATCAAGGAGTCGCTCGAGGCCAACGGCGTGGCCAAGGGCAAGGCGGCCGACGCACGCGTGGTCGAGCTGCTCGAGGAGGCCGGTCTGCCCGACGCCGAGCGACGCGCGCGGCAGTACCCGCACGAGTTCTCCGGCGGCATGCGCCAGCGCGCGCTCATCGCCATGGGCCTCGCGGCACGCCCCAAGCTGCTCATCGCCGACGAGCCCACCTCGGCCCTCGACGTGACCGTGCAGAAGCAGATCCTCGACCACCTCGACCGGCTCACCGACGAGCTCGGCTTCGCGGTGCTGCTCATCACCCACGACCTCGGTCTGGCTGCCGAGCGCGCCGACCACCTCGTGGTCATGTACCGCGGCCAGATCGTGGAGTCGGGCCCGGCGCTGGAGATCCTGCAGAACCCCCAGCACCCCTACAGCAAGCGCCTCGTGAGCTCGGCCCCCTCGCTCGCCTCGCAGCGGCTCTCGTCGGTCCAGGCGCGGGCCGAGGTGCGCGAGCAGGCGGTGCAGACCGCGGCCGAGATCGCGGCCGAGGTCGCGACGGACTCCGGCGAGTTCGGTGAGGGGTCCAGCACGATCATCGAGGCCAAGGACCTCACCAAGGTCTTCAAGATCCGCGGCAGCCGCCCCGGTCAGTCCACGGACTTCACGGCGGTCGACCAGGTCTCGTTCCGGCTCGAGCGCGGCACCACGACCGCCATCGTGGGGGAGTCCGGCTCGGGCAAGTCCACCGTGGCTCGCATGGTGCTCGGCCTGCTCGACGCCACGAGCGGGTCGGTGGAGTTCGACGGTGTCGACATCACCAGCCTGCGGTCCAAGAAGCAGCAGCTGGCGATGCGGCGGCAGATGCAGCCGGTCTTCCAGAACCCGTACGCGTCGTTGGACCCGATGTACTCGATCTACCGGTCCATCGAGGAGCCGCTGCGGCTCCACGACATCGGCACCTCCAAGGAGCGCGAGGCCAAGATCCGCGACCTGCTCGACAAGGTGTCGCTGCCGGCGTCGGTCATGACGCGCTACCCCAACGAGCTGTCCGGCGGGCAGCGGCAGCGCGTCGCCATCGCGCGGGCGCTCGCCCTGGACCCCGAGGTGGTCATCTGCGACGAGGCCGTCTCGGCGCTCGACGTGCTGGTGCAGGCGCAGATCCTGAACCTGCTCAACGAGCTCCAGAGCGAGCTGGGCCTGTCGTACCTGTTCATCACCCACGACCTCGCTGTCGTGCGGCAGATCGCCGACCACGTGCTGGTGATGCAGAACGGCCAGGTCGTCGAGCAGTCGAGCGTGACCGACGTGTTCGAGAACCCGCAGCAGGACTACACGCGGATGCTCCTCGACGCGATCCCGGGCGGGTCGATCCCGCTCGGCGTGGTGGAGGCGGGCGACGCCTGATCCGGTGACGGCTCGGGGGTGGGACCAGGTTGACTCGTTCGAACATCTGTTCGATCATGGGTAGGTGTCCGCAGCCCGTCCAGCCCTCGAGGTCGTCGCCGAGCTGCGGCGCGAGGTCGAGCGGATGCAGGGCGCGCCCGCACGGCAGGCGGTGCCCACGCACCCGGCCCTCGAAGGCCTGCTGAGCCTCGAGACCGGTGGGGTCTACGGCGTCGACGCAGCCAGCCTCGCGCTGCTGCTCATGGCCGGCCCGTCGGCGGCCGGCACGTGGTCCGCGGTCGTGGGCGCGCCCGACCTCGGGGTCGAGGCCGCCGTGGCCATGGGGGTCGACCCGCACCGCACCGTGTTCGTGCCGGACCCGCAGGACCGGTGGCTGGAGGTCACCGCCGCCCTCGTCGACGTCGTCGGCCTCGTGGTGGTGCGGCCGCCGTCCGCCGTCGGTGAGGGCGACGCCGCCCGCCTCGGTGCCCGGCTGCGCAAGCAGGGCTGCGTGCTGGTGCCGTGGGGCGTCTGGCCCCGGTGCGACGCCCGGCTCACCCTCGCGACCACGCGCTGGGCGGGGGTGGGGGCGGGTTACGGCCACCTGAGGGCGCGTGAGGCCACCGTGACCGTGCACCGTGGCACTGCTCCGAGTCGGACCCGCGACCTCCTCCTGCCGGCCGACGACCTGACCGTGCGACCTGTGCGCCCACAGCTCGCGGCGCCCCCGGCCACCGGGGTTCCCGCCATCGTGAGGAGCCCCGCGTTCGTCAGGAGCGCAGGATGAGGACGCTCGTGCTCTGGTGCCCTGACTGGCCCGTGCGGGCCGCTCTGCCGGACCTGCCGCGCGACGTCCCCGGCGCGGTCATGGACGGCGGCCAGGTGCTGGCCTGCAACCACGCCGCCCGGGTGGAGGGCGTGCGCCGCGGCATGCGGCGTCGTGACGCGCAGGCGCGGTGCCCCGAGCTCGCGCTCGCCGACCACCGCCCGGAGGTCGAGGCCCGGGCCTTCGAGGAGGTGCTGCTGGGCGTCGAGGAGCTCAGCCCCGCCGTCACGCCGCTACGGCCGGGACTGTGCGCGCTGCCCGTGCCGGCCCGGTTCTACGGGGGTGAGGAGGAGGCGGCGGCCGTCGTCGCCGAGCGGGTCGTCTCGCTGGCGGTGTGGGACGTGCGGCTCGGGGTGGCCGACGGCCTCTTCGCGGCCGAGCAGGCCGCCCGCCGTGCGGTGCCGCAAGGGGTCCACGTGGTCGAGCCCGGTGCCGACGCCGCGTTCCTGGCTCCGCTGCCGGTCGAGACGCTCGAGGCGCCGGAGGTGGTGAGCCTGCTGCGTCGCATGGGCCTGACCACGCTCGCGCACCTGGCGGCCCTGCCCGCGTCCGACGTGCACACCCGGTTCGGCACCCACGGTGCCCTCCTGCACCGCCTGGCCTCGGGCCAGGACCCTCGGCTCCTCGCCCGGCGTGAGGTGCCTCCCGAGCTGGGCGGGATCCTCACCCTCGAGCCGCCGGTCTCCAGCTCCGAGACGGTGGCGTTCAGCCTGCGGTCGATCGCCGAACGGTTCGTCGCGCGCCTGGCCGACCACGGCCTGGTGTGCACCGCGCTCGGGATCGAGGTGGAGGTCGACGACCAGGTGGCGTCCACCCGTCGGTGGGTCCACCCGCGCTGGTTCGGTGCGGTCGACGTCGTCGACCGGGTGCGCTGGCAGCTGCAGGGCGGTCCGCTGCCGGGACCGGTCGGCGCGGTCCGGCTCGTGCCCGAGAGCGTCGCGCCCGTCGGCGAGCACGCACCCGCCCTCTTCGGGCCCGGTGGCCGGGGTGCGGCGACGGCGCAGGAGGACGACCGCGTCGAGCGCGGCATCGCCCGGGTGCAGGGTCTCGTCGGTCACGAGGGGGTGCTCGCCGCCCGGGTGCAGGGTGGCCGCTCGCCGTCGGCCCGGCGTCTGCTCGCGCCGTGGGGCGAGCAGACCCAGCCGGCGCGTGCCGTGGGGGCTCCCTGGCCGGGCTCCGTGCCACCGCCGGCACCGGCCACGGTGTACGCGTCACCGCGTCCGGCCCAGGTGGTCGGCCCCGGCGACCGGGTCGTCGGGGTCGACGGGCGGGGAGCGATCAGCTGCGACCCCGTCCGGTTCCGTGCCGCCGGCGACGAGGACTGGCGTCCCGTGGCGTCCTGGGCGGGCCCGTGGCCGGTCGACGAGCTGTGGTGGGACGAGGCGGCAGCCCGTCGGGTGGCGCGCTTCCAGGTGGTCGGGGTCGACGGCACGGCCTGGCTCATGGTCGTCGAGAACGGCACCTGGTGGACCGAGGCCCGCTATGACTGACGTGCACGAGCCCGTGGAGCGCTGATGGGCTGGAACAACCCCGACGTCCCGTGGCGCGAGCTGGAGGCCCGGCTCTCCGGCCGGCCCGCCCACGCGCTGCCGAGCGAGGGCCGCGACGACCTGCGCCCCGACCCGGTCGACGGCCGCTTCCCCGACGGGGGAGACGGGCCGGCGTTCAGCCGCAAGCGGGCGCGGTACGAGGCGCCACCCGATGCGCCGGGGAGTGGGCGGCAGATCGATACCGTCCCGTACGCCGAGCTGCACTGCCACAGCGACTTCAGCTTCCTCGACGGCGCGAGTGCACCGGAGGTGCTGGTCGAGCAGGCGAGCTCCCTGGGGCTGGAGGCGCTCGCGCTCACCGACCACGACGGCTTCTACGGCGTGGCCCGCTTCGCCGAGGCCGCCGCCGAGCACCCCGGTCTGGACACGGTGTTCGGGGCCGAGCTGTCGCTGGGCCTGACCGCGCCCCAGCTGGGTGCCGCGGACCCGGAGGGCAGCCACCTGCTCGTGCTCGCCCGAGGGGTGGAGGGCTATCACCGGCTGGCCGCGGCCATCACCGAGGCGCAGCTCGCGGGCGACGAGAAGGGCAGGCCGGTCTACGACCTCGAGCGGCTCGCCGAGCAGGGCCGAGGGCACTGGCACGTGCTCACGGGCTGCCGCAAGGGCTTCGTCCGGCAGGCGCTCGCGACCGGTGGGCCGGCCGATGCGTCGCGCGCGCTGGGACGGCTGGTCGACCTGTTCGGTGCCGACGCCGTCGACGTCGAGCTCACCGACCACGGCGGTCCCACCGACTCGGCCACCAACGACGTGCTCGCGGCCCTGGCCGTCGAGCACGCCCTGCCGGTGGTGGCCACCGGCAACGTGCACGCCGCCGTGCCGTCGCGCACCCGGCTGGCCCAGGCCATGGCCGCCGTGCGCGCCCGGCGCAGCCTCGCCGAGATGGACGGCTGGCTGGCCGCCTCCGGGCAGGCCTACCTGCGCTCGGGCGAGGAGATGCAGGCACGCTTCGCGCGCTACCCGGGAGCCGTGGCGCGGTCGGTCGAGGTGGCCCGGGGCGCTGCCTTCGACCTGCGTCGTGCGGCGCCGCGGCTGCCGCAGACCGACGTCCCGGACGGGTACACCCCCATGGAGTGGCTGCGTGAGCTGGTGAGGCGGGGCGCCGACGACCTGTACGCCCACGACCGCGACCGCGCCGAGGAGCGGCTGCGCCAGGAGCTGGCGGTCATCGAGGCCAAGGGGTTCTGCGGCTACTTCCTCATCGTCCACGACATCGTGGCCGAGGCCCGGCGGCGCGGGATCCTGTGCCAGGGCCGGGGCTCTGCGGCCAACTCCGCGGTCTGCTACGCCCTGCGCATCACGGCCGTCGACTCGATGTTCTACGACCTGCCGTTCGAGCGGTTCCTGGCCGCCACGCGCGACGAGGAGCCCGACATCGACGTCGACTTCGACGCAGGTCGCCGCGAGGAGGTGATCCAGTGGGTCTACGACACGTTCGGACGCCGCAACGCCGCCCAGGTGGCCAACGTCATCAGCTACCAACCGCGCTCGGCGGTCCGCGACGTCGCGAAGGCGCTGGGCTACTCCGTGGGCCAGCAGGACGCGTGGAGCAAGAGCATCGAGTCGTGGCGTGCGGTCGAGACGCCCGAGGAGAGCCCGTTGCCACCGCTGGTCGGTGAGCTCGCCGAGCAGCTGCTGAAGACCCCGCGGCACCTGGGCATCCACTCCGGCGGGATGGTGCTCACCGAGCGCCCGGTGGGCGAGGTCGTGCCGATCGAGCGGGCGCGGATGGACAAGCGCACCGTCGTGCAGTGGGACAAGGACGACTGCGCGTGGATGGGTCTGGTCAAGTTCGACCTGCTGGGCCTCGGGATGCTCGGCGCGATCCAGCGCACGTTCGACCTGCTCGCCGAGCACACGGGGGAGCAGTGGGACCTCGCGTCGATCCCCAAGGAGGAGCCGGCGGTCTTCGACATGCTCTGCCTGGCCGACTCCGTCGGGGTCTTCCAGGTCGAGAGCCGTGCCCAGATCGGCACGCTGCCCCGTCTGCGTCCTCGTTCGTACTACGACCTCGTCATCGAGATCGCGCTCATCCGGCCCGGTCCGATCCAGGGCGGCGCCGTGCACCCGTACATCCGTCGCCGCACGGGCAAGGAGCCGGTCGAGTTCATCCACCCGTTGCTGGAGCCGGTGCTGGCGCGCACCCTCGGGGTGCCGCTGTTCCAGGAGCAGCTCATGCAGATCGCCATGGCGGTGGGTGACTGCACGGGCGACGACGCCGACCTGCTGCGTCGGGCCATGGGGTCCAAGCGCGGCACCGAGCGCATCGAGCGGCTGCGGGAGAAGCTCTATGCCGGCATGGAGCGCCACGGCATCACGGGGGAGGTGGCCGACGGCATCTACGCCCGCATCCAGGCGTTCGCGAACTTCGGCTTCGCCGAGAGCCACGCGTTGAGCTTCGGGCTGCTCGTGTACGCCAGCAGCTGGCTCAAGCTGCACGCGCCGGCGGCGTTCCTCGCGGCGCTGCTGCGCTCCCAGCCGATGGGCTTCTACTCCCCGCAGTCCCTCACCGCCGACGCGCGGCGCCACGGCGTCGAGGCGCGGCGGCCCTGCATCGCCCGCTCACAGGTCCATGCCGACCTGGAGGTCATCGACGACGCGCCGGGCCGTGGGCGGCGGACCAGCACCGGCCTCGACGGGTGCACGCACCGGGTGCAGCCGCCGGCAGGCGACTTCGACGACACCGAGGGCCGGACGGAGCTGCAGGCGCGGCTGGCCGGGCACCGCCGCGACGGCCACCACGCCGTGCGCCTCGGCCTCACCGAGGTCCAGGGCATCGGTGAGGCCGACGCCGAGCGGGTGGTGGCGGCGCGAGCCGACGGTCCGTTCGTCGACATGGCCGACGTCGTGCGACGTACCGGGCTGTCGGTCCCGCAGATGGAGGCCCTCGCCACGGCCGGGGCGTTCGACGTGTTCGGGATCAGCCGCCGTCAGGCGCTCTGGAACGCGGGCTACACCGACGCCCCCGACCTGCTGGCGGGCACGGCGGTGCAGGCGCCACCTCCGATGCTGCCCGGCATGAGCGACGTCGAGCTGACCACCGCCGACCTGTGGGCCACCCGCATCTCGCCCACGGAGCATCCGTTCGTGCACCTGCGACCGCTGCTGCGCGCCGAGGAGGTGCTGGCGGTGCAGGACTGCCCCGACCTGGGCACCGGGCGTCGGGTCCGGGTGGCGGGGCTGATCACCCACAAGCAGCGCCCCTACACCGCCTCGGGCGTCACGTTCCTGAACCTGGAGGACGAGACGGGCATGCTCAACGTGGTGGTCTTCGCCGACGTCTGGAAGCGGCACCGGCGGGTCCTGCAGAACGCGGCGGGCGTGGTCGTGCGCGGTGTGGTCGAGAACGTGGAGGGTGCCACCAACCTGCGGGCCGAGCGGATCGAGCGGGTGGAGGTGCTGTACCCCGAGGCGGCCTCGACCATCGGTCCTCACCGGTCCCGCGACTTCCGGTGATCGACGTCACGTCGGCCCTGCCGAGCGATCTCAGGGAGCGAGAACCGACCGGCGGTCGACTCCGCCGGACGTAGCGTCGAGGACATGGCCACCCTCCTCAGCCCCGCCCGTACCCGGGTCCCCACCCCACCCGCGCCGCCGGCACCTCCACTGCAGCGCGGACCGGCGGTGGCCGCCGGGGTGCTCGCCGTCGTGCTGCTCGCGGTCGTCCAGACCCAGCACGGCACGCAGAAGGCCGTGCTGCTCGCGCTGGGTCTCGGGCTCGGAGCGGCGCTGTTCCACGCGCGCTTCGGCTTCACGTCGGGCTGGCGCCAGCTGGTCGCCGTCGGCAACGGGGCGGGCGTCCGCGCGCACTCGCTGCTCCTCGGCACGGCGGCCACACTGGGGCTTCTGCTGCTCGCGTCAGGGTCCGGGCTGTTCGGCACCACCCCGGCGGGCGTCGAGGGCCCGATCGGCGTGGGGCTCGTGCTCGGCTCGTTCCTGTTCGGCATCGGGATGCAGCTGGGCGGCGCGTGCGCGTCGGGCACGCTGTTCGCCGTCGGGTCGGGCCAGAGCAGCATCCTCGTGACCCTCTTCGGGTTCGTCGTCGGGTCGGTGCTCTACACGTGGCAGTACGACCTCGTCGACGACCTGCCGGCGTGGGACCCCATCGTCCTGCAGGACCACGTCGGCTACCTGGGCGCGTGGGTGCTCACGATCGGAGCGCTCGCGCTCGTGGTGTGGGGGACCCGGGTCGTGCAGGCCCGTCGCAACCCGCCGCCCACCTCGCCGCCTCCGACGGCCCAGGGTGCGGCACGCGTGGTGCGCGGCTCCTGGTCGCCGTACGTCGGCGCGGTGGTGCTGGCCGTCCTCGCGGCCGGCGTGCTGTGGGTCTCCGGCGGCATCTGGGGCATCACCAGTGCGTTCGCGCTGTGGGGCGCCAAGCTCCTCCAGCTGGTCGGGGCCCACCCCGAGACCTGGACCTTCTGGCAGCAGCCCGACCAGGCCGCCCAGCTCTCGGGGTCGGTGCTCGCGGACAAGAACTCGCTCACCAACATCGGCATCGTGGTCGGGGCCGCCCTCGCCGCGACGCTGGCCGGTACCTACTCCCTGCGGCACCGGTTCGCGACGAGGCAGGTCCTGGCCTCGCTGATCGGTGGCGTCCTGCTGGGGATCGGTGCGCGGCTCGCGTCGGGCTGCAACATCGGCGCCTACCTCGGTGGCATCTCCACCGGCAGCCTGTCGGGCTGGATCTGGGGCCTCGTCGCGCTCGCCGGCACCTGGGTGGGCCTGCGCCTGCGGCCGTACTTCGGCCTCGACGTGCCGAAGCGGTACGACGGGGTCTGCTGACTGAGGGACTCCCTGCGCAGGGCGCCTCGACGAGCCCGACGGCCGGGTGCTCAGAAGTAGTCGTGCACCGTCACCGGCCCGCGTGAGAACAGCAGGTCCCACGTGACGTCGTCGGCGTCGTCACCGCCCACGTGGCCCAGGGCGCGCAACGCCGCCGACGTCTGCGCCCCCGCGAAGGTCAGGGCCAGCCCACCGCGGGTGAACGAGCGGCCGCTCCCGTCGCCGTCCTCGAGCCGACCCGAACCGTCGGCCAGGACGAGGGTGTGCGGTCGGCCCTCGACCACGAACGGCAGGCGCGCGCCGATGCCGGGATGCACGCGAGGGAGCGCGAGGGCCGCCGGATCGAGCACGGCGAGGGCGTAGGGCGTCGACGTGACGGGGGTGGGGTGCGCGACCCGCATCAGGTGCTGCCACGCCGGGATGCCACTGGAGCGGAGCAGCACGTTCGGCGTGACCGACCCGAACGTCGAGAGCAGCGTCATGAGCGAGCGCAGGGCGTCCTCGTCGTCGGCCACGAGGTCCCACACCCGCAGCTCGCCGTCGGCGGCGTACCCACGACCGCGGTCCCACGACGTGTAGCCGACGACCACGCCGTCGCGCTCGGCCACGGTCACGCCGCTGACCCGGAGCGTGGGGGCCTCGGCGAACAAGGGTCCACGACGCTGGAGCGGGCCGTTGCCGCGAGAGACGACCCGGTCGTGCACGGCACGGATGGCCTCGGCGTCGGACTCGTCGGCACGGCGCACCGACGTGGTGCCGCCGGCAGCGAGCGCCCCGGTGGGCACGCGGACGTCGTCGAGGGTGGTGACGTTCTCGTACCCGAGGCGCCGGTAGATGCCGGGGGAGGTGGCGTAGAGGGTGGAGACCAGGGCGCCACGTTCCCGCGCGGCGTCGAGCAGCGTCGTCAGCAGCGGCGTGAGGATGCCGCTGCCGCGGTGCTCGGCCGTGATCGTCACCCCGCCGATGCCGGCCGTCGACACCAGCGTGCCCCCGAACCACGAGTCGTAGGCACGGTCGAGCGCGGTGGCCACGAGGCGTCCAGCGACGAACGCACCCCACCAGGTCTTGCCCGGGGCGTGGATCGCGACCGGCGGCTCCGGGGGGTCGAACGCCCCGAACGCCTCCACGAACAAGGGACGCATGGCTGCGGTGTCGTCGTCGGTCAGGCGGCGGATCTCCATGCACTCATCCTGTCCCCACCCCAGGGACGCACACCACACCGACTTCGGGTTGACCTGACCATAAGAGGGGCTTAGGGTCAGAAGTACCTGAAGGGAGGCGGACCATGACGACGACACCGGACCTGCTCGCGAGCGACCAGGTGAGCCTGGCCGTCTCGACGGTGATCTTCGCGCTGCGTCCGCACCCGACCACCGGCAGCACCACGCTCTGGCTGCCGCTGGTGCGGCGGATCCGCGAGCCGTACGAAGGCCTGTGGGCGCTCCCGGGCGGCCCGCTCGAGCCCGACGAGGACCTCGCCGCGTCGGCGCGGCACACCCTGGAGCGGACCACCGGACTCACGCCCGGGTACCTCGAGCAGCTGTACTCCTTCGGCGCGGTCGACCGGTCCCCGGCCGACCGGGTCGTCTCGATCGTCTACTGGGCGCTCGTGCGCCCCGACGAGGACGCGCGCGCCACCGACGGCGAGAACGTCGAGTGGGTCGTGGCCGACGAGGTCGAGGGACTTGCCTTCGACCACGACGCGATCCTCGGCTACGCGCTCGACCGGCTGCGGGCCAAGATCACCTACTCGCCGATCGCCTTCGCGTTCCTCACGCCCGAGTTCACGCTGGCGGACCTCCGTGCCGTGCACGAGGCCGTGCTCGGCCGGCCGCTCGACCCCGCCAACTTTCGCCGCCAGGTCCTGGCGAGCGGCACCGTCGTCCCCACCGGCTCGCACCTGACGGGTACGAGCCACCGACCTCCGGCGCTCTACCGACGCGCCGGACACCTCGAGGAGAACCGATGACCACCTCATTCGTCCCCGCTCCCGGTGGTTCCGTCCACGACGCGATCTCGGCCCGCCCGGCCGACTCGTGCGACACCGAGCTGGCCGAGGGCCCCTGGGTCTTCGACCTCGTCCCGGGCTACGGCCCCGGGGCCTCCGAGGGCGACACGATCCCCGAGCCGGTCGTACGTCCGGGTCAGCTGCCCGCGGCCTACCAGCGGATGGCCGAGCCGGAGCTGCACGAGCGCATCCGCGCCGCCAAGGAGGCGCTGGGGGACCGGCTGGTCGTCCTGGGGCACTTCTACCAGCGCGACGAGGTGGTGCAGCACGCCGACTTCGTCGGTGACTCCTTCCAGCTGGCCAACGCCGCCCTCACCCGTCCGGACGCGGAGACGATCGTGTTCTGCGGCGTGCACTTCATGGCCGAGACCGCCGACATCCTGGCTGGTCCCGGCCAGCGCGTGATCCTGCCCAACCTCGCCGCCGGCTGCTCCATGGCCGACATGGCCGACGAGGACTCCGTCGAAGGGGCGTGGGAGGAGCTCGAGGCCCTCTACGCCGACCCGGTCACGGGCATGGGCCCCGACGCCGACGGCAAGCTGCCCGTCCTCCCCGTCACCTACATGAACTCCTCCGCCGCCCTCAAGGCGTTCTGCGGACGCCACGGCGGCATCGTGTGCACGTCGTCCAACGCGTCGACCGTGCTGGAGTGGGCGTTCGAGCGGGCGCACCGGGTGCTGTTCTTCCCCGACCAGCACCTCGGCCGCAACACCGCCAAGGCGATGGGCGTACCGCTCGAGCAGATGCCGATGTGGAACCCGCGCAAGGCGCTCGGCGGCAACACCGCCGAGGTGCTCCAGGACGCGAAGGTGCTGCTCTGGCACGGATTCTGCTCCGTACACAAGCGGTTCACCGTCGCGCAGATCGAGAAGGCGCGCGCGGAGCACCCCGGGGTCAAGGTCGTGGTGCACCCCGAGTGCCCGATGCCCGTCGTCGACGCCGCCGACGCGGCCGGCTCCACCGACTTCATCCGGAAGTTCGTCGCCGCGAGCGAGCCGGGCGACGTGATCGCGATCGGCACCGAGGTCAACCTGGTCAACCGGCTCGCCGCCGAGCACCCCGACCGCACGATCTTCTGCCTCGACCCCGTGGTCTGCCCCTGCTCGACGATGTACCGGATCCACCCCGGCTACCTGGCGTGGGTCCTCGACGGCCTGCTCGAGGGCGAGGTGCGCAACGAGATCGTCGTCGACGACGAGGTCGCGACGCACGCCAAGGTCGCCCTCGAGCGCATGCTCGCCGCACTCCCGAAGGACGCCTGACATGACCCGCGTGGTCGTGGTCGGCAGTGGCGTGGCGGGGCTGACCGCTGCGCTGGAGGCCGACGCCCGCGACGGGGTCGAGGTCACCCTCGTCACCAAGGCCGCCCTCGGGACCAGCAACACGGCGTGGGCCCAGGGCGGCGTTGCGGTCGTGACCGATGCGGGCGACTCGGTCGCCTCGCACGTGGCCGACACCCTCGCGGCAGGTGCGGGACTCTCCGACGACGACGCCGTGCAGGTGCTGTGCGCCGACGGTCCCGAGGCCGTCGCGGGTCTGATGCGCCGGGGCGTGCTGTTCGACGTCGACGCGGGCGACCTCGCGCGCGGCCTGGAGGCTGCGCACTCGCACGCGCGCATCCTCCACGCAGGGGGCGACGCCACCGGCGCGGCCATCTCCGAGGCGCTCGTGGCGCGGGTCCGCGCCGCCGGCATCGAGGTGCGCGAGCACACGTTGGCCGTCGACCTGCAGCTGACGCAGGGACGGGTCTGCGGTCTGCGTCTCCTCGACGGCACGGTCCTGCCCGCCGACGCCGTGGTGCTCGCCACGGGGGGCGCGGGGCAGCTCTACCCCTTCACCACCAACCCAGCGGTCGCGACGGGTGACGGTCTGGCGATGGCGCTGCGGGCCGGCGCGGTCGCGTCGGACCTGGAGTTCTACCAGTTCCACCCCACGGCGCTCGCCGTGCCGGGCAGCCCGCTCGTGTCCGAGGCGGTGCGGGGCGAGGGCGCGGTGCTGCGCTCCGTGGACGGCCACCGGTTCATGACCGACGTGCATCCCGACGCCGAGCTCGCCCCGCGCGACGTGGTGGCTCGAGGGATCGCCGCGCAGATGGCGCGCCAGGGTGGCCTGCCCGTCCTGCTCGACGCGACGGCGCTCGGGACCGCCTTCCTGGCCCGCAGGTTCCCGACCATCGACGCCATGGTCCGGTCCCACGGGCTGGACTGGGGGGCCGAGCCCGTCCCCGTGTCGCCCGCGGCGCACTACTTCATGGGTGGGGTCCGGACCGACCTGTGGGGGCGTACGTCGCTGCCGGGTCTGTACGCCGTCGGCGAGGTGGCCTGCACCGGTGTGCACGGTGCGAACCGGCTCGCCTCGAACTCCCTGCTCGAGGGTGCGGTCTTCGGTCGGCGTGTGGTCGAGGCCGTCCTCGGTGCGGCGCCCCAGGAGACGTTCGACGCCGAGTGGGCCGCACCGGTCGAGGTGCCGTCGGCGGCCACGACCGAGCCGCTCGAGCGCGCCGACCTGCAGCAGCTGCTGTGGGAGACCGCCGGCCTCAGCCGGGACGCGGCGGGCCTCGAGCGGGCCTCGGCGCTGATCGGCGCCGGCGCCGTCCCGCCGGGTGCCGACGTGAAGGCGGTCGAGGACGCGAACCTGCACGTCGTGGGCGCGGCCGTCGTGGCGTCGGCGCTGGCACGACGCGAGTCGCGGGGCGGCCACCACCGCACCGACGCCCCCGGCACCGACCCGACGCAGGCCCGGCACAGTGCCGTCGTCCTCCCGACGGCGCGCCTGCTGATCGCCGGGGCGCGGGAGTCGGTGCCGTGCTGAGCCGGGAGCAGGTGCAGCGCGTCGTCGACATGGCGCTCGCGGAGGACGCGCCCTTCGGCGACGTCACGTCCCAGGTCTTCGTCCCGGCCGAGGCCGTGGCGCGCGGGTCCGTCGTGGCGCGGGAGCCGGGCGTCCTGGCCGGTACCGACGTGCTCCGGCAGACGTTCACGACCGTGGACCCCCGGGTCGTCGTCGAGCTGCTGGTGGCCGACGGTGAACGGTTCGCCGCCGGCGACGTCCTGGCGCGCGTGCAGGGCCCGGCGCGGGCGGTCCTGCAGGGGGAGCGGGTCGCGCTCAACCTGGTGCAGCGGATGAGCGGGATCGCCACGCTCACCTCGCGCTACGTCGAGGCCGTCTCCGGCACCGACGTGCGCGTCGTCGACACGCGCAAGACCACGCCTGGCCTGCGCGCGTTGGAGCGGCACGCGGTGCGCTGCGGGGGCGGCCACAACCACCGCTTCTCGCTCTCGGACGCGGTGATGGCCAAGGACAACCACCTCGCGCTCGTCCCGGACGTCACGGCGGCCGTCCGGGCGGCGCGCGCGACCCTCCCGCACACCATGCACGTGGAGGTCGAGGTGGACCGGCTCGACCAGGTGGAGGCCGTCCTGGCGGGTGGGGTCGACACGATCATGCTCGACAACTTCACCCTCGACGAGCTGCGCGAGGGAGTCGCTCTCGTCGCCGGCCGCGCGATCGTGGAGGCCAGCGGTGGCATCACGCTCGAGACGATCGGCGAGGTCGCACGGACGGGGGTCGACGTGATCAGCGTCGGGGCGCTAACGCACTCCGTCCGCGCGCTCGACCTGGGGCTGGACCTCGACGTCGCGCCCGGCGGGGGTGCCGGGCCGTGGGCGGCTGGAACAGCACCATGATCTATCTCGACGAGGCGGCCACGACACCGTTGCGCCGCGACGTCCTCGCCGCGATGGGCCCGTACCTCGGGCCTGCGTTCGGCAACCCGTCGAGCCACCACGAGCTCGGGGAGGCGGCTCGTGCCGGGCTCGAGCAGGCTCGCGCCGACGTCGCCGTGTCGCTGGGGGCGCGGCCGGGCGAGGTCACGTTCACGTCGGGTGGGACCGAGTCCGCGAACACCGCCGTGAAGGGGATCTGCCTGGCGCAGCCGCGGGGGAGGCACGTCGTGGTCAGCGCGGTCGAGCACCCGGCCGTGCTGGAGTCGGCGCTCTGGCTAGGACGCATCGGGTACGACGTCACGCTCCTCGACGTCGACGAGCACGGCGCGGTCGACCCCGGCGTGCTTGCGGCCGCCCTGCGCGACGACACGACCCTGGTCAGCGTGCAGCACGCGAACAACGAGGTCGGCACGGTCCAGCCGGTCGCGGACCTGGCCGCCGTCGCCGCAGAGCGTGGTGTCCCGTTCCACACCGACGCCGTGCAGTCGGCTGCCTGGCTCGACGTCGACGTCACTCGGCTGAACGTGCAGGCGCTCAGCCTGTCGGCCCACAAGCTGGGCGGTCCGAAGGGCGCGGGCGTGCTGTGGGTCCGGCGGGGCACGCGGTTCGAGCCGCTCGTGCACGGCGGAGGTCAGCAGGACGGGCGACGGTCAGGTACCGAGGACGTGCCCGGCGCGGTGGGTCTGGCTGCTGCCCTGCGCCTGGCTCGTGGCGGCCCGTCGACGGCCGAGGAGGTCGCGGCGCGCCGTGACCGCTTCGTCGCGGCCGTGCTGGCCGGCGTCCCCGGTGCGCGTCTCACCGGCCACCCCACGTCGCGGCTGCCCGGCCACGCGTCCTTCGTGCTGCCCGGCCGGTCGGGGGAGTCGGTCCTGCTGGACCTCGAGCGGCGCGGCATCGTGTGCTCCAGCGGCTCGGCCTGCCACGCGGGCAGCGACGAGCCCAGCCACGTGCTGACGGCCATGGGTCTGGAGCGCGAGGTGGCGCAGACGGCGCTGCGCTTCACCTTCGGGGTGGCGGTGACCGACCACCAGCTCGCCGAGACCGCCGACGCCCTGGTCGACGTCGTCGGGTGAGCCCGGGCCGGACCCTCGGTTCGGGCGTCAGGTCGTGGTGCGGGAGCGACGTGTCGCCCGGAGCGCGAGAAGTCCGGCTGCGCCCCAGAGGGCGAACCACGGGTCCCAGAGCGCAGCGTGCCAGCGGATCGCCCTGAGGTCGGCGCTGTCGGAGGGGCTGATCAGGTCGAGGGCCACGGCCGCGTTGCCGACGGTCATGAGTGCCCCGTAGACCAGCAGCGCCCCGGTGGCGAGGGCGGCCGGGCGGCGGAACCGGCCGTGCAGCACCGCGACGGCGACCAGCGCCACGACGACGAGCTTGGCGACCACGACCGCAGCCAGCGCCGCGAGCACGCCGGCGCCCCGGTCGGTGCCCCACGACACGAACGGCTCGCCGACCGTGTCGAGCAGCCAGGTCGAGCCGAGCAGCCAGAGCAGGCTGATCCCGGCGTGAGCCGCCCCCAGCACGGTGGCCACCACCAGCCACCCACGTGGCGCCGACGTCTGCACGGTGCTCATGGACCACCCCCGACGGGAGCGTACCTGCCGGCCTCGGGGCCAGTGACTACGCTGGGAGAGCCATGACCTCGTCCGATCCCTCCTCGAGCCTCGACGCCGTGTACCTCGACCACGCGGCCACGACGCCGATGCATCCCGAGGCCGCCGCGGTGCTCGCCGACCAGCTCGCCCGCACGGGCAACGCGTCGAGCCTGCACACGTCGGGTCGGGCGGCCCGGCGCGTGGTCGAGGAGTCGCGCGAGGTGATCGCCGAGTGTCTCGGCGCACGGCCCAGCGAGGTGGTGTTCACGTCCGGTGGGACGGAGGCCAACAACCTCGCGATCAAGGGTCTGTACTGGGCGCGGCACGACGAGTCCTCGGCGCGGGACCGCGTCCTGTTCAGCTCCATCGAGCACCACGCCCTGCTCGACCCCGTGACCTGGTTGGCGGCGCACGAGGGCGCCCGCATCGACACGACCCCCGTGGACCGCCAGGGCCGGGTCGTCGTCGACGCCCTGCGCGGTCAGATCGAGTCCGACCCGGCGTCGGTGGCCGTCGTGACGACCATGTGGGCCAACAACGAGATGGGCACGATCCAGCCCGTGGCCGACGTCGTGGCCCTGGCTCGCGAGCACGGCATCCCGGTCCACAGCGACGCCGTCCAGGCAGCGGGCTACCTCCCGCTCGACTTCGCCGGCTCGCACCTGGACGCCATGACCGTCACGGCCCACAAGCTCGGGGGTCCGGTCGGCGTCGGGGCCCTGGTCGTGCGACGCGAGGTGACGCCGGTGCCGCTGGTCCACGGCGGCGGCCAGGAACGTGACCTCCGCTCGGGCACCGTCGGCGTGGCGCTCATCGCCTCCTTCGCCCGGGCGCTGGAGCTGACGGTGCAGCGCCAGGCCGAGGTCTCGGCACGCATCGAGGGACTGAGGCGGCGGCTCGTCGACGGCATCGGGCGAATCGTTCCCGACGCGATCGTCAACGGGGACCCGGAGTCCGGGCCGGACCACCGTCTGCCCAACATCGCGCACGTGACGTTCCCGGGGTGCGAGGGCGACGCGATGCTCATGCTGCTCGACGCGCAGGGGGTGGAGGTGTCCACCGGATCCGCCTGCCAGGCCGGGGTTCCCCAGCCCAGCCACGTGCTGCTCGCGATGGGCTACGACGACGCCGCGGCTCGCGGTTCGCTGCGGCTGAGCCTCGGCCACACCAGCACCGAGGCCGACGTCGACCGGCTGCTCGCGGTGCTGCCCCAGGTGCACGAGCGTGCCGTCCGCGCCTCCCTCGTGCGGAGCCGTTGATGTCCGGACCGACGACGGAGGCCCGCTGATGGCCCGCCTCGTCGCGGCCATGTCCGGGGGTGTCGACTCGGCCGTGGCGGCCGCGCGTGCCGTCGACGCCGGCCACGACGTGACCGGGGTGCACCTGGCCCTGAGCCGCAACCCCCGGTCGTACCGGTCCGGTGCCCGTGGGTGCTGCTCCATCGAGGACGCCGGCGACGCCCGACGTGCCGCCGACGCGCTGGGCATCCCGTTCTACGTGTGGGACATGAGCGCCGAGTTCGCCGACGAGGTGGTCGACGACTTCGTCTCCGAGTACGCCGCGGGTCGGACCCCCAACCCGTGCCTGCGCTGCAACGAGAAGATCAAGTTCGCGGCCGTGCTCGACCGCGCCCTCGCGCTCGGCTTCGACGGCGTCGTGACGGGGCACTACGCGCAGCTGAGCACCGCGACCGACGGCACGGTCGAGATGCACCGCTCGGAGGACGCCGGCAAGGACCAGAGCTACGTGCTGGGCGTGCTCACGCAGGACCAGCTGCGTCACTCGCACTTCCCCCTCGGCGGCTCGGTCAAGACCGACGTCCGCGACGAGGCGGCACGTCGCGGCCTGCAGGTCGCCACCAAGCCCGACAGCCACGACATCTGCTTCGTCGCCGACGGTGACAACGCCGGTTGGCTGGCCGAGAAGCTGGGACCGCGACCGGGCGTGGTCGTCGACGAGGCAGGTGCGGTGCTGCGCGAGCACGACGGTGCCTACGCCTACACGATCGGACAGCGGCGCGGCCTGCGTCTCGGCGTCCCGGCCGACGACGGCAAGCCGCGCTTCGTGCTCGACATCGAGCCCGTCTCCGGCACGGTCACCGTCGGTCCGCGCGAGCACCTGCTCGTCGACAGCCTCGAGGCGGACCGACCGCTGTGGTGCGGAGCCGCGCCCGACGGACCGCTGGAGTGCACGGTGCAGCTGCGCGCTCACGGTGCCGAGCACCGGGCGGTCGTGGAGGTGCTCGACGACGGCCGGGTGCACGTCGACCTCGTCGACCCTGCTGAGGGCATCGCCCCCGGCCAGGCCGCCGTGGTCTACGTCGGGACCCGCGTGGTCGGGTCGGCCACGATCACCGCGACGAGCCGCAGCAGCATCCCCTCCGGGCCCGTGCGGTGAGGGCCACGGGCGTCGGCTCGATGCCGGGGGAGGGCTACGCCGAGTCGGTCAAGGCCGTGCTCGGCACGCTCGACGACCTCGCCTTCGTCCCCGAGCTGCCGGCGCGAGGCGTCGGCGCGCAGATGATCGGCCGCTCGCTCGCGTTCCTGGAGGGGCTGGGGGCGGACCTGCAGCCCGGTGGGTGGCGGCTGCTCGACGCGTCGGGCGTTGACCACCGTCGCGCCAGGTCGCTGCTCGCCCAGGACCTCGACGTCGTGGAGGAGCTGGCGCAGGACCGACAGGGTGCCGTCAAGCAGCAGGTCGCCGGGCCGTGGACGCTCGCTGCGACCGTGGAGCTGCAGCGGGGGGAGAAGGTGCTCTCGGACCACGGAGCACGGCGCGACCTCGCCCACGCGCTCGCGTCGGGCCTCACCGACCACGTCGCGTCGCTGCGCCGCCGGTTCCCCGGCGCCGAGCTGGTGCTGCAGGTCGACGAGCCGATGCTCCCTGCCGTGCTGTCCGCACAGGTCCCCACCTCCTCGGGCTTCGGGCGCTACCGCACCGTGCACCCGCCGGAGGCCGACGCCCTGCTGCGCGTCGTCGTCGACGCGGTGCGGGCGGCGGGAGCGAGCCCGGTCGTGCACTCGTGCGCTCCGGACCTGCCCGTCACGCTGCTCCGCGGCGCGGGCTTCGACGCGATCTCCTTCGACCTGTCGCTCGACACCCCCTCTGGAGGCGACGCATGGGCCGAGGCGTTCGAGGCGGGGACGGACCTGTGGCCCGGGATCCTCCCGTCGACCGACGCCGCGCTCGACACGGCCGCGTCCCGTCGCACGCTGGAGGCGTGGTTCGACCGTCTGGGCTTCGCCGAGGACGCCTGGCACGACCGGGTGGTCGTGACGCCGTCCTGCGGCCTGGCCGGGGCCACCCCGGCCCACGCCCGCCAGGTGCTGGCCGAGCTCGCCGCCCTCGCGGGCTGACCACCGTCGAGGGCGCTGCGGCCACCCCCTGTGTGCATCGCGTGGGGGTGCGCTTCCTGCGGTTGTGTGCGACCCGCTGCTGCGTGGCTTGGGTCGGTACGTCCCTGTGGCTGCGCGGCTCCGGCTGGGCTTCCGCTTGCTGCTGCGTCGCTGTGGCTGCGAGTCGGCTCGGTCTCCGAGAGGACCTCGACCGCACCGGTGGGTCTCGACCCGGGCGGACCTGCGGGGCGCAGCCACGACTCTCCCTCTGCGCGTGATCCACGCACGATGCTTCCTTCGCGTGGACCGTGCCTCACGAAGGAAGAGTCGTGGCGACGAAGACGGCCTCAGAAGGGCAGGGATTCTCCCTTCTCGTGCAACGGTCCGCGCAAAGGGAGAATCCCTGCCCAGCCGCCGCGTACCGAAGCCCCGCTGGACGCAGGATTCTGCCTTCGCGCACAACAACCCGAACGATGCTGCGTTCACGACGAGATCCCGTAGCTAACGCAGCATCCTTCGAGCCCTCACGCGCGAACGCAGAATCGTGCGTCCCTCGAGCCACACTCCGAGAACCCGACCGACCCCGGACCCGTCCGCCGGTCGAGGCCCTTTCGGAGACCGAGCCGACTCGCAGCCACAGCGACGCAGCCGCAGGTCGAGGCCCAGTCGGAGCGACGCAGCAGCGAGCGAAGACCCAGCCGGGGAAGCGCACCAGCGAAGGTTCAGCCGCAGCGACGCAGCACCATGGGCCTCACACGATCTCGTCGCGGGCCGGACGACTGCCGAGCCGTACGACCGCGATGCCGACGACCACGGCCACGCCGCACACCACGTCGGCCGTGAGCCCGTCGAGGGCGAAGAACCCCACGAGCCCGGCCACCACGAGGAGAGCGCCGAGGACGATCGGGACGAGACGTCGAGTGCTCATGCGTCCACCGTGCCAGGTCGTCGACACCGATGCACCCCGCGACTCGCGGCGCACGTGTCGGCGGGCGCCGATATCGTCTGACGCATGAGCGACGACGACCTGCGGCAGCGGCACAAGGAGCTGGCCGAGCAGGTCGACGAGCACCGCCAGCGCTACCACCGCGACGACGCGCCGACCATCTCCGACGGCGAGTACGACGCCCTCGTGCGCGAGCTCGAGACGCTGGAGGAGCAGCTGCCCGAGCTCCGCACGCCCGACTCGCCCACCCAGCAGGTGGGCGGCATGGTCTCCTCGTCGTTCGAGGCCTACGAGCACCGCGAGCGGATGCTCAGCCTCGACAACGCGTTCAGCCGCGAGGAGCTCGAGGCCTGGTACGGGCGACTCGAGCGCGACGGCGCGGGCGAGGCCGAGTTCCTGTGCGAGCTCAAGGTCGACGGTCTCGCCATCAGCCTGACCTACGAGGACGGTGTCCTCACCCGCGGTGTCACCCGCGGCGACGGTCGGGTGGGGGAGGACGTCACCGAGAACGTCCGCACGATCAAGGCGATCCCGCACCGTCTCTCCGCGACGGACGAGTTCCCGGTGCCCGCCTACGTCGAGGTCCGGGGCGAGGTCTACTTCCCCACGCAGGCCTTCGACGACTTCAACGCCGCCTGGGCCGAGGCCGGCAACAACCCGTTCGCCAACCCGCGCAACGCCGCGGCCGGCACCCTGCGCATGAAGGACTCCTCGGTCACGGCCTCGCGGCCGCTGTCCATGGTCTGCCACGGCCTGGGCTACCGCGAGGGCTTCCGGCCCGAGCGGCAGTCCGAGGCCTACGACGCGCTGAAGGCGTGGGGACTCCCTACGTCGGACCGGGCCAGGGTCGTCACCGGCCTCGACGCGGTCCAGGAGTTCATCGAGCACTACGGCGAGCACCGCCACGACGTCGAGCACGACATCGACGGGGTGGTGGTCAAGGTCGACCAGGTGGCGCTTCAGGGACGCCTGGGCTCCACCTCCCGCGCGCCGCGATGGGCGATCGCGTTCAAGTACCCGCCGGAGGAGGTCAACACCCGGCTCAAGGACATCCTCGTGAACGTGGGCCGCACGGGACGCGTCACGCCCTTCGGGCTCATGGAGCCGGCCAAGGTGGCCGGGTCCACGGTCGAGATGGCCACCCTGCACAACCAGCACGAGGTCAAGCGCAAGGGCGTGCTCATCGGCGACATGGTGGTGCTGCGCAAGGCCGGTGACGTGATCCCCGAGATCGTCGGGCCCGTCGTCGCGCTGCGCGACGGCACCGAGCGCGAGTTCGTCATGCCCACCGAGTGCCCGTCGTGCGGAACTCCGCTCGCCCCCGCCAAGGAGGGCGACGCCGACATCCGCTGCCCCAACACGCGGTCCTGCCCGTCGCAGCTGCGCGAGCGGCTGACCCACGTCGGCGGCCGAGGTGCCTTCGACATCGAGGTCTTCGGCTGGGAGGGCGCCGTGGCGCTGCTCGAGTCCGGGGTGCTCGTCGACGAGGGCGGGCTCTTCGCCCTGACGGAGCAGCAGCTGCTCACCGTGCCGCTGTACCGCCGAGCGGCGAAGAGGGTGGAGAAGGAGGCGGTCGCCGCCGGCGCGCCGGACGCCCCGGTGCTGGGTCCGGACGACACGGTGCTCTCCACCAACGGTCGCAAGTTCCTCGACGGCCTGCAGAAGGCCAAGACCCAGCCGCTGTGGCGGGTGCTCGTGGCCCTGTCCATCCGCCACGTCGGCCCCACCGCGGCGCGGGCACTCGCCACCGAGTTCGTCACCATGGAGGCCATCCGCGCCGCCAGCGCCGAGGAGCTCGCAGCGGCCGAGGGCGTCGGTCCCACGATCGCCGACGCCGTCGTGGACTGGTTCACCGTCGACTGGCACTGCGGCATCGTCGATGCCTGGGCTGCGGCGGGGGTACGCATGGCCGACGAGCGCGACGACAGCATCGTGCGCACCCTCGAGGGACTCACGGTCGTCGTCACCGGGTCGCTGCAGGACTTCACCCGTGACTCCGTCAAGGAGGCGATCATCGCCCACGGCGGCAAGGCGTCGGGTTCGGTGAGCAAGAAGACCGGCTACGTCGTCGTCGGCGACAGCCCCGGCACCAAGGCCGAGAAGGCCGAGCAGCTGGGCGTCCCGATCCTCGACGAGGACGGCTTCAAGAAGCTGCTCGCCGACGGGCCTCCTGCGGCCGAGGACGACGCCGACGCGGACGACGGTGCCAACGACGAGGACGGGGCCGACGCGCCGGACACCGAGGGTGAGGCCTGACCGTGCTGGAGCTTCGTCCGAGCTGTGAGTGCTGCGACGTCGACCTCGCGCCCACGAGCCGCGGCGTCTTCATCTGCACCTACGAGTGCACGTGGTGCCGCGACTGCGCCGAGGGCCGGCTCGACCTCACGTGCCCGAACTGCGGCGGCGAGCTCGTCCGCCGGCCGGTCCCGTCGCCCTCAAGGCTCGCGGCGCACCCGCCCTCGACCATCCGGGTGCACGCGCCCGACTGCCTGACCCGAGCGTGACGACCTCCTCCGTCCGGACGTCCTGCCTCAGCCCAGCAGAAGGCGTTGCACGGCGCGGGCGAGCTGGCTCGTGATGGCCGCGTCCTCGTACCCGGTCTTGTGCACGGTGTAGTCGGTACCTCCGTCGGCGTCGCACACGACGTCGCGGGTCAAGCAGGCATCCACCGTCCGGTCGGCGAGCGCACCGAGGTCCGGACCGGCGCCCAGGCTGCCGTCGAGGGTGGCCTCCGAACCAGGGAGGTCCGGGCGGATGAACGGGGCGTCGGGGTCGTGCCGCGGGCTGCCGATGAGCGCGAGCGCGTCGACGCGACGGGCGAGGGCGGGTCGGTCGGCGAGCGTCTCCTGGGCGATCTGTGCGCCCTGGCTGAAGCCGACGACCGCCAGGCGTGCCTCCGGGCAGTCCCGGACCGACGCGGTGAGCTGGCGGGCCAGCAGCCGTCGGCCCTGGTCGACGTCGGCCTCGTAGACGTCGACGTCGGAGGCGTCACGGCTGCGGTGCCGGACCGCGTCGACGTCGATGTCGTCCACGCCCTTCGCTGCCAGCCGCTCCTCGAGGTCGGTGACCACGCCGTCGACCTCGGTGCCCAGGCCACGGTTCTTGTCGAGCGACTGCGACTGCCCACGGACCCCGACGACCTGCACCTGGGGGCACCCGTCGGTGGCCTCAGGGAGTGCGTCGTTCCCGGCCGCGGAGCACCCCGTCAGCACGAGGACGCAGGCGACCAGGGGCAGCAGCAGGCGGGAGAAGGGGGACATCCCTCGAGCATGGCAGGCGGCCGACGAGGTATCCGCGGGTGCCTCCGCCCTTCCACGGCTCGGCCGCGCCTGTCCAGCGGGCGCGACCGACGAGCGGCACTCAGTCCACGTCGGCGTCGTCCGGGTCGAAGAGGTCGGCCGCCGCGCCCACGACGAGCGGGTCGGGGATGCGGACGACCTCGTGGTCCTTGCCGGGGTAGTCGAAGCGGTGCAGCACGTGGCGCATGGCCTCCAGACGGGCACGCTTCTTGTCGTTGCTCTTCACGACGGTCCAGGGGGAGTGCTTCGTGTCCGTCCTGCGGAACATCGCCTCCTTGGCCTCGGTGTAGGCGTCCCACTTGTCGAGGGAGGCGAGGTCCATGGGGGAGAGCTTCCACTGCCGCACCGGGTCGATCTGGCGGATGGTGAACCGGGTCAGCTGCTCCGCGCGCGAGACCGAGAACCAGAACTTCACGACGTGGATGCCGTCGTTGACGAGCATCTTCTCGAACGCCGGCGCCTGCTTGAGGAACTCGGTGTACTGGTCGGGCGTGCAGAAGCCCATCACCCGCTCGACACCGGCGCGGTTGTACCAGGACCGGTCGAAGAACGTGAGCTCGCCGGTCGTCGGCAGGTGGTGGACGTAGCGCTGGAAGTACCACTGGCCCTGCTCGCGCTCGGTCGGCTTCACGAGGGCCACCACGCGGGCGCCGCGCGGGTTGAGGTTCTCGGTGAACCGCTTGATCGTGCCGCCCTTGCCGGCCGCGTCGCGTCCCTCGAACACCATCACGACCCGCTGCCCGGTGTCCTTCACCCAGCGCTGCAGCTTGATCAGCTCGATCTGCAGGAGCCGCTTCTCCAGGTCGTACGTCGTGCGGTCGAGCCGCTCGCCGTAGGGGTAGCCCTCGCGCCAGGTGTCCACCGGCACGCCGGAGGGATCCAGGAGCACGGGGTCGTCGTCGTCGGAGTCGTCGACGGTGAAGTCGGTGAGGTGCTGGGCGGCCACGGTGTCGATCACGAGCGGGAGGCTAGGGGAGCGTGGTGAACGCCAGGTGACACGTCACTACGATGGGTCGGTACCCGCACCCGAGCCTGCAAGGGAGACGCATGTCGTCGGCCATCTCGCGTGAGGACGTCGCCCACCTGGCGAGCCTCGCGCGCATCTCGCTCAGCGAGGACGAGCTGGACCGGCTCGGCGCCGAGCTCCCGGCGATCCTCGACCACGTCGCCGCCGTCCAGGAGGCCGCTGCCGACGACGTCGAGCCGATGAGCCACCCGGTGCCGATCAGCAACGTGTTCCGTGCCGACGAGGTCCGTCCCGGTCTGACGCCCGACGAGGCCCTCGCCGGTGCCCCGGCGAGCGAGGAGCAGCGCTTCCTCGTCCCGCAGATCCTCGGGGAGGAGTGATGAGCGACCTCACCCGGCTCGAGGCCGCCGAGATCGCCGACGGCCTCGTCGACGGCACCCTCACGTCCGTGGCCGTCACCCAGGCCCACCTCGACCGCATCGCCGATGTCGACGAGCGGCTCGGCGCCTTCCTGCACGTCGACGCCGAGGGCGCGCTGGCCACGGCGGCCGACGTCGACGCGCGGCGCGCAGCGGGCGAGCAGCTGGCGACCCTCGCCGGCGTCCCGGTGGCCGTGAAGGACCTCATCAACACCGTCGGCCAGCCCACCACGGCCGGTTCGCGCATCCTCGAGGGCTGGGTCCCGCCCTACGACGCGACCGTCGTCAGCCGTCTGCGTGCCGCGGGTCTGCCGATCCTCGGCAAGACCAACCTCGACGAGTTCGCCATGGGCTCGTCCAACGAGCACTCGGCCTACAAGCCGGCGCGCAACCCCTGGGACACCGAGCGCATCCCCGGCGGCTCCAGCGGTGGGTCCGCGGCCGCCGTGGCCGGCTACGAGGCGCCCCTGGCCCTCGGCACCGACACGGGCGGATCCATCCGCCAGCCCGGCGCCATGACCGGCATCGTGGGCGTCAAGCCGACGTACGGCGGTGTCTCGCGCTACGGCGTCATCGCCATGGCCAGCAGCCTCGACCAGGTCGGCCCGATGGCCCGCTCCGTGCTCGACGCCGCCCTGCTGCACGAGGTGCTCGCCGGACACGACCCGATGGACTCCACCAGCATCGACGCGCCCACGCCCGACGTCGTGGCCGCGGCCCGCCGCGGCGACGTCGCCGGGCTGCGCATCGGTGTCGTGAAGGAGCTCGGTGGAGAGGGCTTCCAGCCCGGCGTCCAGCAGCGCTTCGACGAGTCCGTCGAGCTGCTCGCCAAGGCGGGCGCCGAGGTCGTCGAGATCTCGTGCCCGAGCTTCGTGCACGGCATCGCCGCCTACTACCTGGTCATGCCGAGCGAGGTGTCCAGCAACCTGGCCCGCTTCGACGCCATGCGGTACGGCGTCCGCGTCGCGCCCGACGGCGTCGACGGCCCCAGCGCCGAGCAGGTCATGGCCGTCAGCCGTGACGCCGGCTTCGGCGACGAGGTCAAGCGCCGCATCATCCTCGGGACGTACGCCCTCTCGAGCGGCTACTACGACGCCTACTACGGCTCGGCGCAGAAGGTGCGCACGCTCGTCGCGCGCGACTTCGCGGCTGCGTTCGGGCAGGTCGACGTGCTGGTCTCGCCCACCGCTCCCACCACGGCCTGGCGCCTGGGGGAGAAGAGCGACGACCCGCTGGCCATGTACCTCGAGGACATCGCCACCATCCCGGCCAACCTCGCCGGAGTGCCGGGGCTCAGCCTCCCGGTCGGGCTCGCGAGCGACACGGGTCTCCCGGTCGGCGTGCAGGTGCTCGCCCCGGCCCAGGCCGACGACCGTCTGTACAACGTCGGGGCGGCCCTGGAGCGGCTCGTCGCGGCCCCCCAGCTGAGCGAGATCGATGCAGGAGCGACCCGATGAGCACCCAGAGCAGCAGCACGACCACACCGGCGCTCGTCCCGTTCGAGAAGGCGATCGAGCGCTACGACCCGGTCCTCGGGCTCGAGGTCCACGTCGAGCTGAACACCGCCACGAAGATGTTCTGCGGCTGCGCCACCGTGTTCGGCTCCGAGCCGAACACCCAGGTGTGCCCCGTCTGCCTGGGCCTGCCGGGCGCACTGCCCGTCGTGAACGCCAAGGCGGTCGAGTCGGCCATCCGCATCGGGCTCGCGCTCAACTGCGAGATCGCCGAGTGGTGCCGGTTCGCCCGCAAGAACTACTTCTACCCGGACATGCCGAAGAACTTCCAGACGTCGCAGTACGACGAGCCGATCGCCTTCGACGGCTACGTCGACCTCGACGTGCCCCTGCCGGACGGCGGGGTGGAGACGTTCCGCATCGAGATCGAGCGCGCCCACATGGAGGAGGACACCGGCAAGTCGCTGCACGTCGGCGGTGCCACCGGACGCATCCACGGCGCCGACCACTCGCTGCTCGACTACAACCGGGCCGGCATCCCGCTGATCGAGATCGTCACCCGCACGATCGAGGTGCCGGCCGACCGGGCCCCGCTCGTGGCACGCGCCTACGTCCAGCACCTGCGCGACCTCATGGTGGCGCTCGGCGTCTCCGACGCCCGCATGGACCAGGGTTCGCTGCGTGCCGACGTGAACCTGTCGCTCAAGCCCACTGGCTCGTCCACGCTCGGCACCCGCAGCGAGACCAAGAACGTGAACTCCTTCCGCTCGGTCGAGCGGGCGGTGCGCTTCGAGGTGTCTCGGCACGCGGGCGTGCTCGACGCCGGGCAGAGCATCCTGCAGGAGACGCGGCACTTCCACGAGTCCGACGGCACCACCTCGCCGGGTCGGCCCAAGTCCGACGCCGACGACTACCGCTACTTCCCCGAGCCCGACCTCGCGCCGGTCGCGCCGTCGCGCGCCTGGGTCGACGAGCTGCGGGGCACGTTGCCCGAGCCGCCGGCCGAGCGACGCAAGCGGCTGCAGGCGGAGTGGGACTTCACCGACCTCGACATGCGCGACACCGTGGGCGCCGGCGCGCTGGAGCTCGTCGTGGCCACGGTCGCGGCCGGGGCCACCCCGGCGTCGGCGAAGAAGTGGTGGCTCGGCGAGCTGGCGCGCCGCGCCAACGAGTCCGGCACCGGCCTCGACGAGCTGGGCGTCACGCCGGAGCAGGTCGCGGGCGTGCAGGCCCTGATCGATTCCGGTCGCGTCAACGACAAGCTCGCCCGACAGGTGCTGGAGGGCGTGCTGGCCGGCGAGGGCACGCCCGAGGAGGTCGTGACCGCGCGCGGGCTCGAGGTCGTGTCCGACGACGGCGCGCTCGGTGCTGCCGTCGACACCGCCATCGCGGCCAACCCCGACGTCGCCCAGAAGATCCGCGACGGCAAGGTGCAGGCCGCCGGTGCGCTCATCGGCGCCGTCATGAAGGAGATGCGGGGCCAGGCCGACGCCGGGCGCGTGCGCGAGCTGATCCTCGAGAAGCTCGGCGGATGAGCCCGTCACGATGACGAGCGCTCCGGACGGCGTCGGCCCGTGAGCCGGTCCACGTCGCGCGTCCTCCGGATCGCGGGTCTCGCCGTCACCGCGCTCGTCGGCTCGTCGGTGGTGGTCGCGAATCTCGTGGTCGTGGGTCGGACCTCCGGCGACCTGACGCGTGACGTCGACGACCTCGGCCCGGCCCAGGTCGTGATCGTGCCGGGTGCCGGCGTCTATCCGGACGGCACGCTCGGACGGCCCGTCGAGGAGCGCGTGCGCGCTGCCGTGGCCCTCCACGACGCGGGCCTCGTCGAGAAGATCCTCCTGTCGGGCGACAACGGCACCAGCACATACAACGAGCCCGACGCGATGCGTCTGGCCGTGCTCGAGGCCGGCGTGCCCGCGGCCGACGTCTTCACCGACTACGCGGGATTCAGCACGTGGCACACCATGCGGCGCGCCCGAGACGTGTTCGGGGTCGAGGACGCGATCGTCGTCACCCAGGGCGTCTACGCGGCACGGACGGTCGACCTGGGCGTCGCGGCCGGTCTCGACGTCGAGGGCTACGTCGTCAGCGAGGGCGGTCGACGTGCGCGCGAGTGGATCGCCCGCGTCCGCGGCCTCGGCGAGGCGACGTTCCGGCCCCGGGTCACCCCGGGCCCGGCCATCCCCATCACCGGTGACGGCCGCGCCTCGTGGGCGGACGAGCCGGCCTGAGCGGGTGCGGCCTCAGGCTCCGCGCAGCGCGTCGATGCGCTCGAGCAGCATCCGCAGCTCCTCGCGCACGACCTCGGGCTGCTCCACCGGGATGAAGTGCGTGGCGTCGAGCTCGCGGTAGCGGGAGCGCTTCACGGCCTGCGACGCGGTGTACATGTCGCGGGCGCCCGTGAGCACGTCCCACCGGCCGGAGACGAACGTGGTGGGCACGTCGATCGAGGAGAGCGAGACGCGGGAGTGCTCGGCCACGCCGAGCGCGAGCTTCGCGTACCAGGCGGGGTGGGTCGTGCAGAACTCCTTCACCATCGCCTGCAGCTCCGCGGTGTCGGCCGCGGGGTCGATGAGTCGGGTGCGACGCAGGATGTTGGTGGTGGAACGCGTCCACGGGATCCGGGTCGTGAGGGGGGCGATGCCGTGCCCGGTCACGGTGGTGATGCGCGCCAGGCCGACCATCAGCTGGCGCGCCAGGAAGGGCGGGACGTGCAGCGGTGCGAGCATCGTGCCGAAGGTGTTGCCCGGCACGCCCGCGACGGCCAGGATCCCCCTCACCCTGTCGGGGTGGCGCCCGGCCAGCTCGAAGGCCACGGTCACCCCGGCCGACCAGCTCAGCAGGGGGGCCGACTCGATCCCGGCGTGGTCCATGACCGCCAGGGCGTCCTCCACGTACGCGTCGAGATCGACCCGGCCGTCCTTGGGTCGGGCCGACCCGCCGACGCCGCGGTGGTTCCACGAGACGACGCGCACGCCGCAGTCCGGACGCAGCAGCGTGGGCCACGCGTAGGGGTTGGTCCCCAGCCCGTTGCACAGGAGCACGGTGGGGCCGTCGGCGTCGTTCGTCCAGGCCCTCAGGCGCGTGCCGTCGGCACTCGTCACGTCGTAGAAGCGCACGAGTCCGGGAGTCGAGGTCACGGGCGTCGATCCTGCCTCCTCCGGCCCCCGCCCGCAACGCGTTCGCCGGAACCGGTGCCTCGCGGCCGAACCACCTAGGCGCCGAGCCGACCCTGCAGGGCGGTCGCGAACGCCGCCGCGCCGGTGGGGGTGTGGTCGAGGAAGAACGACGGCTCGGTCAGCTCGAGCTCCATGAGTCGCAGGTCGCCGTCGGGTCCGGTCACCACGTCCACCCGGGCGTAGAGCAGGTCGTCGCCCACCAGGTCGCGTGCCACCGACACCGCGCGCTCGGCGAAGGCCACCTGCTCGGGTGAGGCGTCCCTCGACGCGATGTCCTCCTTCAGCTCGGGCAGCCCGCGTGGATCACCCTCGTCCACGAGCAGTGCGCCCTTGCGGAAGGCGTGGGAGTACGTCGGGCCGAAGAGCAGCAGACCGGTCTCGCCCTCGGTGTCGACGGAGGCGACGTACGGCTGGACCATGGTCGGCCGGCCGGCGTCGAGCAGGCTGCGGCTGTGGGCGACGGCCCGCTCGGGGTCGCTCCAGCGCGCCGTGTCGGCGGATCCGGCGGAGATGGTCGGCTTCACGACCCACTCGTCGGCCTCGGGCAACGCCTCGGCGGACCGGACGGACCAGGCCGTCTCGACCACGGCCACGTCGGCCTCGACGAGCTGCCGCAGGTACGTCTTGTCGGTGTTCCAGCGCAGCACGCCGGCCGGGTTCGCCAGCCGGGGCACGCTGTCGGCCCAGGCGAGGAACGCCTCGCGCCGCGGTACGTAGTCCCAGCACGAGCGCACGACCACGAGGTCGTAGGAGCCCCAGTCGACGTCGGGGTCGTCCCAGACGGCGGTCTCGGCGTCGATCCCGACCTCCGCGACGGCGGCGGTGAGCAGGGGGAGGTCGGCATCGACCTCGCGGAAGTCGGCCCCGCAGGCCCAAGCGATGCGCATCACCCCATCCTGCCAGGTCCAGGTTTTGTCTTACCTGAACGCATATGCTTATCTCCATGGTCGAGGTTCACACGCGGGTGACGGTGATCGTGGACCTCGTCGGGTCGCGTCGCCACGGTGATCGCGCCTGGGTGCACCGGGTGTTCACGCAGGCCCTGGCGGCGGTCAACGACGCGGTACCTGCCGAGCAACCCCTCGAGCCGACACTGGGTGATGAGGCCCAGGCCCGGTACCGCACGGTCGAGGAGGCCTTGCGGGCCACCCTGCTGCTCCGTCTGGAGCTGCCCGAGGCGCTCGATGCGCGGGCCGGGATCGGGGTGGGGGCCGTGCAGCACCTGGGAACGGGTGTGGTGGGGCTGCTCCAGGACGGCCCCGGATGGTGGGCGGCACGCGACGCCATCGACGAGGCGAAGGCCCGCGAGACCGCGCGGGACCGGACGCTGCGCACCTGGTTCGTCGTCGCGCCGGACGCACCCGCCGACCCGGACCGCCCCGACCAGGCGTACGTCGACGCGTTCCTGCTGCTGCGCGACGAGATCGTGACGGGCATGCCGGTCCGCTCCCGTCGCCTCCTGCGCGGTGTGCTCGACGGGCGCACCCAGGCCGAGCTGGCCGAGCGCGAGGGCATCAGCCCCTCCGCGGTCTCGCAGAACCTGCGTCGCAGCGGCGCCTACGCCGTGCTGCACGCCCACGCGCTGCTGCTCCAGGGCGCGGTGGCCGGCCCCGACCCTCAGTAGCCGGTGAGGGCGGCGAGCAGGAAGAACGGCACCGAGGCGCCCGCGAGGCGCATCGCCACCCTCACCCAGTGGTACTTGCGCGCCACGATCCGCGACAGCTCGTAGAGCTGGTGCCGGGTGCGGGCGGGCAGCGTCGGCGGGTGGGCGTCGAGGGTCTCGTCCAGGTCGTCACGGGAGGCGAAGGCCGCCACGTGCCCCCAGTAGTACACGTGCGCCGACGGCGGGGGAACGGTGAAGCGAGGCCAGACCGCGCACGCGGCAGCACCGACGGACCCGCCCGCGAGCAGTGCGCCCACGGTCCAGACGACGCGTCCGAACGGCTCGAGCTCCGCCGGGCTCCAGTCCCGGGCCAGCAGGCCCGCGAGCAGCGCACCGAAGCCGATGCCGAGGACGGCCAGCACCATGGACGCCTTGTGGTCGGCGGCGCCCACCTCGTTGCGGGCCTCGGCGAGGATGCTGAGCTCGACCTCCAGCGGCCCGGCCCCGACCGCTCTGTCGTGGTCGGGCGCGGTGACGTCGGCGGGCTCGGGCGCAGGCGAAGGCGCGTCGCCGGTGGTCGGGCGTCGGCTGACGTCGTCGGTCGCATCGGTCATGGCATCTCCTCGCGCGCCATCGTGCCACGGGGTGGCGACACCCCGCCGCATAATCAAGCCTCAGGGCTTGATTCACATGAATCAAGGCTCATGGGTTGATAGACTGCATCCATGTACGCCCTCACCATCGACCAGCGGGGGAGCCGGCTGTCCGACGACGGGGTGCCGGGGCTCCTCGACCTCCTCGCCGGCGCCGAGACCGTCCGCGCGTTCGAGCGCACCGTGGGCGACGAGGTCCAGGGCCTCGTCTCGGTGCCGGACGTCGCGGTCGAGGTGGTCACCCAGGTGGCCCGCACCGGCCACTGGTGGATCGGGGTGGGGGTCGGGGACGTCGACTCGCCGACACCGCCCTCGGTCCGCGCCGCTCGGGGTCCAGCGCTCTTCGCGGCTCGGATCGCGGTCGAGCGAGCAGCACGGTGCACCGCGGGCGTGGCGCTGGAGGCGGGTGAGGGTCGCGACGCCCAGGACGCCCTCGACGCCGAGACCGTCCTGCAGGTGCTGGGCCGGCTCGTCGTGGACCGGTCGCCGGACGGCCAGGAGGCGGTCGACGAGGTGCGGCGCCACGCCACGCAGCGAGCAGCCGCCGAGCAGCTCGGCATCTCGCCCCAGGCCATGAGCGCTCGCCTGCAGGTCGCGCGTCGCGACGACGAGGACCGCCTACGCGACCTGGCCGTCCGACTGCTCGCCCGCGCCGACGCCGCGACCTCCTGACCGGGTGTCGGTGGCAGCCGGGGACGGGGTCGCAGACCCCGGTCGTAGGATCAGCCCATGCCCAGCGAGACCCCCGAGAGCCGTCCTGCCCCGACGCCGGAGCCCGGCGTCGACATCAAGCCCCGCAGCCGCGACGTCACCGACGGCCTGGAGAAGACCGCCGCGCGCGGCATGCTGCGTGCCGTCGGCATGGGCGACGACGACTGGGTGAAGCCGCAGATCGGCGTCGCGTCGAGCTGGAACGAGATCACGCCCTGCAACCTCTCGCTCGACCGGCTCGCCAAGTCCGTGAAGACCGGCGTGCACGCCGCGGGCGGGTACCCGCTCGAGTTCGGCACCATCAGCGTCTCCGACGGCATCAGCATGGGTCACGAGGGCATGCACTTCTCGCTGGTGAGCCGCGAGGTGATCGCCGACTCCGTCGAGACGGTCATGATGGCCGAGCGACTCGACGGCTCCGTGCTGCTGGCCGGCTGCGACAAGAGCCTGCCCGGCATGCTCATGGCCGCCGCCCGGCTCGACCTCTCCAGCGTGTTCCTCTACGCCGGCTCGATCATGCCGGGCAACGTCGACGGCAAGGACGTCACGATCATCGACGCCTTCGAGGCCGTCGGTGCCTGCATGCGCGGTCTCATCACCCGCGAGGAGGTCGACCGCATCGAGCGGGCGATCTGCCCGGGCGAGGGCGCGTGCGGTGGCATGTACACCGCCAACACGATGGCCTCGGCCGCCGAGGCGCTCGGCATGAGCCTGCCCGGCTCGGCCGCCCCGCCGGCGCCCGACCGCCGTCGTGACGACTACGCCGAGAAGTCCGGCGAGGCCGTCGTCGAGCTGCTGCGTCGCGGCATCACCGCACGCGACATCATGACGCTCGAGGCGTTCGAGAACGCCATCACCGTCGTCATGGCGCTCGGCGGCTCCACCAACGCCGTGCTGCACCTGCTCGCGATCGCCCGCGAGGCCGGTGTCCCGCTCACGCTCGACGACTTCAACCGGGTCGGGGACAAGGTGCCCCACCTGGGCGACCTCAAGCCCTTCGGCCGCTACGTCATGAACGACGTCGACAAGGTCGGCGGCATCCCCGTGATCATGAAGGCGCTGCTCGACGCGGGGCTCATGCACGGCGACGTCATGACGGTCACCGGTCGCACCATGGCCGAGAACCTGGCTGACATCGACCTGGGTCTGGACGGCGACATCATCCGCCCGCTCGACGCGCCGATCCACAAGACGGGCGGCCTCACGATCCTGCGCGGCTCGCTCGCGCCCGAGGGAGCCGTGGTCAAGAGCGCCGGCTTCGACTCCGACGTCTTCACCGGGACGGCGCGGGTCTTCGACGGCGAGCGCGCCGCCATGGACGCGCTGGAGGACGGCACCATCGCCGCCGGCGACGTCGTGGTCATCCGCAACGAGGGTCCGAAGGGCGGTCCGGGCATGCGGGAGATGCTCGCGATCACCGGCGCCATCAAGGGCGCAGGCCTGGGCAAGGACGTCCTGCTGCTCACCGACGGCCGCTTCTCCGGCGGCACGACCGGCCTGTGCGTCGGGCACGTGGCGCCCGAGGCGGTCGACGGTGGACCGATCGCCTTCGTGGCCGACGGCGACCCGATCACGCTCGACGTCGCCAACCGGACCCTCGAGGTGGAGATCGACGACGACGAGCTCGAGCGTCGCAAGGTCGGCTGGGAGCCCATGGCCCCGAAGTACACGTCCGGCGTGCTCGCCAAGTACCGCAAGCTGGTCAGCTCCGCGGCGCACGGCGCCGTCACCGGGTAGCAGGAGTGGCCGACTTCACCGACGAGGAGCTCGCCACCGCCCTGAAGGTGCTCGGTGAGGCGCAGCACCTCACCGAGGACGACGCGTCGTACGTCGCGCTGCGTCGTGCCTGCGGTCGGTTCTACAAGGACGTCAAGAAGCAACGTCGCAAGGCGGCGCGGGACGCGACGGCCGCAGCCGATCGTGAGGTCGTGGAGCGGACCGCCACGGGCTCGGCGCAGCGCATCGACGACGAGACCGCCGGGATCGCCCTGACGTCCACGGCCCGCGGAGCGACCGCCGGGGTCCTGCAGGTGCCTCGCGGCTGCTACGTCTGCAAGCGCAAGTTCACGCTGGTCGACGCGTTCTACCACCAGCTCTGCCCGGAGTGCGCGGCCCTGAGCCACGCCAAGCGGGATGCGCGCACCGACCTCACGGGGCGTCGGGCGCTGCTGACCGGCGGTCGCGCGAAGATCGGCATGTACATCGCGCTGCGGCTGCTGCGCGACGGCGCCGAGACCACGATCACGACCCGGTTCCCGCGCGACGCGGTGCGGCGATTCGCCGGGCTGCCCGACAGCGCCGACTGGATGCACCGGCTCCGCGTGGTGGGCATCGACCTGCGTGACCCGGCACAGGTGGTCGGGCTGGCCGACGACCTCGCGTCCCGTGGTCACCTCGACATCCTCATCAACAACGCGGCGCAGACCGTCCGTCGCTCGCCGGGCGCGTACGGTCCTCTGGCCGAGGCGGAGGACGCCCCGCTCCCGCCCGGGCTGACCTACGAAACAGGCGGACCCGAGCTCGTCACGTTCGGCCACACGAGCGACCTGCACCCCGCCGCACTCGTCGGCTCGGTCGAGTCGCACCCCGTGCTGGCCGGCGACGCCTCGACGGCGGACGCGCTCACCGAGCGGACCCATCGTCTGGAGCAAGCGCTCACCGCGGGGTCGGCCGACCTCAGCCGGATCGACGCCGGGGGACTGGTGCCCGACGTCGTCGACACGAACAGCTGGGTGCAGACCGTCTCGGAGGTCGACGCGCTGGAGCTGCTCGAGGTCCAGCTGTGCAACCAGACGGCGCCGTTCCTGCTGATCAGCCGCCTGCGGCCTGCGCTCGCGGCCTCTCCCGCGCGGCGCACGTACGTCGTGAACGTCTCGGCGATGGAAGGACAGTTCTCCCGGCGGTACAAGGGACCCGGGCACCCCCACACGAACATGAGCAAGGCCGCGCTCAACATGCTCACGCGCACGAGCGCGGGCGAGATGCTGGAGTCCGACGGCATCCTCATGACCGCGGTCGACACGGGCTGGATCACCGACGAACGGCCGCACACCACGAAGGTCCGCCTGGCGGAGGAAGGCTTCAAGGCTCCCCTCGACCTGGTCGACGGTGCGGCGCGCGTGTACGACCCGATCGTGCGGGGCGAGGCGGGCGAGGACGTGCACGGCGTCTTCCTCAAGGACTACGACGTCTCACCCTGGTGAGCGTGGCCGGACGGTCCACTTGACCTAGGTCATGGACTTCGCCGGCTTTGGTCCCGGAAAGATCCGCGGAGCGGCGTCAGCGTCCTGGGGCGCCCTACTCTCCAAGAGCGGAGAGCAGGGGAGGGCCGCCATGTCGAGCAGGTCGAGGTTCGGTCGGGGCGTCGGACGCCTGGGTCGGATGGTCGTGGTCGTGGTCGCACCCGTCCTCGTGGCAGTGGCGCTGGTGGCTGGCCCCGCGGCGGCCGACGACTCCGGGGCAAACCTTGCGGGACGGCTCGTCCAGGCCGACGGCAGCGCCTGGGACGCCACGCCGTGGACGGTCACGGCCGTCCCCGTCGACGGTGCCGGTGACCAGGTCGACACCGCTGTCGCGAGCGACGGCTCCTACCGACTGGCCGGCGTCCGTGACGGCCGCTACCGGATCCGCGCCGTCCCGGCCGAGGAGAGGTCGGGCATCCCCGCGATGTGGCTCGGCGGGACGCTGCGCGAGGACGAGGCCACGGTCGTGGACGTCCGTGCGGGTCGTGACCTCGACGGACTCGACGTCGTCCGGTTCGACGGCAGCAACCTCCCGCGCCGAGCCACTGCCACCTGGAGGCCCTACGTCAAGGGCACGCCGAAGGTGGGATGGACCCTCACGGCGGACCCGCAGGAGTGGACGGTCGAGGACGACTGGTTCGGTGGACCGATGCCGGTCACCGACGACCTGTTCACCTTCCAGTGGCTCGCCGACGGCAGGCCCGTCGCCGGGGCCACGGATCGCACCTTCGCGCCCACGGCGAGGCAGCTCGGGCGCTCGCTCTCGGTCCGCGTCGGGGTGGACCTGCCCAACACGACCACGTCGAACGACACGAGCGCGAGCACCGCGGTGGTCGTGCAGGGCCGCAACGCCCCGTGCTCGCGGGTCACCCTGACCGGCAAGGCCAAGGTCGGCCGCACCCTCGTCGCCAGTCGGTCGCGGTGCTGGGCCGCGCCGGGGACCAAGGTCACCCACGTCTGGTACGCCGACGGTCGTCGGGTGGCGACCACGACCAGCCCTCGCCTGACGCTGCGCAAGAAGCTCCGCGGTGACCGGGTGAGCGTCCGCGTGGTCGCCACCGCCCCGGGCTACGCCAAGGCCACGGTGCGCACGACGACGCGCAAGGTCCGCTGACGCGGTGCCGCCCCCGGCCGGGGGTTCCGGGCCGTGGGTGGAAGAGGGCCCGGCGGGGGTTCCGGGCCGTGGGCGGAAGAGGGACCAGTCCGGATGCTGGTACGTCGCGTCTCAGTACTTGACCACGCCCCGGGCGAGGGCGAGACTGGGACGGTGCACGCCATGCTGCTCGTAGTAGATGTCTGACGCGACGACCCGCCGTCTCGCGTCACCCTCCGTACGCCATCATTGGCCGGAGGGTTTTTTCATGCGAGGACACCGTCGGGTCGGCGTCACGAGCGACCGGCGGCAGCACGACCACCACCCGGAACACCCAGCCCAGAACACCCGAGAACCGTGGACCGAAGCGAGGAACGACCGATGACGGAACAGGTCACGAGGCCGAGCACCGAGACGCTGACGGGTGCGCAGAGCCTCGTCCGCTCCCTCGAGCACGCCGGCGTCGAGGTCATCTTCGGCATCCCCGGCGGTGCGATCCTGCCTGCCTACGACCCGCTGTTCGACTCGAGCATCCGGCACGTTCTGGTGCGACACGAGCAGGGCGCCGGGCATGCCGCGCAGGGGTACGCCATGGTCACCGGCCGCGTCGGCGTCTGCATGGCGACCTCGGGCCCGGGTGCCACGAACCTCGTGACGGCCATCGCCGACGCGTACATGGACTCCGTGCCGGTCGTCGCGATCACCGGTCAGGTGTCGTCGAGCCTCATCGGCACCGACGGCTTCCAGGAGGCCGACATCCGCGGCATCACGATGCCGATCACCAAGCACAGCTACCTGGTCACCGACCCCGCCGAGATCCCGCGCGTGGTCGCCGAGGCCTTCCACATCGCGGGCACCGGACGTCCGGGGCCGGTGCTCGTCGACATCGCGAAGGACGCGCTGCAGGCCGCGACGACGTTCCACTGGCCGAACGAGCTCGCCCTGCCGGGCTACCGGCCCACGACCCGCCCGCACGGCAAGCAGGTGCGCGAGGCGGCACGGCTCATCGCGGCCGCCGAGCGGCCGGTGCTCTACGTCGGTGGCGGCGTCATCAAGGCCGACGCCGCGGCCGAGCTGGCCATGCTGGTCGAGCTGACGCAGATCCCCGTGGTCACCACGCTCATGGCGCGCGGCGCGTTCCCCGACTCCCACGAGCTGAACCTCGGCATGCCGGGCATGCACGGGACCGTGGCCGCGGTGGCAGCGCTGCAGAAGTCCGACCTGCTGATCTCGCTCGGCGCGCGCTTCGACGACCGGGTCACGGGCAACCTCGACACGTTCGCCCCCGGGGCCAAGGTCATCCACGCCGACATCGACCCGGCCGAGATCGGCAAGAACCGCGAGGTCGACGTGCCGATCGTCGGCGACTGCCGCGAGGTCATCGCCGACCTGGTGGTCACGTTGCGCAAGCAGGCCGAGGAGACCGGCGTGCAGGGGGAGTACGGACCCTGGCGCGAGCGGATGCTCTCGACCAAGGGCCGGTTCCCGGTCGGCTACGACAAGCCGTCCGAGGGGCTCGCGCCGCAGACCGTCATCGAGCGGATCAGCGCCATCGCCGGACCCGACGCCACCTACGCGGCCGGGGTCGGGCAGCACCAGATGTGGTCGACGCACTTCATCGACTTCGAGCGCCCGCGCCAGTGGCTGAACTCCGGAGGCGCCGGCACCATGGGGTACGCCGTGCCCGCGGCGATGGGCGCCCAGGTCGGGCTGCCCGACTCGGTCGTCTGGGCGATCGACGGCGACGGCTGCTTCCAGATGACCAACCAGGAGCTCGCCACCTGCGCGATCGAGGGCATTCCCATCAAGGTCGCGGTCATCAACAACTCCTCGCTCGGCATGGTGCGCCAGTGGCAGACCCTGTTCTACGAGGGTCGCTACTCCAACACCGACCTCAACACCGGTCCGGAGTCCATCGGCGCGCGCCGCATCCCCGACTTCGTGAAGCTCGCGGAGGCCTACGGGTGCGTGGGCCTGCGCTGCGACAGCGAGGACCAGCTCGACACCGTCATCAAGGAGGCCATGGCGATCACCGACCGCCCCGTCGTCATCGACTTCGTGGTCGAGCGCGACGCCATGGTCTGGCCGATGGTCGCGGCCGGCACGAGCAACGACGACATCAAGATCGCGCGCGACATGGCGCCCGAGTGGGACGACGAGGACCTCTGATGACAACGCAGCACACGCTCAGCGTCCTGGTGGAGAACACCCCGGGCGTCCTGGCCCGCGTCTCGAGCCTGTTCATGCGGCGCGGGTTCAACATCGACTCGCTCGCGGTCGGGCCCACGGAGATCCCCGAGATCTCCCGCATGACGATCGTCGTCAACGTCGACGAGCTGCCTCTCGAGCAGGTCACCAAGCAGCTCAACAAGCTCGTGAACGTGCTGAAGATCGTCGAGCTGGACTCGGCGTCGGCGGTCGAGCGCGAGCTCATGCTCATCAAGGTGCGCACGGACGCGCAGACCCGTGGACAGGTGCTCGAGACCGTGCAGCTGTTCCGTGCCAAGGTCGTCGACGTGTCCACCGATGCCGTCACCATCGAGGCGACGGGCGACTCGGGCAAGCTGACGGCCATGCTCAACGTGCTCGAGCCGTTCGGCATCCGCGAGATCGCCCAGTCCGGTCGCGTCGCGATCGGACGCGGCGCACGGTCCATCACCGACCGCACGCTGCGGACGGTGCCGGGCCACCAGAGCGCCTGACCACCCCACGAACCCATCCACGACACGAGGAGATACCAGTGGCCGAGTTGTTCTACGACGACGACGCAGACCTCAGCATCATCCAGGGCAAGCAGGTTGCCGTCATCGGCTACGGCAGCCAGGGACACGCCCACGCCCTGAACCTGCGCGACTCCGGCGTCGACGTCCGCGTCGGCCTCGCCGAAGGCTCCAAGAGCCGCGACAAGGCCGAGGCCGAGGGCCTGCGCGTGCTCAGCGTCGCCGACGCCGTCGAGGAGGCCGACGTCATCGTCGTGCTGACCCCCGACCAGGTGCAGCGTCACGTGTACGCCGAGTCCATCGAGCCCAACCTCGTCGACGGCGACGCGCTCGTGTTCGGCCACGGCTTCAACATCCGGTACGGCTACATCAAGCCGCCCGCCGGTGTCGACGTGCTGCTGGTGGCGCCGAAGGCTCCCGGCCACACCGTGCGCCGCGAGTTCGTCGCCGGCCGCGGCATCCCGGACATCATCGCCGTCGAGCAGGACGCCAGCGGCCAGGGCTGGGACCTCGCCCTCTCGTACGCGAAGGCCATCGGCGGCGCCCGCGCCGGTGTCATCAAGACGACCTTCACCGAGGAGACCGAGACCGATCTCTTCGGCGAGCAGGCCGTGCTGTGCGGCGGCATGTCGCACCTCGTGCAGGCCGGGTTCGAGACCCTCACCGAGGCCGGCTACCAGCCGGAGATCGCCTACTTCGAGGTGCTGCACGAGCTCAAGCTCATCGTCGACCTCATGTGGGAGGGCGGCATCGCCAAGCAGCGCTGGAGCATCTCCGACACCGCTGAGTACGGCGACTACGTCTCCGGACCGCGTGTGGTCGACTCCTCGGTCAAGGAGCGCATGCAGGCCGTGCTCGCCGACATCCAGGACGGCACGTTCGCCAAGCGCTTCATCGACGACCAGGACGCCGGCGCCCCGGAGTTCCTCGCCCTGCGCGAGCAGGAGGCCGGTCACCCGATCGAGGCCACCGGCAAGGTGCTGCGCTCCCACTTCTCGTGGAAGCAGTCCGACGACGACTACGTCGAGGGTTCGGCAGCTCGCTGATCGCCCCACCTCGCAGCAGGAAGGCCCCCGTCCCTCGGACGGGGGCCTTCCTGCGTCAGGCGATGAGGTCGACCCTCGTGCCGGTCGGCTCGCAGCGTCGACCGGAGACGACGGCCGACCAGGCACTGGCGAGGCGCTGGACGGCCTCGACGCCCACGTGCTCGGCGGAGGTGCAGGGCAGCCGGAGCCGACGTTCGCCGGCGCTGGGAGCGCCGAGCGTGAACCGAGGGCCGGGCGTGAGCAGCAGCCCCTCCTGCGCGGCCGCGGCGACGAGCCGGCTCGACGAGCGTGAGGGGAGGCCGACCCAGAGGTTCGGCCCACCGGGCGGCACGGGCACGTCCCAGTCCGGGAGGTGGGCGGCCAGCGCCTCGACCATGGCGGCGCGCTGTCGGCGCAGTCGCACCACGGCCTCGTCGAACAGGTGCTGGTCGTGGCGGAGCACCTCGGCGGCCACGAGCTGGTCGAACGCGGCGGTGCCGAGGTCGTGGCGCATGCGCGACTGGAGCAGGGCTGTCACGTGACGGCGGGGCGCGCGGATCCAGCCGATCCGCAGCCCACCCCAGAGGACCTTCGACAGGGAGTCGACGACGATCGCGTCCGGGTCGTGCGCGGCGTACGACGCGGGCAGCCCCTCCCCGGCGAGGTCGAGCCGACGCATCGACTCGTCCACGACCGTGAGCACCTGGTGCCGGCGCAGCGTGTGGGCGAGCCGGAGTCGTGTCTCCACGGGCATGACGGCACCGGTGGGGTTGTGGAAGTCGGGGATCAGGTACGCGGCCTCCACGTGGGGTGCGGCCGCTGCGGCCGCGTCGGCGTCCCACGGGTCCTCGCCGATGGGCAGGGGAGTGGTGCGGTAGCCGAAGCCGGTCAGCGACTCGACGCCGTGCGGGTAGCTGGTGCCTTCCACGAGCAGACCGGCACCGGGTCGGCCGAACGTGCGACCGATCAGCGAGATCGCACCCTGTGCCCCGTTGGTGACGATGACCTGGTCCGGGTCCGTCGGCAGCCCTGCGGCGACGTACCCCTCGGCGATCACCTCGCGCAGCGCGGGCAGTCCGTCGGGCAGGTAGCCCGACGTCGTGAGGAGCGACGGGAGCTGCTCGGCGGCGGCGCCGAAGGCCCGGGTGAGGCCGGACGGGCCGGTGGGGGCGGAGAAGGTCAGGGCGATGGTGTCGGGGTCGTCGGGATCGACGATGAGGCTGCTGGCGGTGGTGGAGCTCGTCGGCACCCGGAGCACGCTGCCGCTTCCCTGGCGGGAGTGGAGCACGCCACGGCGACGCAGCTCGTCGTACGCGCGGGTCGTCGTGGTGCGACTCAGCCCCATGGCCTGGGCCAGCGAGCGCTCGCTGGGCAGCCGGGTGCCGTCGAGCAGGCGGCCGTCGACGACCAGCAGACGGATCGTATCCGCGAGGTTCCGGTAGGCCGGTCCGTCGGGCAACGTCCCGATCATGGCGGCGAGCCGGAAGGCGGAGGTGCTGGGGTCCACACCACCAGCATGCGGGATGATTGGACCTGACCGAAAGGGCCACTTGACCTCGAGTGGCTGCGTCCATGATCCGCGAAGTGGCTCTGGTCGATCAGGCCACCTGCGGTCCAGGCTCGGCTCATGATCACCTTCTGGCTCCTCCTCGTCCTGGTGCCGTCGGCTCTTCTGGGGCTGGCGGTCGGCATGCGTGTCCTGGCCGGTGACGGGCTCGGCCTGCGACCGCCTCCGCTCGTCAGTGACGACCAGGAGAGGATGCGCTCATGGCCACGGTGAACCTCGCTCGCGCCCTTCGAGGGCGGCGGATGACGCGTCGCATGGTGCAGCTCGTGATCGGTCTGTGGCTCTACGGGGCCACCATGGCCCTGCTGGTGGAGTCCGGTCTCGGCCTCGACCCCTGGGACGTGTTCCACGAAGGGCTGACGCACCACCTGCCCCTCACGTTCGGCCAGGTGGTGATCCTGGTGGGTGCGGTGCTGCTGCTCCTGTGGGTCCCGCTGCGTCAGCGCCCCAGCATCGGCACGGTGCTCAACGTGGTGCTGATCGGCATCGCCGTCGACGTCACGCTCGCCCTGCTCCCGACGCCCGACGCGCTCGGCGTCCAGGTCGGCTTCCTCCTCGTCGGCGTGGTGGGCAACGGGATCGCCGGGGCCCTCTACATCGGGGCGGACCTCGGGACCGGGCCGCGCGACGGACTCTGGACCGGGATCGTGCGGCGCACCGGTCGCAGCGTGCGGCTCGTGCGGACCAGCCTCGAGGTCACGGTGCTGGTGGTCGGGTTCGTCCTCGGGGGCACCGTGGGCGTCGGCACCGTGCTCTACGCGCTCGCGATCGGTCCCGTGGTGCAGCTGTTCCTGCCGCTCACGCAGGTGCGCCGGCCCGAGCGGCCCGGCGCCTCGGCGCCTGGTCCGGAACCGGTCAACGACGTGTCGCGATGACGAGGGACGCGCCCTCGTCGATGAGCAGCTCGACCGCGGCGAACCGGTCGTCGGTCAGCCACTGCTCGCGCACCACGTCGACCTGACCGTCGACGATCGGTGGCCAGTGGACCGACGGCACGAAGTCGTCGAGCACCACGATGCCGCCGGGCTGCATCAGGTCGGCCAGCACGTCGATCTGCTCCATGACCTCGCGCACGTCGACGAACAGCAACGAGAACGGGGCGTACTGCTCGAGCGTCGACCAGTCGCCCGCGACGATCTCGACGTTGTCGACGTCGGCGAAGATCTTCTGGACGTCGCCCGCGAGGGAGGGATCGAGCTCGGCGCTCACGATCCTGGCGGCCTTGGGTGCGCCGCTGGACAGCCAGGCCGAGCCGACGCCGGTGCCGGTGCCCAGCTCGGCGAGCGTGCCCTCGCGAGACGCGGCGAGCGCCGCCAGGAGTCGGCCCGTCTCGTGGCGGGTCGACGTGATGAACCCCCGCTGCCGGGCGAGGTCGAGCGACCGCGCCACGAGGTCGGGGATCTGCGAAGGAGCGCTCACCTCGCCAGTCTGGCACCCGTGCGCGCGGCGCCGACCTCCGCCGTCTCATCGGGCGAGACACGCAGGGCAACCTGCCCTGCGGTCGACGTGGCTGGCCGTACCCTGGTCCCATCATGCGGAAGCAGCTCGTAGTCATCGCTTGCCGCGGCAGGGCCTCGTAGGGCCCACCCTGCCGCGGAGTTTGGCGTTTGGCCCGACTGTTCCGCCGCAGGCTTGAATCGCCTCGCACGGGGATCACGACCTGATTCCCTCTCCTGATCCATCCGATCACCCTCGGATGTCGTCGCCCGTGGAGCAGTCGGACCGGTGCCGGACCCGCCCATCGTCTCGATGGAACCCGTCCGTCCGATCCAGCACGACCTCAGGAGAGACCATGAACAGCTACCCGATCGAGTGGGGACCCGCCCACCTGCGCGACGACGCCGTGACCCCTGCCGCCGAGCCGTCCGAGCGTCCCGACGACAACTGATGACGGCTCCGCGACGTCCATCCTCTGGGACCGCGGTTTCAGATCATGAGACGCGACTTCTAGGATGAGGCCATGACGCGCTCCTACTCGCTCGCCGTCGTCCCCGGCGACGGCATCGGTCCCGAAGTCACCACCCAGGCCCTCACGGTGCTGCGCGCCGTGGCGGCCCAGCACGACCTGTCGTTCGACACGGTCGAGTACGACCTGGGTGCGCGCCGATACCACGCCACCGGGGAGACCCTCCCGGACGCGGTGCTGGAGGAGATCCGCGGCCACGACGCGATCCTGCTCGGCGCCGTGGGCGATCCGAGCGTCCCGTCGGGCGTGCTCGAGCGAGGACTGCTGCTGCGGCTGCGCTTCGAGCTCGACCACTACGTCAACCTGCGGCCCAGCACGCTGTACCCCGGCGTTCCCACGCCGCTCGGATCCCAGGTCACCGACCGCGGACCGATCGACTTCGTGGTCGTGCGCGAGGGGACCGAGGGGCCGTACGTCGGCAACGGCGGGGCCATCCGCGTGGGCACGCCGCACGAGCTGGCGACCGAGGTGAGCGTGAACACCGCCTTCGGCGTGGAGCGCGTCGTGCGAGACGCGTTCGCCCGAGCGCAGGCGCGTCCGCGCAAGAAGCTCACGCTCGTGCACAAGAACAACGTGCTCGTGCACGCCGGTCACCTCTGGAGCCGCACCGTCGACGCGGTCGGCCGGGAGTTCCCGGAGGTGAGTGTCGACTACCTGCACGTCGACGCCGCCACGATCTTCCTCGTGACCGACCCGGGGCGCTTCGACGTGATCGTCACCGACAACCTGTTCGGCGACATCCTCACCGACCTCGCGGCCGCGGTCACCGGTGGCATCGGCCTGGCGGCGAGCGGCAACGTGAACCCCGACCGCACGGCTCCGAGCATGTTCGAGCCGGTGCACGGGTCCGCACCCGACATCGCGGGTCAGTCCAAGGCCGACCCGACGGCGGCCATCCTGTCGGGCGCGCTGCTGCTCGAGCACCTCGGCCACCCCGAGGCCGCCCACCAGGTCAGCCAGGCCGTCGAGGCCGACATCGCTGCTCGTGGGGCGGGTGCCCACGACGCCGCCCCGCGCAGCACCGAGGAGGTGGGGGAGGCCATCGCCGCGCGCGCCAGCGCGGCAGCGGCCGAGGGCGTAGCGGTGGGCTGACCCCCACCGCGAGCCCCGTCGGGGACCCCACGGGGGCCCCGAGGGGCCGTGCCCCCTCGACCCCGGAAGGACTACCGTGTCCAGCATGACCACCGCACCGTTCGCCAGCACCCTCGAGCTCAACCAGGCTGCCCGGACGGACGCCGAACGGGAGGCGATCCTCGCCTCGCCGGGCTTCGGCAACCACTTCACCGACCACATGTTCCTCACCGAGTGGACGCCCGAGGCCGGCTGGCACGACGCGCGCGTCGTGCCCTACGGTCCGTTGCAGCTCGACCCCGCGACCGCGGTCCTGCACTACGCGCAGGAGATCTTCGAGGGGCTCAAGGCCTACGCGTGGGCCGACGGGTCGATCCGGGTGTTCCGCCCCGAGCAGAACGCGGCGCGGCTCCAGCGCTCGGCGCAGCGACTCGCGCTGCCCCAGCTGCCCGAGGACTGGTTCCTCGGCTCCATCGGCGCGCTGGTCGAGGCCGACCGCAGCTGGGTGCCCCAGGGTGGCGAGACGAGCCTGTACCTGCGTCCGTTCATGTTCGCCTCCGAGGTCTTCCTCGGGGTGCGTCCGAGCCAGCACGTCACCTACTGCGTCATCGCCTCACCGGCCGGTGCGTACTTCCCCGGCGGCGTCGAGCCGGTCTCCATCTGGCTGTCCTCGGAGTACTCGCGTGCCGGTGCGGGCGGCACGGGCGCGGCCAAGTGCGGCGGCAACTACGCCGCGAGCCTGCTCCCGCAGCAGGAGGCCACCGCGCACGGTTGCCAGCAGGTCGCCTTCCTGGACTCGGTCGAGCACCGCTGGGTCGAGGAGCTCGGAGGGATGAACCTGTACTTCGTCCAGTCCGACGGGTCGATCGTCACCCCCGAGCTCTCGGGCTCGATCCTCGAGGGCATCACCCGCGACTCGATCCTCCAGATCGCCCGCGACCTCGGCCACGAGGTCGTCGAGCGTCGGGTGAGCATCGAGGAGTGGCGCGAGGGCACCGCCGACGGCACCATCACCGAGGTCTTCGCCTGCGGCACCGCTGCCGTCGTCACGCCCGTGGGCGTGCTCAAGTGGGACGGCGGCGAGGCGGTGGCCGGCGACGGCGGGGCCGGCAAGGTCACCCTGGACATCCGCTCCGCCCTCGTCGACGTGCAGTACGGCCGCGCCGAGGACCGGCACAACTGGATGCGCCCGGTCACAGACTGAACCGCGCACGACACGACCCCGGGTGCTGGCGCGCCCGGGGTCGTTCTGGTCAGATGGGTGCGACCACGGTCACCTGCGGCGATCCCGCGACGTGACCCACGAGAACCAGCGGCGGACCCCACCCTCGGCCCGTCCCTGCGACGGAAGGACGACATGACGCTCTCGACCAGCCGGGCTGCGGAGCAGCCGGCGGCACCGGACGGCACCACGCGACGCGAGCACGACCTCATCGGCGACCGCGACGTCCCCGTCGACGCCTACTGGGGCGTCCACACGCTGCGCGCCACCGAGAACTTCCCCATCACCGGCATCCCGATCGGCCAGAGCCCGTTCCTGATCGAGGCGCTCGCGGCGGTCAAGCAGGCCGCCGCGACCACCAACCACCAGCTCGGGCTGCTCGACGACGAGCGCTTCCGTGCCGTCGAGCAGGCGTGCGAGGAGATCAGGGCCGGGGAGCTGCACGACCAGTTCGTCGTCGACGTCATGCAAGGTGGCGCGGGCACGTCCACGAACATGAACGCCAACGAGGTCATCGCCAACCGTGCGCTCGAGATCCTGGGCCACACCAAGGGTGACTACGCCCGGGTCCACCCCAACGAGCACGTCAACCTGAGCCAGTCCACCAACGACGTGTACCCGACGGCCGTCAAGATCGCGATCATCCTGGCGACCCACTCCCTGCTCGACGCGATGCTCGTGCTGCAGGCGTCGTTCGCCGCGAAGGCCGAGGAGTTCCGCGGTGTGCTGAAGATGGGCCGAACCCAGCTGCAGGACGCGGTCCCGATGACGCTCGGCCAGGAGTTCTCCACCTACGCGGTGATGCTCGGCGAGGACCACAGCCGCCTCACCGAGGCGGTGGCGATGCTGCACGAGATCAACCTCGGTGCGACGGCGATCGGCACCCAGCTCAACGCGCCGGTCGGCTACGTGCCCATCGCCTGCGAGCACCTGGCGCGCATGACCGGGCTGCCGCTCGTGAGCGCCGTCGACCTCATCGAGGCCACGCAGGACTGCGGCGCGTTCGTCCAGCTGTCGGGCGTGCTCAAGCGGGTCGCGGTGAAGATCAGCAAGATCTGCAACGACCTGCGTCTGCTCTCGTCGGGTCCGCGAGCGGGTCTCAACGAGATCAACCTGCCGGCGGTGCAGGCCGGCTCGAGCATCATGCCCGGCAAGGTGAACCCGGTGATCCCCGAGGTGGTCAACCAGGTGGCGTTCCAGGTCATCGGCATGGACGTCACGGTCACGATGGCGGCCGAGGGTGGTCAGCTGCAGCTCAACGCCTTCGAGCCGGTCATCTGCTACTCGCTCTCGTCGGGCATCTACCGCATGCGCGAGGCCATGCTGGTGCTCGCGCGTCGCTGTGTCGACGGGATCACCGCCAACGAGGAGCTGCTGCGCCAGGAGGTCGAGAACTCGATCGGCCTCGTCACCGCCCTCAACCCGTTCATCGGGTACGCCGCGGCCACCGAGGTCGCGATGGAGGCGCTGGCGACCGGCCGCGGCGTGGCCGAGCTGGTGCTGGAGAAGAAGCTGCTCCCGCCGGAGCAGCTGCACGCGATCCTGCAGCCCGAGGTGCTCGCCAACCTGACGCCCCGCGCCTGACAGACGTCCTGCGGCTGCGCTGCGTGCAGTCGTGTTGGGCTTGGTGCTGCGCTGCCTGGTTCGTCTCGACGTGCTGGTGCGCTGCTTCGGCTCGCGCCGGGGTCGGCCCCCGAAAGGGCCTCGACCGGACGGCTGCGCGGGCGCTGGTCCGGCGTCTCGGGGTCCGGTCTGGTGCTGCGGGTGACGCACGATTCTTCCTTTGCGCGTGATCGGCGCAGGATTCTTCGTTCGTGCGTGCCATCGGTGGATCCTCCACCGCAGACGGCCCGCAGACGTTGAGGATCCACCGATGACGACGGCGCAGGGTCAAGGATTCTCCCTTCTCGTGGACCGGTCCACGGGAAGGGAGAATCCATGCCAGCCCGCGCGGCCAGGCGGCCACGATGCTGCGTTCACGACCGGATCCCGACACGAACGCAGAAGCGTTCGACTTCCAGCGCGCGAACGCAGCATCCTGCGTCCCCCACACGCGAACGCAGAATCGTGCGTCCCCCACGCGTGAACGCAGANCGAACGCAGAAGCGTTCGACTTCCAGCGCGCGAACGCAGCATCCTGCGTCCCCCACACGCGAACGCAGAATCGTGCGTCCCCCACGCGTGAACGCAGAATCCTGCGTCCGACCAGCACCCGCCACAGCCCGAGAACCCGGACCGCGTCCCGCGCCAGCCGCCCGGTCGAGGCCCTCTCGGAGACCGATCGGGGCGCGAGCCGCGGCAGCGCAGCAGCGAGCCGAAGCCCCGGCGGGCGACGCAGCAGCACGTCGAAGCCCCCGCAGACGGCGCAGCAGCGAGCCGAAGCCCCCGCGGGCAGCGCAGCAGCGAGCCGAGGCCCTCGCAGGCGACGCAGCGGGCGATCGACCTACACGAACAACGTCGTCGCGGGGTCCTCGAGCAGCTCGACGCCCAGGACGTGGTCGTCGGGGACGTAGTCGATGGAGATCCGGATGCCCCGGTCGCGTGGGGTCACGTCCGCCTGCGGGTCGCCCAGGCCGAACGCGATGTCGCTCAGCGTGATCGTGGCCTCTCCAACGGGGTCCTGAGCCGGCCACTCCGCGATCAGCCGGTGCACGAGCCCGGCGAGCACTGCGCTCGACATGGCCCGGTCGATGCGGCGCTCCGCGCCGCGTCCGTCGGGCACGGTGCCGCGCACGCGGACCTCGGGCAGGCCGAACTGGGCCAGTCCGTCGGTCACGAGGTCACCGTCGAGCAGGGCCGCGTGGTCCAGCACGTACCACTGGGCCGCGTGCGCGAGGGAGACCTGCTCGCTCGTCAGCTCCACCACGCGCGGTGTCAGCAGCTCCACCACCACACCGTCGTGCCGGGCGGCCATCTCGAGGGCCTGGATGCGCGCGTCGCGCGCTGCGGCGGCGGCGGTCTCGACCGGTGCCTGGCTCTGCAGCACGACCTGGTGGGGGCACCGCTCGAGGCGGGCGAGGCCGACCTGCGAGGTCCCGTGCGCGCGCAGGAGCGCCGCGTTCGGGAGGGGCAGGTGGTCCTCGTGCTCGAGGGGCTCCGGCGTCATCACCGCATACATCCACTCGCACGTGGTGGGCACCGGCACGGGTCGAGAGGTCATAGCCGTCCATCCTAGGTCGGGCGCCGACTAGACTGGCGCGCGTGATCAGCGACGAGTTCCACGTCTACGACACCACGATGCGCGACGGTGCCCAGCAGGAGGGTCTCAACCTCTCCGTGCAGGACAAGATGCACGTGGCGCGCCACCTCGACGACCTCGGGGTGGGGTTCATCGAGGGCGGTTGGCCGGGCTCGAACCCGAAGGACACGGAGTTCTTCGCGCTGGCCGCGAAGGAGCTCGAGCTGCAGAACGCCACGCTCGCCGCGTTCGGCGCCACGCGCCGTGCCGGCGTGGCCGCCGCCGACGACCCGCTCGTCGCCGCTCTCCGGGACTCGGGAGCCTCCGTGGTCACGCTCGTGGCCAAGAGCCACGACCGTCACGTCGAGCTTGCCCTGCGCACCACCCTCGAGGAGAACCTCGCCATGGTGCGCGACACCGTGGCCCACCTGCGCGCCGAGGGGCAGCGGGTCTTCGTCGACTGCGAGCACTTCTTCGACGGGTACGCGGCGAACCGCGACTACGCGCTGCAGGTCGTCGCCGAGGCGGCGGGCGCCGGCGCCGACGTGGTGGTGCTCTGCGACACGAACGGCGGCATGCTTCCCCACCAGGTGGAGGAGGTCGTGGCCGACGCGCTCGGGGTCGGGGCGCGTCTGGGCATCCATGCGCACAACGACACGGGCTGCGCCGTGGCCAACTCGATGGCGGCCGTGCGGGCCGGTGCCACGCACCTCCAGGGCTGCATCAACGGCTACGGCGAGCGCACCGGCAACGCCGATCTCGTCACGTCCGTGGCCAACCTCGAGCTGAAGCTCGGCATGAGCGTGCTGCCCGAGGGCGCGCTCGCCGACGCCACGCGCATCGCCCACGCCGTCGCGGAGATCACCAACTACCCGCCGTCGGCGCGTCAGCCCTACACCGGGGTCTCGTCGTTCGCGCACAAGGCGGGCCTGCACGCCAGCGCCATCCGGGTCGACCCCGACCTGTACCAGCACATCGACCCGGCGCTGGTCGGCAACGACATGCGCCTCCTGGTCTCGGAGATGGCCGGCCGGGCCACCATCGAGCTCAAGGGTCGCGAGCTCGGCTACGACGTGGCTGCCGACGCCGGCCGGCTCGCCCGGGTGACCGACCGGGTCAAGGCGATGGAGCAGCAGGGCTACACGTTCGAGGCCGCCGACGCGTCCTTCGAGCTGCTCCTCGCCGAGGAGATGGAGGGCGGCCGCCCTTCCTACTTCGACGTCGAGTCCTGGCGCGTGCTGGCCGAGTCGGCCCGGGGCACGGAGGCGACCGTCAAGCTCCGCGCGGCCGGACAGCGGCTGGCCGTCATCGGTGAGGGCAACGGCCCGGTGAACGCCCTCGACCACGCCCTGCGCCAGGCCATCGAGCAGCTCTACCCCGACGTCGCGCGGTTCCACCTCATCGACTTCCGGGTGCGCATCCTCGACCAGGGCCACGGGACCGACGCCGTCACACGGGTGCTCATCGAGACGTCCGACGGTCAGGACTCCTGGGTCACGGTGGGCGTGGGAGCCAACATGATCGAGGCCTCGTGGGAGGCCATGGTCGACGCCCTCACGTACGGGCTGCGCCGCCACGGTGTCCCGGTCGGCAGTGCCTGAGGAGCGAGCGGCGTGACCCGGGGCCGCCTCCTCGCGCTGGTCCTCGCGCCGACGCTCGTCCTCGGGCTGGTGATCGGTGGGTTCGTCGTCGTCGACGCCCGCGCCCGTCAGGCGGACGTAAAGCGGGCCGACGACGTCGCCCAGAAGTACGCCGGCGAGGCGGCCGGCTTCCGTGCGGCGCTCGTGAAGGACCTGGAGGCCGTGGACGCTGCCGATCCGACCGACGTCGCCGAGGTGATCGAGGCACGCGGTGACGACCTGCCGGAGCTGGCGTCGGCACCCGAGCGCGGCGAGTCGGGGTCGAGCGCCTACGCCGCAGCGCGCCAGGACGTGGTGACCCTGCGCGAGTCGTGGCAACGGCTGGGCGACGTGGTCGACGTCTCCGTCGACGCCCGGTCCTTCGTGCTGGCCGCGAACCGTGCCCTCGACCTGAACCCGGCCGAGCTCGCGCCGCCGACCGTCGTCACGAGCGGCGATCCGCTGCGGACGCAGCTGCTGCCGCCGATGCGCTCGGCCCTCGCCACGTTCGAGTCCACGGACGCGCCGGAGGCCGCCACGCCCGCTCGCGACGCCGTGCGCGCCGCCTTGCAGCACGTGGTCACCGAGGCCGAACGGCTCGCCGCCCGCCTCGACGCCGGGCAGGGTGGGAGCTTCCAGTACGCCGAGCAGTACACCGCGGCGCGCGCGGCCGTTCGCCAGTACGCCGACGGCGTGCGCGCCGACCTCCGTGAGGCGCTCGACGCCGTCGTGGCCGACTCCACGGTCGTGGGCTGAGCGTCACGCACCCGGCGCGCGGCGCATCGGGACGTGGTCGATCCCGGCCTCGAGGAAGTTCTCGCCGCACCGTTCGAAGCCGAAGCCGGCGTACCAGTCGTGCAGGTACGCCTGGGCGCCGAGCCGGATCTCGGCGTCGCCCCACCGGTCGAGCACCTCGCGCAGGAGCCGGCTCGACAGGCCCTGCCCGCGGCTGTCGGAGCGGGTGGCCACGCGGCCGACCTTGCGCACGCCCGCGTCGGTGACGTAGGTCCGCAGGTAGCTGGTGGGTCCGGCCTCGTCGGCGTACCAGAGATGGGTGCACGTCGGGAGCAGGTCGATGCCGTCGACGTCGGGCTCGTCGCACTGCTGCTCCACCGCGAAGACGGCGTCGCGGATCTTCCAGATCGCGTAGACCTCCGCGGCGGTCAGGGCGTCACCGGCGCGGATGATGGGGAGGTCGGCCACCCGATGAGCCTAGTACCGGCGAGGGCTGTCGATCCGCGACGGTGGTGGCTTCGACGGAGGGGGGTGGCGGCTCCTAGTCCGGGGCGTCGAGCGCGGGGTGGGCGAGGAGCCGGTCGACGTGGTCGAGGAGGGTCCGGCGCAGTGGCTCGGCCCGGTCGGCGAACGCCCGTTGACGCCGCACGTACTCCGCCTTCCCCTCGGGGGTCTCGATCGCGATCGGCTCCAGCCCGAAGGCGCTCACGTCGTAGGGAGAGGCCTGCATGTCGACCGCGCGGATCTCGAGGGCCAGCTCGAAGGCGTCGAGCACCACCGTCGACTCCACGAACGGCAGCAGCCGGAAGGCGATGCGGTACAGGTCCATGTTGGCGTGGAGGCAGCCCGGCTGCTCCTGGTCGAGCTGGTGCTCGCGACCGAGGTGCTGGGCGTTCAGCGGCGCGGCCTGCGGCGTGAAGAAGCGGAAGGCGTCGACGTGGGTGCACGCGAGGGGGTGGGACTCCACGACCGCGTCGGTGCCGGAGCGTCCGAGGCGCAGCGGGAGGTCGTGGCGCGGTTGCTCGGCGCGGTAGACCATGGCCCACTCGTGGAGCCCGAAGCAGCCCCACCGAGCCGGCCGGTCGAGGGTGGCCGCCAGCAGGGAGCGGGTCCAGCGCAGGCCGGCCGCGCGCGACGTCAGGCGCTGCGCGTCCACGGTCGTCACCCCCTCGTGGGTGACGTAGGCGCCGAGGGCGGCGTGCGTCGGGGCGTGGAGGAGTCCGGTGCCGAGTCCGGGGTGCCAGCGCTCGAGCTGGCCGGGGGAGAGGTTGTAGTACTCGAACAGGAAGTCCACCACGGGGTGCGGCTCACGCCGTTCGCGTCGCAGCAGGTGCGGCGCGGTCCAACGACGAGCTCGGTCGCGATGGGCCAGTGCGAGGGGCTTCCACCGCTCCGGAGGCAGCGTCGTGGCGGGGAGCGTCGTGCTGGGGAGCGTGGTCACCGGGAGCAGTCGGCGCAGGTGCCGAAGATCTCCAGCGTGTGCTCGACGTCGGTGAAGCCGTTCTCCGACGCCACCTTGGTGGCCCACGACTCGACCGCGGGGCCGGCCACCTCGACGGCGCGACCGCACGAGCGGCAGACCAGGTGGTGGTGGTGGTCGCCGGCCTCGCAGCGGCGGTAGAGCACCTCGCCGTCGTTGCCACGCAGGGCGTCGACCTGCTCGGCGTCGACAAGCGCCTGCAGGTTGCGGTACACGGTGGACAGACCGACCTTCTCGCCGCGCTGGCCCAGCTCGCCGTGGATCTGCTGGGCGCTGGCGAAGCCCTCCAGCTCGTCGAGCACCGCGCTGACGGCGCGGCGCTGCCTGGTGTTGCGTACGTCGACCATGGTCCTCCTCAGGGCGAGCGTACCGACCGGCGCCGGAGCCCGACGGTCACTCCCCGAAGGACCGCGGCGAGGGCGAAAGCCACGAGGGCGAGGAGCACGATCGTCGGGCCGGGCGCGGTGTCGGCCTCGAAGCTGACGACCACGCCGGAGACCGCGGTGACCAGTCCGATCGCCATCGCAGCCAGGTGGGTGGAGCGGAAGCTCCGGCTGACCTGCTGCGCTGCGGCCACCGGCACCACCATCAGGGCCGAGACCAGGAGCAGCCCGACGGTGCGCATGGCGACCGTGATGGTCGCCGCCGCGAGCACCGCGATGAGCACGCCGTACAGACGCACGGGCACGCCGCACACCCGGGCGTGCTCCTCGTCCTGGCAGACCGCGAACAGCTGGGGCGAGAGCACCAGGCACAGGGCGACCACGACGACGCCCAGCACCGAGACGACGGTGACGTCGGACGGTGTGACGGTCGTGATGGAGCCGAAGAGGTACCGGTTCAGCGTGGCGGCACCCTCGCCGGCGAGACCGATCAGCAGCACGCCTCCGGCGATGCCGCCGTAGAACAGCATCGCGAGGGCGACGTCGCCGCTCGTGCGGGTGAACGTGCGCAGCACCTCGATGAGCACGGCTCCCAGCACCGCCACGACGAGGGCGGTCAGGAGCGGCGCGGTGCCGGTGAGCAGGCCGATCGCCACGCCCGTGAGCGCCACGTGGCCCAGACCGTCGCCGAGCAGCGCGAGGCGGCGCTGCACCATGTAGGTGCCGATGGCGGGAGCGGCCAGGCCGGTGAAGACGGCGGCGACGATCGCCAGCCGCATGAACTCGTAGTCGAGGATCTGGAGCATCACCACACCCCTTCCTCGGGCAGGGGTCGAAGGCGACCGGGCTGGGCGGAGTGCGGGTGGGCGTCGCCGTGGTGCTCCTGGTGGGCCCCCGCGACGTGGTCGTCGACGGGCCCGTCGTGGACGACCCGGCCGCGATCGAGCACGACCGCACGGTCGATCAGGGGGAGCATCGGGCCCAGCTCGTGGGCCACCAGCAGCACGGTGGTGCCGTCGGCGGCGAGATCGGCCAGCAGCCCCGCGAGGTCCTGGGTGTGGTGGGCGTCGACGCCTGCGGTGGGCTCGTCCATGACCAGGAGGTCCGGCTCCCCGGCGAGCGCCCGAGCGATCGAGACCCGCTGCTGCTGCCCGCCGGAGAGCTCCACGAGCGGGGAGCCGGCACGGTGGGCGAGCCCGACGCTCTCGAGCGCCGTCGTCACGGCCTCCCGGTCGGGACGACGGGGCAGCCCGAACCGGGGCCGGCGCGACAGCCGACCGCTCGCGACGACCTCACGGACGGTGGCCGGGACACCCGCCACGGCCGCCGACCGCTGGGGCACGTAGCCGATGCGCTGCCAGCCGTGGAACCCGTCGAGCGGCTCGCCGAACAGCTCGATGGTGCCGGTCGACGGCACGAGCCCGACGGCGGCGCGGACGAGGGTGGACTTGCCTGAGCCGTTGGAGCCCAGCAGCGTGACGAACTCACCCTGCGCGACCTCCAGGTCGACGTCGCGCAGCACAGGGTCCCCGCCGAGCGTGACGTCCACGCCACGCATCAGGAGCGGAGGGTGTGTCATGAGCAGTCGTTGGCCTTCTGCAGGGTGGCGAGGTTGGTGCGCATGATCGAGAGGTAGTCCTCGTCGGACGTCGCCTTGGTGAGTCCCTCGATCGGGTCGAGCGTAGCCGTCTCGACCCCGGCCTCGCGGGCCACGGTGTTCGCCACGGCGGGGCTCACGAGCGTCTCCGTGAAGACCGTGGTGATGCCGTCGGTCCTGACCAGGTCCGAGATCGTGGCGAGCTGGGCGGCGGACGGCTCCGTGCCGGGGTCGATGCCGGCGATCGGGATCTGCGTCAGGTCGTAGGCCTGGGCGAGGTAGGCGAAGGCTGCGTGGCTCGTCACGATGTCGCGGACCTTGCAGTCGGCGAGCCCGGTCGTCAGGTCCTCGTCGAGGGTCGTCAGGTCCTCGACGAGCGCGGCGGCGTTCGCGCGGTACTCGTCGGCGTGGTCGGGGTCGATCTCGACCAGGGCGTCGCGCACGTGCTCGGTGACCGGGACGAGGTTGGTCGGGTAGAGCCACAGGTGCGGGTCGACCCCGCCGTGGTCGTGGCCGTGGTCATGACCCTCGTGCTCGTCGCCCTCCTCGTGCGCGTGCTCGTCGCCCTCCTCGTGCGCGTGCTCGTCACCCTCCTCGTGGGCATGGTCCTCGCCCTCGGCCTCATCCTCGGACTCCTCGATGAGCGTGACGCCGTCGGCGGAGTCGATGGTGGTGCCCTTGGTGCGGTCGGCCTGCTCGACGGCCTCGTCGACGGCCGTCTGGAACTGGCTCTGGTAGACGACCAGGTCGGCGTCCTGCACCGCGGCGACCTGCCGCGGGCTCAGCTCCAGGTCGTGCGGCTCCCCGCCGGGGGCCGTGAGGTTGGTGACCTCGGCGCGGTCGCCGGCGACGCGCTCGGTGACGAACTGGACGGGGTAGAACGACGTGACGACCGAGACGTCGTCGGTGCTCCCTCCGGAGCTGCCGCACCCGGCCAGCACGAGAGCACAGGACGACAGCAGGACGGCGGGGCGCACGAGGGAGAACGTCATGAGAACGATTCTCAAGAGTCACGGGAACGATTGTCAAATCGCCACCGTGTCGACCCGGTCACAACCGGCGTGGGTACGCTGAGGCCCACTCGGGCGCGCGCGGCCACGGACGCGCGCACGGCCCGCCGACACCCAGCCGGAACGGAGCGCCTCACCATGGCCACGAGCCTCATCGACACCGTCATCTCCCTCTGCAAGCGCCGGGGATTCGTCTACCAGTGCGGCGAGATCTACGGTGGCACGAAGTCGGCCTGGGACTACGGGCCGCTCGGCACCGAGCTCAAGGAGAACATCAAGCGTCAGTGGTGGCGCTCGATGGTGCAGGGGCGTGACGACGTCGTCGGACTCGACTCCTCGGTCATCCTTCCCACGTCCGTGTGGGAGGCCTCGGGCCACCTCGCTGCCTTCGTCGACCCGCTCGTCGAGTGCCTCTCCTGCCACCGTCGCTACCGCCAGGACCATCTGCAGGAGGCGTACGCGGAGAAGAAGGGCCTGGCCGACCCCGACGCCGTGTCCATGAGCGACCTCGTGTGCGCCAACTGCGGCACCAAGGGCCAGTGGACCGAGCCGCGGATGTTCAACGGCCTGCTCAAGACCTACCTCGGTCCCGTGGAGTCCGAGGAGGGTCTGCACTACCTGCGCCCCGAGACCGCGCAGGGCATCTTCGTGAACTTCGCGCAGGTCATGACCACCTCGCGCAAGAAGCCGCCGTTCGGCATCGGGCAGATCGGCAAGAGCTTCCGCAACGAGATCACGCCGGGCAACTTCATCTTCCGCACGCGCGAGTTCGAGCAGATGGAGATGGAGTTCTTCGTCGAGCCCGGGACGGACGAGGAGTGGCACGAGCGCTGGCTCGAGACGCGCATGAGCTGGTACACCGGCCTCGGCGTGGATCCGGAGAACCTTCGCTTCTACGAGCACCCCGCCGAGAAGCTCTCGCACTACTCCAAGCGCACCGTCGACATCGAGTACCGGTTCCGCTTCCAGGGCTCGGAGTGGGGCGAGCTGGAGGGTGTGGCCAACCGCACCGACTTCGACCTGCGCACGCACAGCGAGCACTCCGGGAAGGACCTGTCGTACTTCGACCAGGCCACGGGCGAGCGCTACACGCCGTACGTGATCGAGCCCGCGGCCGGCGTCAACCGCTCGATGATGGCCTTCCTCGTCGACGCCTACGCCGAGGACGAGGCCCCCAACACCAAGGGCGGCGTGGACAAGCGCACGGTGCTGCGCCTCGACCCGCGGCTCGCCCCGGCCAAGGCTGCGGTGCTCCCGCTGTCGCGCAACGAGCAGCTGTCGCCCACGGCCCGCGGGCTGGCCGATGAGCTGCGCGGCTTCTGGAACGTGGAGTTCGACGACGCCGCCGCGATCGGCAAGCGGTACCGCCGCCAGGACGAGATCGGCACGCCGTTCTGCATCACGGTCGACTTCGACACCCTCGACGACCAGGCCGTCACCATCCGTGACCGTGACACGATGCAGCAGGAGCGGGTGGGTCTGACCCAGGTGCGCGACTGGCTCGCGGCGCGCCTGCCCGGGTGCTGAACCCCGCCAGGGCCACAATCGTCCCGTGAGCACGCGCACCGGTCCCGTCGCCGCCTCCGTCCTGGTCCTGGCGCTGGCCGCTGCCTGCTCGTCCGAGGACGAGGCGCCGCCGGTCCCCACGCCGAAGGGATTCGACGTCCCGGCCGGCGTCACGCTCACCCAGCCGGGCACGTCCCTCGCCCTCGGCAAGCCCGCGACGGTCGTGCTGGACCTCGGCGACGGTGCCGCGAGCGCGGTCACCGTGATCGTCGACGAGGTGCGCAAGGGCACGCTCAAGGACTTCCGGTTCTTCAGCCTCGACGAGCAGAGCTCGACCGCGACGCCCTACTACGTCGACCTCACCGTGCGCAACGACGGACCGGCCGGTCTGGGTGGGTCGTCCCTGCCGGTGCTGGCGCACTCCAGTGCCGAGACGGTGTACCCGGCGAGCGAGCTGGTCGGTGACTTCGAGCCCTGCCCGTCGTCGGCGCTGCCGGGCCGCTTCCTGTCCGGCGCCTCCGCCACGCTGTGCTTCATCTACCTCGTGCCGAAGGGGGAGACCCTTCGGACGATCGACCTCCAGCCGTCGGACGCCTCCTCGGCGGTGCGCTGGAAGGCCTCGTCCTGACGGGGACCCGTCGCGGTCGACCGGTGGGAAGAATGACTTTTTCATGTTCTTTCTGTCATTCAGGAAGTTCTTTCCGGCGAGGTGTTCCGTTGTCGGGTGCCGTGTGCTCAAGATGGACGAGGATCACGCGTCGACCAGGGGCACGCAGATCTGCTGGGAGCATCGACGACGTTCGTCGACCCGGACCGGCGGCGAGCTCGTCGGTGCTCCCAGACCTCGGGTGGCGGCACCCGGCCCCCTGGCACAATTGAACTCGGGGTCGAACGCAGGGCCCCACTCGAGCCTCCTCGTGGGACACGCCCACGGCAGGCGAGCGGCGCCGGACGACTCTCCCATTCGCCCGGCCTGTACGTCGCCCGCCCTCGTCGCCGGGAACGGAGCCACTCCCGCTCCGGGCCCACCGGGCCACTGCTCACGAGGAACCCACCAGGGTCGGCGTCCGGCGACGGTCGGACGCCGACCCTGAGTGCTGTCCCGTGCACGAGCGACGAGGGCGACCAGGGATACTGGAACCCTCATGACCGTCACCGACCCGAGCGCCGCGCCCGGACTCCGCGAGCCCGCCGCGCTGCGCCTGGGGGGCCTCGAGGTCGACGTCCCGGTGGTCTTGGCGCCGATGGCGGGCGTCACCAACGTGGCGTTCCGGCGGCTGTGCGCCGAGCAGGGCGCCGGTCTCTACGTGTGCGAGATGATCACGTCACGCGGGCTCGTCGAGGGTGACGCCACCAGCCTGTCGATGCTGACGTTCGCCGACAACGAGACCGTGCGGTCGGTGCAGCTGTACGGCGTCGACCCGGTGGTGATGGGCCGGGCCGTCGAGATCCTCTGTGCGGACCACGGCGTGGAGCACGTGGACCTGAACTTCGGCTGCCCGGTCCCCAAGATCACCCGCAAGGGTGGCGGGGCCGCGCTGCCGTGGAAGGCCGGGCTGCTCGGACGGATCCTGGAGGAGACGGTGCGTGCGGCGCAGCCGTACGGCGTGCCGGTCACCATGAAGACCCGCCTGGGCATCGACGAGGACCACCTGACGTACCTGGACGCCGGCCGGATCGCCGAGGACGCGGGCTGCGCCGCCATCGCCCTGCACGGTCGCACCGCGGCGCAGCACTACTCCGGGCGGGCACGGTGGGAGGCGATCGGCGAGCTCAAGGCCGCGGTCGGCATCCCGGTGCTCGGCAACGGCGACATCTGGGAGGCCACCGACGCCGCGAGGATGATGGCCGAGACGGGCTGCGACGGCGTCGTCGTGGGTCGCGGATGCCTGGGTCGGCCGTGGCTGTTCCGCGACCTCGCCGCCACCCTCGGCGCCGACCCCGGGGGTGGAGCACCCACGCCGACCCTGCCGAGGCTCGGCGAGGTGGCTGCCGTCATGCGGCGGCACGCTGAGCTCCTGGGCGACTGGCTGGGGGAGGAGCGCGGCTGCATCGAGTTCCGCAAGCACGTCGCCTGGTACCTCAAGGGCTTCGCAGCGGGCTCGCGGATCCGGACGGAGCTCGGCGGCGTCTCGTCGTACTCCTCGCTCGACCGGCTGCTCGGCGACCTGGACCCCGACGAGCCCTACCCGGTCTCCGAGCTCGGGACGCCGCGCGGTCGTCAGGGCAGTCCCCGTAAGGTGGCCCTGCCCGACGGGTGGCTCGGTTCACGCGAGGTCGTGGGTGCCGTCGACCCCGCGGCCGAGGACGCCACGAGCGGCGGCTGACCCGACGTCGGCCCGGGCCGACCGGGCTGCACCGACCGCCCGGAGCGCGACGTCCCGGGCGACGGGTCCCGCCAGGTGGTGGGCGTCGACGTCCACGGGTCCGTCGGGCGTGTGCAGCTCGACCGTGGCGACGCCGAGACGCCGCTGCAGCGGTCCCTGGCGCAGCGCGATCGACTGCACCTTGGCGTGGGGGGCACTGCTGGTCCGTCGTGCCAACCACCCCGTCGACGACGTCGCGCGCCGCAGGCCCAGGTCGATCCAGCGGTAGCGCCAGCCGATCGGTGCGAAGGGCCACGACCGCCGGCTCGCTCGGACCGGCCCCGTCCGGTCGACCTCGCCGACGACCGTCTCGGGAACGAGCTCGTCGACCAGAGCGGCGGCCAGGGCGCGGTCCGCGATGGGCAGCAGGGTGGTCTCGCGGGCTGCCTCGTCGCCGGTGCCGCTTCCGGCGACGTCGACCTCGAGACGGCACCAGCCGAGAGATCGCCAGAGGATCGGCTCGACCACGGCGATGCCCTGCACCCGGGCGAACGGGATGGTCTGCGAGGTCAGGGACAGCAGACCTCGCTCGATCCGCAGACCGTGTGGCGTGCGCCAGAGGGTGAAGCCCCACTCCGCCACCACGCGCCGCGAGATCAGCTGGACCGCCCAGGAGAGCGCCGGGAGCACGCCACCGAGGAGCACGAGCGGCGCGCCGAAGCCGATGGCGGCCAGGACCACCGCGGCGACGGCCGCCAGCGCGGTGAGCAGGTCCAGGCTCAGGAGGGCGCCGAGCATCGTGCGCTCCGGCGTGACCCGGGTGATGAGGTCGCGGTCGTCCAGCGCCTCGACCGGGTCGGCATCGTCGGCAGCGCCACCGTGCGCCCGCCTCAGGAGCAGTCGACGGACGTCGTGGGCCTGGTCGAGCGGGAGGAACCTGACGACGAGCCGGGACTCGTCCCCTCCGGCCAGCTCGATCCGCACCTCGGCGAGGCCCACGACCCGGGCCAGGAGCGGTTCGGCGACGTCGACGGCCTGGATGCGCTCGAACGCGGCACGGCGCGACCGACGGTTCAGGACACCGCTGTCGATGCGCACCTCGTCGTCGTCGACGACGTAGCGGGTGAACCACCAGGAGACGAAGCCTGCGGCCTGGCCGAGCAGGAGGCCTCCGCCGAGGACGCCGAGCAGGGCGGCCCACCACGGCACGCCGTCCCAGCGGTCCCCCTGGAGGTAGGAGGTGCCGATCGCGATCACCGCGGCACCGGCCCACAGCCCGCCCTGCACCGCACCGGTCAGGGGGTGGGTGCGGCTGCCGACGGTCGGCAGGGCGGTGCCCGGGTCGCCGGAGGTGGCAGCCTCGACGGGCTCAGACCCCGCCATCGCGCGCCTGCCCGAGCTCGGTGAGCCGGTCGCGGAGCAGGCGCGCCTCGTCGGCCGGGATGCCGGGCACGACGGCCGCGGTCTCGGTGCTGGCCGTGTGCAGGGAGACGCGGGCGATGCCCAGCCGTCGCTCGACCGGCCCGCCCTCGACGTCGACGAACTGGACGCGGCCGTAGGGCACCACCACGAGTCGGCGGAACATGACGCCCGAGGTGACGAGCAGGTCGTCCTCGGCCTCCGCCCAGCCCCAGGACCGACGGTTCCGCTCGGCCCACCACCAGGTCGTCGCGGCGGCCGCGGCGGCGCACGCCGCCAGGGCCCCGAGCCCGACGCTCACGAGGACGTGCGCGTCGACGGCGGTGGCCGTCGCGGCACCCGCGGCCAGCAGGACGGCGAGGACGACGAGCGGGATGACGAGCACGATGCGGCGACGCGTCGTGAGGGCAGGGGAGACGGGACGCCAGGTCTCGGCGACGGGCCGGAAGAGAGATGCGTCCACGTCCTGCAGCCTAGGTGCACGCGGGGCGGGTCCCGGTGGACGCCCGAGGTTTGACCCGGGCCCGGTCGCGGTGGGACACTGGCAGACGCAGCCGCCGCTGTACCCCAGTCCCGCCGCCCGGCACTCGAGCCGGAGCCGCGACCTTCCTGCGGAGGATCACTCATGGCCAAGGCTCTCGTCGGATTCGTCGGTGGACCGACGCTCGACCAGCTGAACGAGGTCGCGCGGCTGCGCCGACGTGTCGCCGACCTCGAGGCCGAGGTGCTGCGACTGAACACCGAGAACGACGGTCTGCTCAAGACCCTGTCCGAGCGGGTCGACCAGGTGACCGCGGGCGACCTGCTCGAGCCGCTCTCGCGCTGATCCCAGTACCCTCGCTCGCCTCCGAGGGCGGGACACGACGACGCACTAGGGTGGTCGCGTGTACCTGAAGAGCCTCACGCTGCGCGGTTTCAAGTCGTTCGCGTCGAGCACCACCCTGGAGCTCGAGCCCGGCATCACGTGCGTGGTGGGGCCGAACGGCTCCGGCAAGTCGAACGTCGTGGACGCCCTCGCCTGGGTCATGGGCGAGCAGGGTGCCAAGTCGCTGCGCGGCGGCAAGATGGAGGACGTCATCTTCGCCGGCACCTCCGGCCGCCCGCCGCTCGGCCGCGCCGAGGTGGTCCTCACGATCGACAACACCGACGGTGCACTGCCCATCGAGTACAGCGAGGTCACGATCTCGCGGACCATGTTCCGCAACGGCGGTTCGGAGTACGCGATCAACGGCACCAGTTGCCGTCTGCTCGACGTGCAGGAGCTGCTGAGCGACTCCGGCATCGGCCGCGAGATGCACGTGATCGTCGGACAGGGGCAGCTCGACTCGGTGCTGCGGGCCACCCCCGAGGAGCGTCGCGGCTTCGTCGAGGAGGCCGCCGGTGTGCTCAAGCACCGCAAGCGCAAGGAGAAGGCGCTGCGCAAGCTCGACGCGACGCAGGGGAACCTGACGCGTCTGCAGGACGTGCTCACCGAGCTGCGGCGCCAGCTCAAGCCGCTCGGCCGGCAGGCCGAGGTGGCGCGGCGTGCCGTGACCATCCAGGCCGACGTGCGCGACGCGCGGTCCCGCCTGCTCGCCGACGACATCGTCACCGCGCGGTCCACGATCGCCGAGGAGATGGCCGACGAGGCCGCGCTCAAGCAGCGACGGTCGGCCGTCGAGCACGCGGTGTCCGTCGCGCGCCAGCAGGAGACCGAGCTCGAGGACCGGCTGCGCGAGGACTCGCCGGCGCTGTCGGCCGCCCAGGAGACCTGGTACGCGCTGTCGGGGCTGCGCGAGCGCATGCGCGGCACCGCCGGGCTCGCCAACGAGCGGATCCGACTGGCCGCCGTGGAGTCCGACGACCGGCCCTCCGGTCGTGACCCCGAGGAGCTCGAGGCGGAGGCCCGACGGGTCGAGGAGCAGCACCAGGCCATGACGACGTCGGTCGCCGAGGCGCGGGCCGCGCTCGAGACCGCCGTGGCGGCGCGGGGCGAGGCCGAGACGTCCTACGGCGAGGAGGAGCGACGGGTCGCGGGTCTGCTGCGGGCCGCCGCCGACCGTCGTGAGGGTCTCGCGCGCCTGCACGGGCAGGTCAACGCGCTCAAGAGCCGCGCCGAGGCCGCCGACGCGGAGGTGGCCCGCCTGCGCTCGGCGCGCGACGAGGCGCTCCAGCGGTCCGAGGAGGCGCAGAAGGCGTTCGCCATGCGCGAGAGCGAGATCGCCGGGCTGAGCCAGGGCGAGTCCGGGCTCGACGAGGCGCTCGAGTCGGCCGAGGCCGCGCTGGCCGAGGCCGAGGCGAAGGCCCGCGAGGTCACGACGGTGGAGCAGGAGGCCAGCCGCCGGCAGGCAGGTCTGGCCGCTCGTGTCGAGGCGCTGGAGGTGGGCCTGGCGCGCAAGGACGGTGCGGGTGCCCTGCTGGCGGTCTCCGACGAGATCAGCGGGCTGCTCGGCTCGGTGGCCGCGCTCATCACCGTGCGCCCCGGCTTCGAGGCCGCCATCGCCTCCGCGCTCGGGTCCGCCGCCGACGCCGTGGCCGTCGACCACCTCGACACCGCCGTCACGGCGATGGAGCTGCTCAAGACGGAGGACCTCGGTCGTGCCGGGCTGCTGCTCGGCGGTGACACCGAGCTGGACGACACCGGGTGGCCGGGTCTGCCGGACGGTGCCACCTACGCCGTCGACGTCGTCGACCCGCCCGCCACCCTGCACGCGGCGCTGCGTCGGCTGCTGTTCAAGGTCGCGGTCGTCGACGACCTCGCGGCCGCCAAGGTGCTGGTCGCCCAGGCGCCCGACCTCACGGCGGTGACGCGCGACGGGGACATCCTCGGGGCGCACTACGCCTCCGGTGGGTCGTCGTCGCAGCAGAGCCTGCTCGAGGTCCAGGCCGCCATCGACCAGGCGCGCGAGGAGCTGGGCGAGGCCGACCGACAGCTGGAGACGCTCCGCTTCGATGCGCAGCGCATCGCGCAGGAACGTGCAGCGGCGCAGGAGCGGGTCGATGCGGCGATGGAGAAGCTGCACGAGTCCGACGCGGAGATGTCGGCCGTCGCGGAGTCCCTCGGCCAGCTCGGGTCGACGGCGCGCGCGGCCAAGGGCGAGGCCGAGCGGCTGACGGCGGCGATCGCGTCGGCCCAGGAGGCGCACGAGCGCGACCTGGGCGGCCTGGCCGAGCTCGAGGAGCGCCTCACGCAGGCCGAGGAGGCGCCGGAGGAGGAACCCGACACCTCGGCGCTGGAGGAGCTCGCCGAGGTCGCGTCGACCGCGCGTCGCACCGAGACGGAGGCGCGACTGGCGCTGCGCACGAACGAGGAACGGGCCCGCGCGCTCGAGGGCCAGGCCAGTGCGCTGGTGGCGTCGGCGGCTGCCGAGCGCGAGGCGCGCATCCAGGCCCGGTTGCGGCGTGAGCAGCAGCTGCGCGAGGCCGAGACGGCGCGCGCGGTGCTGGCGGTGAGCGACGTCGCGCTCGCCCGGCTCGAGACCACGATCGCCGAGGCGGCGGCGCTGCGGACCGAGATCGAGCAGTCGCGCTCGGGCCGTGAGACGGAGCTGCGCGACGTGCGCGCGCGGCTGCGGACGCTGGCCGAGGAGCTCGACGGTCTCACCACCTCCGTGCACCGCGACGAGATGGCTCGGGCCGAGCAGCGGCTCCGCCTCGAGGCGCTCGAGGCGCGCGCGCTGGAGGAGCTCGGCGTCGAGGTCGAGGCGCTCGTGGCCGAGTACGGTCCCGACCAGCTGGTGCCGCCCCCCGCCCCGGAGGTGGTCGAGGCCACCGACGACGCCGTCGCGACCACCGGTGACGCGGACGACCCGCAGGCCGAGCCGGAAGGTCGGCCCTTCGACCGGGCCGAGCAGACCAAGCGGTTGCGGGCCGCCGAGCGGGCCATGGCCATGCTCGGCAAGGTCAACCCCTTGGCGCTCGAGGAGTTCTCGGCCCTCGAGGAGCGTCACCAGTTCCTGTCCGAGCAGCTCGACGACCTCAAGCGCACCCGGCAGGACCTGCTCGACATCGTGGCCGACGTCGACGAGCGGGTGCAGCAGGTCTTCAGCGAGGCCTGGACGGACGTGTCGCGCGAGTTCGAGGGGGTCTTCTCCCGACTCTTCCCCGGCGGCGAGGGCCGTCTGCTGCTCACCGACCCCGACGACCTGCTCACGACCGGCATCGACGTCGAGGCGCGCCCGCCCGGAAAAAAAGTCAAGAGGCTGTCGCTGCTCTCCGGTGGCGAGCGGTCGCTCGTGGCCGTCGCGTTCCTCGTGGCGCTGTTCAAGGCCAGGCCCAGCCCGTTCTACATCCTCGACGAGGTCGAGGCGGCGCTCGACGACACCAACCTCGGGCGTCTGCTGGAGATCTACGAGGAGCTGCGCGCCAACTCCCAGCTCATCGTCATCACCCACCAGAAGCGCACGATGGAGGTCGGCGACGCCCTCTACGGCGTGTCCATGCGGGGTGACGGCGTGACGACGGTGATCAGCCAGCGACTGCGTGAGGACGAGATGGCGTGAGCGAGAAAGATCGAGCACCGGCCGACGACGGGTCCCGACGGCGCGATGATTTTCCCGTCGTGCGTCGCATCTCCACCCGGTGGGAGGACGAAGACGTCTACGGGCACGTCAACAACGTCGTCTACTACTCGTTCTTCGACACGGCGGTGAACGGCTACCTCATCGACGCGAGTGGCACCGACATCCGCACCCTGGACGCGTACGGGGTGGTGGCCGAGACGGGGTGTCGGTTCCTGCGCGAGCTGCGCTTCCCCGGCGACGTCGAGGTGGGCCTGCGGGTGGTCCGGCTGGGGACGTCGAGCGTGGTCTACGAGATCGGCCTGTTCCAGGGCGCGGCACCCGAGCCGGCCGCGATCGGACGGTTCGTCCACGTGTACGTGACCGGCTCCGAGCGCGCGGTCACCCCGGTGCCAGACGTCGTCCGCGCGGTCCTCGAGCCGCTCACCTGACGCGACGGGCGCGGGTGGCCCGTACCGGCAGCGTCGCACCGACCGGGGGCGGCGCGGCGTCGGTGCGCATGAGGACCCGGCGGCCCGGCAGGTCGAGCTCCACGAGCCACTCGTGACCGCGGTACGAGCGGCGCGCGACGACCGCCGGCGTCGCAGCCTCGTCGACCACCACGTGCTCGGGCCGTACGACCAGCCGGGTGCCGTCGTCGCCGTCGATCGTCGCGGCCGCGACCAGCGGGTCGTCCTGGGCGAGCACGGTGGCCTCACCGAGGAAGGTCGCGGTCCACGCGTGCTCGGGCTCGCGGTAGAGCACCTCGGGCTCGGCCTGCTGCAGGACCGTCCCGTCGTGCATGACGGCCACCTCGTCGGCAAGGGTGAGCGCCTCGGCCTGGTCGTGCGTGACGAGCAGGGCCGTCGCCCTCTCGGCCACGAGCAGCTCGCGCACCTCATGGCGCAGGTCGTCGCGCAGGCGGGCGTCGAGAGCGGAGAACGGTTCGTCGAGCAGCACGAGGGCAGGGCTCGGTGCCAGGGCGCGCGCCACGGCGACCCGGTGCTGCTGGCCGCCGGACAGCTCGTGCGGGCGACGGTGCGCCAGCTCGGTGAGACCGACGAGGTCGAGGAGGTGAAAGATCCTGTCGCGCGACCCGCGGGGCAGTCCGAAGCCGACGTTGGCCGCGACGTCGAGGTGGGGGAACAGCGCCGCCTCCTGCGGGACGAGGGTGATCGACCGGTGATGCGTGGGCACCGACGCTCCGGGTGCGTCGAGCGGTCGTCCGAGCAGGGTGGTGCTCCCCGAGCGGGTGGGGTGCAGACCGGCGACGCAGCGCAGCAGGGTGGTCTTGCCGCAGCCGCTCGGCCCGACGAGCGCGACGAGGGTCCCCGCGTGCACCCGGAGGTCGACGCCCTGCAGCACGGCTGCGTCGTCGTACCCGGCGACGAGGCCGGAGACGACGAGCCCGCGTGCCACGGGGTCCATGTCGTTCATTCCCATCGGCGGGCCTCCCAGGACGTCGGTCGGGACAGCAGGAACGCGGGGATCGCGGCGAGCGCCACGACGGCAAGCGCGTAGGGAGCAGCGGCCCCGTACGCTGCCGAGCTCGTGCGGCTCCAGACCTCGGTGGCGAGGGTGTCGAGACCGGTGGGGCGCAGCAGGAGCGTGGCCGGGAGCTCCTTCATGACGGTCAGCATGACGAGCAGTGCACCTGCGGCGACTCCCGGAGCGGCGAGGACACCGGTGGTGCGGGCCTGGGCCGGCAGGGGGTGCCGACCGAGGCTGCGAGCGACCTCCGACAGGACCGGTGGGACGAGCGCCACGCTGGTGCGTGTGGCGCCGACGGCCTTGGGCAGGAACAGCACCACGTAGGCGAGAACCAGCACCACGACGCCCTGGTAGAGCCCGGGGACCACGCGCAGCGAGAAGTACACGAGCGACAGGGCCACGACGATGCCTGGCAGCGCGTGCCCGGCGAAGGCGAGGCTCTCGACGAGGGCCACGAGCCGGCCGCGGTGCCGGGCCGCCAGCACGCCGACCGGCACGGCGAGGACCACGACGGCCAGCGCGGCGACCATGCCGAGCAGGGTCGTGGTGAGGATCGCCGAGAGCAGCTCGCCGACGTCGAGGGCGCGCGCGGTCCCGGCGGCGAGACGTCTGAAGAGGGCCAGGATCGGGACCCCGACGGCCAGCAGGGGGACGACGAGCAGGCTGCCCGCCACGAGGACGGTGGGCACCGGCCCCAGCCGGACCGCGCGCGGTGGAGCGGCGGTTCCCCGTCCGGTGCGCCATCGCTCACCGCGACCACGCACCGACCGCTCGAGCACCACCGTCCCGAGGGCGAGCAGCACGAGGAGCAGCGCGAGGACGACGGCCTGCTCCCTGCCGACGAAGGAGCCGTACTCGCGCGAGATGGCGAAGGTGAACACGTCGAAGCGCAGCATGGCGACGGCCCCGAAGTCGGACAGGACGTAGAGCGCCACCAGGAGCGTGCCCGCTCCCGCCGCGGGCAGCACCTGGGGGAGAACGGTGCCCGTCCAGGCGCGGAACGGAGGTCGGCCGAGGGTGCGCGCGACGGCGGCGGCATCGGGGTCGACACGACGCAGCGCGGCGGCCACGGGGAGCGTGACGTACGGCGTGCACACGAGCGACAGCACGAGCCACGAGGGCCAGAAGCCGGTCCAGCCCGGAACCGTGGTGAGCCAGCCGAAGGCCGCGACGTACGACGGCATCGCGAGCGGGATGGCCGCGAGCACCCACCACACGCGACCGCCGGGCAACCTCACCGTCGAGGTGGCCGCCGCCGTGGCGAGGCCGACCAGCAGGGTCGTGACGCACACCGCCGCGGCAAGGCCGACGCTCGAGCCGAGCAGGGAGAACGTCCGGGCCCGTCCCAGGGTCTCGGCGAAGACGTCGGGCCCGATCTGTGCTCCTCGGACCAGGAGGTAGCCGAGCGGGAGCGCGGCGACGGCCCCGCCGGCTCCTGCTGCGAGGAGCAGGAGCGGGCGGGGTCGGTGCGCCGGGCGGGTCCGGTCCGAGGTCACGGTCAGGACAGTCCGGCGTCCTGGATCATGCGCACCGTGGCCTCGAGGTCGGCCAGGTCGGAGAGGTCGATGTCCGGACCCTGGAGGTCGGCCAGGGCAGGCAGGCCCTCCGGCGCGTCGATGCCCTCCACGAGCGGGTACTCGTAGGTGTTCTCGACGAAGTACGTCTGGCCGGCGTCGGACAGGAGGTACTCGACGAACGCTGCGGCATCGTCGTGGTCGGACAGGATGCCCGCACCGGTGACGTTGACGAGTGCGCCAGGGTCGCCGGCCTTCGGGAACGTCAGCTGCGCGCGCATCTGGTCGGCACCCACCTCGGCGGCCGTCTGGAACCAGTAGTAGTGGTTGATCAGGCCGAGGTCGAGCTGGCCGGTGTTGACGGCCTCGAGCACGGCGCCGTTCTTCTCGTACGACTGGTAGTCGTTGGCGGCCATGCCCTCCAGCCATGCCTGGGCCGCGTCGTCGCCCCGGGAGACGCGGAAGCCCGTGACGAAGGCCTGGAACGACGCGTTGCCGGGCGGGAAGCCCACGCGGCCCTTCCACTCCTCGTCCGTGAGGTCGGCGACCTCGTCGGGGACGTCGGCCTCGTCCAGCTTCTCGCTGTCGTACGCGATGACACGGGCGCGACCGGTCACGCCTACCCACGACCCGTCGGTGGAGGTGAGGGACGCCGGGACCTTGTCGGTCAGGTCCGCGTCGAGGTCGCTCAGCAGGCCCGCCTCGGAGAGTGCGCCGAGGGCGCCGGCGTCCTGGGACAGGAACACGTCGGCGGGGGTGGCGTCACCCTCCTCGAGGAGGGTGGCCGTGAGCTCCGGGGTCTCTGCGTAGCGCGCCTCGACCTCGATCCCGGTGTCCTTCGTGAACTGCTCGACGAGCGGCGAGACGAGTGCCTCGTCGCGGCCGACGTAGACCACGAGCGGTCCGTCGTCGTCGGCCCCGTCGTCGCTCGAGCCGCCGCAGGCGGAGAGCACGAGCACGAGGACCGTGAGGGGGAGCGCGACGCGCGCGCCGCGGTGCCGCGAACGAGGGAGGGGGGTGCGCATGCAGGTGTCCTTGGTCGGAGTGATGAAGCAAGGTGAGCCTAAGTAAGGTGAGCCTGCCCGTCACTCCCTAACCTAGGGGGGTCTGATCGGCCGGGGGTCAGGAGGCGGCATGGGTGGCATCGAGCGGGTGCTGGTGGTCGACGACCACCAGGTCTTCGCCGACCTCGTGTCCGTGGCGCTCGAGAGCGACCCCACGATGCGCTGCGTCGGATCGGCCGCGTCGGTCGAGGACGCCCGACGGCTGGCCGCGGAGCTCCGCCCGGACCTGGCGCTCGTGGACGTGCGCCTGCCCGACGGCGACGGACTCGACCTCGCGGCCGAGCTGCTGGCCGCCCGACCGGAGCTGCGCGTGGTCGTGCTCACCGCCTACCCGCGTGCGGACCTGGTGGAGCGGGCCCGAGCGGTGGGCGTGGCCGCGTTGCTGGCCAAGGAGCTGTCCTTGACCGAGCTCCTGGCCGCGTTGCGCGACGCGCGCCCCGACGCCCCGGTGCTCGTGCAGCTGCAGGAGCCGCAGCACGGCCTGACCCGTCGTGAGCTCGAGGTGCTGGAGCTGCTCGGCGAGGGATCGGACGTGCGAGCCATCGCCCGCACGCTCGGCATCAGTCCGCACACGACGCGTGACCACGTGAAGAACGTGCTCGCCAAGCTGGGAGCGCGCACGCAGCTCGACGCCGTGGTGATGGCGGCGCGCAGCGGCATCCTGAGGATCGGCGCGCCGTAGTGGTGCTCGGCGGCACGGTGCGGCGGCGAGGGCGGACGGCCCGGGTCCCGTTCGGTGCGGAGGGGAGCCCCGTGCGCGGAGCGGTGGTCCGCTACGTGGCGGGCGCGTCGATCGTGCTGGTGCTCGTGGTGACGGTGGCCGTCGTGGTCGCGGGCCGGATCGCCACGCGGGAGGCACTCGACCATGCGGAGCTGGACGCCCGCACGCTGGCCGAGCAGTACGTCGCACCCTTGGGTGTCGACGCCCTCGACCCGGTGGGCGAGCGTGGCCGGCTCGACGACGCCTTCCTCGGCCGGGTCGACCAGGGTGCGCTGCGGCAGGTCAAGATCTGGGCCGACCTCGGTGACGGTCGTGGACGGATCGTCTACTCCGACAACCGCCTGTACCAGGGTGCCGAGGTCGAGCTGGGCGAGGAGTACGCCCTGTTCGCGTCGGGACGGGCGGTGGCGCGTCGCGTGGAGCCGGCGGCCGAAGGACCACAGCCCTACCCGGAGGGGACCTACGAGGTGTCCGTGGGGTTCCGCGACGGCCGCGGCACCCCGTTCCTGTTCGAGGCGTACCTGCCGACGCCGGCCATGGCGTTGAGCCGGAGCGAGCTGCTCCGGCAGTGGCTGCCGGTGGTCGTGGGTTCCCTGCTGCTGTTCGCGGTGGCGACGTTGCCGTTGGCGGTCGGTCTGGCGCGACGGGCGGGTGCGGCGGAGTCCGACCGCCGGCGCCTCGCGCAGCGAGGGCTGCGCGACGCCCTGTCCGACCGACGCCGGATGGCGCAGCGCCTGCACGACGGCCCGGTGCAGGAGCTGTCGGGTGCGGCGCTCGTGCTGGACAGCGTCGATCGTGGGGGGCTCTCGGCGTCGGACGCAGCCGCGCTGGATCGGGCCACCCGGGTGCTGCGCGACGGCGTCGGTGAGCTGCGTTCGGTGGGTGACGACCTGTTTCCCGATGCCGTGTCCGCCGAGGGTCTGCGGGCAGCGGTCGACGAGCTGGGGCGCGGCTCGGGCGAGGTCGGACTCGACGTGGCGGTGCGGGTGGAGGGGGGCCTGGGGCTCGACGCCGACGCCTCGTTCCTCGTGTACCGCGTCGTGCGGGAGGGTCTGCGCAACGTGGTGCGGCACGCAGAGGCGCGATCGGCGTCCGTCGAGGTGACGCAGGTCGTCGACTCCTCGGTGCCCGGCGTGCGCGTGACCGTGACCGACGACGGCGTGGGGCTTCCCGCCGAGGTGCGCCACGGGTTGGGACTCCGCCTGCTCGCGCACGAGGTGCACGGTGTCGGCGGGACGTTGCGGCTCGAGCCGGCCGAGGGCAGCGCCGACGGGTCGTGCTTGGAGGTGTGGCTTCCGGCGGACCTGCCGGAATGAGGCGTGGCCTGACTCAGACGGCGGGCAGCAGCTCGGGCCACTGCTCGACGGGCAACGGGTCGGGGTCGCAGCGATAGACGTGTCCGGTGCGGGTGGTCCACTCCCAGGATCGTCCGCGACGTCTGAGTCGGTACAGGCCGGCGGTCTTGAGTCGATGGGCCCGGCGGTGGATCGGGCCGAGGTTCGTGCCGCGCGTGGGTGCGGGCCAGGCGTCGGTGTGGTCGATGTCGCTACGTGAGGCGGGGACGTCGGAGGTCGGGAAGCTCGTCGTGCCGTCGCGGAACCACAGGGCGGTACGGATCTTCTCCGGCGCGAACCGGCCGAGGTGGGTGGCGTCGAGCAGGTGCTACCCGGGCCGCGCTCGTTCCTCGCGCTCGATCCGCGGCTCGCTGGCGCTCACCGCGGCCCGGCTGGCGGGCTTCGCCCGCACATGTTTGCTGATCCGCAGGCACGGAGGCCGAGTGGTCTGCCAGCTCGCCGGGGGCATCGGAGAGGCCCATGAGCGAGGTGACCGGGACGGTGATGCCGATGACCGTGCTCACGCCGCCGCGGTCGGAGCCGGCGGACTCCGCCTCCGGGTCCGGCGAGCCGAGCAGCAGCCCGGTGAACAGGTCGGCGCAGCGCTGGTCGTGGGTGCGGGGATCGGCGCTCATGCCACGGGCCTCCGTGTCGAGGCGTTGGAGGGCGGCGTGTCCGTCGACCTCGGGCACCAGGGCGGAGAGCCAGGCCATGCCGTCCCCGGCCGGGCTGAGCCGCACGTGGCGGTCGGCGCGCGCACGACGGTGCCGCTCGCGAGCGGCGTCGGCCTCGAGTCGCTCGACCTGGCGGGAGAGCCAGCGTCGCGTCTGGGGCACCGTGTGGTCGGCCGCGTACCGGGCGATGCGCTCGTCGAGGACGGCAGGGGAGTCCGGCTCGGTGAGCCGCTGCAGTTGGACGTCGACGATGCCTACGTGGTGCTGGCTGACGGACCCGCCCAGGAACGCCTTCCACACCGCGGGCAGGCGGCCTCGGACCCGTCGGGCCATGGCCAGGCGGGCGACCACGGTGCCGGGTGCGACTCCCAGGGCGAGCGAGAGGTCGTGCGCCGCTGCCTGGGCGGCCGTGCGTGCGGCGGACCGCGAGTACTGCTCGCCCTCGGCCCGCGCGGACTCCACGTAGTCGAGCATGTCGACCAGCTGCTCGGCCTCGAGCACGTGGAGGGCTCGCCGACGCACCGTCACCCGGTCGACCGTCTCCGCGCCGGCCGTGCGGAAGGGCACGTCCAGCTCGGTGTCGTCGAAGGTGAAGTCCAGCTCGTCCATGTCCTTGACCCTAGAAGCGCCTTCCGACACCGTGCTCGAAAGGTCGGGGCCGCTGACGGTTGCACCGCGTGGTCACCGCTCGAGCAGCACCTCGACCGCGTGGTACATCCACGGCACCGCGATGAAGACGGTCGGGACGACCAGCACCACCGCCGAGATCGCGATCGACGCGATGGCCGACGCTCGGCGTGCCCGGGTCGGGGCGGGGTCGCGCAGTCGCTCGAGACGCAGGAGCGCGTCGCTGCTCGCGCCGAGGGCGCCGGCCGGGGTGGGGCCTCCGGCGAGGGCGACGATCGCGCGGGCGAGGGGCGGGTCGCCCGTGACCTTCCGTGCCGCGTCGTCGGCCATGAGCTCGACCATCACCTGGCTCTGACGCAGGGGAGCGTCGGTGCGCAGGGGTCGGGGGAACGCGCGGTGCAGCACGCCGAAGGCCTCGAGCACGAGGTCGTGACGGGTGCGCACGTGCGAGCGCTCGTGCTCGAGCACGGCCTGGAGGGCGTCGTCGTCGAGGGACTCCACGGCCCCGCTGGAGATCACGACGCGGGCGTCGCGCAGGCGAGGGATGCAGTAGGCCACGGGTGTCTGCTCGGTCAGGACCCGCACGGCGGGGAGTGCGCCGTGGGGCTCGCCGAGGAGGTCCACCAGCGCGCGGTGGCGGGCGCGCCGGGTCGACGTCTCGCGCCAGACCTGCCAGGCCGCCCACCAGAAGCGCGCCCACACCAGGACGCCGATGCCCATGAGCGTCGCGTGGAGGGCGATCCGCCACCAGGTCGGCTCGTCGTCGGTGACGAGCCACAGCGCCGTGGAGAGCGCGGCCCCCGAGATGGCGAGCACGGCGGCGAGCGCCAACGACTGCCAGAGCACGATCCCTGCGGCCGGCGCGAGTCGCGGCCACGCGGCGCGCGACAGGAGGGCGGGCACCGGCAGGGCGAGCGCGAGGCCGATCGCGCCGAGGAGCAGCGGAGTCATGGTCGCGGGGTCATGGAGGCGGGTTCAGGGTCGCGGGTGCACGGTCAGCGGCCCGCGTCGATCTCGTCGAGCGCGGCCCGTAGCGCCGCGGCCTCCGCGGGGTCGACGGTGCGAGCGAAGTGGAGCAGGGCCGCGGTGCGGTCGCCGGAGCTGTCGAGCGTGGCGTTCAGCGCCTCGGCCGTGGCCGCCTCGCGGGAGAGGGCCGCCGTGTAGCGGAAGGCGCGCCCGTCGCGCTCGCGGCTCACCATCTCCTTGGTGCCGAGCCGGTCGAGCACCGTCATCACGGTCGTGTAGGCGAGGTCGTGCGTGCCCGAGGCCTCCAGTCCGTCCTGCACCTCGCGGACGGTGAGCGGGGACGTGGCCCCCCACAGCACGTCCATGACGGAGCGCTCGAGGGAGCCGAGGGAACGGGATGACTGCGGCATGTGACCTAATCTACTACGCCCGGTAGGAGTTCGGCTTGCCGGTGGACCCCTCGAGGTCCTACGCTCGGTAGTAGTTACTACAGGATGTAGTAGATCAGCGAGCGGAGGCGACCATGGAAGCGCTCGACATCGCGCGGTGGCAGTTCGGCATCACGACCGTCTACCACTTCTTCTTCGTGCCGATCACGATCGGGCTGATCTTCCTCGTGGCCATGCTGCAGACCGCGTGGCACCGCACCGGCAAGGAGAAGTACCTCAGGCTCACCCGGTTCTACGGCAAGCTCTTCCTCATCAACTTCGCGATGGGCATCGCGACCGGGATCGTCCAGGAGTTCCAGTTCGGCATGAACTGGAGCGACTACTCCCGCTTCGTCGGCGACATCTTCGGCGCCCCGCTCGCGATCGAGGGTCTGCTGGCCTTCTTCCTGGAGTCCACGTTCCTCGGCCTCTGGATCTTCGGCTGGGACCGGCTCAAGCCGGGGCTCCACCTGGCCTGCCTGTGGCTCGCCGCCATCGGCACGGTGCTGTCGGCCTACTTCATCCTCGCCGCGAACTCGTTCATGCAGAACCCCGTCGGCTTCCGGATGAACGAGGAGGTCGGGCGGGCCGAGCTCATCGACTTCTGGGCCGTGCTGACCAACAAGGTCGTGCTCGTCACCTTCCCGCACACGATCTTCGCGTGCTTCATGGTCGGCGGTGCCTTCGTGGCCGGCATCGCCCTCTGGCAGATGTTCCGCAAGGACCGCGAGGACGAGCGCGAGACCTGGCGCACCGCCCTGCGGCTCGGCGCCGTGGTGCTCCTCGTCTCCGGCGCCGGCACCATGATCTCCGGCGACTTCCAGGGCAAGGTCATGACCGAGGTCCAGCCCATGAAGATGGCCGCCGCCGAGGGCCTCTACGAGGACGAGGCGCCCGCCTCCTTCTCGCTGCTCACCGTCGGCACCCTCGACGGCAGCGAGCCCGTCCTCGAGCTCAAGCTGCCGCACCTGCTGTCGTACCTCGGCACCGGGTCGTGGAACGGGGAGATCCGCGGCATCAACTCCCTGCAGGCGGAGTACGAGGAGCTCTACGGCCCCGGCGACTACTCGCCGAACATCCCGGTGACCTACTGGACCTTCCGCGCGATGATCACCTCCGGTGGGCTCGCGATGGCCGGCGGTGCCTGGATGCTCTGGGCCACCCGTCGACGCCGCATGCCCAGCGTCGGGACGAGCGAGGGCCGATGGCTCCTGCGCACCGCCGTGGTCCTGCCGTTCCTGCCGCTGCTCGCCAACTCATTCGGCTGGATCTTCACGGAGATGGGCCGCCAGCCGTGGGTGGTCTTCGGCCTCATGCCGACGTCGGCCGGGGTCTCGCCCGGCACCACCACGGCCGAGGTGCTCACGACGCTCATCGGCTTCACCGCCCTGTACGGCGCCCTGGCCGTCGTCGAGGTCAAGCTCCTGCTCACCTACATCCGCAAGGGCCTGCCCGACGCCGACCCGCCCCAGTACGTCGACGACCCGGACGCGCCGCTCGCGTTCGCCTACTGACCACCAGGAACCGGAGGAGACGACCATGGAGCTCACCACCGTCTGGTTCGTGCTCATCGCCGTGCTGTGGATCGGCTACCTCGTGCTCGAGGGGTTCGACTTCGGCGTCGGCATGCTCACCGCCGTGCTCGCTCGTGACGAGAAGGAGCGCCGCGTCCTGCTGAACACCATCGGCCCGGTCTGGGACGGCAACGAGGTGTGGCTGCTGGTCGCCGGCGGCGCGACCTTCGCGGCGTTCCCCGAGTGGTACGCCACCTTGTTCAGCGGCTTCTACCTGCCGCTGTTCCTCATCCTCGTCGCGCTCATCCTGCGCATCGTGGCCCTCGAGTACCGCAGCAAGCGGCCCGCGATGATCTGGAAGCGACGCTGCGACGTCGGCATCCTCATCGGGTCCGTCGTGCCGGCGCTGCTGTGGGGCGTGGCCCTCGCCAACATCGTGCGCGGCGTGCCCATCGACGCCGACAAGGAGTTCGTCGGCTCCTTCTTCGACCTGCTCAACCCGTACGCGCTGCTCGGCGGGCTGGTGACCCTCACGGTCTTCCTGGTCCACGGCGCGGTCTTCGTCGGCCTCAAGACCGTCGGCGACATTCGTGACCGCGCCCGACTGCTCGCCCTGCGCGTCGGCGTGGTCGCAGCGGCGCTGGCCGTGGTCTTCATCGCCTGGACGGCCGCCCGCGACGGCGACCTCGCGGTCTGGATCGCCGGTGGCCTGGCTGCCCTGGCCTTCGTCGCGGCCCTGGCCGCCACCTCGGCGCGGCGCGAGGGATGGGCGTTCATCGGCACGGCGCTGTCGATCGCGGCGGTCACGGTCATGCTCTTCACGGCGCTCTTCCCCGACGTCATGCCGTCGTCGCTCGATCCCGCGTGGAACCTCACCACCACCAACGCCTCCTCGACTCCGTACACGCTCAGGATCATGACCTGGGTGGCGGCGGCCTTCACGCCGATCGTCATCGGCTACCAGGCGTGGTCGTACTGGGTGTTCCGCCGTCGCATCGGCACGCACCACATCCCGGACGACGTGCTCGCACCCACGCCGGACCTCGAGCCCAGTCGGGAGCGCTGAGCGGCCGTGGGTCCCGTCGATCCCCGCCTCCTGCGCCGGTCGCGGCCGGCGCGGCGCTTCCTCGTCGCCACCGTCGTGCTCGGGTCCGTCGCCGCCGTCGCGGTGGTGGCCCAGGCCTGGCTGGTCTCCGACGTCGTGGTCGGTCTCGTCGAGGGCGAGTCGACCCGTGCGATCGCCGCCGGGGCCGCTCTGCTCGCCGCGGTCGTGGCCGCGCGCGGCGTGCTCGCCTGGGCGCAGGCCACGGCCGGCACCCGCGCCGCCGCCTCCGTGAAGGCCGGGCTCCGGCACGACCTCGTCGAGGCCGTGCTCGACCAGCGTCGGGTGGGCGCCGCGCCGTCGAGCGCGCGCGTCGCCACGTTGCTCGAGACCGGGCTCGACGCGCTCGACGGCTACGTGGCGCGCTTCCTGCCCCAGGTGGTGCTCACGGCCGTCGTGCCCGTGGCCGTGCTCCTGACGCTCGCGGTGGTCGACCCCCTCTCGGCGCTCATCGTCGTGCTCACGCTCCCGCTCGTGGTCACGTTCCTGGTGCTCGTGGGCCTCGTGACGCGCGACCGGCTCGACCACCGGTGGGGTGAGCTGCAGCGTCTCGGGCGGCACTTCTCCGACGTGCTCGCCGGCCTGACGGTGCTGACCGGGTTCGGTCGCGACTCGGCCCGTGGGCTGCGCGACGTGGGGGAGCGGCACCGTCGAGCCACGATGGAGTCGCTGCGCACCGCGTTCCTGTCCTCACTCGTCCTCGAGCTGTTCAGCACCCTGTCGGTGGCTCTCGTCGCCGTCGCCGCCGGGCTGCGACTCGTCGGCGGGGGGCTCGACCTGGGGACCGGTCTGCTGGTCATCGTCCTCGCTCCCGAGGCCTACCTCCCGCTGCGCCGGCTCGGCACCCAGTTCCACGACAGCACCCAGGGGCTGGCCGCGGCCGACGAGGCGCTCACGCTGCTCGACGGCCCCCAGCCCGACCGGGCGACCGGCCACTTCGTGGTGGACGGTCCGGCGCCGGTCACGGTGCAGGCCCTCGAGGTCGTCCATCCCGGACGTGAGCAGCCGGCCCTCGTGCTGCCGGCCTTCACCCTCCTGCCCGGCGACTTCGTCGCGGTCACCGGACCGTCCGGTTCCGGCAAGTCGACGCTGCTGTCGGTGCTGCTGGGCTTCGCCGCTCCCACCGCCGGGTCCGTACGGGTGGGGCGGCACCGGCTCGACGAGCTCGACCCCGAGGCGTGGCGCCGTCGTGTCGCCTGGGTCCCGCAGGACCCCCACCTGCTCGCCGGCAGCGTCGCCGACAACGTCCGGCTCGGTGACCCCGACGCCGACGACGCGCAGGTGCGCGCGGCCCTCGACGACGCGGGCGCCGACGACCTTCCCGCCGAGCGCCACGTGGGGGAGCAGGGACAGTCCCTGTCCGCCGGTGAGCGGCGTCGCGTGGCGGTGGCCCGGGCCCTGCTGCGCATCCGGGCGGGCGACGCGTGGCTCCTGCTCATGGACGAGCCGACCGCGGGCCTCGACGCCCACCGAGAGAGCACCGTGCTCGGCACGCTCTGCCGGCTCCAGGAGACCGGCGACGTCACCGTCGTCGTGGTCGCGCACCGCGCCGAGACCGTGGCCGCCGCCTCGCGCGAGCTGCGGGTCACCGTGGCGAGCGCCGAGTCCGCGACGGTGGTCCCCTCGTGAACGTGGTGCGCAGGCTCATCGCCTCGCCCCGGGGGCACCTGGGTCTCGGGGCGAGCCTCGGCGTGGCGGCACAGCTGAGCTCCCTTGGCCTGCTGCTCACCTCCGGGTGGCTCGTGGTGCGGGCCGCCGAGCAGCCGCCGGTCCTCTACCTCATCGTCGCCATCACGTCGGTGCGCATGTTCGGCGTGGCCCGGGCGGCGCTGCGCTACGCCGAGCGGCTCCTCACGCACGACGCTGCCCTCGCCCGCGGGATCGACGACCGGGTGCAGGCCTACCGTGCCCTGGCACGCACGATGCCCGCCGCCGGTGCGATGCGCCGAGGCGACGTCGTGCGCACCGTCGTCTCCGACGTCGAGACCGTGCAGGACGGCCTGCTGCGCCTGCGGCTGCCGTGGATCTCGGCCGTGGTGGCATCGGCGGTGACCGTGGGGGTGGTGTCCGTCGTCCTCCCGGCCGCCGGGCTGGCGCTGGCTCTGTACGCCGGTGGGGTGCTGCTCGTCGCGCGGGTCCTCGTCCCTCGGCTCGCCGACGGCGGCACGGGGTCGGGGTCGGGGTCGGACGCAGCGACGTCGGTGGCCGGGAACGTCACCGAGCTGGTGCTGGCCGCACCGGACCTGGTCGCCTACGGGTCCGCGCGGGGACGCGACGCCACCGTGCACGCGGCGGTCGACGCGCTCGCCCTGCAGGACCGTCGACGTGCCTGGGCCGGCGGTGTGGGCTCGCTGGTGGTGCTGCTCGGCGGCGCTGCGTGCGTGCTCGCCACAGCGCTGGTCACGGCCGACGCCGGCCTCGCCGGACCCCTCGTCGGCGTGCTGGTGCTCGCACCCATCGGGCTGGTCGACGTGCTCGACGCCGTGGCCGAGGCCGAGCGCCTCCGCCCGCGCGTCGCCGCCGCTCGCGCACGCCTCGCCGCGCTCGAGGGCGCCACGGACCCGATGCCGGCTCCCGTCGCGGACGCGGCGCCCGTGGGCTTCGACCTCGAGCTGCAGGACGTGACGCTCGGCTGGGACCGTGACCTCGTCCGCGGGGTCATGACCCACGTCGGGGAGGGCGGGGTGCTGGTGGTCACCGGACCGAGCGGGGTCGGCAAGAGCACGCTCGCGGCCACGCTCTCGCGCCTCGTCGAGCCTCGTGCCGGGACGGTGCGTCTGGGCGGTGCGGACCTGCTCGACCTCACGCGGGAGCAGGTGCGCGGCGTCGTCGGCTGGATGCAGCAGGACGCCGTGCTGTTCGACACGACCATGCGCGAGAACCTGCGCGTCGCCGACCCCGCCGCCGGCGACGACCTCGTCTGGCGCACCCTCGGTCGGGTGCGGCTCGCCGACACCGTCGCGTCCTGGCCCGACGGTCTCGACACCGTTCTCGGTGAGGGCGGGGCCGTGCTCTCGGGCGGCGAGCGCCAGCGCATCGCCCTCGCCCGCATGCTCCTCGCCGGGCACCGGGTCCTCGTGCTCGACGAGCCCACCGAGCACCTCGACGCGCCCACCGCCCGGGCCCTGCTCGACGACGTCGACGCCCTCGCTCCCGAGCACACCCTCGTGATCGTGTCCCACGCCCCGGAGGTCGTCGCCCGGTACGACCACCGGCTCGACCTCGGCGCGTCGCTCGCGCCGGTGGGGGGCGCCTCTAGGGTGGGTGGGTGACCACCGAGCTCCTCGTCGCCCTCATCGCCGTCGCCGTCGTCGTCCTCGGCGGTGGTGCCGCCCTCCTCGTCCGCCGCGGACGTTCCGAGCTGCCGCCACCGCGCGACCTCGACGCGATCACCGAGGAGGTCATCGACCACCCGGAGCACCCGGAGCCGCACCTGCCGTCCGAGGACGAGGAGCCGCCGTTCGAGGAGGTGCCCGCCGACGAGAAGGCATCGGCGTCCCCGACCACCACGGTCGAGCGTCCCGAGCCCGCGCAGGGTCGGCTCGTGCGGCTGCGCGCACGGCTCGCCCGCTCCAACAGCTCGCTCGGGCGCGGACTGCTCTCGGTGCTCGGCCGGGCCGACCTCGACGACGCCGCCTGGGAGGAGCTCGAGGACACGCTGCTGGCCGCCGACGTGGGCGTGGGCCCGACCACCGAGCTCGTGGACCGTCTGCGCACCCGCGTCCGCGTGGAGGGCATCACCGACCCCGAGGGCGCTCGCACCGCGCTGCGCGAGGAGCTCATCGCCCTCGTCGACCCGTCCCTCGGCCGTGCCGTCGCCACCACGGGTGCCGACGGCAAGCCCGGCGTCGTGCTCGTGGTCGGCGTCAACGGCACCGGGAAGACCACCACTGTCGGGCGGCTCGCGCGCGTGCTCGTGGCCGAGGACCGCACCGTGGTGCTGGGCGCCGCCGACACCTTCCGTGCCGCCGCCGCCGACCAGCTGAGCACGTGGGGCCAGCGGGTCGGGGTCGAGGTCGTGCGTGGCCCTGAGGGCGGCGACCCGGCCAGCGTCGGCTTCGACACCGTCAAGCGTGGCATCGAGCTCGGCGCCGACGTGGTGGTGATCGACACCGCGGGGCGTCTGCACACCAAGTCCGGTCTCATGGACGAGCTCGGCAAGGTCAAGCGCGTGGCCGAGAAGCAGGCGCCGGTCACCGAGGTGCTGCTCGTCATCGATGCCACCACCGGCCAGAACGGCCTGCGTCAGGCCCAGGTGTTCGGCGAGGTCGTCGACGTCACCGGCGTGGTCCTCACCAAGCTCGACGGCACGGCCAAGGGCGGCATCGTCGTGGCCGTCCAGCGCGAGCTCGGCGTCCCGGTCAAGTTCGTCGGTCTCGGCGAGGGTGCCGACGACCTCGCCCCGTTCGACGCCGCCGAGTTCGTCGACGCCCTGCTCGGCTGATCGGGTAACACGCCCGTAACGTGACCGCCGATCTCGTGACCTGAGCGAAACGTGGCGCTGCCGTGGAGGTAATCGGGGCGTTCCACAGTGTGACGCAGGCGCTGCCGCACGGCGTGCCGTCCCACCACGTCACCCCTCAGCCACTCGGAGGTTCCATGGATACCGGCGACACCGCCTGGATCTTGGCCAGCTCGGCGCTGGTCCTGCTCATGACACCCGGACTCGCCTTCTTCTACGGCGGCATGACCCGGGCCAAGAGCGTGCTCAACATGATGATGATGAGCTTCGCCGCTCTCGCGATCGTCCCCGTCCTGTGGGTGCTCTACGGCTACTCGTTCGCGTTCAGCCCCGGAGGCAACGGCTGGCTGGGCGGGTTCGACCGCCTGGGCTTCACCAACATCGGCGTCGAGACCGCCTACGGCACCATCCCCGAGTTCGTCTTCGCCGGCTTCCAGCTCATGTTCGCGATCATCACGGTCGCCCTGATCAGCGGTGCGATCGCCGACCGCGCCAAGTTCTCCGGCTGGGTCGTCTTCGTGGTCGTGTGGGTCACGATCGTCTACTTCCCGGTCGCGCACTGGGTCTTCGACTTCGGTGACGACGGCGGCTGGATCGCCACGCAGCTGGAGGCGGTGGACTTCGCGGGCGGCACCGCCGTGCACATCAACGCCGGTGCGGCCGGACTCGCACTGGCCCTCGTCCTCGGCAAGCGCACCGGCTGGAAGCGGGATCCGATGCGCCCGCACAACCTGCCGTTCGTGCTCCTCGGCGCCGGCCTGCTGTGGTTCGGCTGGTTCGGCTTCAACGCCGGCTCCGCCGTCGGTGCCAACGGCCTGGCCGGTCTCGCCTTCGTGAACACCGCCGTGGCCACGGGCGCGGCGATCGCCGGGTGGCTCGCCTACGAGCTCGTCAAGGAGAAGAAGGGCACCAGCCTCGGTGCCGCGTCCGGCGCGGTCGCCGGTCTCGTGGCCATCACGCCGGCCGCGGGCGCGCTGTCGCCGTTCGGCTCCATCGTGCTCGGCCTGATCGCCGGCATCGCCTGTGCGGCCGCCGTGAGCCTCAAGTGGAAGCTCGGGATCGACGACTCGCTCGACGTCGTCGGCGTGCACCTCGTCGGTGGCCTCATCGGCACGGTCCTCATCGGCTTCCTGGCCACCACCTCCACCGGAGGCGGTGCGCCGGTCGACGGACTCTTCTACGGCGGCGACGCCGCGCTGCTCGGCAAGCAGGTCCTCGCAGCGGTCGTCGTCCTGGTCTTCTCGTTCGTGCTCACCTACATCATCGGTAAGTTGATCGACGTGACCATCGGCTTCCGGATCGACCCGGACGACGAGGTCGCCGGCATCGACCAGGTCGAGCACCTCGAGTCCGCGTACGACTACACCGGTGGATCCGGTGGTTCGCCCTTCAAGACGGGAGTCTGAGATGAAGCTCGTGACCGCGGTCATCAAGCCGCACAAGTGGGAAGAGGTCCGCGAGGCCCTCGCCGCCGCCGGCGTCGCCGGCATGACCGTCACCGAGGCCAGCGGCTACGGCCAGCAGAAGGGCCACACCGAGGTCTATCGTGGCGCCGAGTACGACGTGACGCTCGTGCCGAAGATCCGGCTCGAGGTCGTGGTCGACGCGGCCGACGTCGAGAGCGTGGTCAGCACGATCACCGGTGCCGCGCAGACCGGCAAGATCGGCGACGGCAAGGTCTGGGTCGTCCCGGTCGACTCGGTGGTGCGGGTCCGCACCGGCGAGACCGACGAGGCCGCGCTCTGACCCAGTGCTCTGACCCGGGGCCCGCAGCGGTGCGCACGCAGCCCCCGACCCGCCCGGTCGGGGGCTGCGTCGTGCCGCCCGCCGAGGCGGGGAGACTGATCCCGTGAGCCACCCCCCGAGCACGGCGACGCAGCGGCGACGTCGGGCCGACGACGCAGACCGGCTGCTCGCCGACGTCTTCGCTACGGCTGTCGGTCCCGACCCCTCCGGTCTCGCCGCGGTGGCGGTGGGCGGGTACGGCCGGCGCGAGCTGTCGCCGTCGAGCGACCTCGACGTCGTGCTGCTCCACGACCCGGCGGTGCCGGAGAGTCGCGTGCGCGAGGTGGCCGAGGCGCTCTGGTACCCGCTGTGGGACGCGAAGATCCCGCTGGACCACTCCGTGCGCGACGCCGAGCAGATGCGGGCCACGGCCCGCGACGACCACCGCGCCGCGATGGGGATGCTCGACGCCCGCGCCGTCGCCGGCGACGCGGGCCTGGTGCTGGGCCTGCGGTCCCACGTGCTGGCCGACTGGCGACGCGAGGCGCGCACGCGCGTGGAGGAGGTCCGCGCAGGCCGGGAGCAGCGGATCGAGCGATTCGGGTGGCTGGCCTACGCCGCCGTCCCCGACCTCAAGGAGTCAGGTGGGGGACTGCGTGACGGCGTCGACCTGCGGGCACTCGTGGCCACCTGGCTCGTCGACGTGCCGCACGCCGAGGTCGAGGAGCTGAGGTCGGCGCTGCTGGACGTGCGCGACGCCGTGCACGCCACCACCGGCCGTCGGACCGATCGGCTGGTGGTCGACGACGTGCCCGCCGTCGCCACGTCCGTGGGCATGGACCCCGAGGCGCTCGACCTGCACGTGCGTCACCTCGGGCGGCGCATCGCGCACGTGGCCGACGTGACGTGGCGTCGGCTCGACGGCGTGCTCGTGCCGCGCACCAGTCCTCGGCCGCGCCCCGGCGTCCGTCGTGCCGGGCCCGCCGTCGTCCAGGTCGACACCGGTGTGGGCTGGCTCGGCGACGAGATCGTGCTCACGGCCGACGCCGCACCTCGCACCGACCCGGTGGTCGCCCTCAGGGCCGCCGCTGCGGCCGCCAAGGCCGGGCTGCCGCTCGGCGCCGGCACGGCCCAGCGCCTCGCCCGTGACCTCGGCGACCTTCCGGAGCCGTGGCCGGCGCCCGCGACGCGCTCGCTCGTCGACCTGCTCACGGCCGGGCGCGGGCTGGTGCAGGTGTGGGAGGAGCTCGACATCGCCGGCGTCGTCGACCGGTGGCTCCCCGAGTGGGCCGACGTGCGGCTGCGCGGCTCGAGCTCGCCGGTCCACCGCTTCACCGTCGACCGGCACAGCGTCGAGACGTGCGTCGTCGCCGCCGGACTGCGCCGCGACGTCGACCGCCCCGACCTGCTCGCGGTCGCCGCCCTGCTGCACGACATCGGCAAGGGCCGCCCGGGCGACCACAGCGAGGTGGGTGCCCCGATGGCCGAGCAGGTCGCCCTCCGGTGGGGCTTCACCGACGCGGACGCCGACGTGGTCGGACGACTCGTGCGTTGGCACCTGCTGCTGACCAACGTGGCGACCCGCCGCGACATCGAGGATCCGGCGACCGCGGCGAACGTGGCGGAGATCGTGGGCGACACCGCCTTCCTGGACCTGCTGCTCGGACTCACGCAGGCCGACGCCGGCTCCACCGGGCCCACGGCCTGGACGGCGTGGCGACGAGGCCTCGTGGAGGGGCTCGTGGCCAAGACCCGCGACCACCTGGCCGGCGCGGTGCCCGCGGTGGCCTCCGACGACTACGAGGGCTGGCCCGCCGACCTGGCCCTGCCCGAGCCCGAGGTGCTGGCCCGCACGGGCGACGGCGTCGTGGAGCTGACGGCCGAGGACCACCAGGGCGGGTCGCTCCTGACGGTGGTCACCGGGGACCGGCCGGGTGTCATGGCGCGCATCGCCGGCGGGCTCGCCCTGCAGGGCCTGGCCATCCGCTCCGTCCGCGTGGTCACGCAGGGGGATGCGGCCGTCTCGCTCTGGGAGGTCACCCGCGGGGGCGTGCTCGCCAGCGCGGTGCGGGAGCGCCTGGTCCCGGTGCTCGAGGGTGAGGTCGCCCTGGAGGACCGGATGACCCTCACCGCCGTCGAGGGGGTCGCTGCGCGGGTGCGGGTCCTGCCCGACTCGTCGGACTCCGCGACCCTGCTGGAGGTGCGCGCCGCCGACCGTCGCGGCCTGGTCTGGACGGTGTGCGACGCCATCGCCCGCAGTGGGTGCTCGATCCGCTCGGCGCACCTGTCCACCTACGGCGACGAGGCCCGAGACGTCTTCTACGTGGTCGACGCGACGGGGGACCCCCTGTCGGGGCCGGCGGCGCAGGAGCTGCGCGCCACCGTCGACGACGCCCTCGTGTGAGCGCCGGGCGGGACTGGGCTGCGTCGGTGCCGCGACCCGCTCGGTAGGCTGGCCGTCATGTTCGACACCCTGCAGGACCGCCTCCAGTCCGCGTTCAAGAACCTGCGCGGCAAGGGGCGTCTCACCGAGGCCGACATCGACGCCACGGCACGCGAGATCCGCCTCGCGCTGCTCGACGCCGACGTCGCCGTGCCCGTCGTGCGCGACTTCGTCGCCCGCGTCAAGGAGCGCGCGCTCGGTGCCGAGGTGTCCAAGGCGCTCAACCCCGCCCAGCAGGTCATCAAGATCGTCAACGAGGAGCTCGTCGGCATCCTCGGCGGTGAGACGCGCCGGATCCGGTTCGCCAAGAACCCGCCGACCGTCATCATGCTGGCCGGCCTCCAGGGCGCGGGCAAGACGACCCTGGCGGGCAAGCTGGGTCGCTGGCTGAAGGAGCAGGGCAACAGCCCGATGCTCGTGGCCTGCGACCTCCAGCGCCCCAACGCCGTCAACCAGCTGCAGGTCGTCGGCCAGCAGGCCGGCGTCACGGTGTACGCGCCGGAGGCGGGCAACACCGGGTCAGGTGACGGTGGAGCCGAGGGCACCCGCTCCTACGGCGACCCCGTCCAGGTCGCCCGCGACGCGGTGGCCGAGGCCCGACGCACGCTGCACGACGTGGTGGTCGTCGACACCGCCGGACGCCTCGGCATCGACGCCGACCTCATGCAGCAGGCACGCGACATCCGCGACGCCGTGCAGCCCGACGAGGTGCTGTTCGTCATCGACGCGATGATCGGCCAGGACGCCGTGCAGACCGCCGAGGCCTTCAACGAGGGCGTCGACGTCACCGGTGTGGTCCTGACCAAGCTCGACGGCGACGCCCGCGGTGGCGCAGCGCTCTCGGTGCGTCAGGTCACCGGTCGACCGATCATGTTCGCGTCGACGGGCGAGAAGCTCACCGACTTCGACGTGTTCCACCCCGACCGCATGGCCGGGCGCATCCTCGACATGGGCGACATGCTCTCGCTCATCGAGCAGGCCGAGAAGGTCTACGACGCCGAGCAGGCCGAGAAGGACGCCGAGCGCATGCTCGGCGGCACCTTCACGCTGCAGGACTTCCTCAAGCAGATGGAGGCCCTGTCGAAGATGGGGTCGATGACCAAGCTCATGGGCCTGCTGCCCGGCATGGGTCAGTTCAAGGACCAGCTGGCCGACTTCGACGACCGCGAGCTCGACAAGATCAAGGCGATCATCCTGTCGATGACGCCCAAGGAGCGCGACGACCCCAAGATCATCGACGGTTCGCGCCGCGCCCGGATCTCCAAGGGCTCGGGCACCACGGTCCAGGACGTCAACCAGCTCGTCACCCGTTTCTTCGACGCGCGCAAGATGATGCAGCAGATGGCCAAGGGCGGAGGCGTCCCCGGCATGGGTGGCGTCCCCGGGATGCCGGGCATGCCCGGCAAGCGTGCCGGTGCGCGTCAGAAGCCCCAGAACAAGGGCAAGAAGAAGGGCAAGCGCGTCTCCGGCAACCCCGCCAAGCGGGCCCAGGCCGCGCAGCCGAAGGACGCCCCCACGACCACCGGGGCCGACGCCTTCGGCTTCGGCAAGCAGGGCGGCGACCAGGACTTCGAGCTGCCGAAGGAGCTGCGGGACCTGCTGTAGGTCCAGCGAGGTGCACCTCCGCCTGCTCGGCACGGGATCGGCCGACGGCTGGCCGAACGCGTTCTGCCGCTGCGACTCGTGCGAGGCCCAGCGTGCCGCAGGCGTGCTGCGTGGTCAGACCAGCGCGCTGCTCCGGGTCGACGGCACCGCCGTGCTGCTCGATCCCGGGCCCGAGGTGCTCGCTGCCGCGACGCGCTGCGGTGAGTCGCTCGCCGACGTGCGTGTCGTCCTCGTGACCCACGCCCACGCCGACCACTTCGGGCCGCAGCTGCTGCTGTTCCGGTCCTGGGTGAACGACGAGCCCCTCGACGTCGTGGGTCCGGCCACCGTCGTCGACGAGGCGCGCCGGTGGGTGGCGCCGGACTCGACCGTGCGGTTCCACGCGGTGGACGCGGGTGACGTGCTGGACCTCGGCGCGGCCCCGCACGGGGGAGGGGAGCCGATCCGCGTGCAGGTGCTGTCCGCGGCTCACACGGTGATGGCCTCGGGCGACGCCGTCCTCTACGACGTCACGGGCTCCGACGGTGCTCGGGTGCTGTGGGCCTGCGACACCGGACCGTGGGAGGCGTCGTGGTTCGAGATGGTCCGCGACGCCGCCTACGACGCCGTGCTGGTGGAGGAGACCTTCGGCGACCGCGCCGACCTCGGCTCGGGACATCTGCACCTCGGCACGCTCGGGTCGCTGCTCGAGCGGCTGCGCGAGGTCGGCGCCGTGACGACGTCGACCGACGTCGTGGCCGTGCACCTCAGCCACCACAACCCCCCGGAGGACGAGCTGGTGCGACGCCTGGCCGACCTCGGCGCGCGGCCGGGCACGGACGGCGAGCGGTGGGAGACCGGCCTCAGCGCAGGGCGGTGACCGTGTCGCAGGTGGTGGAGCCGGGCTCGGCGCGCGTGGTCTCGTCCGTGAGGCTCTGGTGGACGAAGGCCTGACCGTCCTTCACCTGGTGGTAGGTGTAGACGCAGAACTCCTCGTCGCCGAACGCGACCCCGTACCCGAAGCCCGCGGACGGCTCCTCCCCGACCGCCTCGAAGTCCTCCAGCCCCTCGACGACCGCGTCGAGCTTCTTCTTCCTGACCTTCTTCTGCTCCGCGGTGACGGCGCCGTCGCCGACGGGCCCGTCGATGTAGACCGCGTCCACCAGGTCGGCGATGGCGGTCGCGTTCGTTCGCAGGAAGTCGCCGATCTGCTCGCTCCTCAGCTTCGCCTCCTGGTCGGCGGGGGAGCTGCCGAAGGTCGGTGCGGGCGCCTCCTCGGTCGGGTAGACCGTCGGCTCGCAGTACGTCGGCTCCTCGTCCACCTCGGCGCTGGCGTCGTCGGCGCTCTGGTGGACGAACGACCGACCACTGTCGGGGTCCACGAGCCAGACGCAGTACGCGGGTGTGCCCGCGAGTGGCCGGCTCGGCACCGATCCTGCCGTGTAGCCCTTCGCCTCGAGGGCGGCGACCGCGTCGGGGAGCGGCATGCGCCCCTTGGCGTCCTTCTCCTTCGCCACGGCGTCCACGGCGGTGGCCAGGTCGGTCTGCAACCGCTTCGTCTCGGCCTTCTCGGCGGCGGCGCGGCGTTCCTCGGCCTGCTCCTCCTGGCTGGGACCGCAGCCTGCGAGCGCGACCAGGGCGGTCAGGACCATGACGGTGGTGCGCCTCATCGTTCCCCCCGGGGTCGTCGTGGAGCCACAGTCTGGCCCATGCTGGCCGCCCGCGTCACGACGCTCGGGGACGTGGAGGCTGGTTGTAGCCTGCAACGGTGCTGATCCCCCTGCTGCGCCGGTACCTGGCGCCCTACCGGGGAGCGATTGCGGTCGTGCTCGTCTTCCAGCTGGCACAGACCGTGGCCAACCTCTACCTCCCCGGTCTGAACGCCGACATCATCGACCGCGGCATCGTCACCGGGGACGTGCCCTTCATCTGGCGCACGGGCGCCACGATGCTGCTGGTCACGGTCCTCCAGGTCGGCGCGACGGTGGTGGCGGTCTACGTCGGAGCGCGGGTGGCGATGGCCCTCGGTCGAGACCTGCGCGCCGCCGTCTTCGACCGCGTCGAGACCTTCGCCGCGCGCGAGATGGCCCAGCTCGGCGCGCCGACCCTGATCACGCGGAGCACGAACGACGTCCAGCAGGTGCAGATGCTGGCCTTCATGGGCCTGACGTTGCTGGTGACCGCGCCGATCATGGCCGTCGGGGGCGTGGTCATGGCGCTGCGCCAGGACGTCGAGCTCTCGGCACTCCTCCTCGTGGCGCTGCCGGCGCTGCTGATCAGCGTGGGCCTGATCATCCGTCGGATGCGGCCGCTCTTCCGCCAGATGCAGGACCGCGTCGACGGCCTCAACGGCGTCATGCGCGAGCAGATCCAGGGCATCCGCGTCATCCGGGCGTTCGTCAAGGAGAAGCACGAGACGCAGCGGTTCGACGACGCCAACCAGGCCTACCTCGACGTCGCCGTGGCCACCGGTCGGCTCATGTCGCTGATGTTCCCCACCGTCATGCTGATCATGAACGTCTCGGTGGTGCTGGCCACGTGGTTCGGCGGCTACCGGATCGCCTCGGGCGACCTGCAGGTCGGCACCCTCACGGCGTTCCAGAACTACCTGATCCAGATCCTCATGGCGGTCATGATGGCCACCTTCATGCTCATGCTGTGGCCGCGTGCGGAGGTGTCGGCCGAGCGCATCACCGAGGTGCTCGAGACCGAGCCCAGCATCGTGGTCGACCCGGACGCCACGCCCGCGCACGTCGTCCGCGGCGAGGTCGAGCTGCGAGGCGCCTCCTACGCCTATCCCGGTGCCGAGGTCGACGTCCTGCACGACGTGGACCTCGTGGCCCGGCCCGGCGAGACCACCGCGATCATCGGCTCCACCGGCAGCGGCAAGACCACGCTCATGAGTCTCGTGCCGCGTCTGTTCGACGTGACCGGGGGAGCGGTGCTCCTGGACGGTCACGACGTGCGCGACCTCGAGCCGCAGGCCGTCTGGGCCGCCATCGGGCTGGTGCCGCAGCGTGCGTTCCTGTTCTCCGGCACCGTCGCGTCCAACTTGCGCTACGGCCGTGACGACGCCACCGACGAGGAGCTCTGGCAGGCGCTGGAGGTGGCGCAGGCCCGTGAGTTCGTCGAGGCGATGCCCGGCGGGCTGCAGGCCCCGGTCACCCAGGGCGGCACCAACGTGTCCGGTGGGCAGCGGCAGCGGCTGGCCATCGCCCGTGCCGTGGTCAAGCGACCGCTGGTCTACCTCTTCGACGACTCGTTCTCGGCGCTGGACTACGCCACGGACGCCGCGCTCCGCCGGGCGTTGCGTGCCATCACGAGCGAGTCCGCCGTCATCACCGTGGCCCAGCGCGTCAGCACCATCCGCGACGCCGACCGCATCGTGGTGCTCGACCAGGGCACGGTGGTGTCCACTGGCACGCACGCCGAGCTCATGGCCGACTGCGACGTGTACCGCGAGATCGTCCTCTCGCAGCTGACCGAGGAGGAGGCCGCGTGAGCGGGCGCGGTCCCGCGTGGGGCGGAGCCATGAACCACGAGAAGGCCAGCGACTTCCGCGGCACCCTCGGGCGCATGGTCCAGCGGCTGCTGTTCCACCGTCGTCTGGTGCAGGCCATCGGGCTGCTCGGCCTGGTGGCCACCGCGCTCTCGGTCGTCGGACCGCGGATCCTCGGCCACGCCACCGACATCGTCTTCAGCGGCTACCTGTCCGACCAGTTCCCGGCGGGCGCCGACAAGGCCGAGGTGGTCGCGGGGCTCGAGGCCCAGGGCGACGACCGGATGGCCGACCTCGTGCGCGGCACGGACCTCCGACCGGGTGAAGGCATCGACTTCACCTCCCTGGCCTGGGTCCTGGCCGGCGCGCTGGTGCTCTACGTCGTGGCATCGGTGTTCATGTGGTGGCAGGGACGCCTCACGACCGTCGTCGTGCAGCGCACGGTGGCCGGTCTGCGCGGCGAGGTCGAGGACACCCTCAACCGTCTGCCGCTGGCCAGCGTCGACGCCCACGAACGTGGTGAGCTGATGTCACGGACGACCAACGACATCGACAACATCGCGCAGTCGCTGCAGCAGACGATCAGCCAGCTGCTGACCTCGGTCCTGACGGTCGTCGGGACGCTCGCCATGATGCTGTGGATCTCGCCGCTGCTCGCCCTCGTCGCCGTGCTGACGGTCCCGGTGGCCGTGGTCCTCACCCGCGCCATCATGAAGCGCTCCCAGCCCCAGTTCGTGGCCCAGTGGGCGGCGACCGGTGCCCTCAACGGCCACATCGAGGAGGTCTTCACCGGCCACGAGATCGTCAAGGTCTACGGCCGGCAGCAGCAGGCGCGCGAGGAGTTCGACTCCCGCAACGACGCCCTGTTCGGAGCCGCCTTCAAGGCACAGTTCATCTCCGGGGTGATCGCGCCGGTGATGATGTTCGTGTCGAACCTCAACTACGTGCTCGTGGCCGTGATCGGAGCGTTCCGCGTCGCGTCGGGGACGCTCTCCATCGGCGAGGTGCAGGCCTTCATCCAGTACTCGCGCCAGTTCACTCAGCCGCTGACGCAGGTGGCCTCCATGATCAACCTCCTGCAGTCCGGCATGGCCTCGGCCGAACGGGTGCTGGCGCTGCTCGACGAGCCGCACGAGGCGCCCGACGCGCCCGGCGCGCCCTTCCCGGACCCGCTGCGTGGCCGGGTCGTCTTCGAGGACGTCAGCTTCTCCTACGGCGACGACCCCCTCATCGAGCTCCTCGACCTGGTGGCGGAGCCGGGGCAGACCGTGGCCATCGTCGGGCCCACCGGGGCCGGCAAGACGACGCTCACGAACCTGCTGCTCCGCTTCTACGACCTCGACGGCGGACGCATCACGCTCGACGGCGTCGACGTCGCCGCCATGGAGCGTGCTCGGCTCCGCGAGGCGTTCGGCGTGGTGCTGCAGGACGCGTGGCTCTTCCAAGGGAGCATCCGCGACAACATCTCCTACGGTGCGCACCGCGCCACCGAGGAGCAGGTGCAGGCCGCGGCCGAGGCGGCCTACGTCGACCACTTCGTGCGCACGCTCCCCGCCGGCTACGACACGGTCATCGAGGACGAGGGCGGCGGGGTCAGCGCCGGCCAGCGCCAGCTCCTCACCATCGCCCGCGCGTTCCTCGCCGACCCGGCCATCCTGGTGCTCGACGAGGCGACCAGCAGCGTGGACACCCGCACCGAGGCGTTGGTGCAGAAGGCCATGGAGCAGCTGCGGGCGGGCCGCACGTCCTTCGTCATCGCGCACCGGCTCTCGACGATCCGCGACGCCGACCACATCGTGGTGATGGAGGCGGGCCGCATCGTCGAGCAGGGCACGCACGACTCGCTCGTGGGCGCCGGTGGACCCTACGAGCGGCTCTACGCCGCGCAGTTCGCCGGCACACCGCTCTAGGGGGACGACTCAGCCCTCGCGGAGGAAGGCGTCGGCGCGGCTCTTCGGCCGACCGATGATCGCCCGGTCGCCGCGGTCCAGCACGGGGCGCTCCATGAGCCGGGGGTGCTCCACGAGCAGGTCCGCGACCTGCTCGGGCGTGGCGTAGTCGGCGGGGTCGAGCCCCTGGTCCTTGAAGAACGAGTCCTTGCGCACCAGGGCGGCCGGCTCGTCCTCGAGGCGGTCCAGCAGGTCGAGCAGGGCGGCCCGGTCGAGCGGCTCCTTGAGGTAGCGCACCTCCTCGACCTCGACACCGGCTGCCGCTGCCGCCTCGAGCGCGTGCCGCGAGGTGGAGCAGGCGGGGTTGTGCAGGATCGTGACGTCGGCCATGCGAGCAGCCTAGCCACGCAGGTCCTCCTGCCGACCTCGACGGATCGCTAGCGTGGGGCCATGTCCTCCGCTGCCGTCCGCTTCGACGTCGACGACGACGTCTGCACCATCACCCTGGACCGACCCGACGTGCGCAACGCCGTCGACGGCCCCATGGCCGCCGAGCTCCTGTCGGCGTTCGAGGCGTTCGAGGCCGACGACGCGCTGTCGGTGGCGGTGCTGCACGGCGAGGGCGGCAGCTTCTGCGCCGGAGCCGACCTGACGTCGGTCGGCGACCCCGACCGTCGTCACGTGCTCGACCCCGACGGGGCCGGGCCGATGGGTCCCACGCGGATGGCGCTCACCAAGCCGCTCGTGGCCGCGATCGAGGGACACGCCGTGGCCGGCGGGCTCGAGCTGGCGCTGCTGGCGGACCTGCGGGTCGCCGCGGAGGACGCCGTGCTCGGCGTGTTCTGTCGACGCTGGGGCGTCCCCCTCATCGATGGCGGCACCGTGCGGCTCCCGCGTGTGGTGGGGCACGGCCGTGCGATGGACCTCATCCTCACCGGACGCGCCGTCGAGGCGCACGAGGCGCTGCAGATGGGGCTCGTGAACCGCGTCGTGCCCGCGGGGCGCGCCCTCGACGTCGCCCACGAGCTGGCCGAGCAGCTCGCCCGTTTCCCGCAGGAGTGCCTGCGCGTCGATCGAGCGTCGGCGATCGCCCAGTGGGACCTGCCGCTCCGCGAGGCCCTGCGGGCCGAGGGCGCGGGCGGCCTGCCCGTGGTGGCCTCCGAGGCCGTCGCGGGTGCCGAGCGCTTCGTCTCGGGGGCGGGACGGCACGGGTCGTTCGACGATCCGACGACTCCGCCGTGAGCCTGACCGGTCGACTCGCGAGGCGATGTGGTCGATCCGGGTCCCGTCTGGCAGAATGTCGGCTTGTGTCCGACGCGGACGGGACCCTCTCAGCCCGGCCGCATGGGCCCACCAGCTTCGTGCCCGGATCGTGACCCCACCCGGTCCGGCGCGTCACCACACCACAGAGACCTGAGGAGACACCACACTCGTGGCCGTCAAGATTCGCCTGAAGCGGATGGGCAAGATCCGCACCCCGTTCTACCGCATCGTCGTCGCCGACTCGCGCACCAAGCGCGACGGTCGCGTGATCGAGGAGATCGGCACGTACAACCCCAAGACCGAGCCGTCCACGATCCACGTCGTGTCCGAGCGCGCCCAGTACTGGCTCGGCGTCGGCGCCCAGCCGACCGAGGCCGTCGCCGCGATCCTCAAGATCACCGGTGACATCGGTGGCACCAGCACCCTCAAGACGCCGGAGCCGAAGGCCGACAAGGCTGCGCTGTTCGACGCCGCTCTCAAGGAGCTGCACGCCGAGCCGAAGACCGAGGCGACCACCAAGAAGAAGGCCGCCAAGAAGGCTGCGCCGAAGGCCGACGAGGCCAAGGCCGACGACGCCGAGAAGGCTGAGGAGCCCAAGGCCGAGAAGGCTGAGGAGCCGAAGGCCGAGGAGCCCAAGGCCGACGACGCCGCCGAGAGCACCGAGGCCTGAGCATGGCCGGTCGCACGCAGGAGGTCATCGAGCACCTCGTGTCGGGCATCGTGGACCACCCCGACGAGGTCGACGTGAGCGAGAAGCAGACGCGGCGCGGCGACCTCTTCGAGGTGCGCGTCAACCCGGCCGACCTCGGCAAGGTGATCGGCCGTCAGGGTCGCACCGCGTCGGCGATCCGCACCGTCAGCGGAGCGGTCGCCGGCACCAAGGGTGCCCGCATCGACTTCGTGGACGTCGACCGCCAGCGCTGAGGTCCTGACCATGCGCGTCGTGGTCGGTCGGATCGGCCGGGCTCACGGGATCAAGGGTGAGCTGACGGTCGACATCCGCACCGACGAGCCCGGGCGAAGGTTCGCCCCGGGCACGGCGCTCGTGGCCGGCGACCGCACCGTCGTCGTGGCAGCCGCCCGGAACCACTCCGGGCGGCTGCTGCTGCGTCTGGAGGGGGTCGCCGACCGCACGGCGGCCGAGGCGCTGCACGGTCGTGTGCTGGAGGTCGACATCGATCCGGCCGACGAGCCCGACGAGGACGACGCCTACTACGACCACCAGCTCGTGGGCCTGCGCGTGCACGACCACCACGGAGTCGACGTCGGCATCGTGACCGAGGTGCTGCACCTGCCCGAGCAGGACCTGCTCTCCGTCGATCTCGACGACGGCGCCCGCGGCGTCCTCGTCCCCTTCGTCACGGCTCTCGTGCCCGAGGTCGACCTCGCCGCCGGTCACGTCGCGCTGGCCGACGTCCCGGGCCTGCTGGACCCCGACGCCCAGGCCGTCGCCACCCCGGACGTGGGCGACGGGACGTGAGCGGGGGACCGGGCGACCGCGTCGCCCCGACGATGCGCATCGACGTCGTCTCGATCTTCCCCGCCTACCTCGACGCCCTCGACCTCTCGCTCGCCGGCCGGGCCCGCGCGAGCGGCCTGCTCGAGATCCGCACCCACGACCTGCGCGACTTCACCCACGACCGCCACCGCACCGTCGACGACACGCCCTACGGAGGCGGCGCCGGCATGGTCATGCGCCCCGAGCCCTGGGGCGAGGCCCTCGACGCCGTCACCAGCGACGAGGCCGTCGTCCTGGTGCCCACGCCCTCGGGCACGCCCTTCCGGCAGTCCCTCGCCCACGACCTGAGTCGCGAACGACACCTCGTCTTCGCCTGTGGCCGCTACGAGGGAATCGACCAGCGGGTCATCGACCACGCCCGCGGGCGCTGGCGCGTCGAGGAGGTCTCCCTCGGGGACTTCGTGCTCAACGGGGGAGAGGTCGCCGCGCTCGCCGTCATCGAGGCCGTCGTGCGGCTCGTCCCCGGCTTCATGGGCAACCCCGCCTCCCTCGCCGAGGAGTCCCACGGGGACGACGGGCTGCTCGAGTACCCGGTCTACACCAAGCCCGCGGCGTGGCGCGGTCTCGACGTGCCCGACGTGCTGCTGTCCGGCCACCACGGGGCCATCGCGGCCTGGCGGCACGAGCAGGCGGTCGCCCGCACGCGGGAGCGTCGGCCCGATCTCCTGACCGACTGACGACGTCGAACACCCACCGACGAGGCCCTGTGCGCCGGATTTAACACGGGGGCCACCGGCGTCATGCAGGTGAAACATTCCGGGCGTGGTTGAGGAAACCTTGCCGCCCCATGATGAACGCGGCTCCTCCAAGAACAGCAGCGTGGCTGTGGGACGCCGATGTTCACTCAACCAGCTACAACGAGGTGGGTATGTCAGTCGATCTTTCATGGCAGCTGCTGTGCACGGCACTCGTCATCTTCATGACGCCGGGTCTTGCGTTCTTCTACGGCGGTCTGGTCAAGTCCAAGTCCGCGATCTCGATGATGATGCTGAGCTTCGGCTCGCTCGCCCTGGTCACAGTGCTCTACGTCCTCTACGGCGGCACGGGCATCGCCGGCAACGGCACGAGCGGCGGCAGCAAGCTCTTCGGCAACCCGTTCGAGGACTTCGGCATGTCGGACCTGATGTCGGGGGTCGGTGGCGGTGACGCGGCCAACGCCTTCGGCGGTCACGCGTTCCTCGTCGCCTTCTGCATCATCACGGTCGCCCTCGTCTCGGGCGCGGTCGCCGACCGGGCACGCTTCTGGCCGTGGATGCTCTTCGCCGGGCTGTTCACGACCTTCGTCGTCTTCCCGACGTTCCGCTGGCTCTTCGGGGTGGACGCCGACGGCAACTTCTACGGCTGGCTGGCCAACGACGTCTTCGGCTTCGGTGCGGCGCTCGACTGGGCCGGCGGCACGATCATCCACCAGTCCGCCGGTGCTGCGGCCCTCGCTCTCGCCCTCGTTCTCGGCAAGCGCAAGCTCGGGTTCTCCAAGGAGGAGTCCCAGCCGCACAACGTGCCGCTGGTGCTCCTGGGCGCCTCGATCCTGTGGTTCGGCTGGTTCGGCTTCAACACCGGTGTCTACGGCGCCGACGAGGGCCAGACGTCGCTGATCTTCTTCAACACGCTCATCACCCCGGCGGCCGCGCTGATCGGCTGGATCGTCGTCGAGACCTTCCGTGACGGCAAGGCCACCGCGGTGGGTGCGGCGTCCGGCATCGTGACCGGGCTCGTCGCCATCACGCCGGCCTGCGCCTTCGTCACGCCCCTCTGGGCGATCGTGCTCGGCATCGTGTCGGGTGTCGCCTGCGCCCTGGCTGTCGACCTGAAGTTCAAGCTCGGCTACGACGACACGCTCGACGTCGTGGGCATCCACCTCGTCGCCGGCTTCATCGGCTGCGTCTACATCGGTCTGTTCGGCTCGGAGGCCCTGACCGGCGGCAGCCTGTTCTTCGGTGGCGAGACCGACCTGCTGTTCGCCCAGATCCTCTCGTCGCTCACGATCATCGTGTTCTCGTTCGTCGTGGCCTTCGCCATCGGCTTCGGCATCGAGAAGACGATCGGCTTCCGCGTGACGGAGGAGGACGAGGTCGCCGGCATCGACACCGCGCTGCACGGCTCGGAAGGCTACGCGCTCGACTGAGTCGTCACCCGAACCCCACGGAGGGCTCCTGCTCGGGCAGGGGCCCTTCGTGGCGTCCGGGGGCCGATCCCGGGCGCCACGGTTCTCCCGGGCCACCGAGGGCCGGTCTCGGCTGGGCCGGCTTCGTCGGGGCCAGTTTCGTTCGGGCCGGGCCGCTGTGGCAGAATCGTCCCTTGGTGCACCGCGGTTCTGCCACAGGGGAGCCGTCGACGAGCACCGGTACGACACCAAGACTTTTCTCACCATCGTTTCCGTGGGTGACCTGTGGCACCGGCGAGGAGTAGACATGACCAACTTGGTCGACCAGGTCGCAGCCGAGTCGCGACGCGACGACATCCCCGCGTTCCGCGCCGGCGACACCCTCAAGGTCCACGTCAAGGTCGTCGAGGGCAACCGCTCGCGCGTCCAGGTGTTCCAGGGCGTCTGCATCAAGGTGCAGGGCTCGGGCATCGGACGCACCTTCACGGTCCGCAAGGTCAGCTTCGGCGTCGGTGTCGAGCGCACGTTCCCGCTCCACACCCCGGTCATCGAGAAGATCGAGGTCGCCACCCGCGGCGACGTCCGTCGGGCCAAGCTCTACTACCTCCGCTCGCTGCGCGGCAAGGCCGCGAAGATCAAGGAGAAGCGCGAGGACTGAGCGTCCTCCCGCGTGGCCGTCGAGCCCGCCCAGGATGCTGCGTCTAGGCTCACGTCGTGAGTGAGACCACGAAGCGCCAGCTCCCCGTCTGGCAGGAGTCCATCCTCCTCGTCGTCACCGCCATGGTGATGGCCGTCGTGGTCAAGGCGTTCTTCCTCCAGGCCTTCTACATCCCGTCGGAGTCCATGGAGCCGACGATGCTCGTCAACGACAAGATCCTCGTCCAGAAGGTCTCCTACTGGACCGGGGATCCGCAGCGTGGCGACATCGTCGTCTTCGACGATCCCGGTGGATGGCTCGACCAGAGCGAGTCCGCCCGTGCCAGCAACCCGGCGCAGAAGGCGCTCGAGGTCATCGGGCTGTTCCCCACGGGCGGCCACCTCATCAAGCGTGTCGTGGGCGTCGGCGGGGACCGCGTGGCGTGCTGCGACGACGAGGGTCGTCTGACGGTCAACGGCGTGTCGATCGACGAGCCGTACCTGAGGGACCCGAGCGCCAACGCCGAGTCGCGCTTCGACGTCGTGGTGCCCAAGGACCACCTCTGGGTGCAGGGCGACAACCGGGGCAACTCCGCGGACTCCCGCGTGCACCAGGGCGACCCCGGTGGCGGCTTCATCCCCGTCGACTCGGTCGTCGGCAAGGCGTGGGTCCGCGTGTGGCCGTGGAAGCGGATCGGTCTCATCCGGGGCAGCGAGGCCTTCGCCGAGGTCCCGTCCGAGCCCGCGTCGTCGCAGTGACCGGTCGGCCCACCCTCCGACTCGAGCGCAGCCTCCTGCGCGAGCGCTGCACCGTGCTGGCGTGCGCCGACGAGGTCGGCCGCGGCGCCCTGAGCGGTCCGGTGAGCGTCGGCGTCGTGGCCATCACCGCGAGCACGCGCACCGCACCCCAGGGGGTGCGCGACAGCAAGCTGCTGACCCCTGACGCGCGCGTCCGACTCGCGCCCCGCATCCGGCGCTGGGCCGCCACCCACGGGGCCGGGTACGGCGTCGGCCACGCGTCACCCGCGGAGATCGACGACGTCGGCATCATGGCGGCCATGCGCCTGGCCGCGCGACGAGCGCTGGAGCAGGTCGGGACCCCGCCCGACCTGGTCCTGCTCGACGGCAACCACGACTACCTGAGCGTCCCGGACCAGGCCTCGCTCTTCGACGTCGCGGAGGTGCCGCTGCCGCCGGTGGTCACGGCGATCAAGGCCGACCTGCGCTGCGCGGCGGTGGCCGCGGCGAGCATCCTCGCCAAGACCGAACGTGACGCGCTCATGGTGGAGCTGGCGCGTGAGCACCCGGAGTACGGCTGGCACGAGAACAAGGGCTACGCGGCGCCGGCGCACGTGGAGGCCCTGCGCACCCACGGGCCCAGCCACCACCACCGCCGCTCGTGGAGCCTGCCGGGCAGCGTGCCGGCGGCCGGTAGTGTTCCGGTCATCGAGTCCGGTGCCGTCCGGGCGAGCGACGAGGCGATGGGGAGCAGATGAGCGCAGAGGACCTCGAGCGGTACGAGACCGAGGCCGAGCTCGCGCTGTACCGCGAGTACCGCGACGTCGTGAAGATCTTCAAGTACGTGGTGGAGACCGATCGGCGCTTCTACCTCTGCAACGCCGTCGACGTGAAGGTGCGCTCCGAGACGGGCGACGCCTACTTCGAGGTCTCCATGAACGACGCCTGGGTGTGGGACATCTACCGTCCGGCGCGGTTCGCCAAGAACGTCAAGGTGCTCACCTTCAAGGACGTCAACGTCGAGGAGCTGGCCGACTCCGACGTCAAGGTTCCGTCGAGCTGAGCCGAGCCGGCGCTCGCGGTCCGTCCACAGGACGTCGCACGCTCGAGCACCGTCGTCCACAGCCTGCGCCCGTGGCCTGTCGCCGGTCCGTCGTCCCGCCGACGCTGGAGGCATGACCTACGCACGCAACGACGCCGTCGGGCAGTACGGCGAGCAGGTGGCTGCGCGACACCTGGAGTCCCACGGCATGACGATCCTCGACCGCCGCTGGACGTGCCGGTGGGGCGAGCTCGACATCGTCGCCCGTGACGGTGCGACGATCGTCTTCTGCGAGGTCAAGACCCGCACCAGCCAGCGGCACGGCACGGGCTTCGAGGCGGTCTCGAGCCGCAAGGCGCAGCGGCTGCGTCGCGCGGCGTCGGCCTGGCTGCAGGCGCACGGGCTGGAGCCGCTGGGCGTGCGGATCGACGTCGTGTCCGTGCGCATCCCACGCCGTGGCGGGCCGGTCGTCGAGCGTGTGAGCGGGGTGGCCTGATGGCGGCCCTGCACTCGGTGACCCTGGACGGCCTCACCGGGCGGGCGATCGAGGTGGAGGTCGACATCGCCAACGGCTTCCCGTCGACCGTCGTCGTGGGTCTTGCCGACGCGATCGTCAACGAGGCTCGCGACCGGGTGCGCGCGGCGGTGGTCAACTCCGGCGCGTCCTGGCCCGACCAGCGGGTCACGATCAACCTCGCCCCGTCCACGCTGCCGAAGACCGGGTCCCACTACGACCTCGCCATCGCCCTCGCGATGTTCGTCGAGAAGAAGATCGTGCCGCTCGCGGCCACCGTCGGGACGGTGTTCATCGGGGAGCTCGCGCTCGACGGTCGCCTCCGCGCGGTGCGAGGCGTCCTGCCGGCCACGGTCGCCGCCGCCGAGGCCGGGTTCGAGCGCGTGTTCGTGCCCGAGTCCAACGTCGGCGAGGCCGAGCTGGTCGACGGCATCGGCGTGGTCGGCGTGCGGTCGTTGCGCCAGGTGGTGGCCATGCTGACCGGGCAGGAGGAGCCCGACGACCCGCCGGTCCCTCCGCTGGACGGTGGCGACGGTCTCGGCCACGCCTACAGCGACCGCGTGGCCGGTCTCGACCTCGCCGACGTGGCCGGGCAGGAGGACACCCGCACGGCGGTGGTGGTCGCTGCGGCCGGTGGCCACCACGTGCTGATGACGGGTCCGCCGGGCATCGGCAAGACCATGCTCGCCCAGCGGCTGCCTGGTCTCCTGCCGGACCTCACCCGCCCCCAGGCGCTGGAGGTCAGCGCGGTGCACTCCCTGGCGGGCGTCCTGCCGTCCGACGTCCCCCTCGTGCGGCGTCCTCCGTTCGTCGACCCGCACCACACGGCGAGCGCCGTCGCGATCGTCGGTGGAGGCCAACGGGTCATCCGGCCCGGTGCGCTGTCGCTCGCTCACCGCGGGGTGCTGTTCCTCGACGAGGCGCCGGAGTTCGCCTCGAACGTGCTCGACGCGCTGCGCCAGCCCCTGGAGAGCGGGCACGTGGTGGTCTCGCGGTCCGCCCAGACCGCGACGTTCCCGGCCCGCTTCCAGCTGCTCCTGGCGGCCAACCCGTGCCCGTGCGGACAGGGCGGGTCGGTGAGCGAGCCCTGCGAGTGCACCCCGCTGATGCAGCGGCGCTATCGCGACCGGATCTCCGGACCGGTGCGCGACCGCATCGACATTCACCGCACCCTCGTCGCGCCGACCCGGCCGGAGCTCGTCCACGGCGTCTCAGACGCCCGATCGACGCGGGACCTCGCGCCGCTCGTCGCGCGGGCCCGGTCCCGCCAGGCCGAACGACTGGCCGGCACGCCCTGGCAGGTCAACGCGGACGTGCCCGGCGTCGACCTGCGCAAGCACTGGCCGGCGACGGACGCGGCCAGGCGGCTCGTGGACTCCCAGCTGCGCGGTCAACGACTCTCCGCCCGTTCCGCGGACCGGGTGCTCCGCGTCGCCTGGAGCGTCTGCGACCTGCGCGAGGGGGAGCGGCCCGACGTCGAGGAGGTCGAGCTGGCGCTCGCCCTGCGCCGAGGTACCCCGCTCGGACCCCTGCTGCGGGACGTGGTGGTGGCGCCATGACCTCCGCGAACCGTCCCGCACGGCGGGGCACGCACGCCACGGACGCCGATGCGCGGATGGCGTTGAGCCTGCTCGTGGAGCCCGGCGACCCGCGCCTCGTGCAGTGGGTGCGCGAGCACGACCCGGCGGGCCTCCTCGAGGTGGTCCGTGATGGCTCCCGACGCTCCCGGCTGGAGGTCCCGCACGCCTGGCTGGAGGGGGCCGCGCGTCTGGACCGAGCCGTGAGCAGTGCGCGCGCGAGGTCCGAGGCGCACGGACTCCGCTGGGTCGTGCCCGGCGACGCGGCCTGGCCCGCGGCGCTCGACGACCTCGACCACGTGGAGCCCCTCGGTGGGAGCACCGGTGCGCCGCTCGGGCTGTGGGTGCGCGGCCCGGGCGACCTCGCGTCGCTCGTGGAGCACGGCATCGCCGTGGTGGGCGCCCGCTCGTGCACGGCCTACGGGAGCGACTGCGCCTCCGAGATCGCGGCCGACGTGGCCGACCAGGGCGGCACGGTCGTGAGTGGGGCGGCGTTCGGCATCGACGCCGCGGCCCACCGCGGCGCCCTCGTGCAGGACCGACCGACCGTGGCGGTGCTCGCCTGCGGTGCCGACGTCGAGTACCCACGCACCCACGCCGCGCTGCTGCAGCGCATCGCCCAGGACGGTCTCGTGGTCTCCGAGCAAGCGCCCGGGCAGGTCGCGATGCGGTCACGCTTCCTCACCCGCAACCGCATCATCGCCGGGCTCACGGTGGGCACGGTGGTCGTCGAGGCGGCCCGCCGCAGCGGATCGCTCAACACGTTGAACTGGGCCGACGCCCTGGGGCGGGTGACGATGGCCGTGCCTGGCCCGGTCACGTCGCAGCAGTCCGCCGGGGTGCACCAGGCGCTGCGCGACGGGCGGGCGGTCCTGGTGACGAACGGCCGCGAGGTCCTCGACGCCGTGGCCGGCGTGTCGGCCGACGTGCCCGAGCCGGTCCGGCCGTCCGACACCGACCACGACCGGTTGGGCGGGCTGGCTCGGCGGGTGCTCGACGCCCTCTCCTTCACCGAGGCGCGCAGCACCGCCGACGTCGCGGTCGCCGCGCGAGGCAGCAGGGCCGACGTGGCGGACCTGCTGGCGGGTCTCGAGCGGCAGGGATGGTGCGCCCGCGTGGGGGACCGGTGGCTGGTGCTCCCGCGTGGTGCCTCGATCGCGGCCCGCCGACCCGTCACGCTGGGACCATGAGTGGAGCCTGGGACGACGCGCTCGAGGCGTTCACCGAGCACCTGCGCCACGAGCGCGACCTCTCCGAGCACTCCGTCCGCGGCTACCTCGTCGACCTAGGCCACCTGGCCGACCACGCTCGGGCCCTCGGGGTGGGCGAGCCGTCGGGGCTCACCACGCGGGCGCTGCGCAGCTTCCTGGCCAACCAGCAGACCCTCGGCCGGTCGCGGGCCACGCTGGCCCGACGCGCGACGTCGATCCGCTCGTTCACGGCCTGGCTGGTGCGCACCGGCCGCGCGACGAACGATCCTGGGGCACTGCTCGCCAGTCCTCGCTCGCAGCGCGCCCTGCCCGACGTGCTCAGCCAGACCGAGGTCCGGGCGCTCCTCGACGCCACGTCGGCCGCGATCGAGACCGATGGTCCCGTGGGCCTGCGGGACCTGGCCATCCTCGAGCTGCTCTACGCGACCGGCGTGCGTGTGGGTGAGCTGTGCGGTCTCGACATCGACGACATCGACCGCGGCCGTCGCCTGCTGCGCGTCCTCGGCAAGGGTCGCAAGGAGCGCTCGGTGCCCTACGGGCTTCCGGCAGCCGATGCGGTCGACGCCTGGGTCACCATCGGGCGGCCGACGCTGGTCGGCCCGGAGAGCGGGCCGGCGCTCCTGCTGGGCGTCCGCGGCGGTCGACTCGACCCTCGCGCGGCCCGCAAGATCGTGCACGACCGGCTCGCAGTGGTCGAGGGCGCCCCAGACCTCGGCCCCCACGGCCTGCGGCACACCGCCGCCACCCACCTGCTCGAGGGCGGCGCCGACCTGCGCAGCGTGCAGGAGGTGCTGGGCCACGCCTCCCTCGGCACCACCCAGATCTACACCCACGTGAGCACCGAGCGGCTGCGCGCCGCGTACCGGTTGGCGCACCCGCGGGCGTAGGACACGGGTGCAGGACGACGCGTCCTGCGGCCGCCTCGTCGCCTCCGGCCGTCGACCTGCGGCTGCGTCGCTGTGGCTCCCAGGCGGGTCGGTCTCCGAAAGGGCCTCGACCGGAGCGTTGGGACTGGTCTCGGCTGGGTCTGCGGGGCGCGGCCACGATTCTTCATCTGCGCGTGATCCACGAACGGTTCTTCCTTCGCGTGGACCGTGCCTCGTGAAGGAAGAATCGTGGCGACGACCAGGGGCCCCGGAGGGGCAGTGATTCTCCATCGTCGTGGGACGGTCCACGAGTAGGGAGAATCTCTGCCCACCCGNGCTCGAGACGCACGGACTCGTGGTCCGCGAGCCCGATCCGGCCGACCGGCGGCGCACCTTCCGTGCCTCGTGAAGGAAGAATCGTGGCGACGACCAGGGGCCCCGGAGGGGCAGTGATTCTCCATCGTCGTGGGACGGTCCACGAGTAGGGAGAATCTCTGCCCACCCGACGCACGAGACGCCCCCGGTGGACGCAGGATTCTGCCTTCACGCGCTGAAGCCCCAACGATGCTGCGTTGGTGACGGGATCCCGTAGAGAACGCAGCATCCTTCGCCCTCTCCCTCACGAACGCAGAATCCTGCGTTCCCGGAGCAGATCGGAAGAGCANCACGAGACGCCCCCGGTGGACGCAGGATTCTGCCTTCACGCGCTGAAGCCCCAACGATGCTGCGTTGGTGACGGGATCCCGTAGAGAACGCAGCATCCTTCGCCCTCTCCCTCACGAACGCAGAATCCTGCGTTCCCGGAGCCGCGCTCCGAGAGCCCGGCCGAGCCCGGACCCGTCCGCCGGTCGAGGCCCTCTCGGAGAGCAGGTCGACTCGCACCCACAGCGACGCAGCCGCAGGAGAAGACCCACCCGCGGAAGCGCAGCCACAGGAGAAGACCCACCCGCGGGAGCGCAGCCACAGGAGAAGACCCACCCGCGGGAGCGCAGCCACAGGAGAAGACCCACCCGCGGGAGCGCAGCCACAGGAGAAGACCCATCCGCGGGAGCGCAGCCACAGGAGAAGACCCATCCGCGGGAGCGCGGCAGCGAGCCAAGACCCACCCAAGAGAACGCAGCCGCAGGCGAACGGGGAGCAGAGCCCCTCACCCCATCGGATCGACCGGCTTCCCGCCGCGCACCACCATGAAGTGCAGGTGGCAGCCGGTCGACATGCCGGTCGAGCCCACGCGGCCGACGACGGTGCGCGGATCGACGCGGTCGCCGCGCGAGACCGAGGCCGAGGACAGGTGGGCGTAGGCGGTGCGCACGCCGCCGCCGTGGTCCAGCACGACCCGGAGTCCATAGGCACCGTCGCGCCCCGCGGACCGGACGGTACCGGCCTTCGCCGCTCGGACGGGCGTGCCGCAGGAGGCGCCGAGGTCGACGCCGTCGTGCAGCTTGCGGATGCCGGTCACCGGGTGGACACGCATCCCGAACGCCGACGTGACCGGCCCACCGACGGGCCGGGCGAGGTCGCCGAGCGAGCCGAGGGCGCCGGCCGGGGGCCGGGGGAGTCGGGCGTCAGGGTCCACGAGCACGAACCGCGACTCGCCGGTGAGCCGATCGCGCGGGTCGAGGTAGCGCTCGCCCTGCAGTCGCCCGAGGTGCAGGCACGCGCTCGCGCAGTGCGTCCCACCCGGCGCGAGTCGACCCAGGACCTCGCCGGGCTCGACCGCGTCGCCACGCTCGACCGTGCGCCGCTCCACCGGTTGGTAGGTGGAGCGCTCGCCCCCGTGGTCGACGGTCACCACGCCCACGCCGGCCACCGTCCCCGAGAAGCTGACCCGGCCGGCCGCCACGGCACGCACGGGCTCGCCCGGGGAGCCGGGCAGGTCGATCCCGCGATGCCCCGCACCGTAGGGGGTGTCGGGCGGGTCGAAGTCGGTGCCCACCACCCGCTGGCCGAGCGGCCACGACCACGACGGGCCCTCGTCCGAGGCTCGTGCAACACCGGTCGCCGTCGACAGCAGGATCGCGGCGGCAGCACCGACGGCGAGGAGGAGGCGAGGGTGGGGGGAGCGGGCCGGCATGACTCGAGCGAACCCCGTCGGCGCTCGTCGCGGCAGGCCCTCGTCGCGACCTGTGGACACGGGACGTCCGCAGGTGCCCACGGCGCCGGGTCTGTGGATTTCTCGTTCTCCCGCCCGGTGTCCTAGACTGACCCCATCACGTCCTCGGACGTGAAATTCGCACGCCCGTCTCCGTCGTGACGTCGCTCGTCGACCGAACGCCGGGCGCGATCCTGGTCCTGCTCGCAGGTTGGTTCGCGTGGCACGGGAGTCAGGGCACCGCCGACCGGCGGTGCATCAACCAGGAACGGACCACCCGCCGCAGGGCCGGTGCGTCCAGAGGAGGAATCGACCATGGCGGTCGTCACCATGCGAGAGCTGCTCGAGAGCGGCGTCCACTTCGGGCACCAGACCCGTCGTTGGAACCCGAAGATGAAGCGCTTCATCTTCACCGAGCGCAACGGCATCTACATCATCGACCTGCAGCAGTCGCTGGCCTACATCGATGCCGGCTACGAGTTCGTCAAGAACACCGTCGCCCGCGGCGGCACGATCCTGTTCGTCGGCACCAAGCGCCAGGCGCAGGAGCCGGTCGAGGAGCAGGCCAAGCGCGTCGGCATGCCCTTCGTCAACCAGCGCTGGCTCGGCGGCATGCTCACCAACTTCCAGACGATGCACCAGCGGCTCCAGCGCATGAAGGAGCTCGAGGAGATCGACTTCGACGACGTGGCCGGTTCGGGTCGCACGAAGAAGGAGCTCCTCCAGATGCGTCGCGAGTACGACAAGCTGAACCGCACCCTCGGCGGCGTCCGCGACATGGCCCGCACCCCGTCCGCGGTCTGGATCGTCGACACCAAGAAGGAGCACCTCGCGGTCGACGAGTGCAAGAAGCTCGGCATCCCGATCGTCGCGATCCTCGACACCAACTGCGACCCCGACGACGTCAACTACCCGATCCCGGGCAACGACGACGCCATCCGCTCGGTCAGCGTGCTGACCCGCGTGGTCGCCGACGCCGTCGCCGAGGGCCTGCTGCAGCGCGGCGGCGCCAAGACGGGCAACGAGGAGGCCGGCGCCGAGCTCGGTGGCGACGAGCCCCTGGCCGAGTGGGAGCGCGAGCTGCTCGAGAAGAAGGACGAGTCCGCTGCCCCCGCCGCCGAGGCCCCGGCTGCCGAGTCCACCGAGGCGCCCGCCGCCGAGGCTCCGGCTGCCGAGACGACCGAGGCTCCGGCTGCCGAGGCCCCCGCTGCCGAGGCCACCGAGGCTCCCGCCGACAAGTGATCCCTGGTCGGGTGCCGGGCCATCCCCGGCACCCGACCCCACCACCTGCCACCACCACGATCAGGGAAGAGACCACGCACATGGCCATTGCTGCCGCAGACGTGAAGAAGCTCCGCGACGCCACGGGCGCCGGGATGATGGACGCCAAGAAGGCCCTCACCGAGGCCGACGGCGACTTCGACAAGGCCGTCGAGATCCTGCGGATCTCCGGTGCGGCCAAGGCCGCCAAGCGCGGCGCCGAGCGCGAGGCCTCGTCCGGCCTCGTCGCCAACACCGGCACCGCCATCGTCGAGCTCAACTCCGAGACCGACTTCGTCGCCAAGAACGAGCAGTTCATCGAGCTCGCCGAGCGCCTGGCCGCCGCGGCCGACGCCAGCAAGCCCGAGAGCGCCGAGGCCTTCGCCAAGACGACCCTCGACGACGGCAAGACCGTCGAGGAGACCGTCAGCGCCCTCGCCGCCGTCATCGGCGAGAAGATCGAGCTCGGCCGCGTGGCCGCGTTCGACGGCCAGGTCGCCGTCTACCTCCACCGTCGTGCCAGCGACCTCCCGCCGGCCGTCGGCGTGCTCGTCGAGTACACCGGCGACGACCTCGACGCCGCCCGCGGCGCCGCCATGCAGATCGCGGCCATGCGTCCGCGCTACCTCACCCGTGAGGACGTGCCCGCCGACATCGTCGCCAAGGAGCGCGAGATCGCCGAGGCCACGGCCCGCGAGGAGGGCAAGCCCGAGCAGGCGATCGAGAAGATCACCGAGGGTCGCGTCAACGGCTTCTTCAAGGACGTCGTGCTGCTCGACCAGCCGTCCGTCACCGACAACAAGAAGACGGTCAAGGCCGTGCTCGACGCCGCCGGCGTGAGCATCACGCGCTTCGCGCACATCGAGATCGGCGCCTGAGCGCAGGAGTCGACCCACGCACGACCACAGGAAGGACCGGAGCATCGTGAGCATCCACCAGACGAACGGTGACCCGGCCGACCCCCGTGGCGTGCACGGCAGCACGGAGCTGTCGACGGCGGACGCCGGGACCCCAGGTCCCGGCGTCCGTCGCGTGCTGCTGAAGCTGTCCGGCGAGGTCTTCGGTGGCGGGAGCATCGGCATCGACCCCGACGTCGTCAACGCCATCGCCCGCCAGGTCGCCGAGGCCGTGCGCGAGGGCGCCCAGGTGGCGATCGTCGTCGGCGGCGGCAACTTCTTCCGCGGCGCCGAGCTCAGTCAGCGCGGCATGGAGCGGTCCCGCGCCGACTACATCGGCATGCTCGGCACCGTCATGAACAGCCTCGCCCTGCAGGACTTCATCGAGAAGCAGGGCATCGACACCCGGGTGCAGTCGGCCATCACCATGGGGCAGGTCGCCGAGCCGTACATCCCCCGGCGCGCCATCCGGCACCTCGAGAAGGGCCGCGTCGTGATCTTCGGCGCCGGTGCGGGCATGCCCTACTTCAGCACCGACACCGTCTCGGCCCAGCGTGCGCTCGAGATCAAGGCCGACGCGGTGCTCATGAGCAAGAGCGGCGTCGACGGGGTCTACTCCGCCGACCCGCGCACCGACGCATCGGCGCGACGCTTCGAGGAGATCACCTTCGCCGAGGCCCTGCGCCTCGGCCTCAAGGTGGTCGACGCGGCCGCGTTCGCGCTGTGCATGGAGAACGACCTGCCCATGATCGTGTTCGGCATGGAGGGCGAGGGCAACATCGCCCGCGTCCTGCGTGGTGAGAGGATCGGGACGCTGGTCCACGGTGGGACCGGACCACTCAACGGGACGACTACAGGAGACGCATCGTGATCGACCAGACCCTGCGCGAGGCCGGCAGCAAGATGGACAAGGCCGTCGAGCACACCCGCGAGGAGTTCGCCGCGATCCGCACCGGTCGTGCGCACCCGGCGATGTTCGCCCAGATCACGGCCGAGTACTACGGCACCCCCACGCCGCTGCAGCAGCTGGCGGGCTTCCAGGTGCCGGAGCCTCGCACGGTCATCATCAGCCCCTACGACCAGGGCGCGAAGAGTGCGATCGAGAAGGCCATCCGCGAGTCCGACCTCGGCGTCAACCCGTCCGACGACGGCAAGGTGCTGCGCGTGACACTGCCCGAGCTCACCGAGGAGCGGCGCAAGGAGTACATCAAGCTCGCGCGCTCCAAGGCCGAGGAGGGCCGGGTGGCCGTGCGCGGTGTCCGCCGCAGCGCCAAGCAGGCCATGGACAAGGCCGAGAAGGACTCCGAGATCAGCCAGGACGACAACACCGGCGCCGAGAAGCGGCTCGACGGGCTGACCAAGCAGCACGTGGACCAGATCGACGAGATGCTCAAGAACAAGGAAGCCGAGCTCCTTGAGGTCTGAGGAGCCCGCCCCCACGGACGGACCCCTGGACGAGCCCGACCCCGCGGTGGCGCAGAAGAAGAGCCGCGCCGGGCGCAACCTGCCGGCGGCCATCGCCGTCGGTGCCGCGCTCGGCGGCACGGTCGTGGCGTCGCTGTTCCTCTTCAAGGACCTGTTCGTCGCCGTCGTCGTGCTCGCGCTCGGCGTCGGTCTGTGGGAGCTGGCCAGGGCCCTCGGCAAGGCCGGGATCACTGTCCCGTTCCTGCCCGTGCTCACCGGCGGCACCCTCATGCTGCTCGGCGCCTACTACGGCGGCATGGAGACCGCGGCCGTCGCGATGGCCCTCACCGTCATCGGCACCCTCGTGTGGCGACTCTCCGACGGCGCCGACGGCTTCGTGCGCGACGCGAGTGCCGGCCTGTTCTGCCTGTCCTACCTGCACCTCATGGGCGTCTTCGTCATGCTCATGCTCGTCGAGGACGACGGACCCTGGCGCATCGTCGCGTTCATCGTGGCCACGGTCGCCTCCGACATCGGCGGCTACATCGCCGGCGTCCTGTTCGGCAAGCACCCCATGGCCCCGACCATCAGCCCCAAGAAGTCCTGGGAGGGCTTCACCGGCTCGCTCGTCTTCGGCATCGGTGCGGGCATCGGCACCGTGGTGCTCGGGCTGGACGGCGACTGGTGGGTCGGCGTCCTGCTCGGCGTCGCCGGCGTCGTCATGGCCACGCTCGGTGACCTGTCGGAGTCCCTGGTCAAGCGCGACCTCGGCATCAAGGACATGGGCGACCTGCTCCCCGGCCACGGAGGTCTCATGGACCGTCTGGACTCCCTGATCGCCGTCGCCCCCGTCGCGTGGCTGATCCTGCACTACCTGGTCACGCCTGCCTGACCGACGCCCGGCCGGGCAACCGGGTCGGTGCCGTCACGGCCGTGAAACAGCCATGAGGCAGGCTTGCGCCATGTCGATCAAGGTCTCGCTCCGCCACCGCACGACCTACCGCTTCGACCGCCCTGTCGCCCTGGGCCCGCACGTCGTGCGGCTGCGTCCAGCGCCGCACAGCCGCACGCCCATCGACGCCTACGCGATGAAGGTCTCGCCGGCCGAGCACTTCGTCAACTGGCAGCAGGACCCCTTCGGCAACTGGCAGGCGCGGCTCGTGTTCCCCGAGAAGGTCACCGAGCTGGACATCGACGTCTCGCTCGTCGCCGACCTCATGGTGATCAACCCGTTCGACTTCTTCGTCGAGGAGTACGCCGAGACCTTCCCGTTCACGTACGAGCCCCAGCTGGCGGCCGACCTCGCTCCCTACCTGCGTCCGGTCGGGGAGAGCGGGGCCGATGCCGGTCCCGGACCGGTCGTCTCCCAGTGGCGCGACACCCTCCCGGACCTCCCGGACGACGGCGTGCCGCTCGTGCAGTTCCTCGCCGGGCTCAACGACGCCGTCCACCGCGACGTCGCCTACACCGTGCGCATGGAGCCAGGGGTGCAGACGCCCGACGAGACGCTCACGCGCGCGATCGGGTCGTGCCGTGACAGTGCCTGGCTCCTCGTGTCGTTGCTGCGCCAGTACGGGCTCGCTGCGCGGTTCGTGTCGGGCTACCTCGTGCAGCTGGCCCCGGACCCGCTGGTCGCGGCGCAGGCCCTCGACGGGCCGGCGGGTGCCACCGAGGACTTCACCGACCTGCACGCGTGGGCCGAGGTCTTCGTGCCGGGCGCCGGCTGGGTCGGCCTGGACCCGACGTCGGCGCTGTTCGCGGGGGAGGGCCACATCCCGCTCTCGGCCACGCCCCACCCGTCGTCGGCCGCCCCCATCACGGGTGCGTTGGAGCCGGCCGAGGTGGAGTTCTCGTTCGTCAACGAGGTGACCCGCGTCCACGAGGACCCCCGGGTCACGCTCCCGTACACCGACGCCCAGTGGCAGCGCGTCGACGCGGTGGGGGCCGACGTCGACGCCCGGCTCGACGCCGGCGAGGTGGGCCTCACGATGGGCGGCGAGCCCACCTTCGTGAGCGTCGACGACATGACCTCGGCGCAGTGGAACACCGACGCCGACGGTGACGAGAAGCGCGCCCTCGCCACCGAGCTCGCCGAGCGTCTGCGCCAGGTGTACGCCGCCGGTGGGCTCGTGCACCGCGGGCAGGGCAAGTGGTACCCGGGCGAACCCCTGCCGCGCTGGCAGATCTCGATGCAGTGGCGAACCGACGGTGAGCCGTTGTGGAGCGAGCCGGACCTGCTGTGCGACCCGTGGGCCGAGAACGAGGCCGTCGAGCACGGCACGGCCGAGCGGCTGGCGCGCGAGGTCGCGCACTTGCTCGGGCTCCCGGCCGAGCAGGTGCTGCCGGCGTGGGAGGACCCGTTCGCCGTGCTCGCGCACGACGTGTCGCGTCCCGACGGCCCCCGCCCGGACTCCGTCGGTCCCGACGGGGCGGAGCAGGTCCCCGACGTCGGCCTCGTGGCCGAGCTCGACGCAGCCGTGGCGCGTCCGACCGGGTGGGTGCTGCCGCTGGCGACGGGGGAGACGTGGCGCAGCCCTGCCTGGCGCTTCCGGCGCGGTCGGCTCGTGCTGCTGCCCGGCGACTCCGCCGTCGGTCTGCGCCTGCCGCTGGACTCGATCACGTGGACCGACCCCGAGGCGTCGGGCGATCCGTCCTACCTCGAGGCCGGACCGACCCTCGTGCCCGGCGTGCCCGACGTCGTGGTCGTCGATCCCGACGAGCAGCCCACCACGGCGCTCGCCTTCGAGGTCCGTCCCGGCAGCGAGGACGGGGCCGAGGTCCTGCACGTCTTCCTGCCACCCACCGAGCGGCTGGAGGACTACGCCGACCTGCTGCACGTGGTCGAGGCCGCCGCCGTCGCCGTCGGGACACCGGTCGTGGTCGAGGGCTACGGCCCGCCGCCGGATCCTCGCCTGACCCAGCTGAGCGTCACCCCCGACCCGGGTGTCATCGAGGTCAACGTGCACCCGACCCGCTCGTGGGCCGAGCTGAGCGCGCTGACCGACACGCTGTACGACGCCGCCCGGCGCACCCGCCTCGCGACGGAGAAGTTCGACCTCGACGGCCAGCACACCGGCACCGGCGGCGGCAACCACATCACGCTCGGCGGCACGACCCCGGCGCACTCGCCCCTCCTGCGTCGTCCCGACCTCCTCGTGAGCCTGCTGACCCACTGGCAGCGACACCCGTCGCTGTCCTACCTGTTCTCGGGGCGGTTCATCGGTCCGACGAGCCAGGCGCCGCGCTTCGACGAGGGTCGTCCCGAGGCGGTCTACGAGATGGAGATCGCGATCTCCGAGGTGCACCGCCTGGCCGCCGAGGCGGCGGAGAAGGACGAGCCCGTGCGCCCGTGGCTCGTCGACCGCGCCCTGCGGCACCTGCTCACCGACCTCACCGGCAACACCCACCGCGCGGAGTTCTGCATCGACAAGCTGTACAGCCCCGACTCGTCGCGCGGCCGCCTGGGGCTGCTCGAGCTGCGCGGCTTCGAGATGCCTCCGCACCCGCAGATGGCGCTCGTGCAGGCCCTGCTCGTGCGGGCCCTCGTGGCGCGGTTCTGGGAGTCGCCCAGCATCGATCCGCTCGTGCGATGGGGCTCGGCCCTGCACGAGGACTTCCTGCTGCCCCAGGGAGCGATCCGCGACGTCGACGCCGTGGTGGGCGACCTGCAGGCCCACGGGATCGCGTTCGAGCGGTCCTGGCTCGACCCCTTCGTGGAGTTCCGCTTCCCGCGGATCGGCCTCACCCAGGTGGCCACGCCCGCCGGCCCGGTCGAGCTGGAGCTGCGCAGCGCCATCGAGCCGTGGCACGTGCTGGGCGAGGAGGCCACGGGCGGAGGGACGTCGCGGTACGTCGACTCCTCCCTGGAGCGGCTGCAGGTGACGGTTCGCGGCATCTCGCGGTCGAGCCACCTCGTCACGTGCCAGGGTGTTCCCGTGCCCCTCACCCCGACCGGCGTGCCCGGCGAGTACTACGCGGGCGTCCGTTACCGGGCGTGGCAGCCGTGGTCGGCGCTGCACCCCTCGATCCCGGTGCACTCTCCGTTGCACCTCGAGGTCGTCGACGTCGCGTCCGGCCTCGCGCTCGGCGGCTGCACCTACCACGTGGTGCACCCGGGTGGCCGTGCCTACGACCACCCGCCGGTCAACGCCCAGGAGGCCGAGGCGCGTCGGTCGAGCCGGTTCGTCACCCAGCCGGCCGGCACCGGCCCGGTCGACGTCGGCGCGCTCGTCGAGGCGGGTCGTCGCGCCCACAGCGACGAGTACCCCCACACGCTCGACCTGCGCCGGGTGCCCCCGGCGGGGGCGCCGGGCCCTGGGCGGCTGACGACATCGCCATGACGGTCCTGCGCGACTACGCCTCGGCAGTCGGCCAACCGACCCTGGACGCCGCCCCCGGTCGCTATGACGAGGTCGTCGACGCCGACGGCGCCCTGCGGCCCGCCTGGCGGAGCATCGCCGCGAGCGCCCTCGAGATCACCGGTTCCCAGCTGCGCCGGGTGCACCGCGACATCGACCGGTTCCTCGGTGACGACGGGGTCACCTACCGCCGACCGGGGGAGCCCCGCGCGACCTGGCGGCTCGATCCGCTCCCGATCGTGCTCTCGCCCCAGGACTGGGCCCCGCTGGAGGTCGGGCTCGCGCAACGGGCCGAGCTGCTCAACGCGCTGCTCGCCGACCTGCACGGTCCGCAGACGGTGCTGGCCGACGGCGTGCTCCCGCCCGAGCTCGTGTACGCCCACCAGGGCTACCTGCGCGTGACCGCCCGCGCCTCCTCCACCGACGCGCGTCCGCTCCTCGTCACGGCCACCGACGTGGCCAGGACGCCTGCGGGCGAGTGGATGGTCGTCGCGGACCGCGCGCAGGCCCCGTCGGGCCTCGGGTACGCGATGGAGAACCGCCACGTCATCTCGCGGGTGCTGCCCGAGATGTACCGCGAGGCCGGGCTGCACCAGATGGGCCCGTTCCTCCAGGCGTTGCGCTCGACCCTCATGCAGGCCGCGCCCGACCACGTGGCGGACCCGCGCGTCGTGGTGCTCACGCCGGGGTCGTCGTCGGAGACGGCCTTCGACCAGGCCCACCTCGCGTCGAGCCTGGGCTTCCCGCTGGTCCAGGGCAACGACCTCGTGGTGCGCTCCGGGGCGGTGTGGATGCGCGTGTTCGGTCGACTCGAGCGGGTCGACGTGATCCTGCGGCGGGTCGACGCGTCCTGGTGCGACCCGCTCGAGCTGCGTGGCGACTCCCAGCTGGGCGTGCCGGGGCTGCTGGAGGCGGTCCGACGCGGGAACGTGCGCATCGTCAACGGTCTCGGGTCCGGTCTGCTGGAGAACCCCGCCCTCCTGCCGTACATGTCGCAGCTGTGCGAGCGGCTGCTCGACGAGCCCCTCCGTCTCGCGTCGGTCCCCACCTACTGGCTGGGGGATCCCTCGTCGCTCGCGTTCGTCCGCAAGCACGTCGACGAGCTGACCGTCCGCTCCATCGACCGCAGCGTCGACGTCGAGCACCTCGGTCCCGACGACCTGCTCCGACAGGTCGAGGCCGCACCGCACCGGTTCGCCGCGCAGGAGCTGCCCGCCTGGTCCCAGGCGCCCCGGCTCACCGGGGGTGCGGTGAGGCCCCAGTCGGTGGCCCTGCGAGCGTTCACGCTGCGGTACGGCGCCTCCTACCGACCTCTGCTCGGCGGGCTCGCCTCGGTGCTGGAGGGTGGCCGCACGGTCTCGAGCAAGGACGTGTGGGTGCTCAAGGAGAGCGCGGACGACCCCGACCAGCACCTGGCCGAGGTCCTGCCCGTCACGTCGTCGAGCAACGTCACCCCGCCGGTGCCGCGCGTGCTGGAGGACCTGTTCTGGTTCGGTCGGTACGCCGAGCGCGCCGAGGACACCCTGCGGCTGGTGCTGGTCGCGCACGCGCTGGCCGAGGACTACCGCAGCCGGCCGTACAGCGCCGGCGGCGTCGCGCTGCGGGTGCTTCGGTCGGCGCTGCAGCAGCTGGTGCCAGGGACCTTCGACCTCACGGACCCGGCGGCCATCGACGCCGACCTGCGCTCGGTGCTGCTCGACGCGGGGCGACCGGCCTCCGTGGCGCAGTCGTTCGCCGCCTTGCGCTCGGCGGCACAGGGCGTGCGCGACCAGCTCTCCATCGACGTGTTCCGCGCCTTCGGCGCCACCGAGCGCGCCGCCGGGATGCTGGACGTCAACGACCACAGCCTGCAGGTCACGGAGAGCGCCGAGCGCATGCTCACGGGTCTGCTCGCCCTGCACGGCGCCACGGCGAACATGGTCCACGACGACGGGTGGCAGGTGCTCGAGGCGGGACGTTCCCTCGAGCGGTGCCTGCAGGTGGTCGCGCTGCTGCGTCGCTCGGTCACCGTGCGCCGCGGCATCGATGTCGACCGTCACCTGCACCAGGCGGTTCTGACGGCCACCGAGAGCGCCGTGACCCATCGTCGTCGCTACCGCGGGTTCGTGCGGGTCACCACCCTCGTCGAGCTGCTGCTCGCCGACCCGGGCAACCCGCGGTCCCTGCGCTTCAACCTCGAGGCGCTGCGGCGGCACGTCGCGGCGCTGCCCGCCTCGACGGGATCGACCCGTCCCGAGCGGCTCCTCGACGACCTCGCCGAGGAGCTCGACCGCGTCGACACGGCGGCGCTCGTGCCCATCGAGGGGGAGGCGCGGCCGAACCTGGAGCGGCACCTGGACACCGTCGCCGTGCACCTGTCGCGCTTCGCGGAGGCGTTCGAGGCCATGCACCTGGCCGCAGCGCCGGCCCCGCGGTCGTTCGGCCTGGCGGGACGGGGGCCGGCATGAGGCTCGACGTCACCCACCGCACCACCTACACCTACGACGACGACGTGACCGGCAGCTACGGCATCGGCTACCTGACCCCCCGCGAGCTGCCCTGGCAGCGCATCGAGCAGCACGAGGTCGTCGTCGACCCCACGCCGCTGGACCTCGCCACGGACGTCGACCACTACGGCAACACCGCCACGTTCTTCCAGCTAGACGAGGCCCATCGTGACCTCGTGGTGGTGGCGCGCAGCGTGGTGGAGGTCGACGTCCCGGTGATGGACCCCGTCGCGCTGGCCGTGCCGTGGGAGCAGGCGCGGCCGACCGAGCGCCGTGACGTGCCGGACGCCTGGCGGGCGATCGACCTCGCGCTCGCGTCGCCCTCGATCGACCATCCTGCTGCGGCCCACGCCTACGCGGCCGAGTCGCTGCGTCCCGGGCGGCCGCTGGGGGAGGCGGCGCTGGAGCTGATGCACCGGATCTACGCGGACTTCGCGTACGAGCAGGGTGCGACGACCGTGACGACGACGATCTCGGACGTCCTGGAGGCCCGCGCAGGGGTGTGCCAGGACTTCGCGCAGCTGACCCTCGCGTGCCTGCGGTCGCACGGGCTCGCCGCCCGGTACGTGAGCGGCTACCTGGCGACCGAGCCGCCGCCGGGCAAGGAGCGGGTCCTGGGCGCCGACGCCACGCACGCGTGGGCCGCGGTGTGGGTGCCGGGCGGCGGCTGGCTCGCCCTCGACCCCACCAACGACCAGGCCGCCAACGAGCGGTACGTGACCGTCGCGTGGGGTCGCGAGTACGCCGACGTCCCGCCGCTGAAGGGCGTCATCTTCACGGAGGCGAAGACGTCGACGCTCAGCGTGGCCGTCGACGTCGTGCCGGTCTGAGATCACACCGGCCCGAGGTGCGCCGGCGGGCCGCGGCCCGGATGATGGGGCCGGTGAAGGCCTTCTCCTGCCGTGTGTGCGGCAACCCTCTGTTCTTCGAGAACTCCGTGTGCGTCTCGTGCGGGACCGCGCTCGGCTACTCCCGCGTCGAGCACGAGATCGTGCCCGTCGACGAGGACGGTCGCCACGTCGACGCCGAGGGTCTCGTGTGGCACGTGTGCGTGAACCTCAACCTCTCCGGCTGCACGTGGCTGGCGCGACTCGAGGGCGGTCAGTGCTTCAGCTGCGACCTCACGCGCACGCGACCGTCCGACGACGACCTCGAGGGGCTCTCGCAGTACCCGGTGGCCGAGGCCGCGAAGCGTCGCCTCGTGGTGGAGCTCGACGCGCGCGGCCTGCCCATCACCACGCGCGACGAGGACCCCGAGCAGGGCCTGTGCTTCGACATGCTGTCCAGCGTCGAGGAGAACGTGGTCATCGGCCACGCCGACGGCGTCATCACGATCGACCTCGCCGAGGGGGACGACGCGCACCGCAAGAAGGTGCAGGCCGAGCTGGCCGAGCCGTACCGCACGATGCTGGGGCACCTGCGGCACGAGGTGGGGCACTACTTCGAGTCCGTGCTGGTCCGTGGCGACGAGCGCATGACCGCGTGCCGAGAGCTGTTCGGTGACGAGTCGAAGGACTACCAGGCCGAGATCGACCGCCACTACGCCGAGGGCCCGCCCGACGACTGGCAGGAGTCCTACATCAGCACCTACGCGACGATGCACCCGTTCGAGGACTTCGCCGAGACCTTCGCGCACTGGATGCACATCAGCGACACCGTCGAGACCGCCCGCGCCTACGGGCTGACGACGGTCGACCCGACGGCGTTCAGCCTGTTCAGCGACCTGGTCCGGGGCGTCTGGGTGCCCCTGTCGACGGCGCTGAACCAGATCAACCGGGCGATGGGTGCCGACGACCTCTATCCCTTCGTGATCCCGGAGCCGGTGCTCACGAAGCTCGACTTCGTGGCCGATCTCGCCAAGGACCCCGTGCCCGCCGCCTGACCCGCGTCGCCGCGCCCCGTCCGACGTTTCGACACGGCTGGTGTCGGCCTGGGAGGATGGGCCGGTGAGCGAGCCCATCAAGACCCTGCCGCTCGTCCTCGAGCCTCCCCGTGGCCGCGGCAAGCCGCCGCGGCACCTCGCCGACTTCTCGGCCGAGGAGCGCAAGGCCGCGGCCGAGGAGCTCGGCCTGCCCGCGTACCGCGTCAAGCAGGTCGCGCACCACTACTTCGCCCGGCTGCAGCGCGACCCCGAGGCCATGACCGACCTCCCCGCCGCGCAGCGTGACGCGATCGCCGAGGCCCTGCTGCCGCCGCTGCTCACCCCGGTGCGCTCGCAGGAGGCTGACAAGGGCGCGACCCGCAAGACGCTGTGGCGCCTGTTCGACGGTGCCCTCGTCGAGTCCGTGCTGATGCGGTACAGCGAGCGGGCGACCGTCTGCGTCTCCAGCCAGGCCGGCTGCGGCATGGCCTGCCCGTTCTGCGCCACCGGCCAGGGCGGGCTCCAGCGCAACATGAGCACCGCCGAGATCGTCGACCAGGTCGTCGACGCCGCGGCCGCGATGGCGAACGGGCTCGTGGCGGGCGGCCCCGGCCGTCTCTCCAACGTCGTGTTCATGGGCATGGGGGAGCCGCTCGCCAACTACAAGGCCCTGGTCGGTGCGGTGCGACGCATGACGTCGTCCGCCCCCGACGGCCTCGGCATGTCGGCCCGCAACATCACCGTGAGCACCGTCGGCCTCGCCCCGCGCATGCGCCAGCTGGCCGACGAGGGCGTGCCGGTCACGCTCGCGCTCTCGCTGCACGCACCCGACGACGAGCTGCGCGACGAGCTGGTGCCGATCAACACGCGGCACAGCGTCGACGACGCGGTCTCGGCGGCGCGCTACTTCTTCGACGTGACCGGACGCCGGGTGTCCATCGAGTACGCCATGATGCGCGACATCAACGACCAGGCGTGGCGCGCGGACAAGCTGGCCGACGTCCTCATCGCCCACGGTGGCCGCGCCTGGGTGCACGTGAACCTCATCCCGCTCAACGAGGTCCCCGGCTCGCAGTTCACCCGCTCCCGCGACGAGGACATGGACGAGTTCGTCCGTCGTCTCGACGCCCGGGGCATCAGCACCACCATCCGTGACACCCGCGGCGACGAGATCGACGCCGCCTGCGGCCAGCTCGCCGCCACCGGCGACTGACTCCTGCGGCTCAGGCCAGCGGGTTCGGCAGCACCAGCTCGGTGTTGCGGTCGGCGGCCTTGCCCTCGTAGCCGGCGGTGCGCTGCTGGGGGTCGTTGGCAGCGAGCTCGCGCGAGAGGGACGCCAGCTCGACGGTGCTCGCGAGCCCGGAGTGCTGCTCGGCTCCGGCGTGGTCGACCATCGTCGTGAAGATCGAGAGCGTGCCGTCGCGGTTGTCGACGAGCTCCACGAGTCGCGACTGCTGCGGGAAGTCGACGTGCGAGGCGCAGCTCATCTCGTAGAACCCGCCCGAGCCGTCGGGGCGGGCGTGCGCCGTGATCGCGTTCTTGTGCGTGTGCCCGTTCACCCACGCCACCACGTTCGGGTGCGCCAGCAAGGTCGAGACGACGGCCGGACCGAGCACGCGGACCTGCGCGTCGCCGCCCGTGAGCACGAGCGGGTTGGTCATCGTGGCCGACGTGTGGTGGCTGAAGACCATGACGTACCGGTCGGTCGATGCCGTGAGCACCTGCTCCAGCCACGCCGCCTGCGCCGCGTCGATGGAGCCGTCGGCGTACCCGTTGGGGTTCACGGTGTCGAGCACGACGCAACGGAGGGAGCCCTGGTCGAACGTGTAGTACGCCGTGCCCTTCGACCGGTTCTCCGCCGTGAAGCCGTGGCCCACCGGGGCGCCGCTGGTCCGGAAGTGCTCGTCCACGACCTGCTTGCGGGTCAACGAGCGGCGCGCCGGGTCGGCTGACACCAGGCGTGCCGACAGCAACGACAGGGCTCCAAGCAGCGGCGTGGCGTTCGCGGTACGGAGCGCGTCGAGGACGTCGGCCTGGGACAGCCCGGGCGGCAGGCTGGTCGCCTTGAGCGGGCCGGTGCCGACCAGGCCGAGGGGCAGGGTCTGCGGGAAGTTGCCCTGCACGAGGCCGTCGTGGTTGCCGAACACCGAGTACCAGGGCATCGAGAGACCCTCGGGGGTGAAGGGCCGGCGCGCGGCGTCGAGCAGGCCGTTCTTCGCCGGGAACCCGTAGCGCGAGCGGTACTGGTCGTTCTTCCCGCCCTCGGGGTGCCAGTAGTGCGTGTCGGACGTGCCGCTGTCGTGCACGCCCTCCCACCGGTTCGGGTTGCCCGAGTCGGGCCGGACCGGCCGGCCGCCGTCGAGGACGTCGATGTTCCAGCGGACCTCGTTGTACTGGCAGTTGTCGGAGTTGTCGCCGGTCTGGATCGCGAACGCCAGCGGGCTGCCGGTGACCGGTCCCGCGGTCACGTCGTTGACGGCGCGGACCATCGCGTCGCTCGTCTGGGCCGTGAGCATCTCCTGGGGCCGGTAGCTCGACGTGAGGAGCCCGCCGAGCGTGGGGTCTCCGGGGGAGTAGGCGTCGTCGAGACGGTCGAGGTACTCCACGCGCATCGGGGACTGCGCGTCGATCACGTGCACGTCGGTGAGGTGGACGAACGAGACCACGGCCTGGCGGCCGGTGGCCCGCGCGTCGCCCGGGGTCGCCCCGAGATCGGCCCGGACGACGTGCGGCTCCCCATCAGCCGTCACCAGACGCGCGTACCCACCGGGGCCGGGGGTGCCGCGCACGAGGCGTCCCGCCAGCGTGGTGCCCGCCGACGAGGCCGGCGACACCGCCGCCCGCGAGATCGACGGCAGGCCGACCACGGCCGCCGTGCCGAGCAGGGTTCCGGAGCGCAGCAGGGCGCGACGAGTGACCGTCATGTCCCCATCAACGACGCGATGTGCTCCAGGTCACGTCGGACAGGTCGTGCGGAGCGACGCCGGCGCGGTCGGTAGCGTGGCCGCGAGCCGACCGAAGGAGCACCATGCTGGGAGTCCACCGCGACGGCGACGTCGTCGTCCTGGAGCTGCAGCGCGAAGAGCGTCGCAACGCCCTGAACCTCGACCTGTGCCGCGCGATCGACGAGGCGGCACGCGACGCCGTCGGTGACGGACCGGCGGCCGGGGGAGCCCGGGCGATCGTCATCACCGGTCAGGGCACCGCGTTCTGCTCCGGCGCCGACCTCGGTGGCGTGTACGGGGACGAGTTCCTGGAGGCGCTGTACGGCATGCTGCACGGCCTGGCGCTGCTGCCGGTCCCCATCGTCGCCGCCGTCAACGGGCCCGCCATCGGCGCGGGGACGCAGCTGGCCATCGCGTGCGACCTGCGCGTGGGTGACGACACCGCGCGGTTCGGAGTGCCGACCGCGCGCAACGGCATGGCGGTGGACGCCTGGACCATCCGCACGCTCGCGGCGCTCTCCGGCACAGGTCCGGCGCGTCGGATGATGCTCGCCGGCGAGCTGATCGACCGCGACGAGGCCCTGTCCCACGGGCTGGTCGACCGGGCCGGGACCCTCGACGACGCGTTGGCCTGGGCGCACGAGATCGCCACGCTGGCGCCGCTCACGCTCGCCCACAACAAGCTCGTGCTCAACGGCACCCATCACGACGATGCGGCGATCGAGCAGAGCTTCCGCGACGTGTGGGCCAGCGACGACGTGCGTGAAGCCGCCCAGGCGCGTGCCGAGAAGCGCACGCCCGTGTTCCGGGGACGCTGATGGCCAGCCTCGGCTTCGACCTGCTGGACGGTCACGTCGTCAGCGGCGGTGCGGACGACCCGGCAGCCGGGCGTCTCACCTTCGCCCGGCTCCTGGAGCGGTCCGCCTCGCTCGCGTCCGGACTCGGCATGCTCGGCGTCCGTCCGGGTGACGAGGTGGGCGTCCAGGTCGACGACGTCGACCGGGTCCTCGTGGTGTGCGCCTGCATCCGCATCGGTGCCCTGCCCGCTCCCGACGGCGTGGTGGTCGTGGTCCCCTCCGACGACGGACCCGTGGTGCGGGTCGGCGACGACGTGCACCCGCTGGACCTGGTCCGGCAGGCCGGGTCGGGTGATGCCGCGATGGCCCTGGCCGACGACACCGCGGGCTATCGCGACGCGGTCCTGCGGCACGCGGCCGACGTGGTCGAGCCGCTGCTGGAGCGCCGCCCCGTGCTCTGACCGAGCCGCTGCTGCGTCGCCTCGGCTGGGCGTTCGCTCACTGCTGCGTCGCTCCTGGTGGGCGTTCGCTCGATGCTGCGTCGCTGTGGCTTCGCGTTCTCCTGCGGCTGCGTCGCTGTGGCTGCGAGTCGACCTGCTCTCCGAAAGGGCCTCGACCGGAGCGGGGGTCTGGTCTCGGGTGGGTCTGCGGGGCGCGGCCACGATTCTTCCTCTGCGCGTGATCCGCGCACGATGCTTCCTTCGCGTGGACCGTGCCTCGCGAAGGAAGCATCGTGGCGACGAAATGGCGCCCTGGAGGGCAGTGATTCTCCTTCTGCGTGGAACGGTCCACGAGAAGGGAGAATCCCTGCCCAACCGTCGTGCACCATCGCCCCGCGGACGCAGGATTCTGCCTTCACGTGCGGAAGCCCGAACGATGCTGCGTTGGTGACGGGATCCCGTAGCGAACGCAGCATCCTTCGCCCTCTCACGCACGAACGCAGAATCTTGCGTCACCCCGAGCCACGCTCCGAGGGCCCGACCGAGCCCGGACCCCGCCGCCGGTCGAGGCCCTTTCGGAGCGCAGGTCCACTCGCAGCCGCAGCAACGCAGCAGCAAGGCAGGACCGGGCCACAGCGACGCAGCAGCAAGGCATGACCCGGCCACAGCGACGCAGCAGCGCGTGCAGGCCCAGCGGAGGCGGCGGGTCGTCCACATCCCGTCGAGACGACCGGCAGGGGGAGCGCTCAGGAGCCCTCGACGTCGAGTCCGGCCCAGGTGGCCACGCGGTCCCAGACGCGGCGCCGAAGAGCCGGGTCCTCCTTCGGCCACGGGGCGTAGTGCGGCGAGCGACGTCGGCGGTCGCACCAGAACCCGTCCTGCCCGGTCCGTGACGTGGGCACCGCGGCCAGCCAGACCATGGTGTCGGCGCCCTCGGCGGCCGTGCGGAGCACCGGCCCCAGGACCTTGGCGAAGCCGGGCAGGGAGTCGGTGATGCCGGGCGTCTGCGCCCAGCCGGGGTGCATCGAGTGGCTCGGCAGCGTCGGGTGCCGCTGGGCGAGCAGCTCGGCCACCACGACCTGCAGCCGCTTCGTGCGGGCGTAGGCACGCACGCCGTCGTAGGTGCCCTCGCGGTACTGCAGGTCGTCCACGAGTGCCGCCGTGAGCGGGGCGGTGTACATGCCGCCCGACGAGACCCACACGACGCGCCCGTCGTCGGCCGCCTCGAGCAGCGGGCGGACGAGCTCGGTGAGCAGGAGCGGGCCGAGCACGTGCGTGGCGAGCGTCAGCTCGTGACCCTGCGCCGACTCCGTGCGCTCGGTCGGCATGACGCCGGCGTCGTGCACGATCGCGTGCAGCGCGCCGAGGTCGGCCCGAAGACGATCCGCGTAGCGGCGCACGTCGTCGAGGTCGCTGACGTCGCACACCTCCTCGCGGAGCTCGGCCGACGGCAGCGAGCGGCGGATCTCGCCGGCGGCGTCAGCCAGGCGGTCGGCCTTGCGTCCCACCAGGTGCACGGTGGCGCCGAGCTCGGCGAGTCCCGTCGCCGCCGCGGCGCCCAGGCCACCGCTCGCTCCCGTCACGACCACGTGGCGACCTCGGAGCGAGTCGGGCTCGGGGTCGGCCGGCCACCAGCGACGACGCAGCCGCGGTCCGATGCTGGAGTACCCGGGCAGCACCGTCTTGTCGAGGATCGTGTCGGCCAGGTCGGTCAGCGTCGAGGACATGCCTCCACGCTAGAGAGGTGGATCGCTGCAGGCACCTCCAGACGACGTGCCGTGCGCTACAGGAGGCCCGCGTCGTGCATCGTGATCGCCACCTGCACCCGGTTCACGGCGTCCAGCTTGGTGAAGAGGTGGGAGATGTGCGCCTTCACGGTCGCGAGGCTGAGGTGCAGCTCCGAGGCGATCTCGGCGTTGGACGCGCCTCTCCCGATCGCCCGGGCCACGTCGCGCTCGCGGTCGGTCAGCGACGCCACCAGGACCGTGGCCCGCGTCTCGCGGCCGTCGCCCGACCCGTCCGTCACCTGCTCGATGAGTCGACGGGTGATCGCCGGCGACAGCGCGGGCTCGCCGGAGGTCACCGTGGCGATGGCCTCGACGATCTGCGCCGGCGGGGTGTCCTTCAGGAGGAACCCGTGCGCCCCTGCGGCCAGTGCCCGCACGACGTAGTCGTCGGCGTCGAAGGTGGTCAGCACCAGGACGCGGGGCGCCGAGGGCAGGGCGACGATCGCGGCGGTCGCGTCGATCCCGTCCATCACCGGCATCCGCAGGTCCATCAGCACCACGTCGACGTCGCCCTCGCGGACCCGGGCGACCGCCTCGCGGCCGTTGGACGCCTCGGCGACGACCTCGAGCTCGTCGGACCCGCCGAGCATGAGCGCCAGGCCGGCTCGCACCAGTGCGTCGTCGTCGACGAGGAGCAGCCGGGTCACGCCGGCCACGGTACCCACGCCTCGAGCACGTAGCGCTGGTCGGGCGTCACCTTCTGCGTCAGCCGACCGCCGGCGAGCTCCACCCGCTCCCGCAGGCCCACCAGGCCCAGGCCGGCCCCCGGTGGTGGCGCCGTGGTGCGGGTGGTGCCGACGCGCAGCGGGTTCGTCACCACGGCCCGCACACCCGCTCCGCCCTCGGCCTCCACGCGCACCGTGACGGCGGTGTCGGTCGCGTGCTTGTGCGCGTTGGTGAGACCCTCCTGCACGACGCGGAAGATCGTGCGGCCCTCCGCGTCGGGAACGTCGTCGAGATCGCCGTCCACCGACAGGTCGACGCGCATCCCGGCACGCGCCCACTCCTCCACGAGGATCCGCAGGTCGCCCGCGGACGGCTGCGGCAGCTCGGGGGCCGCGTCGCCGGGACCGTCGCGGAGCACGCCGAGCACACCCCTCAGCTCGGTCATGGCCTGGTGGGCCGTCTCCTGGATCGTGCGGGCGGCCTCACGCACCTGCTCCGGCGGGAGGTCGTCCCGGTAGGCCAGCGCCCCCGCGTGCATGGTGACCAGCGAGATCCGGTGCGCGAGCACGTCGTGCATCTCCCGGGCGATGCGCGTGCGCTCGGCGCCGCGGGCCTGCGCCACCTTCGCCGCCTGCTCCGCCTCGGCGATCTCGGCCCTGGAGCGGAGCGTGGCCAGCAGCTCACGCCGCGACCCGACGTAGAGCCCCACCGCCACCATGAGGCCGATGACGACGACCACCACGGCGGCGTCGAGTCGTGGGTCGGGCCCCGGGACCGGGTTGATGGCCACCACGACCGGGATCGTCAGCGCCACCACGATCGTGACGGGGACGATCTCGCGCCAGCGTCGGCGCGTGGCCAGCGACACGAGCGCGAGGCTCGCCGCGCCCCCGGAGCTGAACGACACGATGCTCACGACGTTGGTGACCAGCGCGGTCGCCACCGGGAAGCGGTGCCGCCACCGGAAGGTGGCCACCGTGCTCACCACCCCGATCGCGATGTCGGCAGCGAACCACCCGGGCGCGTTGGCGAGCTGCCACGGGGCGAGCTCGACCCACGACAGGCCCGTGACCGCGAGCACGAGCAGGAGTCGCCAGACCTGCCCCCATCGCGTCACGGTCGGGGGCGGGGGGCTCACCGGCGTCACGCTACCGACGTGGGTGCGGGCCGTGCCACGTCCACCCGGCCGGCGAGCCTCATACTTTCGGCGACCGGATCGTGGCTGCGTGGCGGATGCCCACGACGCACCACGTCGGGCAGGCTGGGGTCATGATCCAGGTCCAGAACCTCACCAAGACGTACGCCGGCTTCACCGCCGTCGACGACGTCAGCTTCACCTGTCGCCCAGGGGCCGTCACCGGCTTCCTCGGGCCGAACGGTGCCGGCAAGTCGACGACGATGCGCATCATGACCGGCCTCACCCCGGCCTCCGTCGGCCAGGCCCTCATCGACGGCGTCGACTACCGCGACATCCCCAACCCGGGCACGCAGGTCGGCGTGCTCCTCGACGCCTCGGCGCAGCACGCCGGCCGTACCGGCCGCGAGATCCTCACCCTGTCGGCCCTGACCATGGGTCTGCCCAGCAGCCGCGTCGACGAGATGCTCGAGCTCGTCAGCCTGAGCGACACCGAGTCCAAGCGCCGGGTGAAGAACTATTCGCTCGGCATGCGCCAGCGACTCGGCATCGCCAACGCGCTGCTCGGCGATCCCAAGGTGCTCATCCTCGACGAGCCGGCCAACGGTCTCGACCCGGCCGGCATCCACTGGATGCGCAGCCTGCTGCGCCACTACGCCGACCGCGGCGGCACGGTGCTGCTGAGCTCGCACCTGCTGCACGAGATCGAGATCATCGCCGACGAGATCATCGTCATCGGCCACGGCAAGATCGTCGCCCAGGGCACGAAGGACGAGCTCATGCACCGCGCACGCGGCGGAGCGGACTCCACCTTCGTCCACTCGGTCGACGACGAGCAGCTGCAGAAGGCGCTCGTGGGCGCCGGGCAGCAGCCCACCGCCGTCCAGGGCGGCCTGCAGGTCGCCGTCGGCGCCGAGCAGGTCGGCCAGGCCGCCCTCGCGGCCGGCGTCGCCCTCGTCGAGCTCCGGCCTGCCGGAGGCGCGGGGCTCGAGGACATGTTCCTCGAGCTCACGTCCTCGACCCAGCGCGAGAAGACCACCACCGAAGGAGGCGTGGCATGAGCGCCACCACCGCAAGCCCGCTGCCCGCGTCGGTCTCCACCGACCGTCCCGGCATCCCGTTCGCCCGGCTCGTCCGGGTCGAGCTGCGCAAGATGTTCGACACCCGCGCCGGTCGCTGGCTGATGATCAGCATCGTCGTGCTGTCGCTGATCGCGGCCGTCTCGGTGATCGCGTTCGCTCCCGACAGCGTCATCTCCTACGCCGTCTTCGCGACCGCCTTCGGCGTGCCGCTCGGCATCCTCCTGCCGGTGGTGGCGATCCTGTCCGTCACGGGTGAGTGGAGCCAGCGCAGCGGCCTGACGACGTTCACGCTCGTGCCGCACCGCGGCTCGATCATCAACGCCAAGATCGTCGCCTCGGTGCTCGTCGGCATCATCTCCGTGCTGGTGGCCTTCGCGATCGGCGCGGTCGGCAACCTCGCCGGTGCCGCGATCAACGGGATCGACGCCGACTGGGACGTCACGCTCACCCAGTTCCTCACGATCCTGCTGGCCAACATCCTGGGCCTGCTGCTGGGCTTCACCCTCGGCGCACTGTTCCGGAACACGCCCGCCGCGATCGTCGGCTACTTCGTGTACGGCTTCGTCCTGCCGACCGTGTTCGGGATCCTGGCCGCGTTCCAGGACTGGTTCAAGGACCTGCAGCCGTGGATCGACTTCAACTTCTCGCAGAGCAAGCTGTTCGAGGGCAACCTCACCGGCGAGGAGTGGGCACAGCTGGGCACGTCCGGGGTCATCTGGTTCGTGATCCCGCTGGCACTGGGCATCTGGCTGATCCGTCGGTCCGAGGTCAAGTGACCCGACGGCGATGAGACCTCCGGCGCCCGGGCGGGACACCCGGTGCCGGTGAGAGAGAATGGCGACATGCGAAAGCGTGTCGCCATTCTCGGTTCCACCGGCTCCATCGGTACCCAGGCCCTGGAGGTGGTCGAGGCCGCCCCGGAGCGGTTCGACGTGGTGGCGCTCGCAGCCGGCGGCTCGGACCCGGGCCTGCTGGCCGCCCAGGCGATCCGGCACGAGGTGGAGCTGGTCTCGGTGGCCAGGGCCACCGCCGCCCAGGACGTGCAGCTGGCGCTCTACGCCGAGGCCAAGCGACGCGGGTGGTCCGAGGGCGACCACCGCCTCCCGAAGCTGCTCGCCGGACCGGACGCCGCCACCGAGGTGGCCCGGGCCGACGTCGACGTCGTGCTCAACGGCATGACCGGGGCCGTCGGGCTCAGGCCGACGCTGGCCGCGCTCGAGACCGGGACCACGCTCGCCCTCGCCAACAAGGAGTCCCTGATCGTCGGAGGCGACCTGGTCACCTCCCTCGCCGCACCGGGTCAGATCGTTCCGGTCGACTCCGAGCACTCGGCCATCGCGCAGGCCCTGCGTGGCGAACGGATCGAGGACGTCCAGCGTCTCCTGGTGACGGCCAGTGGTGGACCGTTCCGTGGGCGGACCCGCGACGAGCTGGCCGACGTCACGCCCGAGCAGGCCATGGCGCACCCGACGTGGGACATGGGTCCGGTCATCACGATCAACTCGGCCACGCTCGTCAACAAGGGTCTCGAGGTGATCGAGGCGCACCTGCTGTTCGGCATCGGCTTCGACCGCATCGACGTGGTCGTGCACCCGTCGTCGGTCGTGCACTCCATGGTCGAGTACGTCGACGGGTCCACGATGGTCCAGGCCTCGCCGCCCGACATGCGCCTGCCCATCGCCCTCGGGCTGGCCTGGCCCGAGCGCGTGCCCGGCTCGGCCCGGGCCTGCGACTGGAGCGCCCCGACCGCCTGGGAGTTCTTCCCCCTGGACGAGATCGCGTTCCCCGCCGTCCGCCTGGCGCGCCAGGCGGGGGAGCACGGTCGGACGGCGCCGGCGGTGCTCAACGCGGCCAACGAGGTGTGCGTCGACGCCTTCGTGGCCGGCGAGTTGGACTTCCTTGGCATCGTTGACACCGTGGGAGCGGTCCTGGCCGAGCACCTCGACGACCCCGACGTCGCCCACGCCGACCTGACCCTCGACCTCGTGCTCGAGGCCGACACCCGAGCCCGGGACCGGGCGAGGGCCCTGGTGGAGGAAGCTTCCATGCGATCGAACACCGTGACAGCACCGGGCGGGACCCGCGCGTGACCGGGCTCGTCTACGCCCTCGGCGTCGTCGTCTTCGTCCTCGGCGTCATCGCCTCGATCGCCCTGCACGAGCTCGGCCACCTGTACCCGGCGAAGAAGTTCGGCATCAAGGTCACCCAGTACTTCGTCGGGTTCGGCAACACGGTCTGGTCGTTCCGACGCGGCGAGACCGAGTACGGCATCAAGTCGATCCCGCTCGGCGGCTACGTGAAGCTCGTCGGCATGCTCCCGCCGGAGCGGCGTTCGCAGGAAGACGTGCCCGTCGGGGGAGCGACGGCACCCGAACGGGTCCGCGACACGAACACCGGCCTGTTCACCCAGCTGGTGAGCGACGCCCGCCACGCCGAGTACGAGCTCGTCGACGAGGACGACGCCGACCGGCTGTTCTACAAGAAGCCGTGGTGGCAGAAGCTCATCGTGATGGCCGGCGGCCCCATGGTGAACGTGGCCATCGCGGTCGTGCTGTTCGCCGTCGTCCTCATGGGCTTCGGCGCGCTCACCCCCACCACCACCGTGGCGGCGGTCTCGGACTGTGCCATCAGCGACGCCGAGGCCGGTCGCACGTGCACCGACGCCGACCCCGTCACGCCGGCCAAGCAGGCCGGTCTCCAGCCGGGGGACCGGTTCGTCTCGTTCAACGGCGAGCGGATCACCTCGTGGGAGCAGCTCTCGGGGCTCATCCGCGGCAACGGTGGCGACGAGGCGCGGATCGTCGTGGAGCGGGACGGTCGCGAGATCGCCGCGGAGGTGCCCACCACGGTCCTGGCCCGGGCGTCGGTCGACGACCCCGAGCGCACCGAGCGCGTCGGGTTCCTCGGCGTGGAGCCCACCCAGGCGATGCAACGCCAGGGACCCGGCACCGTGGCCGAGGTGATGGGTGAGCAGGTGGTGGCCACGGCCGACGCCATCGCCCACCTCCCGGTGCGGATGGTCGAGGTCACCAAGGCCGCCTTCGGTGCCGAGCGCCCGGCCGACGGACCGATCAGCGTGGTCGGCGCGAGCCGCGTGGCCGGCGAGCTGGTCACCGTCGACGAACCCACGTGGTCCGAGCGGGCGCAGCGGATCCTCGGTCTGCTCGCCTCGCTGAACCTCTTCCTCGCGCTGTTCAACTTCATCCCGCTGCTGCCGCTCGACGGTGGTCACATCGCGGGCGCCCTGTGGGAGGCGATCCGGCGGGGCTGGGCGCGGCTGCGGAGGCGTCCCGACCCCGGATACGTCGACGTGGCGAGGATGCTGCCGGTCGCCTACGTGGTGGGTGGCATCCTGATGGTCATGAGCGTCATCCTGATCTACGCCGACATCGTGAACCCGGTGAGCATCTCGTGAGCATCCCCGTATCGCTCGGCATGCCCGAGGCGCCGCCGCCCGTCCTCACGCCGCGGCGCAAGACCCGCAAGATCAAGGTCGGCTCGATCGACGTGGGCGGCGACGCCCCGGTGTCGGTGCAGTCCATGACCACGACGCTCACCTCCGACGTCAACAGCACCCTGCAGCAGATCGCCGAGCTGACGGCCGCCGGCTGCGACATCGTGCGTGTGGCGTGCCCGAGCCAGGACGACGCCGACGCACTTCCCGACATCGCGCGCAAGTCGCAGATCCCCGTGATCGCCGACATCCACTTCCAGCCGAAGTACGTGTTCGCGGCCATCGACGCCGGCTGTGCCGCCGTGCGCGTGAACCCGGGCAACATCCGCAAGTTCGACGACCAGGTCGGCGCGATCGCGAAGGCCGCCAAGGATGCCGGGGTCTCGCTGCGCATCGGCGTCAACGCCGGCAGCCTCGACAAGCGCCTGCTCGAGAAGTACGGCAAGGCCACGCCCGAGGCGCTCGTGGAGTCTGCCGTGTGGGAGGCCTCGCTGTTCGAGGAGCACGACTTCCACGACTTCAAGATCTCGGTCAAGCACAACGACCCCGTGATCATGGTGAAGGCCTACGAGCTGCTCTCCGAGCGAGGCGACTGGCCGCTGCACCTCGGCGTCACGGAGGCCGGTCCGGCGTTCCAGGGCACCATCAAGAGCGCCGTGGCCTTCGGGCACCTGCTGGGCAACGGCATCGGCGACACGATCCGGGTCTCCCTGTCGGCACCGCCGGTCGAGGAGGTAAAGGTCGGCATCCAGATCCTGCAGTCGCTCAACCTGCGCCCGCGCAAGCTGGAGATCGTCTCGTGCCCGTCGTGCGGTCGCGCGCAGGTCGACGTGTACACGCTGGCCGAGCAGGTCACGGCCGGGCTCGACGGCCTCGAGGTCCCGCTGCGCGTGGCCGTCATGGGCTGCGTCGTCAACGGACCGGGCGAGGCTCGCGAGGCCGACCTCGGTGTCGCCTCGGGCAACGGCAAGGGTCAGATCTTCGTCAAGGGCGAGGTCATCAAGACCGTGCCCGAGAGCAAGATCGTCGAGACCCTCATCGAGGAGGCCATGCGCATCGCCGAGACGATGGAGCCCGTGGAGGGCGCCACCGCCTCGGTCGACGTGTCGGGCTGAGGCCCGGACGACCGCCGCTAGTCGACCACGCTGTCGATCGGCCGTGACCGCGGCGCGGAGGCGTCGTCCTGACCGCGCAGCACCAGTACGGGGCACGACGCGTGTCGGACCAGCCGGTCGCTGACCGAGCCGAGCAGCAGCCCGGCGAAGCCGCCCAGGCCGCGGGGGCCGATCACGACCATGGTGGCGCCGCGCGACGCCTCGAGCAGGGTGTCGTCCGCGGGCCCGTGCACGGCCTCGAGGGTGACCGGCACGTCGGGGTGCGCCGCACGGGCGTCGGCGGTGTCGGCCTCGAGCGCGGCCTGCGTGGCGCGGCCCAGCTCGTCGACGCCCGGGACGAAGCCGGGGCGGGCGTCGGCCGGGCGCGCGGCGGTGGAGATCGACCAGGCGCGCACGACGTGCACGGGCAGACCAGCGGCCTCGGCGTGGTCGAGCGCCCAGGCGAGGGCGGAGTCGGAGAAGCGGGAGCCGTCGTGACCGACGACGAGGGGACCAGGTGACGTCATGACTCATCGTAGGACGGCGTGGGATCACCTCCGGCGCTACGCTGACGAGGTCTCGGCACGCCGTGCTGCGGACGGACGGAGGTGCGCGATGACCCAGCTGGTCGACGCGCGTGCCGGCGCCGGGCCTGGAGACCAGGTGGTCCGAGCGCTGACCCCCGGTGACGTCCCCGACCTCGTGCGGCTCACCGCCCGCGACGCGCGAGCCAACCTCTTCGTCCGGCACCGCGTCGCGGAGACCGGGCTGCGCGACGTGCTGCTCGGCGGGTCGATCCTCGGCTGCTTCCGGGACGGCGTGCTCGTCGCCGCCTGCCACAGTGGCGCCAACCTCGTCCCGGTTCAGGCCGACGCGGTGGCGATCGACGGCTTCGCCGAGCACCTCCTGGCCGCCGACACGGGCCCCGGCGGACGCCGCAGTGCCTCGCTGGTGGGTCCCCAGGAGGCGGTGCTGCGGCTGTGGTCACGTCTGGAGGGGCTGTGGGGCCCGGCGCGCTCGGTCCGGGCCGACCAGCCGTTCCTCGCCATCGACCACGACCCCGCTCTGCCGGCGGACCCGCGGGTCCGCCACGTCATGATCGACGAGGTCGACGCGCTGTACCCCGCCTCCGTCGCGATGTTCCGCGAGGAGGTCGGGATCGACCCGGAGGCCGGCGGGAGCGTCGGCTACCGGGCTCGGGTCGGGCAGCTCGTCGCGCGAGGCTGGGCGTTCGCGATCATCGAGCGCGGCCAGGTGCTGTTCAAGACCGAGGTCGGGGCCGCGGTCGACGGGGTGTGCCAGCTCCAGGGCGTGTGGGTGCACCCGGACCACCGCGGCCGTGGGATCGCAGCCCCGGCACTCGCGGGCGTGGTGCGCCTCGTCCGGCGCGACGTCGCACCCGACGTCACGCTCTACGTCAACGACTTCAACGCCCCGGCTCGCGCCACCTACGACCGCGTCGGGATGCGCCAGGTCGACACCTTCGCCTCGATCCTGCTCTAAGGCGTCCGGAGTCAGCTCGACGTGCTCCACCGGGTGAGCACGGGTGCCGCAGCCAGCAGGGCGGCCAGCGCGGGACGCTGCCCGTCGCCCGCCCGCCAGGTGCGGTAGGCGTCGTCGTGCTCCAGGCTCTCCCAGCGCTCGAGGGCGGTGACGTGCGTGGGGTCCTCGACGTCCGTCAGCACCTCGACCCCGTGGTTGCCGGGGAAGGCCCGGGTCTCGGCGAGGACCTCCTCGAGGACGGCCGGCGCGTCGTCCAGCCGGTCGGGCCGCAGCCGGAGCTCGAGGGTGGCGATGACGGTCATGGAGTACTCCTGGGGCTGGTCGGGTCGGCAGGGCCGGGACCGATCCTTCCACGCGTCACCTCGCTAGGGTGCGGGCATGGATCGTGACGTGAAGGCGCTCGCCGGACTCCTCGCCGCCGCGGGGGTCGCCCACTTCGTGAAGCCGGCACTCTTCGAGTCGATGGTCCCGAGGCCCCTGCCGTACAAGCGCGAGCTCGTCCTGGGCTCCGGCGCGGTGGAGATCGCGTGCGCGGCCCTGCTCGTCCACCCCCGCACCCGTCGTGCGGGCGGGACGGCATCGGCCGCGCTGCTCGTCGGGGTGTTCCCGGCGAACCTGCAGATGGCGGCCGACGCGGTGCGCAGCCGGCGCGCGTCGACGGGGTGGAAGGTCGGCACCCTCGCGCGTCTGCCGCTGCAGGCCCCGCTCGTGCGCACCGCGCTCAAGGCGTCCCGCGGCTAGGACACGCCCTGGCCCCACCCTGGGCCACCTCGCGCGCGAGGTACCGCCGACACCCTCGATAGGGTCGGTCCATGCGCATGTCCCAGCTGTTCCTGCGAACCCTGCGAGACGACCCCGCCGACGCGGAGGTCCCGAGCCACAAGCTGCTCGTCCGGGCGGGCTACGTGCGTCGCGTGGCGCCCGGCATCTACTCGTGGCTGCCGCTGGGGCTCAAGGTGCTCGCCAAGGTCGAGCAGATCGTCCGCGAGGAGATGGACGCCATCGGCTCGCAGGAGGTGCGGTTCCCCGCGCTGCTCCCGCGTGAGCCCTACGAGGCCACCAACCGCTGGGTCGAGTACGGCCCGAACCTGTTCCGGCTGAAGGACCGCCGCGGGACCGACATGCTGCTCGGCCCCACGCACGAGGAGATGTTCGCCCTCCTGGTCAAGGACCTCTACTCCTCGTACAAGGACCTGCCCCTGAGCCTCTACCAGATCCAGACGAAGTACCGCGACGAGGCGCGTCCCCGTGCCGGCATCCTGCGCGGACGCGAGTTCGTCATGAAGGACTCCTACTCCTTCGACGTCGACGACGCCGGCCTGGAGGCCAGCTACCGGGCCCACCGCGAGGCCTACGTCCGGATCTTCGACCGGCTGGGGCTGGACTACGTCATCGTCCACGCCGACTCCGGAGCCATGGGTGGCTCGGCCAGCGAGGAGTTCCTCGCCGTCGCCGAGGTCGGCGAGGACACGTTCGTGCGTTCCCCCGGCGGCTACGCGGCGAACGTCGAGGCCGTCACCACCGTGGTGCCCGACCCCCTGCCCCTCGACGACGCGCCCGCTGCGCACGCCGAGCAGACCCCCGACACCCCCACCATCGAGACGCTCGTCGCGCACCTGCAGGAGCACTTCCCGCGCGAGGACCGACCCTGGCACGCGGGCGACACGCTCAAGAACGTGCTGGTGGTGCTGCGGCACCCCGACGGCAGCCGCGAGCCGCTCGCCATCGGCGTGCCCGGCGACCGCGAGGTCGACCCCAAGCGCCTGGAGACCCAGGTCTCGCCCGCCGAGGTCGAGCCGTTCACCGAGGACGACTTCGCCGCGCACCCGCTCCTGGTCAAGGGCTACATCGGTCCGGCCGCCCTGGGCGCGGAGTCCGAGAGCGGCATCCGCTACCTCGTCGACCCCCGCGTCGTCGAGGGCAGCCGGTGGGTCACGGGTGCGAACGTCCGCGGGTCCCACGTCGTCGATCTCGTGGCGGGCCGCGACTTCACGCCCGACGGCACGATCGAGGCCGCCGAGGTGCGCGCCGGCGACCCGGCTCCCGACGGCTCCGGGCCGCTCGAGCTGGCCCGCGGCATCGAGATGGGCCACATCTTCCAGCTGGGACGCAAGTACGCGCAGGCCCTCGGGCTCCAGGTGCTCGACGAGAACGGCAAGCTCGTGACGGTCACGATGGGCTCCTACGGCGTCGGGATCTCCCGTGCCGTGGCGGCCGTGGTGGAGAGCTCGCACGACGAGATCGGCATCGTCTGGCCCCGCGAGCTCGCCCCCTACGACGTGCACCTCGTCGTGGCGGGCAAGCAGCCCGAGCAGTTCGAGGCCGCCGACCGGCTGGTCGCCGACCTCGAGGCCGCCGGCGTCACCGTGCTCCACGACGACCGGCCCAAGGTCTCGCCTGGCGTCAAGTTCAAGGACGCCGAGCTGCTCGGGATGCCCACGATCGTGGTGGTCGGCAAGGGTCTGGCCGACGGTGTCGTCGAGGTGAAGGACCGCGCGACGGGATCACGACGCGACGTGCCGGTCGCGGGTCTCGTCGACGAGCTGCGCGCCGTGTGCCGCTGATCGACCCGACGGACCACAGCCCGCCGGGCCGGGTCAGCCGAGTCCGGGGAACGCGGTCGGGGAGGCGCCCCAGTCGATGGCCTCCAGCGCGGAGGCACGCAGCGAGGCCAGGGCCTCGCGGCGGTCGCCGGCTCCGCCGAGCGTCACGAGCGGCAGGGTGGCCGTGCACAGCCGGTCACTGACGTCGGCCAGACGCTGCCGAGCGTCGTCGGCCGTCGCCGGTGCGGTGCCGTAGGACGCCTGCGGGCCCACCGGCGTGGCGCCCGCCGCCGCGACCCGGGCGATCAGGCTGTCCCGCGACCGACGGTGGCGGACGAGGGCGTCGCTCGAGGCGTCGCGCAGGGCCGAGAAGCGACCGGCCACCAGCGAGGCGAGCCAGACCGCCTCGTGCTCGAGGGCGAGGCGCCGTTGAAGGGCGCCGACCGGGGACGGAGTGCTCATGGTCGCGCCCTCAGCCCCGACGTCCGAGCGTCCGGGCGACCTGGGCCTGGCCGGCGGCCAAGGACGCCAGCACCCGCGCGAGGTCGGGGGAGACCGCCGTCAACGCGTCGGACTCGCGGCGTCGCGCGGCGGCCGCGACGGCACGCGCCACGGCGGCGCCGCCGCCGGTGATCTCCGAGGCCGGGGGAGTGGAGCCGCCCGGAGGGCCACCCAGCGCCTCCAGCTGCTCGCGCAGCACGTCCACCAGGGTCTCGTCGGCGCCGCCGAGCTGCTCGACGGCGCTCACCAGCGAGACCTGCTCGGAGGCCGCCGTCCGCAGCAGCGCGGTGTCCGACGCGTCCGGGATCGGGTGCGGGCGGGCGCCGAGTGCACGCAGCAGGTCGTCGTCGCGTCCGGCCACGTGCAGGCCCGCCCCGGCCGCGACGACGGCGAGCCCGGACCCCACGACGACGCGACGGCTGACCACCACGGCAGCCTAGTCCGTGACCGCTAGAGTGGTCGCCTGCGGCAGGCCGTCCCCTCGGCTCGCCGCACGTGACGTGTCGACAACAGAACACAGGAGGCTGCTCGAGATGGCGGACCCGCAGGCCGACCGCGTGGAGGACGAGGTCCGAGGCGCGCTGACGCCGCTCGGACTGGACCTGGAGGCGGTGGAGCTGTCCCGCTCGGGGTCCAAGCGCCTCCTGAGGATCGCGGTCGACGCCGACGGTGGCGTCCCGATCGACCTCATCACCGACGCCACGCGCGTCGTGTCCGCCGCTCTCGACGAGGGCAGCGCCATGGGCGAGGAGCCCTACACGCTGGAGGTCACCTCCCGTGGCCTCGACCGCCCTCTGACCGAGCCCCGGCACTGGCGGCGCAACGTCGGCCGGCTGGTGGCGGTGACGCTTCACGACGGTCCCTCCGTCACGGGGCGTGTCGTGGGCAGCGACGACACGGGCGTCGAGCTCACCGTCAAGGGCCAGCAGCGCCGTCTGGAGTACTCCGAGGTCGCCCGTGCCCTCGTGACGCCGGAGCTGGGTGCCCCCAAGGCCCCCACGACGGGTCGCTCCAAGCAGCCCCGACGGCCGGTGCAGGGCCGGCCCGGCACGTCACGCCCCACCGACCGGAACCGCGAGAAGGACTCCTGATGGACATCGACATGAGCGCACTGCGTGCGCTGGAACGCGAGAAGGACATCTCCTTCGAGGTGGTCGTCGAGGCCATCGAGACAGCGCTGCTGTCGGCCTACCACAAGACGCCCTACGCCCACTCCCACGCGCGGGTCGTGCTCGACCGCGCGAGCGGCCACGTCACCGTGTGGGCGAAGGAGCGACTCGAGCCCGAGCCGCAGGCCCGGCCCGAGACCGCGCCCGAGACCGCGCCCGACACTGGGACCTCGACGGAGACCGGGCAGGAGGGCGCGGCCGAGGACGCAGCGGCCGACACGGACGGGACCGTCGCTGCCCAGCCGGCCCCCGCTCCCACCACCGCCCCGGCCCCGCCACGGTTCTCCGAGGAGTTCGACGACACCCCCGAGGACTTCGGCCGGTTCGCCGCCGCAGTGGCGCGCCAGCTGATCATGCAGCGTCTGCGTGACGCGGAGGACGAGCAGAAGTTCGGCGAGTTCTCCGGCAAGGTCGGCGACATCGTCTCCGGCGTCATCCAGCAGGGCAGCCGGCCCGGCGACGTCATGATCGACCTGGGCCGTGTCGAGGCGCTGCTGCCGGCGTCCGAGCGCGTGGCGGAGGAGAAGTACGCCCACGGCGAGCGCATCAAGGCCTACGTGTACGAGGTCGAGAAGGGCATGCGTGGGCCGCGGGTCAAGGTCTCGCGCACGCACCCGAACCTGGTGCGCCTGCTGTTCGCGCTGGAGGTGCCCGAGATCGCCGACGGTGCGGTCGAGATCATGGGCGTGGCCCGTGAGGCCGGACATCGCACGAAGATCGCCGTGCGCGCCAAGGCGGCCGGGGTCAACGCCAAGGGCGCCTGCATCGGACCGATGGGCCAGCGCGTCCGCAACGTCATGCACGAGCTGCACGGCGAGAAGATCGACATCGTCGACTACAGCGACGAGCCGGCTGCGTACATCGGTCACGCACTCTCGCCGTCGCGCGTCAAGCAGGTGACGGTGGTCGACGAGCAGGCTCGTGCGGCGAGGGTGGTCGTTCCCGACTTCCAGCTCTCCCTCGCGATCGGCAAGGAGGGCCAGAACGCCCGCCTCGCCGCGAAGCTCACGGGCTGGCGCATCGACATCCGGTCCGACACCGAGGACCCCTCCGTGGCCGGGGGGCCAGCGCGCCCGTCCGGTGCGTCGAGGCCCGAGAACGGAGCATGAGCGCGGACGGGGTAGACTCGACCCTGGTCACTCGCACGTGCATCGGCTGCCGGTCGCGCGACGCAGTGACCGCTCTGGTGCGACTCGTCGCGGTCCCGGGGGAGACGACCACGGTCGTCACGCCCGATCCACGGCGGTCCATGCCGGGGCGAGGGGCGCACCTGCACCCCGACCCTCGGTGCCTGGAGCTGGCACGTCGCCGCAAGGCGTTCGGCCGGGCCCTCCGCCTGGAGGGACCACTCGACCTGACGCCGCTCGACGCCGTCGCCGACCGCACCATGCACCAGTGACACCGATCCAGGGGGCCACCCGGCCCCACGACCCGAAAACGGAGCAACCGCTCATGAGCTCTCGATGAGAACCAACCGATGAGCCTGCACGTCAACTAGGGTCCGCACCTCCTTCAGGGCGGGCGGACCCCCCTGAAGGAGAACAGTGGCTGTCAGAGTCCACGAGCTCGCACGAGAGCTCGGAGTCCAGAGCAAGGACATCCTGTCCACGTTGAAGGACATGGGTGAGTACGTGAAGTCCGCGTCGTCCACCGTCGAGGCGCCGGTCGTCCGCCGCCTCAAGGAGGAGCACGGCGACACCCTGCGCGACAAGGGTGCGAAGAAGGCTGCCAAGAAGGCGCCTGCGGCCAAGCCGGAGGCACCGGCCCAGGCCGAGGCCAAGGCCCCCGAGGCCCCCGCGCCCGTCGAGCAGCCCGCTGCGGCCGAGCCCGCCGCGGAGGCTCCTGCCCCTGCGGCGCCCAAGGCCGCGCCGGCACCCGGCCCGCGTCCCGGTCCGCGTCGTCCGGCCGAGCCGGAGGCCCCGGCGGCCGAGGCCGCTCCGGAGGCACCTGCGGCGCAGCCCGGCCCGAAGCCGGCCGCTCCCGGACCCCGTCCGGGACCGCGCGGTGGCGGTGCCCGCCCGGGCAACAATCCGTTCTCGTCGCGCCAGGGCATGCAGCAGGACCGTCCCCCGCGCCCGCCGGCCGCCCGTGAGGGTGGAGCGGCTCCTGCGCCGGGCGGTCGCCCGGGCATGCCGCGTCCCAACCCGGCCATGATGCCCAAGCAGTCCGGTCTGGCCGGCTCCCGTCCCGGCCCCGGTGGCCGTGGCGGCCCCGGCGGCCGTCCCGGTGGTCCCGGTGGCCGACCCGGTGGTGGCGGCGCTCCCGGCGGTCGTCCCGGCGGTGGCGGTGGCGGCGGCTTCGCCGGTCGTCCCGGCGGCGGTGGCGGCTTCGGTGGCCCCGGCGGTCGTCCCGGCGGCAACCGTCCCGGTGGCCGCGGTGGCACGCAGGGCGCGTTCGGTCGCGCCGGTGGCCCGGTCCGACGCGGACGCAAGAGCAAGCGCGCGAAGCGTCAGGAATTCGACCAGATGCAGGCGCCCGCCATCGGCGGCGTGCGTGTGCGCAAGGGCAACGGCGAGACGATCCGTCTCACCCGCGGTTCGTCGCTGAGCGACTTCGCCGACAAGATCGGCGTCGACGCGGCATCGCTCGTCGAGGTGCTGTTCCACCTGGGCGAGGTCGTCACGGCCACCCAGTCGGCCAACGACGAGACGCTGCAGCTGCTCGGCGAGGAGCTCAACTACACGGTCGAGGTCATCTCGCCCGAGGACGAGGACCGCGAGCTGCTCGAGTCGTTCTCGTTGGAGTTCGGCGAGAACGAGGGCGACGACGACGACCTCATCGCGCGGCCGCCGGTCGTCACGGTCATGGGTCACGTCGACCACGGCAAGACCAAGCTCCTCGACGCGCTGCGCTCCAGCAACGTCGTCGACAAGGAGGCCGGTGGCATCACGCAGACCATCGGCGCCTACCAGGTCGCCACCGAGGTCGACGGCGACGAGCGTCGCATCACCCTGATCGACACCCCCGGTCACGAGGCCTTCACGGCCATGCGTGCCCGTGGTGCGCAGGCGACCGACATCGCGATCCTCGTGGTCGCGGCCGACGACGGCGTCATGCCGCAGACGGTCGAGGCGCTCAACCACGCGAAGGCGGCCGGCGTGCCGATCGTCGTCGCGGTCAACAAGATCGACAAGCCCGACGCCGATCCGACCAAGGCTCGCGGCCAGCTCACCGAGTACGGACTCGTGCCCGAGGAGTACGGCGGCGACACGATGTTCGTCGACGTCTCGGCCAAGGCCGGGACGGGCCTGGAGGACCTGCTCGCCGCCGTCGTGCTGACGGCGGACGCCGAGCTCGACCTGCGCGCCAACCCGACGCAGAACGCCGAGGGCCTGGTCATCGAGGCGCACCTGGACCGCGGTCGCGGCCCGGTCGCCACGGTGCTGGTGCACCGCGGCACCCTGCGCGTCGGCGACTCGCTCGTCGCCGGACCGGCCTTCGGTCGTGTCCGCGCGATGCTCGACGAGCACGGCGAGAACATCGAGGAGGCCACGCCGTCGCGTCCCGCGCTCGTGCTCGGCCTCACCGCCGTTCCCGGCGCCGGCGACAACTTCATGGTCGTCGCCGACGACCGCCTGGCTCGCCAGGTGGCCGAGAAGCGCGAGGCGCGCGAGCGCAACGCACTGCTCGCCAAGCGCAGTGGTCGCCGGACCCTCGAGGACTTCATGTCCTCGATGGAGAAGGGCGAGACCGACGAGCTGCTGCTCATCCTGAAGGGTGACGGCTCCGGCTCGGTCGAGGCGCTCGAGGACGCGCTCGCCAACATCGACGTCGGCGAGGAGGTCGACCTGCGGGTCATCGACCGCGGCGTCGGTGCGATCACCGAGACCGACGTCAACCTGGCTGCCGCGTCGAACGCCGTCATCATCGGCTTCAACGTCCGGCCGCAGGGCAAGGCCACCGAGCTCGCCGACCGCGAGGGCGTCGAGATCAAGTACTACTCGGTGATCTACCAGGCGATCGACGAGATCGAGGCGGCCCTCAAGGGCATGCTCAAGCCCGAGTTCGAAGAGGTCCAGCTGGGCACGGCGCAGATCCGCGAGATCTTCCGCTCGTCCAAGATCGGCAACATCGCCGGCTGCATGGTCACGAGCGGCACGCTGCGGCGCAACGCCAAGGCTCGCCTGCTGCGCGACGGTGCCGTGGTGGCCGACAACCTCGACCTCTCGAGCCTGCGGCGCGAGAAGGACGACGTGTCCGAGGTCCGCGAGGGCTTCGAGTGCGGTCTGGTGCTCCGTGGCTACGGCGACATCAAGATCGACGACGTCGTGGAGATGTTCGAGCTGCGCGAGAAGCCGCGCGCCTGAGGTGACCCGGGTCGGGCCCGACACCCGTCGGGCCCGACCCAGCACCTGTACTGACCCGGCACGAGGGTGCCGGACGAGGAGGAATCATGGCCGGACAGCGCACCCAGCAGCTCGCTGACCGCATCAAGGTGATCATCGCCCAGATGCTCGAGCGTCGGGTCAAGGATCCGCGTCTCGGCTTCGTGACCATCACCGACGTCCGGCTCACCGGTGACAACCAGAACGCCTCGGTGTTCTACACCGTCATGGGTGACGAGCGGGCCATCGCCGACACAGGCGCCGCGCTCCGCAGCGCCACCGGGCTCCTGCGGGCCGAGGTCGGCAAGCAGCTCGGGACGCGGCACACGCCCACGCTCGAGTTCTTCCTCGACGCGGTGCCCGAGACGGCACGCCAGATCGAGGACCTGCTGGCCAGGGCGCGCGAGATCGACGAGCGCGTGGCCGCGGAGTCGGCCGGCGCGCAGTACGCCGGCGACCCCGACCCGTACAAGCAGCCCCGCACGGACGAGTCGTCCGACGAGGACGACGAGGACGACGGACGCGCATGAGCCCCGCGGGGCTGGTCGTCGTCGACAAGCCCGCAGGGTGGACGTCGCACGACGTCGTCGCGCGCACCCGACGCCTGGCCGGGACGCGCAAGGTCGGTCACGCCGGGACGCTCGACCCGATGGCCACGGGTGTGCTCGTGCTCGGGGTCGGACGTGCGACGCGGCTGCTCGGCCACCTGCAGCTGGCCGACAAGGAGTACCTCGCCACGATGCGGCTGGGGCAGACCACCGTGACCGACGACGCCGAGGGGGACCTGCTCGAGCAGGTCGACGCCTCCGGCATCGGCGAGGCCGACGTCCGGGCCGCGGTGCTGCCGCTGACCGGCGACATCGAGCAGGTGCCGACCGCGGTCTCGGCCATCAAGGTCGACGGCAAGCGGTCCTACGCGCGGGTCCGGGCCGGCGAGGACGTCCAGCTGGCGGCGCGGCCGGTCACGGTCTCGACCTTCGAGGTCACCGACGTGCGCCACGTCGACGTCGACGGCACCCCCGTGGTCGACGTCGACGCCCGGGTCGTGTGCTCCAGCGGCACCTACGTCCGCGCGCTCGCACGCGACCTCGGCGCCTCGCTCGGGGTGGGCGGCCACCTGACCATGCTGCGGCGCACCCGGGTGGGCGGCTTCGGCCTCGACGTCGCCAGCACGCTCGAGGAGCTCGAGCGTTCGTGGACCCACGTGGATCTCGACGCTGCGGCGCGGGCGGCGTTCGTGTCGATCGACCTCGACGAGTCCGCCGCTCAGGAGGTGCGGTTCGGGCGCGCGCTCACCGGCACGGCTCTCGGTCACGACGGCCCGGTGGCGCTGTTCGCGCCCGACGGAGCCTTCCTCGCGCTCTACGAGCAGCGCGGCCCCGACGCCCGGGCGGTCGCCGTCTTCGTGTGAGCGGCACCGAACGAGGACGCGTCGGTCGCACGATGTCCTAGGGTGACGCCGTGGCTCGCATCTCGACCCGAGGTCTCCTCTGGCGCCCCCTGCAGACCTGGTTCCTCTCCGTCGTCGGAATCGTCTCGGGCCTGATGCTCACGACCAAGGTGCGCAAGATCCTGCGCGCCGGCGGGCAGAAGCCCTTCCCGACCGTCGCGCCGCTGACGCTGCCCGTCGGGCAGGAGAACCACGCCACCACGTACACCTACGGCGAGGACCTCTACGCCGACATGCTGGCGGCCATCCGTGGCGCCCGGACCCGTGTGCTCTTCGAGACCTTCATCCTCAAGGCCGACGAGGTCGGTGCCGAGTTCAAGCGGGAGCTCGTGGCCGCTGCCGAACGAGGCGTCCACGTGCACGTGATCTACGACGGGTTCGCCAACCTCGTCGTGCCGCGGTCCTTCCTGCGCTTCCCGCCGAGCGTGCACGTGCTGCGGTTCCCCGTCCTGAACTCCGGGCTGCAGCCCTTCAACCCGCGCCGGTGGGGGCGTGACCACCGCAAGATCCTCGTCGTCGACGACCAGGTCGGCTTCGTGGGCGGCTACAACGTCGGGTCGCTCTACGCGACGCAGTGGCGCGACACGCACCTGAAGGTCGAGGGCGCCGCGGTGTGGGACCTCGACAACGCGTTCATCGACTTCTGGAACGACCGCCACCCGGTGCGGATCGAGCCCCTGGGCGAGGCCAGCTGGGAGCCGACGGTGCGGGCCCACCGCAACGTCCCGCAGCAGCTGGTGTTCCCGATCCGCGGGATGTACCTGGAGGCGATCGACCGTGCGCGGCACCACGTGCACATCACGGCGGCCTACTTCATCCCCGACCACGACATCCTGCGGGCGCTCCTCGACGCGCGGTCACGGGGCGTCGAGGTGACGATCATCGTGCCCGAGATCAGCAACCACGTCGTGGCGGACTGGCTGTCGCGCGGGTTCTACGGCGAGCTGTTGAGGCACGGCGTGCGGATCCAGCTGTACCAGGACGCGATGGTGCACGCGAAGACCATGACGATCGACGGCCACTGGTCGACGGTCGGCACCGCCAACATCGACCGACTGAGCCTCACGGGCAACTACGAGATCAACCTCGAGGTGATCGACCCGAACCTCGCCGAGCATCTCGAGCGGGTCTTCGAGACGGACCTGGAGAACTGCCGCGAGCTCACCCTCGAGCAGTGGCAGTCGCGGCCGTTCGTGGCCCGGGCGTGCGAGCTGCTGCTCACCCCGCTGCGACCCCTGCTCTGAGGTGCGTGACCGGTGCGGACCCGCGCATGAGAGTCCTCTCATCGGGGTCTCACGGAGGGCTCACGGGCGCTGGCGAGAGTGAGGGCATCACATCGACACCAGGAGGAACCATGAAGCTCTCAGTCCGCACCGGAATCGCCGCCGTCGCCGGCACCCTCGCCCTCGGCACCGCCGGGTTCGCCCTGTCGGCGGCCAACGCCGACGACACCGACCGCGACCCCGCCCTCAAGCGCGAGGACACCAGCACCTCGTGGACGGTGCCGGCCGCCGACGACGATGACGACGACCGCGACGGCCGCGACGACGACCTCAACACGCAGGTGACCGCGCAGACGGCCAACACGGCTCAGACCGCGCAGACCCGGAACACGGCCCCCACGGCCAACACCAAGAACACGGCGCAGACCAAGAACACCGCGCCGACGAAGAACACGGCCAAGACGGTGCAGTCGGCTCCCACCAAGAACACCGCCAAGACGGTCCAGTCGGCGCCCACGAAGAACACCGCGCCGAGCGCCCCGACCAAGAACACCGCCCCGACGAACGACACGAACAGCTGATGTCCGACGACCGCTGGGGCATGGCCGGGGGCGACGAGATCGCCCCCGGCCTCACGGCCGTGAAGGACCTCGGGGGAGGCACCGTCTACGAGGCGTGGCTCGCCTTCGACGAGCGCCTGCACGCCCCCGTTGTCGTCAAGGTGCTGCGGCCCGGCCACGTGGAGGACCCCGCCTCGCGCGCCGGCTTCGACCGCGAGATCGGGCTGCTGTCGCGGCTGGCGCACCCGGGCATCACGCGGGTCTTCTCCTACGACGACGAGGCCGAGCGGCCGTACTTCGTGCTGGAGCACGTGGACGGTCCCAATCTCTCGCGCCTGATCGGCAAGCACGGTGCGGTCCCCGAGCACCAGCTGCTGCCGCTGGCGCTCGAGCTCGCGTCGGTGCTGCACTACCTGCACGGTGAGGACGTCCTCCACCTCGACATCAAGCCGAGCAACGTCATCATGGGCTCGCCGGCCCAGCTGATCGACCTGTCCGTCGCCCTGGACGCCTCCGAGGCCGCCGCCCTCGACCACGCGGTCGGCAGCGACGAGTACATGGCCCCCGAGCAGTGCCTGCCGGGGGAGCGCGGCACCGTCGGTCCCGCGGCCGACGTCTGGGGGCTCGGCGCCACGCTGTTCCGCGCCGCGGCCGGCTTCCGCGCCTTCGACCGCGACCCGCGCTGGGCCCAGCTGCAGGACGAGCCGAAGCCGCTTCCCGCCCACGTGCACCCGGGCGCCGCCGACCTCATCGGCCGCTGCCTCGACCCCGACCCGGCGGCGCGCCCCACGCCGACGCAGATCGCGCACGACCTCGAGCCGATGATCGCCGGCCTGCCCAGCGCCCGGTTGTCGGGGTTCACGCTGAAGCGCTGAGCCTCTTCGTCGTTGCGTAGCCGTCCGTCCGGGTCTCGACCTGCGGTTGTGTCGCTCGGCTAAGGCTTCGCTCGCTGCTGCGTCGCTTGGGTGGGGCTTCGTCCTGCTGCTGCGTCGCTGTGGCTGCGAGTCGACCTGCGCTCCGAAAGGGCCTCGACCGGCGGTCGGGTCTGGGCACGGGTGAGTTCTCGGAGCGCGGGTCGGGGGACGCAAGATTCTGCGTTGGAGCGTGAGAGCTTGAAGGATGCTGCGTTCCTGTCCGGATCCCGTCGTGAACGCAGCATCGTTCGGGGTCCTGCACGCGAAGGCAGAACCCTGCGTCCGCGGGCGATGGTGCACGACGGATGGGCAGGGATTCTCCTTCTGCGTGGGACGGTCCACCAAAAGGGAGAATCCCTGCCCGTACGGGGCCCTTTTCCTCGCCACGATGCTTCCTTCGCGAGGCACGGTCCACGCGAAGGAAGAATCGTGCGCGTATCCCGCACAGAAGAAGAATCGTGGCCGCGCCCCGCAGACCCAGCCGAGCCCAGACCCCCGGTCCGGTCGAGGCCCTTTCGGAGACCGCGCCCACTCGTAGCCACAGCGACGCAGCAGCACGTGAAGGCCCCACGGCAGCGACGCAGCAGCAAGCGAAGCCCCTACGGCAGCGACGCAGCAGCAAGCGAAGCCCCTGCGGCAGCGACGCAGCAGCACGGAAAGACCCAGCCACGGCGACGCAGTATGCCGGGCGGACCTCAGTCCACCCGGTACCCCAGCCCCCGCACGGTGGTGACGAGCTCGGCACCCAGCTTCCGTCGCAGGTACCCGACGTAGACGTCCACGACGTTGGAGCCGGGGTCGAAGTCGTAGCCCCACACGTGCGAGAGCAGCTGCTCACGCGACAGGACCTGACCACGGTGGCTCATGAGGACCTCGGCCAGCGAGAGCTCGCGGGCCGAGAGCTCCACCTCGCGCTCGCCGACGTAGGCCCGCCGCCGACGCAGGTCCAGCCGGACGTCGCCGGCCACGAGCTCGTCGTCCGGGGCGGCCTGGGCGGGGGAGCGGAGCCGCAGCCGCACACGGGCCAGCAGCTCGGCGAAGCGGAACGGCTTGCTCATGTAGTCGGCGGCGCCGCCCTCCAGCGCCTGGACCGTGTCGGTCACCGAGTCGCGGGCGGTCAGCACGATGACCGGCAGCTCGGGGCGCTCGGCCTGCACACGCTCGAGGATGGTGAACCCGTCCAGGCCGGGCAGGCCGATGTCGAGGATCATCAGGTCGAACGGGCCGGTGAGGGCGTAGTCGAGCCCGCTCACGCCGTCCGCGACCACCGTGGGGGTGAACCCCTCGGCCTTGAGGCCCTTGGAGACGAACGAGGCGATGCGGTCCTCGTCCTCGACCACCAGGATCCGGTTCACCACTGTCCTCCTGCCGGGACGACCAGCCGGAACGTCGCGCCGGTGCCACTGGTCGGTCCATGGTCGCTCGTGCCGTGCTCGTCGGCTCTCGGCCCATCAGTGCCGGGTTCGTCGAGCACCACCTGGCCCTCGTGGGCCCGGGCGATCACCGCGACGATGGAGAGCCCGAGGCCGAAGCCGGCGTGCTCGTCCTCGCCCTGCGAGAAGCGCTCGAAGATCGTCTCACGCAGCGCGGGCGAGACGCCGGAGCCCGTGTCGCGGACCCACAGCTCGACGTTCCCCTCGTGCAGGCGCGATCCGATGCCGATCTCGTCACCGGCGGCCGTGTGGCGGACGGCGTTGTCCGCCAGCTGGAGCAGCGCCTGGGTGATGCGTTGTGGATCGACCTCCACCGTCGTGCGCGCGACGCCGTCGAGCACCCAGGAACGCTCCGCGAGCCCGCGGGCTCGCTCCAGCACACCGACCGTCAGGGCCTCGACGTCGGTGCGCTCGAGCCGCACGAAGTCCGGACGCTCGGCCTTGGCGAGCAGCAGGAGGTCGTTCACGAGCCGGGTCATCCGGTCGATCTCGTCGAGCAGCAGCACGCGGGTCGTGCGCACGTCGTCGGGGTCGGTGAGGTCGAGGACCTCCAGGTGCCCCTGCAGGACGGTGAGGGGGGTGCGCAGCTCGTGCGCGGCGTCGTCGAGGAGTCGACGCTGGCTGGCGAAGGCCTCCTCCAGGCGGTCGAGCATGTCGTTGAACGTGCGCTGCAGCTCGCTCAGGTCGTCGTTGCCGCTCACCTCGAGCCGTCCGCTCAGGTCACCCTCGGTGATCCCCTGCGCGGTCTCACGGAGGCGGCGCACGGGGGAGAGGAGTCGGCCGGCGAGCCACGACGCGATCGCGGAGATCAGCACCACCGACAGCGCACTGAGCAGGGCGTAGGTGACCATCAGCTCGTCCAGCTGGTTGCGCGACTCGCTCACGTCGTGCGAGACGACGAAGGAGGCGCGCTCGGATCCCTGCTCCACCGGCTGGACCGCCACGCGGTAGTCGCGGTCGGCGACGGTCAGGTCGGCCACGCCGCCTGCGGTCTGGAGCCGCTCGACCAGGGCCGGGAAGCGCGGCGAGGTGCGCAGCGCCCGTTGGCCCTCGCCGACGAACGTGGGCTTGCCCGTGACGGGGAACTGCCAGAGGTTCTCCTCGGCGTCGGGCACGTTGCGGGACAGGAAGAACGCGATCAGGCGGTCGGGGTCGGCGAACCGTTCGCCCGTCTCCGGGTCGACTCCCTCGGCCTGGAGCCGACGCAGCTCGCCGACCTCCTGGGCCAGGCTTGTGTCGATCACGCGGTCGATGCGGCGCGACTCGAGCACGAAGAGCGTGGCACCGACGGCGACGAGGGCCGCCGCCGTCAGGAGCGCGACGGCGGCGGTGAGACGTTGGCGGACGGAGTAGCGGGGGCTGCGGCTCACGTCCACGCGTCGCTCCTGCGTCCACGGCGGAGCCGGGCAAGGAGGTCAGTCGTCATCGTCGTCCCGGTCGTCCCTGTCGTCATCGTCGTCGTCATCATCGTCGATGGGGCGCGGTGTCTGGGGGACGCGCTCGTAGTCGTCGTCGTCATCGTCGTCGTCGTCCGCCGACGGGGTCGGCGACGGCGTGGGGGTCGGGGTCGGGGTGGAGCTCGTCGTCGGCACCGTCACGGGGGCGAAGTCGCCGGCCGGTGCGTCGTCCTGCGCCACGACGCGCGCCGCCACGATGCCGAGCAGCACGAAGGCGACCCCCACGACGAGGGGGACGAGGAGGCGGGAACGCGTCATGCGCACACTGTGCCGCACGGAGCACCTCGCCACGATGAGGTGGCGATGAGAGAACTCTCATCGAACGTCACCGCGCACGCGTGCGGCGAGCGCCGCTGTGGCACAGTTCTGGCGTGGCCACGTGGACAGAGCTGGGCGGGGCGTCGACCGCGCCGATCGCCGAGGACTCCGCCGTCACCATCGGGACGTTCGACGGCGTCCACCGAGGACACCAGGCACTGCTGCAGCGGACGCGCGAGGTCGCCGGCGGTCTGCCGGTCGTGGCCGTGACCTTCGAGCCGCACCCGGTCGCGGTCTTCGCCCCCGAGCGGGTCCCCGCCCGTCTCACGTCGCTCGAGCGCCGCGTGCAGCTGCTGCTCGAGCCGGCGCCCGGAGTGCGCGGGGCCGACCACGTCCGCGTCCTCGACTTCGACCGCGAGATGGCCTCCTGGTCACCTCGCGAGTTCGTGGAGCGCGTGGTGGTCGAGCAGCTGCGGGCCCGTCACGTGGTGGTCGGGGAGAACTTCACGTTCGGCGCCAAGGCCGCCGGCACCACGGAGGTGCTGCGCGAGCTGTGCGCCGAGCACGGCTGCTCGGCCGACGCGCTCACGCTCGTGGGGGACGCCGAGGCGCGGGGGGACGACGGGTCCGGCACCTGGTCGTCCACGCGGGTGCGGGGTCTCGTCGCCGAGGCCCGTCTCGCCGAGGCCGCAGCGGTGCTCGGCCGTCCGTACGAGGTGGACGGTGTGGTCGTCCCCGGTGACCGCCGTGGCCGTGACCTCGGCTTCCCTACCGCCAACGTCCCGGTCGACGCCGGGTACTGCGTCCCGCCCGACGGGGTCTACGCCGGTCGCCTCGTCACCGGGGACGCCGCCTACCCGGCGGCCGTGTCCATCGGCACCAACCCGACCTTCGCCGGCACCGAGCGGCGGGTCGAGTCCTACGTGATGGACCACGGGCACGACCTCGACCTCTACGGACGCACCGTCCGGGTGGAGCTGGTCGAGCGGCTGCGCTCGATGGTGGCCTACGAGGGTGTCGAGGCCCTCGTCGAGCAGATGCACGCCGACGTCGACGCCGCCCGCGCCGTGCTCGCTCGACCGTCCTGACCCGGGCGATTCGCCTGGAGGTGCCGCCCGCTGATAGCCTGGCAGGCGGCGTACCAACGCCCACGGATCATCAGAGCCCCGGTGGACATGCCCGGGAGCGCCGTGCAACGACCTCCCAGGAGAAGAATGTCGAAGAAGACCGCTGCCCCCACCGTCGCCGGCACGCCGCGTGACGAGATCATCAAGCAGTACGCCCGCAGCGAGGGCGACACCGGCTCCCCGGAGGTCCAGGTCGCGCTGCTCACCGAGCGCATCTCGCACCTGACGGAGCACCTGAAGGAGCACAAGCACGACCACCACAGCCGTCGTGGCCTGCTGCTGCTCGTCGGCCAGCGCCGTCGGCTGCTCAACTACCTCCAGGCCAAGGACATCGAGCGCTACCGCTCGCTCATCGAGCGCCTCGGTCTGCGTCGCTGACTTCGATCAGGCGGTCTCCCCAGTCGGGGTGGCCGCCTGATCCGCATCCGGGCCCGCCCAGGTCGTAGGACCTGGACGACCGCCCACCACAACTGAACATCGACACATCCACGGACGAGAGCCGCCACGTCGGGTCCGGTCCTCGGTAGTGGCCCTCGGGACGGCGATCGCCGCGCCGCGGGCCTCGATCGAAGACCGAAGGCCATCATCACGGCAGGTCCGGAGCTCGTCCCACCGCGCGACGACCGTCGCGAGAAGGGACTTCTATGTCCGACTCCATCCACACCACCGAGACCGTCATCGACAATGGTCGTTTCGGTACCCGCACGATCCGTTTCGAGACGGGTCAGCTCGCTCGCCAGGCCGCCGGCTCCGTGTCCGCGTTCCTGGACGACGACACGATGCTGCTCTCGGCCACCACGGCCGGCAAGCACCCCAAGGACCACTTCGACTTCTTCCCCCTCACGGTCGACGTCGAGGAGCGCATGTACGCCGCGGGACGCATCCCCGGCTCGTTCTTCCGTCGTGAGGGCCGCCCGGGCGAGGACGCGATCCTCACCTGCCGCCTGATCGACCGCCCGCTGCGGCCGACCTTCAAGAAGGGTCTGCGCAACGAGGTCCAGGTCGTCATCACGGTCCTGGCCCTGAACCCCGACACCCCGTACGACGTGCTGGCCATCAACGCCGCCTCCGCGTCCACGCAGATCTCGGGCCTGCCGTTCTCCGGTCCGATCGGCGCCACCCGCGTCGCCCTGATCGACGGCCAGTGGGTCGCCTTCCCGACGCACAGCCAGCTCGAGGACGCCGTGTTCGACATGGTCGTCGCGGGCCGCATCGCCACGCAGGCCGACGGCTCCAGCGACGTCGCGATCATGATGGTCGAGGCCGAGTCCACCGAGAACACCTGGGACCTCGTGCAGTCCGGTGTCCAGGCGCCCACCGAGGAGGTCGTGGCCGGTGGCCTCGACGCCGCCAAGGGCTTCATCCGCCAGCTGTGCGAGGCGCAGCAGCAGCTCGCCGAGGCCGCGGCCAAGCCCGTCCAGGACTTCCCGGTCTTCCTCGACTTCCAGGACGACGTCTACGACGCCGTCGCCGCAGCCGCCTCCGGCCCGCTGGCCGAGGCCCTCACGATCTCCTCCAAGGCCGATCGCGAGGACCGCGAGAGCCAGATCAAGGCCGACGTGCTCGACCAGCTCGGCGAGCAGTTCGAGGGTCGCGAGAAGGAGGTCGGTGCCGCGCTGCGTGCCGTCACCAAGAGCCTCGTCCGCCAGCGTGTGCTCCGCGACAAGGTGCGCATCGACGGTCGTGGACTCGCCGACATCCGTGAGCTGTCGGCCGAGGTCGGCGTCATCCCGCGCGTGCACGGCTCGGCCCTGTTCCAGCGTGGCGAGACCCAGATCCTGGGCGTGACCACGCTGAACATGCTCGACCTGGTGCAGAAGCTCGACACGCTGAGCCCCGAGAGCACGCGTCGGTACATGCACAACTACAACTTCCCCCCGTTCTCCACGGGTGAGACGGGCCGCGTCGGTTCGCCGAAGCGCCGCGAGATCGGCCACGGTGCGCTCGCCGGCCGCGCGCTCCTGCCGGTCCTGCCCACCAAGGAGGAGTTCCCCTACGCGATCCGTCAGGTCTCCGAGGCGCTGAGCTCGAACGGCTCCACGTCGATGGGCTCGGTCTGCGCCTCGACGCTCGGTCTGCTCAACGCCGGTGTGCCGCTGCGCGCCCCGGTCGCGGGCATCGCGATGGGCCTCATCTCCGGTGAGGTCGACGGCGCCACCGAGTACGTCACCCTCACCGACATCCTCGGTGCCGAGGACGCGTACGGCGACATGGACTTCAAGGTCGCGGGCACGCCCGAGTTCATCACGGCCCTGCAGCTGGACACCAAGCTCGACGGCATCCCCGCCGACGTGCTCGCCGGTGCCCTCACGCAGGCCAAGGGTGCGCGCCTGACGATCCTCGACGTCATGTCCGAGGCCATCGACGCGCCCGACGAGATGAGCGAGTTCGCCCCGAAGATCATCACGGTGAAGGTGCCGGTCGACAAGATCGGCGAGGTCATCGGCCCGAAGGGCAAGATGATCAACCAGATCCAGGACGACACCGGCGCCAAGATCTCGATCGAGGACGACGGCACCGTCTACATCGCCGGCGAGGCCGGCGGTGCGGCCGACCGTGCGCGCGACGCCATCAACGCGATCGCCAACCCGACGATGCCCGAGGTCGGCGAGCGCTACCTCGGCACCGTCGTCAAGACGGTCGACTTCGGTGCGTTCATCGCGCTCTCGCCGGGCAAGGACGGGCTGCTGCACATCAGCAAGCTGCGCGACCTCAACGGCGGCCAGCGCGTGAACAACGTCGAGGACGTCGTCTCGGTGGGCCAGAAGATCCAGGTCCAGATCGCCGAGCTCGGCGACCGCGGCAAGATCTCGCTGATCCCCGTCCCCGAGGACGCAGCTCCCGAGGACGCCACCGACGAGGCCCCGGCCGACGCCGAGGAGTCCACGGACGCCTGATCGGTCCACGTCACGAGGCCCTCACCCCTTCGGGGGTGGGGGCCTCGTCGCGTTCGGTCCGGGCGGTCGACCGGGAGGTGGGGTCACGGCCCTCGGCGTGAGACGATCCGCGAGATGACCGACTTCCGTGAGCGCGCCGCCGCGCTCGATGCTGCCGACCCGCTGGCCGTGTACCGCCAGCAGTTCGTGCTCGACGCCGACATGGTGGCCTACCTCGACGGCAACTCGTTGGGTCGGCTGCCTCTGCGCACGCGAGAGCGCCTCGCCTCGTTCGTGCGTGACGAGTGGGGCAGCCGTCTGATCCGTGGCTGGTCGGAGGGCTGGACCGAGCTGCCGGTCGAGGTGGGCGACGAGGTGGGCGCCCTCGTCGGTGCCGCACCCGGTCAGACGGTGGTGGCCGACTCGACGTCGATCTGCATCGCGAAGGCCCTGCACGCCGCGGCGTCGATCGTGCCCGGACGCAGCCGGATCGTCGTCGACGCCGGCGACTTCCCGACCGACCGCTACCTGGCGTCGCACGTGGCGGCAGCCCGTGGCATGGAGCTGGTCACGATCGAGCGTGACGCCGAGGGCGACCTGACCGACTCGTTGGACGCCGTGCTCGACGAGCGCACTGCCGTCGTGCTGCTGAGCCACGTCGACTACCGGTCCGGCGCCCTGCTGGACCTGGCCGCGCTCACCGACCGGGTGCACGCGGCCGGTGCCCTGGTCGTGTGGGACCTGTGCCACTCGGTCGGGGTGGTGCCCACCGCGCTCGACGCCGCGGGCGTGGACCTCGCGGTCGGCTGCACCTACAAGTACCTCAACGGTGGACCGGGCTCACCGGCGTTCCTGTACGCGGCGGCTCGCCACCTCCCCGTGCTCGAGCAGCCGCTGCCGGGCTGGTGGAGCGCCGACGACCTCTTCGCCATGGCCGACGACTACCGCCCCGCCGTGGACGCACGTCGGTTGCTGTCGGGGACGCCGAACGTCGCCGGCCTGCTGGCGGTGCGCGAGGGTGCAGCCATGGCCGCCGAGGCGGGCGTGGACGCAGTGCGGGTCAAGTCGGTGCTGCTCACGTCCTTCGCGATCGACGCGCTCGACGTGCTGGCCGCCGACGGCAGTCCGGTCGAGGTCGTCACACCGCGTGACGCGGCACGTCGCGGTGGTCACGTGACCGTGCGGGTCCCCGACGCGCGCGCCGTCACGGCTGCGCTGGTGGACCGTGGCGTGGTGCCCGACTTCCGCGAGCCCGACCTGGTGAGGCTCGGGCTCGCGCCCCTCACCACGTCGTTCGCGGAGCTGCACGCCGGGCTCGTGGTGCTGCGCGACGTGCTCGCTCGATAGCCTGAGGTCATGACTCGTGTAGCCGTGCTGGGCGCCCGTGGGCGCATGGGTTCGACCTCCGTCGAGGCGCTCGACGCCGCCGACGGGATCGAGGTCGTCGCCCAGGTCGACGTCGGCGACTCCATCGACCTGGTGGGGGAGTCCGGAGCCGAGGTGGCCCTCGTCTTCACCACGCCCGACGTGGCGCTCGACCAGGTCCTGTGGTGCATCGAGCGCGGGGTGCACGTGGTCGTGGGCACCTCGGGATTCGACGGCGAGCGGCTGCGGTCGGTGCGTACGGCCGTCCACGAGCGCACCGGGGTCTCGGTGCTCGTGGTGCCCAACTTCTCCATCGGCGCGGTGCTCCTCATGCGCTTCGCCGCCACGGCCGCGCCCTTCTTCGAGTCCGTCGAGGTGATCGAGATGCACCACCCTGCGAAGGTCGACGCCCCCTCGGGGACGGCCGTCCGCACGGCCGAGCTGATCGCGGCCGCCCGCGCCGAGGCCGGTTCGCCGCCGGTCCCCGACGCCACCACCACCGACCCCGACGGTGCTCGGGGTGCCCAGGTCGACGGGATCACGGTGCACGCCGTGCGCTCGCGTGGCTTCGTCGCGTCCCAGGAGGTGCTCCTGGGCGGCGAGGGGGAGATCCTGAGCCTGCGGCACGACTCGTCCACGCGGGAGTCGTTCATGCCCGGCGTGGTGGCGGCCGTGCGTCACGTGGCCGACCGGCCGGGTGTCACCGTCGGTCTCGACGTGGTCCTCGGCCTCGGCGACTGATGGAGGTCGCGTACGCGCCCGGTCGGGTGGCGGACGTCGTCGGCGACGGTCCCACCGTCCTGCTCTGGCACGGCTCCGGCCCGAACGAGCGCCACGCCCTCGCCCGACTCGCCACCGCCGTGGCGACGTCCGGGCACCGGACCGTCACGCCGGACTGGGACGTGACCTCCTCGGACGGCGGACGCGCCGACCTGCTGACCTCCCTACGCTTCGCCCGGGAGACCGCTGACCACGATCCCGACGGTCTGGTGCTCGTCGGCTGGTCCCGCGGGGGCGTCGCAGCAGCGAGCCTCACCCTGAACCAGCGACGGCTCGGGGTCGGCCTCGCACGTACGGTCTGCGTCGCCGCCGCTCCGTTCCCTCGCGCCGACCCGATCAGCGGCGCGATGCTCGGACCGGCGTCGCCACCGGTGGCGCGCGGGACGACGGTCGCGTTCGTGACCGGGCTGCGTGACGAGCGGACACCGATCGACGAGGTGCGCGCCGTCCACCGGCAGTGGAACCACGCGGGCTGGCCCACGACGTTGCACGAGCTCGACGCCGACCACTTCTCCGTCGTCGAGGACCACGCCGAGGACGTCGCCGCCGTCGTGGTCAGCTGACCCGGGGCTACAGACGCAGGAGGGCGGCGCTGAGGGCTGCTGCCCCCACCACGGCGAGGAACGGCACACGCAGCACCAGCAGCACCGCCGCCACGGCGAGGGCGGCCAGGCGCGCGTCGACGGCGACGCGCTGTCCGTCGGCCAGCACCTGCACGGCCACCAGGGCACCGAGAAGAGCCACCGGGATCAGGTCGACGGCACGTCGGGTGGCGGGGTGCTCGAGGACCCGCTCCGGCACCGAGAGCCCGGCGAGCTTCAGGGCGTAGCAGCCGACGCACGTGAGCACGATGCCCAGCCAGGTGGCGCTCACGACGCGGGCCGTCCGAGCCGGTCACGCAGCAGCAGACCTGCCGCGACGGCCACCGCGCCGCCGGCGATGATCGGCACGCCGGCGGGGGAGAGCGGCACCAGGCCCAGGGCCACCCCGGCGCCGACCAGCGCGACGACCCGGGCGAGTGCTCCGGACAGGCGTGGCCAGAGCAGGGCCAGGAACGCCGCGCCGACCGCGGCGTCGAGCCCGTAGGTGCGGGGGTCGCCGATCGCGGTGCCCGCGAGCGCGCCGGCGAGGGTCGACAGGTTCCACAACAGGTAGATCGAGGCGCCGGTCCACCAGAACCCGAGCCTGCCGAGGACGTGGTCGCGCTGGGCGACGGCGACGGCCGTCGACTCGTCGATCACGAGGTGCGCGCCCAGGGTCCTCCGCACCCCGGTGAGACGCAGGATCGAGGCGAGGCTGAGACCGTAGAACAGGTTGCGCGTGCCCAGCAGCACGGACGTGAGGGCACCGGTCAGCGGAGCTCCGCCGGCCGCGACCACGCCGATGAAGGCGAACTGGGAGGCACCGGTGAAGGCCACCAGGGACAGCACGCACGTCTGCAGGACGCTGAGTCCCGACGCGGTGCCCAGGGCGCCGAACGAGACACCGTAGAGACCGGTGGCCACGCCGACCCCCAGGGAGTCGGCCACGACTCGGCGACGGGCGGCACTGGGTGGTTCGGGGGAGCGGTCGCTCACTCCTCGACCAACGAGGTGACGAGTCGCACCTGCTTCACGGTGTGGGCGCCGGTCTCGTCGGCGAGCTCACGGTGGGCCCCGTCGGCGGCCCACCCGGTGCCGACCACGAAGGCTCGCAGGGCGTCGTCGGTCGTGGGCAGCCACCACCGGGCTCGCTCGAAGCCGTCGGCGCGCAACGTGTCGATGGCGGCCTGGAGCAGCCGCGAGCCGTGACCCTCGCCGCGGTGGCCGGGGTCGACCAGCAGCTCGCCGACCTCGCCGTCGGCGACCTGGTCGGCGTCGGGGTCGTGGCAGGGGTGCACGAAGGCCACCCCGCGGAGCGTGGCCTGCTCGAGCGCGACGAGCACCCGGGCGCGAGCGTCCGGGGGAGTCGTGAGGAGTGCGTGCCACGCCGGGGCGACGTCGACGGTGGTCATGTCCCCGAAGGCGTCACGCCAGGCGGCCTGCTGGACGGTCGCGATCGCCGCCACGTCGTCGGGCCAGGCGAGCCGGACGCTCACGTCGGCGGTCACCACGACCGGAAGCTCTCGACGAGTCGTGTCTCGGCGCCCTCGGCCTCGAGCATCGCGGCGGTCATGGTCAGGTTGCGCAGGCCGGGCCACGTCTCGAAGCCCAGCAGGAACAGGCCCGGGACCCCGGCGAGCAGGATCGGCCAGCCGCCCCAGGTGCCCACGAACGAGACGAGGATCGCCAGCAGCACGGACGCCTCGCAGAACATCAGCTTGCGCACCGTCTGCGCGGCGTAGATGCCGATCGCGCGGCGCTCGAGGTCGTCGGGGTCGTCGTCGGGATCGAGCGGGGAGGCCTGCAGCCAGACTCGTTCGGAGAGCACGGCGGCGACCACGACCACCAGCAGCAGCGCCGCCAGCAGCCACCACGGCGGAAGATCGGCGTCGGTACCGCCGAGGGCCAGGAAGATCAGCGTCATGAAGCCTGCGGTCAGACCGATCTGCAGGAGGGCGAAGCGGCGGACCTCCTGCGGGGAGGCCTCGTACTCGGCGAGGGGCACGACCAGAGTTTCGCACAGGACCTGTCGGCGTCGGCGGGTATCCTCCGGAGCATGCAGGCCTACCTCGACCTCGTCCGCCGGATCCTCGACGAGGGCGTCGAAAAGGGCGACCGCACCGGAACCGGCACCCGCAGCGTGTTCGGGCACCAGATGCGCTTCGACCTCACGGCCGGGTTCCCGCTGGTCACCACCAAGAAGGTGCACCTCAAGTCGGTCGTCGGCGAGCTCCTCTGGTTCGTCTCGGGCGACACCAACACCCGGTGGCTCCGCGAGAACGGCATCACCATCTGGGACGAGTGGGCCGACGAGAACGGCGACCTCGGGCCGGTCTACGGCCACCAGTGGCGCTCGTGGCCGACGCCGGACGGTCAGACGATCGACCAGCTGGTGGGTGTCATCGAGTCGCTGAAGGCCGACCCGGACTCCCGGCGCCACATCGTCAGCGCCTGGAACGTGGCCGACCTGCCCGCCATGGCGCTCGCGCCCTGCCACGCCTTCTTCCAGTTCTACGTCGCACCGGCCGACGACGGGGGCCCGGGCCGCCTGTCGTGCCAGCTCTACCAGCGGTCGGCCGACGTCTTCCTCGGCGTGCCGTTCAACATCGCGTCCTACGCGCTGCTCACGCACATGGTCGCGCAGGTCGCCGGGCTGCGGGTGGGCGACTTCGTCCACACCTTCGGCGACGCGCACCTGTACCTCAACCACCTCGACCAGGCCCGCCTGCAGCTCGAGCGCGAGCCGCGCCCCCTGCCCGAGCTGTGGCTGGACCCGTCGGTCACGAGCATCGACGGGTTCACCCTGGACTCGGTCAAGGTCACCGGGTACGACCCCCACCCGGGCATCAAGGCACCGATCGCCGTCTGAGCACACGCATGACTACCGCCACCACCACGCTCGTCGTCGCGATGGGCGCCAACCGGGTGATCGGGGTCGACGGCGCCCTGCCCTGGCGGCTCCCCGAGGACCTGGCCCACTTCAAGCAGCTCACGCTCGGCCACCCGATGGTCATGGGGCGGGCCACGTACGAGTCCATCGGCCGGCCGCTGCCGGGCCGCACCACCATCGTCGTCACCCGCGACCCGCGGTGGAGCGCCGAGGGTGTCGAGGTGGCGCACTCCCTCGACGAGGCGCTCGACCGTGCCCGATCGCTCGACGACGAGGTGTTCCTGGTCGGTGGTGCCCAGGTCTACGCTGCGGCGCTCGAACGCGACCTGGTCGACGTCCTGGTGGTCACCCGCGTGGCCGCGGCGCCGGACGGCGACACGTACTTCCCGCGGATCGACTGGGAGCGCTGGCACGAGGCGGGCCGGGTCCCGCACGTCGGACCGGAGCCCGAGCGGGTGCCGTTCGACATCGTCACCTACGTGCGCGCCTGACCCGGCGCGCCGTCGGCCCCGGGCCTCAGTCGAGGTAGGTCGCCGCGAAGTCGTCGTGGTGGACCGGACGCCCAATCCCGTACCCCTGGGCGAAGTCGACGCCCTCGGCGCGCGCCACGTCGAGGACGGCTCCCTCGGCCACGAACTCCGCGACCGTCTCCTTGCCGAGCGCCTTCGCCATGGCCACCACCGATCGCAGGATCGTCCGGTCGACACCGTTGCGGTGCGAGTCGGCCACGAACTCGCCGTCGATCTTGAGCAGGTCGAAGTCGAGGTGCTTGAGGTAGGAGAGGGACCCGAACCCCGCGCCGAAGTCGTCGAGGGCCAGCCGGCATCCGGTCGACGCGACCCGTCGGGCGAAACCACGCGCGTTCTCGAGGTCGGAGACCGCCGCCGTCTCCGTGATCTCCAGCACGAGTGACTGCGGTGGGAAGGCACCCGAGGTGGCTGCCGAGACGATCATCCGTTCCAGCTCGGGATCGCCGATCGTCAGCCCGGACACGTTCACCTCGAGCACGAAGCCCGGCCGGACCCGCTGCAGGTCGGTCAGGATCGGCAGCGCATGGGCAAGGACCCAGCGGTCGAGGGCCGCGATGAGACCCGCACGTTCTGCGATGTAGAGGAATCGGCCGGGCATCACGAGAGCCCCGTCGGGGTCCCGCATGCGCAGCAGCGCCTCTGCGCCGGTGATCCGTCCCGACGCGACGTGCTGGATCGGCTGGAGGTGGAGCTCGAAGTCGTCGTGCTCGAGCGCGTGCTCGAGGCGCTCGCGCCAGCGCAGTCGCGCCCCGAGACGGGGGACCTCGTTCAGGGCGACACCGAGCACGGCGGCCCGGTCGCGGCCTGCGTCCTTCGCGTCGTACATGAGCATGTCGACCGTCGCGAGGGCGTCGTCACCGGACAGGCTGTCGGCGTAGGTGATCGGCAGGACTCCCACGCTGGCCGTGACCCGCCGCCGCGTCCCGTCGAGGGTCGCCGTGTGGTCGCGGATGCGTTCGACGAGTCGGTTCGCGAGCGCTGACGCCTCCTCCGGTCCCGCGGACGGCAGGAGCACTCCGAACTCGTCGCCGCCGAGTCGCGCCACGATGTCCGCGTCCCCCAGCTCGCGGCGCAGGACCGCGGCGACCGAGGAGATCAGCTCGTCGCCGGCCCGGTGCCCGAGCGTGTCGTTCACCTCCTTGAAGTGGTCCAGGTCCAGCAGGAGGAGCGCGCCGCGTGCCCCCGTGCGGCGGCACTCCACGAGGTGGCGTTCGAGGTCGCGGTCGAAGCGGCGCCGGTTCACCAGACCGGTGAGTGCGTCGTGGTCGGCCATGTGGGTGAGCTGGAGCTCGTAGCGCTGGCGGTCCGACACGTCGACGACGTTGACGATGATGTCGTCCGACGACGTGTCCTCGTCGGCTCGCAGTCGTGCCAGCGACAGGGAGAGGTGGACCACGTGGTCGTCGTTGGACTCCCACGTCCACGACGTGGTCGCGAGGCGCGCCGGGCTCTCGTCGAGCTCGGCCAGGAGGCGTCGGCTGGACTCCGGGTCGGGGGAGAGGTCGACGAGGTTCCGGCCCACGAGCGCTCCCGCGGGGAGCGGCAGCATCCGCTCGAGTGCGCCGTTCACCTCGAGGACGACACCGTCGGCGTCGAGGACGGCGATGCCGTGCGGCGCGTCCAGGAAGAGGTGCTCAGCGCGGTCCCGGGCCCGAGCCACCTCGCGCTCACGCCGACGCTCCGCGCTGACGTCGCGCGCCACGATCAGTGCGCGTGGACCGTCCGCCGTGTCCAGGGGCGTGACGACGACGTGGTGCTCGTCCCCGGTGCGGGTCGCCGCGAGGTCCTCCTCCGACGTGGTGCCGTCGATGGCGAGCGGGACGAGCCGGTTCCAGATCGCCATGTTGACCGGTCCCGAGAAGGCATCGAGCGGCTGTCCCACCTTGCCCTCGATCCCCTGACGCATGGCCCCGGCCCCGGCGACGAGCTCGATGGTCATCGACGGGTCGACGACGACGACCGTCGCGTCCGGCAGCTGGTCCATCACCGTGCGCCATCGGGCTTCTGCGGCCGCGAGCCGGCGCTGGTCCGAGACCGCGGCAGTCGCGTCGATGGCGACGTGGAGGTAGCCGACCACGGTGCCGTCGTCGTGGCGGAGCTCGGTGACCGCGAGGCGCACGAAGATCCTCGTCCCGTCGGCGCGCAGGTAGGTCCAGACCTGGCTCGGCGCGTCCTCGGCGGCGAGCTCGGCGAGGACGTGCCCCGGGTCGCTGTCGCGGGCCGTCGCGGTGGCCGCGAGCTCCTGCGGGTCGTGCAACGACGAGACGTTCACGCGTCCCACGACCTCGACGGCTCGGTACCCCAGGAGGTGCTCGGCCCCCACGCCGAAGGACGTGATCAACCCGGCGCGGTCGGTCGCGATCATGCTGCTCAGTCGCGCGCCTCCCAGCAGGCCGCGCGCCTCGGCCGCCGCCTTCTGGTGCTCGCGCCGTTCGACGGCGAGACGGCGCACGACGTCCTGGATGGCTGGGCCGATGAAGAGGGAGACGCCCGTCCAGATGAGGGCCATCCGCCACCCGCTGGTGGGGTAGCGCGGATCGCCGATGAGCAGTGCGGGCACCAGGAAGAGCACCAGGGTGGCCAGGGCGGAGAGCCAGAGGTCCTTGCGGCGACCGAACAGGGCCAACCACAGGACGGGGAGCGCGACGAGCCCGCCCCCGCCGCCCATGGCGCCGCCGCTGACCTCGCGCGCGGCGGCGATCACCACGAAGAAGAACAGCGGGGCACCGGGATCGGCCCAGGTGCGTACGGGCGACGTGAGGCTGCGAGCGAGGATCGCGAGGGTGACGGCGAAGAGTGCCACCACGTGCCACGGCTGCACGGGTGTCGTCGACTCCGGGTGGGGCGGTACGAGGAGGCCGAGGAGGCCGAGCGTGCCGACCGCGACGAACGGGGCGGCGGTGCGCAGGGTCGGTCGGTCCTCGACCGGCGTGGCGCGGGTGTCCCTCGTCATGGCTCAGGGTAGGAGCGAGCCGGGGTCACGTGGTGGACCTGAGACCACTGACGACTGCATATTGACGTAGGTAACTTAATCTGTGCACCATGGTCGGGTGGCCTACGACCCGACGCAACCGGCCTACCGGCTGCACACTCTCGTCTCGGCGCTCGACGCCGCGGCCGACCGCATGCTCGGCGAGTCGTTCGACATCAGCTACGGCCGGTTCCTGACCCTGGTCACGATCCAGGTGCTCGGCGCGCCCACGCAGGTCGAGCTCGCCGGCGCCCGTGGCGTCTCCGCACCCGCGGCCAGTCGGATGGTGCAGTCGCTGGTCGAGGCCGGGCTCGTCACCGCGACCCGGACGGACGGGGCGGGCAATCGTCGAGTCGTGCAGCTCACCGACGCGGGATCCACGCTCGTCGCCGACGGGGGACGGCTGCTGGAGTCCTCGTTCGAGCAGCTCCTGGCCGCGACCACCGTCACCGCCGACCAGGTGCGCTCGGTCACCGACCCCCTGCTCGCCCTCCTGAAGCCGGAGCTGTCATGACACCCCTGATCGCCACCCATGCCTTCGCCGCCGTCGTCGCGCTCCTGGTCGGGGCGTGGCAGCTCTTCCGGGGCGCGCGCGGCACCCAGGGGCATCGCGTGGCCGGGCGGGTGTGGGTCGTCGCGCTGATGTTCGTGGCCGCCTCGTCGTTCTGGATCCAGGAGATCCGGCCCGGGCACTTCAGTGCCCTGCACGCGCTCTCGGTGGTCACGCTGGTCACGGTTCCGCTCGGCATCCTCGGCGCACGGCAAGGTCGTATCCGCGACCACCGGTCTGCCATGACGGGCAACTGGATCGGGCTGGTGGGTGCCGGCATCGCCGCGGCGGCGGTGCCGGACCGCGCGATCCCGCAGCTCGTGGTGCACGACGCCGTCACCGCAGGTGTCGCGGGTCTGGCCGTCCTGGCGACCGCGGCCGCGGTCATCGGCGTCGGGCGCGTCGTCGACGCCGCCGTCGTGCCCCAGCCCTGACAACCAGTACTGAGAGCCACGCCGGAGGCGTGGGCCCCGAAGGTCAGGACAGGACGGCGAGCTGGCGGCTCTGTGCCACGAGGCGGCCCTGGTCGTCCCAGAGCTCGACGTCCTCGTCGTGGTAGCCGTGCACCACGTGGCGGGTCGTCACGTGCATCAGCGCCCACGCCGTCTCGGGGCGGCGGCGCAGGTGCACGGTCAGCTGGACGGTGGCGGAGGCCAGGAGCCCGAGCTCGGCCGTGACGGGCGGGTAGCCGTCGACGATGGCAGCGGCCGCGACGGCGTCGATCGGTCGGCCGTCCTTGGGGCGGACCCACACGCTCGCCTCGGGATCGCCGCTCGGCTCGCCACGCAGCCAGCCGGGGACCTCGGGCAGACGGACCTCGTAGCGGTCGACGATCGGGACCGCCCCGGACGGCACGTACCCGGAGACGTCGACGCCGTCGTCGGGCCCGCCGACGGGGGGCGCGCCGTGCGGCGTGTGCTCGGCCGAGCCGGCGGCGTCCCAGTCGTGCAGGGAGATGACCGCGTGCGCGACGGTGGCGCCGTTCTGCAGGAGCACTGCCTGGTGGACCGACACGCGTCGACCGACGCGCAACGTGGTCACCTCCACCGCGGCATCGCCCGGCGTCGGCGGCTTGAAGTAGCTCACCGAGACGGTGAGCAGGTCAGGGTGCCCAGGGGCGGTGGTGGCGGCCTCGTCGAGCGCGGCGCGGGCGAGCACGGCGAGCACGTAGCCGCCGTTGGCCGTCCCGTTGGGGGTGTTCCAGTCCGCGGTGAGGACGAGGTGGCGCAGGCCGTCGTCGCCGGGTGTCGAGGCGATGGCACGGTCGAGCTCGTACGTCGTCATGGGCTGACGGTAGCGACGCGCCCTGCCTGGCCCGCACGCGCGGTGCCGCACGTGGACGTCGCGCGACGAGGCACCTGGACGACCTGATCGACCCGGTCGCATCCTCCTGCGTGCTCAGCGGGCCGGACCGGACCCCGTAGCGTCGAGCGGTAACCTCGGTCCATGACCTCCCCGCTCGCCAGCGACGCCGCGCCGTTCGGGCGCGTTCTGACCGCCATGGTCACGCCGTTCACGCCCGACGGCGACCTCGACCTGGCTGCGGCGCAGAAGGTGGCGAAGCACCTGGTCGACCACGGCAACGACGGCCTCGTCGTCAGCGGCACCACCGGCGAGTCGCCCACCACCACGGTCGAGGAGGACGGACAGCTGCTGGCTGCCGTCGTCGAGGCCGTCGGTGACCGTGCCACCGTGGTGGCCGGTGTCGGCACGAACGACACCCGTCACTCCGTGCAGCTGGCCCAGCAGGCCCGCAAGGCCGGCGCCCACGGCCTGCTGGTCGTCACGCCCTACTACTCCAAGCCGCCGCAGTCGGGCATCGTCGCGCACGTCAACACCGTGGCCGAGGCCGGCGAGGACGTCCCGGTGATGCTCTACGACATCCCCGGACGCAGCGGAGTCATGCTGGCGACCGAGACCTACGTCGAGCTGCGCAAGAACCCGCTCGTGCTGTCGGTCAAGGACGCCGTCGGCGACTTCAACCGCGGTGCGTGGCTCATGCGCGAGACCGGCATCACGATCTACTCCGGCGACGACTCGCTGAACCTCGGCTGGCTCGCGTACGGAGCCAGCGGCATCGTCAGCGTCGTCTCCCACGCCGCGCCTCGTCGTCTCGCCGACCTGGTCGCCGCGGTCGACGCCGGCGACCTCGACGAGGCGCGCGCCATCCAGCGGCAGCTCCTGCCCATCGACCGGGCGATGATGACCGTCACCCAGGGCGTCATCACGGCCAAGGCCGTGCTGCAGATCCTGGGCGTGCTCGACAACCGCACGACCCGCGCGCCCCTGCCCGAGGCCACGGAGGACGAGGTCGCCATGCTGCGCGACGCCCTCGCCGCCTCTCACCTGATCGACCAGACCTGATCGACTGAACGGACGAACTCCTTGAGTCACATGCACACGGAGCTGGGCCCGCCCCCGGCCCTGGGCTCGAACACCCTGCGCGTCACCCCGCTCGGCGGACTCGGCGAGATCGGTCGCAACATGACCGTCTTCGAGTTCGGCGGCAAGCTGCTGATCGTCGACTGCGGCGTGCTGTTCCCCGAGGAGCACCACCCGGGCGTCGACCTGATCCTGCCCGACTTCGGCCCCATCCGGGAACGGCTCGACGACGTGGTCGCCGTCGTGCTGACCCACGGCCACGAGGACCACATCGGCGGTGTGCCGTACCTGCTGCGCGAGCGCGGGAACATCCCCGTGGTCGGCTCGAGGCTGACGTTGGCCCTCGTCGAGCCGAAGCTGCGCGAGCACCGGCTGCGCGACGTGCCGCAGCACGTGGTGGCCGAGAACGAGACGCTGCACCTGGGGCCGTTCGAGCTCGAGTTCGTGGCCGTCAACCACTCGATCCCCGACGCCCTCGCCGTCGCGGTCAAGACGCCCGCGGGCGTCGCGCTGCACACGGGCGACTTCAAGATGGACCAGCTGCCGCTCGACGGCCGCATCACCGACCTGCGCGCCTTCGCGCGGCTCGGCGAGGCCGGTGTCGACCTCTTCCTCACCGACTCCACCAACGCGGACGTGCCCGGGTTCACGGTGGCCGAGCGCAACATCACCCCGGCGATCGACGCGGTGTTCGCGTCCAGCACGCAGCGCGTCATCGTCGCCTCGTTCGCCTCGCACGTGCACCGGGTGCAGCAGGTCCTCGACGCCGCCGCCAAGCACGGCCGCAAGGTCGCCTACGTCGGACGCTCGATGGTGCGCAACATGCAGATCGCCCGCGACCTGGGGTACCTGCACGTGCCCGACGGGGTCGTCGTCGACCGGATCGACGACGCGCCGCCGGAGAAGATGGTGCTGATGTCCACCGGTTCCCAGGGCGAGCCCATGGCCGCCCTGTCGCGCATCGCCAACCGCAGCCACCCCCAGGTCAGCCTCGAGCCGGGCGACACGGTCCTGCTGGCGTCCTCGCTCATCCCGGGCAACGAGAACGCCGTCTACCGCGTCATCGACGGGCTCACCAAGATCGGCGCGCGCGTGGTCCACAAGGGCAACGCCCTGGTGCACGTGTCCGGGCACGCGTCGGCCGGCGAGCTCCTCTACTGCTACAACATCGTCAAGCCCACCAACGTGCTGCCGGTGCACGGGGAGATCCGCCACCTGCACGCCAACGCCGCGCTGGCCACGCAGACGGGCGTGCCGAACGTGCTGCTGGCCGAGGACGGGTACGTCGTCGACCTGGTCGACGGGCACGCGTCCGTGGTCGGCGCGGTCGAGTGCGGCTACGTCTACGTCGACGGCTCCTCGGTCGGCGAGATCACCGACAGCGAGCTCAAGGACCGTCGGATCCTGCGCGACGAGGGCTTCATCTCCGTCGTCGTGGTGGTCGACTCCACGAACGGCAAGATCGTCACGGGCCCGGAGGTGCACGCGCGCGGTCTCGCCGAGGACGACTCCGTCTTCGACGAGATCACGCCCAAGATCGTCGACGCGGTGGAGCAGGCGCTGCGCGAGGGCACGCACGACACGCAGCAGCTGCAGCAGGTCGTGCGCCGTGTGCTCGGCTCGTTCGCCGGCCGGAAGCTGCGGCGTCGGCCCATGATCATCCCCATCGTGCTCGAGGCCTGAGCCGTCCGACCCGGTCCGATCGAAGACCTTCGGACTGTTACGCAGGTGAAACCTGTGGGCGGTGGTGCCGAAACACGCGCTGACTAACGTCGTCATCAAGAGTTCGGCGCGGGGCCGAACCGTGGTGGGACACCGGTTGCGGCCGGCAGCGTCGTTACGCACGACGGTGCCGGCCGTACGCCGATCTCCCCGCACGAGGGGGTTGGTCAGTGACGTCACGCAGGTCCGACGAGGTGTTGCTCGCCTGCTCATCCGGGCATGCCGATCCGGCCGAACGGGTGGCCCTCCAGGGCCTGGTCAACGCCGTGCGACGCGACGCTCCGTCGGTCGACGTGCGCGACACCCCGGTCGACCTGATGGCCCTCGACGACGCGTGGCCGCCCGTGCGGGTGGCGGTGCCGCTGACGCTGACCGGAGGGACCGCCGTGGCGGGCGCGCTGTCGGCCGCCTCCCGGCACGACCCGTCCCTCGTGGTCGCGCACCCGATCGGCCCGGACTGGACGTTGGCCGAGCTGTGCGTGCAGCGACTGATCGAGGCAGGGGCCCGCAAGGACGACACGATCGTCCTGGGTGTCTCCGGAGCCCATGACGACGCGGCGATCACGGGCTACTCCCGGATGGCGCGGCTGGTCAGCGCCGTGTGGGGCGGGCCGGTGCACATCGGCTCCATCGGCGGGAAGGACACGCCGCTCACCGACGCCGTCGACATCGCGCGGGCCTACGGCCAGCGGGTGGTGGTCTCGTCCTACGTGCTGACCCCGGGTCGCGACGCCGACATGCTGCGCCACTGCGGTGCCGACCTGGTGACGGCACCCGTGCTCGACGGCGGGCTGCCCGACCGACGGGTCGTCGACCTCGTGCTCGCTCGGTTCCACCAGGCCCTCGGTCTCGGCGTCGCAGCGCTCTGAGGTCGGTCGTCCGGCGGCCGCGCTGCCTCCGGCCTCCGCGACGACCTGCGGCTGCGCTGCCCCGGCCTCGAGCGGGGCCGCTCTACCGGGCTGTCCTCGGGCCGTGCTCGGGCCGTGCTCGGGCCGTCAGAGGTAGGTGACGCACGCATCCGCGCCGTCAGAGGTAGGTCTCGCACCGAAGGGCGGTCTCGACAGGTGCGACAGCTACCTCCCACGCCGCGATGCGGTGCGACACCTACGTCTGGCACGCCGGGAATCCCCGCCGGGTCGACGGCGTGGGTGCACGCCGACCCTCGACTTCTGGTTTAGGCTCTCGCCATGGCGACCCGAACGTCTTCCCCGCCGCGCAAGCGGCCGTCCGGCAGCCAGGCCCGCAAGAAGCCTGCCTCCCGCAGCACCGCGAAGCGCAAGCCCGCGGCGCGCAAGCCTGCCCCGCGGCGCACCGGACCCGGTCCCGTGGCCGCGGTGCTCGGCGGGCTCGCCCGTGCCTGCGCAGCCGTCTGGCTGGGCATCGCCGGAGCCGTCGGCGCGGTCGCGCGCAGCATCGGGCACTCCGCGGCCGAGCTGGAGCCCGAGCAGCGCCGTGACGGCGTCGGGTTCGGCATCGTCGCGCTCGCCATCGTCGTGGCCGCCGCCGTCTGGTGGCAGGTCCCCGGTCCGGTGGCCGACGCGGTGCGTGCCGCCACCACGGGCACGGTGGGTCTGCTGGCCTGGGCCGTGCCGATCCTGTTCGCCGTCATCGCCTGGCGCACGCTGCGCCACCCCGACCGCAACGGCCCCGTGGGCCGTCAGGTCATCGGCTGGTCGGCCATCTGCGGTGGCGTGCTCGGCCTCGTGCACCTCGCCCACGGCGTGCCGCGCCCGGAGGACATGGTCGAGGTCCGCGACGCCGGGGGAGCGGTCGGGTTCCTGTTCTCCGCCATCCCCATGGACCTGCTGCGCACCGAGTACGTCGTGGCCCCGATCCTCGTGCTCGTCGTCCTGTTCGGCCTGCTCGTCGTCACCGCCACGCCCCTCCATGCCGTGCCCACGCGACTGCAAGAGGCCCGCGACCGTGCCCTCGGACGTCACGTCGAGGACGCCGAGGCGGAGCCGGAGGCGAGCCCGCGCAAGCGTCACCCCCGCACCGTGGCCGACGAGCCGTACGAGAACCCGCTCGTCGACGGTCCCGACGAGGACCGCCAGGTCTCGGCCCGACGTCGCCGCAAGGCCGAGAAGGCCGAGGCCGACGCCGCGGCCGCGGCTGCGAGTGCGATGGAGGTCGACGCCGCGCCGGAGACCGAGGACACCACCGACGTCGTGCTGCCGCCCATGGAGCCGCTGCCGGCACGCGCCGAGCAGCTCGCACTCTCGGGCGACGTCGTCTACTCCCTGCCCGACTCCACGGTCCTGCGCGAGGGCAGCCCGCACAAGGCGCGCTCCGCGGCCTCCGACGAGGTCGTCGAGCGGCTCACCGAGGTCCTCGAGCAGTTCCAGATCGACGCCCAGGTCACCGGCTACACCCGCGGACCGACGGTCACCCGCTACGAGGTCGAGCTCGGACCGGCCGTCAAGGTCGAGAAGGTCACCGCGCTGAGCAAGAACATCTCCTACGCCGTGGCCTCGAACGAGGTCCGCATCCTCAGCCCGATCCCCGGCAAGTCCGCGATCGGCGTCGAGATCCCGAACGTCGACAAGGAGATGGTCTCCCTCGGCGACGTGCTCCGCTCGGCCAAGGCCCGCGGCGACCACCACCCGATGGTCATCGGCCTCGGCAAGGACGTCGAGGGCGGGTTCGTGGTCGCCAACCTCGCCAAGATGCCCCACCTGCTGGTGGCCGGCGCCACCGGCTCCGGCAAGTCGAGCTTCGTCAACTCCATGATCGCGTCGCTGCTGATGCGCTCGACGCCCGACGAGGTGCGGATGATCATGGTCGACCCCAAGCGGGTCGAGCTGACGGCCTACGAGGGCATCCCGCACCTCATCACGCCGATCATCACGAACCCCAAGAAGGCGGCCGAGGCGCTCCAGTGGGTCGTGCGCGAGATGGACCAGCGCTACGACGACCTCGCCAACTTCGGCTTCCGGCACGTCGACGACTTCAACAAGGCGGTGCGCGCCGGCTCCGTGAAGGTGCCCCCGGGCAGCGAGCGCGTGCTCACCCCGTACCCGTACCTCCTGGTGGTCGTCGACGAGCTCGCCGACCTCATGATGGTCGCCCCGCGCGACGTCGAGGACTCGGTCGTGCGCATCACGCAGCTCGCGCGCGCCGCCGGCATCCACCTGGTGCTCGCCACCCAGCGACCCAGCGTCGACGTGGTCACCGGGCTCATCAAGGCCAACGTGCCCAGCCGTCTGGCCTTCGCCACCAGCTCCCTCGCCGACAGCCGCGTGATCCTCGACCAGCCGGGCGCCGAGAAGCTCGTCGGGCAGGGCGACGGACTGTTCCTGCCCATGGGTGCCAACAAGTCGATGCGCATGCAGGGCGCCTGGATCACCGAGGCGGAGATCGCGGAGGTGGTCAAGCACTGCAAGGAGCAGCTGCAGCCGAGCTACCGCGACGACGTCACGGCACCCGCGCAGGCCAAGCGCGACCTCGACGACGACATCGGCGACGACATGGACCTGGTCATCCAGGCGGTCGAGCTCGTGGTCACCACGCAGTTCGGCTCGACGTCGATGCTGCAGCGCAAGCTGCGCGTCGGGTTCGCCAAGGCCGGCCGGCTCATGGACATCATGGAGAGCCGCGGCGTCGTGGGCCCGAGCGAGGGCTCCAAGGCCCGCGACGTGCTGATCAAGCCCGACGACCTCGAGGACGTCCTCGCCTCGATCAGCGTCGGCTGAGCGTGCCCATGGTCGACGAGCGTGCCGACGCGCCAGGATCCGGGGAGCCCGCCTCCGACGAGCCGTTCGAGATCCGTCGACGGATCGCCCTGTTCGCGCTCCTGGGGCTGGCCGCGCTCGGGGTCGCGTCCGGGTTCGCCTGGCTGGCCTGGGACCGGGACGACGTGCTGCTGTGGGTGCCTGCCGCGGTGCTCGCGCTGCTCTCCCTCGCGGTGCTGCAAGGCGTCCGCGACGCGCGTACCCCGTTGTTCGTGGCGGACGCCCACGGGGTGAGGATGCGCGACGGCGACGGCTGGGTCGGGCTGCTGTGGAGCGAGATGGCCGACATCCGCGTCGAGCCGCGCGAGGGGCTGCTCGACGCGCGGGTCAAGGTCGTGAGCCCCGACGGCCAGAAGATCTACACCGCCCCGCTGGGCCTCGGCACGACCGTCTCGGCCGAGGAGGCCGAGGTCCAGGTGGCCAGGCGCCGGAGCCCTGCTCCATACTGAAACGTCCGCCCCGCCACCGAGAGGCATGCATGCAGCCGGCCGACGCCAGCCACGATCCGACGCCCGAGCACGCTCCCAGCAACCTGAACATCGCGAACGCCCTCACGGTCCTGCGGATCGTCGGCGTGCCGCTCTTCGGCTGGTTGCTGCTCACGCAGGACGGGTCCGACGTCTCGACGCGGGTCTGGGCGTTCGTGGCCTTCTCGCTGCTGATGATCACCGATCGCATCGACGGTGACCTCGCGCGAAGCCGCAACCTCGTCACCAACTTCGGCAAGCTCGCCGACCCCATCGCCGACAAGGCGCTCACCGGCATGGCGTTCGTCGGCCTGTCGATCATCGGCGTGCTCTGGTGGTGGGTCACGATCGTGCTGCTGGTGCGCGAGTGGGGCATCACGCTCATGCGGTTCGTGGTCAAGAAGTACGGCGTGATGCCGGCGAGCCAGGGCGGGCGCATCAAGACCACGCTCCAGGCCCTCGCGATCGGCGGCTACGTGCTCCCCTTCGAGCTGTGGGACAACACCGCCAGCGACGTGCTGCGATGGGCGACGCACGTGATCATGGCGGCCGCCCTGGCCATCACGATCGTCACGGCGGTGCAGTACGTGCGCGACGCGATCGTGCTGCGGCGGGACGCGAAGGCGTCGGCCCCGAGCCCCGAGTCGTGAGCCCGGAGTCGTGACACCGGGCCCCGACGCCGTCGAGGTCGTGCGCCTGCTCCGTGAGCGCGGCGAGACGATCGCCACGGCCGAGTCGCTCACGGGAGGGCTCCTGTGCGCGGCCCTCGTGGACGTGCCAGGGGCGTCGGACGTGGTCGTCGGTGGTCTCGTCGCCTATGCCACGCAGGTCAAGACGGACGTGCTGGGGGTCGACCCCGACCTGGTGACCGTGCGTGGCACGGTCGATCCCGACGTCGCCGTCGCGATGGCCGCGTCGGTGCACCACCTGCTGGGCTCCGACTGGGGCGTCTCGACCACCGGCGTGGCCGGGCCGGGTCCGAGCGAGGGCAAGTCCGCCGGGACGGTCCACGTCGGCATCGACGGACCGGGGTCGCGGGAGGTGTCGGTGCCGCTCGCGCTGTCGGGCGACCGCGACGAGGTCCGCGCGGCGACGGTCGCTGCGGCGCTGTCGCACCTGGTCGCTAGGCTGGATCCAGAGAGTCGGGAATCACACCCGAGCCCATCGCGTTGACCCTCGCAGGAATGCGTTGATCTCTCACGGAGCACGGCGGACGGAGGTGGACCATGACGGCCATGAGGCAGCTGGTCGGTGAGGTGCTGCGCGCCCGCCGGATGGCCCAGGGGCTCACCCTCCGCGACGTCTCCGCCAAGGCACGGGTCTCCCTCGGGTACATCTCCGAGGTCGAGCGCGGCCAGAAGGAGCCCAGCTCGGAGCTGCTGGCTGCCCTCGCCGCCGCCCTGGAGGTGCCGCTGAGCAAGGTGCTCCTCGACGTCAGCACGCTGCTGGCCATCGAGGAGGCCACCGACCTCGCGAGCGTGTCGTCCATCGCCCCCGGCGAGGTCGAGGTCTCCGCGGCCTGACCCGCCGACCCCACACCGTGGGCCCGGCGAGCCTGGACCGACGGCTTGGGGCCTCACGTCGCGTGGGGGTCGAGCCTGCCAGGCGATCGGCGTCACGGTCCTGGCATGCTGGCCGACGGCAGCGAAGGACCGAGGCACGGCCCGTCCCGCGGTGTCACGGACGTACGACCAGCGACGACGAGGCGGGGGTATTGGTGAATCCCAGTGACTGGGGCTTGCGACCCCTCGTCCTCGACGACGTCGACGCCGTCCACGCCGTCTACTCCGACCCCGGCACCTGGCGGCACCTGCCCGCGGGCGTCTTCACGGACCGCTCGCAGAGCGTGGGTCTGGCGGAGCGTGCGGAGCGCGACTGGCGCGACGTCGGCCTGGGGGAGTGGGCGGTCCTGGTGGCCGGCGAGGTCGTCGGCACCGGAGGCGCCATGCCCCGCGACGGCTGGTGGAACCTCGGCTTCCGCCTCGCGCCTCGCGTGTGGGGCCACGGCCTCGGCACGTGGGTGGCCAGCGTAGGCGTGGGCGCCGCGCACCGCACCCGCGAGGACTGGCCCGTCGTGGCGCGGTCACTGTCGTCGAACCCCGCCTCCGGCCGGGTCAGCGAGCTCGCCGGGCTCGAGCTGGTGCACCGGGCCCCGTTCCCCGACGGCCTCGACCGCCTCGTGCACGCGGACCGGCCGCTCGAGCCCGCCCTGCTCGACGCGATCGTCGCGCTCGGCTGAGGTCGGCGGACGGCCCGAGCGGCTCCGAGGTCCGTCCGAGGCCGTCGCCGACGGCTGTGCGCCCCGTGGCATGCTGGCCGCGATGAGGCACAGCGAGTTCTGGGAGCGGATGCGGATCCACCTCGGCCCGGCGTACGCCCGCTCGTGGGCGGAGTCGCAGGTCATGTCCGACCTGGGTGGTCGCACGGCCAGCGAGGCGCTCGACGCCGGGGTCGACCCCAAGACCGTGTGGCGTGCCGTGCACGCCCGCCTGGAGCTTCCTGCCAGCGAGCGCTGACCGCCCGCCCGTTCCCCCATCGGTGGATCCTCAACATCTGGAGCTTCATCGGTGGATCCTCAACCACAGCGGGCGTTCCGCGGTTGAGGATCCACCGATCGTGGCGGAGTCGTGAGCGTGCCGGCACCGACGAGGTCGACACGGCGTGTCGCATCCGATCGAACAGGTGTTCGTACTAGCGTTGTCCACACGGTTGACGCGAAGGTGTGTCGCTGTCCACAGGCGGGGTCGACGAGGCCCCAGATGTCTGAGGCGGCCCCTAGCGTCGCAGATGACCGGCCCCCACCGAGCAGAACGGACCAGCCCATGGCTTCCAAGGCACCACTGACCCCCGTCACCGCCGTCACGAGCGACCAGCGCGAGAAGGCGATCGACAACGCGATCGCCCAGATCGACCGCAACTACGGCAAGGGCGCCGTCATGCGCCTCGGTGAGCGGGGCCGCGTCCCGATCAACGTCATCCCGACGGGCGCCACGGCGCTCGACATCGCGCTCGGCATCGGCGGTCTGCCGCGCGGGCGCATCGTCGAGATCTACGGTCCGGAGTCCTCGGGCAAGACCACGGTCGCGCTGCACGCGGTGGCCAACGCCCAGAAGGCCGGTGGGGTGGCGGCCTTCATCGATGCCGAGCACGCGCTCGACCCCGACTACGCCCGCAAGCTGGGTGTCGACACCGACGCGCTGCTCATCTCCCAGCCCGACTCCGGTGAGCAGGCCCTCGAGATCGCCGACATGCTGATCCGCTCGGGCGCCATCGACGTCATCGTCATCGACTCCGTGGCGGCCCTGGTGCCCCGCGCCGAGATCGACGGCGAGATGGGCGACAGCCACGTCGGTCTGCAGGCTCGCCTCATGAGCCAGGCCCTGCGCAAGATGACGGGCGCCATCCACGGCTCGGGCACCACGGCGATCTTCATCAACCAGCTGCGCGAGAAGATCGGCGTCATGTTCGGCTCGCCCGAGACCACCACCGGCGGCAAGGCGCTCAAGTTCTACGCCTCCGTCCGGCTCGACGTTCGCCGCATCGAGACGCTCAAGGACGGCACCGACATGGTCGGCAACCGCACACGCGTCAAGGTCGTCAAGAACAAGCTCGCCCCGCCGTTCAAGCAGGCCGAGTTCGACATCATGTATGGCCAGGGCATCAGCCGGGAGGGCAGCTTGATCGACGTCGGCGTGGAGACGGGCATGGTCCGCAAGGCCGGCGCCTGGTACACGTACGAGGGCGACCAGCTGGGCCAGGGCAAGGAGAACGCCCGCCAGTTCCTCAAGGACAACCCCGACCTCGCCGAGGAGCTGGAGAAGCGCGTCAAGGAGCACCTGGGAGTCGGCGCCACGATCGACGACGAGGTCGCCGACGACGACATCGACCTGCCCGCGACGGAGTTCTGAGCGTGCCCGGGGGACAGGCGCGAGGGCAGGAGCCGCCCGTGGGCTCGGACGAGCCGGTGCGCGACACCGCGCAGAATCCCGATGCCGACGTCGAGTCGGTGGCTCGCACCATCCTGCTCAACAAGCTCACGGACTCGCCGCGCAGCCGGGCCGAGCTCGCCGAGGCGCTGGCGCGCAAGCACGTGCCCGACGACGTCGCGACGCGGTTGCTCGACCGGTTCGAGGAGGTCGGTCTGATCGACGACGCCGCGTTCGCGCGGGCCTGGGTCGAGTCGCGCTCGCGCAGCAAGGGCCTGGCCACCAAGGTGCTGGCGCTCGAGCTCCGGCGCAAGGGCATCGCCGACGAGATCGCGCGGGAGGTCCTGGCCGACGTCGATCCCGACTCCGAGCGTGAGGCGGCCCACCGGCTGGTCCAGAAGAAGCTGCGCTCCATGCGCGGCCTCGACGACACCACCCGGATCCGTCGGCTCACCGGCATGCTGGCGCGCAAGGGCTACTCGCCCCAGGTTGCCTTCGACGTGGTCCGCGAGGAGCTCGAGGCCGACGTGGAGCCGCTCGTCTCCACCTGAGCTGGTGGCGGCAACGGGTGTGGTGTGGGGGAGTGCGGCTCAGCCGCGCTCCTCCACGTCGCGTCGGATCCGTTCGACGATGTCCTTCTCGCTGTCGTAGTACGACATGCCCCAGTCGGCGACGCGGGCCGCGTAGCGGAGCTCCTCGACGTCTCCGAGCATCTCGCGCACGGCCTCCAGCTCCTTGCGCTGCACGGCGAGCCGCTCGAGGTAGTCGTCGAGCATCTCCTGCACGTGCTCGGTCGAGGTGAGCCGACCCATCAGCAGACGCAGAGCCACCGGGTGCTTGAGCACCGGGAACGGGTCGTCCACGGGTGCGGAGAGCCACCGTTCCACCTGGGTGCGTCCCTCGTCGCTGATCTTGAAGCGGCGCGTGGTGCGTCGTCCCTCGGTCTGCTCCACGGCGTGCACCAGGTCGCCCTGGAGCAGCTTGTCGAGCTCGGTGTAGATCTGGCTCATCGCCGGCGACGTCCAGTAGAACCGCAGCGTCCGGTCGGCACGCTGCTTCAGCTCGTAGCCCGTGAGGCCCTTGGTCTCGGACTCCCCGTCGAAGGCCAGCAGCCCCAAGATGGCGTACGAGGTCATCGACAGGTTCACGTCGCTCACCCTACTGAGCCGTTCGCCACATCGCCCGCGCCGACGCAGACAGCGACGCTGTCAGGGTCCTAGACTCACGCGCATGCCCAGCACCCTCGATGTGTACCGGAAGATGTCGGCCCTCCCGCAGGGGAAGCGACTGTTCTCCATCTTCTACGGCCAGAAGGCGCCGTACTTCGCGTCGATCCACATGGCCGTACGCGAGATGCGGCCGCACTTCGCCGAGATCACGATCCCGAAGCGGCGCAGCGTGCAGAACCACATCGGCACCGTGCACGCGATCGCGGCCTGCAACGGTCTGGAGGCGGCCATGGGCCTGCTCGCCGAGGCCACCTGCCCGAGCGACTCCCGCTGGCTGCCCAAGGGCATGGACGTGAAGTACCTGGCGAAGTCGGCCGGCGACCTCTACTGCACCGCCGAGTCCAGCCCCGAGGACTGGGCCAACGGTCCCGACGTCCCGATCCGCGTGAAGGCGGCGCTGAAGGACGGCACCGTCACGGTCGAGGGCACCATCCACCTCTGGGTCACCCCCAAGAAGCGCTGAGCCGGCTCAGGCCGGACCCGGTGCGCCGGTGCCGCCCGCACCACCGTCGGGCTGGTCCTGCACGACGCCACCGACCTGGTCGGACGACTTTCGCTGACCGATGTAGCGCCGCTGCACCCACCCACCGAGCCAGGTGAGCAGCAGGTTCATCGCGATGTAGACGACTGCGAGCACGATGGCGGTGGCCAGCCGGTTGTCGAAGGTGTTCCAGACCGAGCGACCTGCCACGGTGAGGCCCGGCGCGAGGATCGCGTACCCCAGGCTGGTGTCCTTCAGCACGACGATGCACTGGCTGATGATCGAGGGGAACATGATCTTCACGGCCTGCGGCAGCAGGATGATGCGCGTGACCGCGCTCTTGCGCAGACCGAGCGCATAGGCCGCCTCCGCCTGTCCCTTCGGCACGGCGTTGATGCCGGCGCGGAAGACCTCGGCGAGCACCGATCCGTTGTAGAGGATCAGGCCGATCACGAGGGGGAACAGCACCCCGTTCGGGTACGACGCGAGCCCCCAGACGAAGATGATGAGCAGCAGCAGCGGCACCGCGCGGAAGAACTCCACAACGGTCCACGACGGCCACCGCACGAGCCGGCTGTCGCTCAGCTTGCCGACCCCCAGCAGGACGCCGAACACGACAGCCCCGACGATGGCGATGCCGGCGGCGCGCAGGGTGTCGATGAGGCCCTGGACGAGGACGTCGACGATCCGCGGGGTGACGAACGGCTCCCACTGCTGGGCGGTGAGCTGGTTCTCGCTGTAGAGCTTCCAGACGACCAGCGCGGCGAGCGCGACGACGCCGACGACCGTGGCGATGCCCAGCAGCCGGTAGCGGCGGGCGGCCTTCGGTCCGGGGACGTCGAAGAGGACGGATGCCTGGCTCATGCGACCCTCCAGGCCTTCTCGAAGCGGGACGCGCCGAAGGAGATCAGCTCGACGATGACGATGTAGCCGAGGGCGATCCCGAGGAAGATGACGATGCGCTCGCTCGCGTAGTCGTTGCTGAGCCCCTTCATGCGGAAGGTGGCCTCGGCGATGCCGAACACCGCGGCGAGCGAGGTGTTCTTGGTCAGGGCGATGAACACGCTCGCCAGCGGCGGGACCGTGAGCCGGAACGCCTGGGGGAGCACGACCTGCGTCATGGTCAGGGAGAAGGGCATCCCGATCGACCGTGCGGCCTCGGCCTGGCCGAGCCCGATGCCGTTGATGCCCGAGCGGATCGCCTCGGTGACGAAGGCCGCCGTGTAGAGGCCCATCGCGAGCGTGATCATGACGAAGAAGCCGAAGTCGATGCCGACCTCGGGCAGCCCGTAGTAGGTGAGCAGGATCAGCACCAGCAACGGGGTGTTGCGGAAGATGGTGACGTAGCCGATCCCGACGCCGCGCAGCACCGGCACCGGCGACACGCGGGCAACGGCCACGAGTGTGCCGACCACCAGCGCGAGCGCGCCGGACGCGACGAGCAGCTTCAAGGTCTCACCGAAACCGGAGAGCACCAGGCCGAAGTTCTCGCTGAGGGCTTCCACGTCACCTCCGTCGTCGAGCGACAGTCGCAGGATGGTCGGCCGGTCGCCGGGCGATGAGGCCCGGCGACCGGTCGGTCGGTCGGATCAGGCGCAGGCGTCGAGCGTCGGCTTCTCGGGCACGTCGTTGCCCGACTTGCCGAGCGTCGCGTCGAAGGCCTTCTCGAAGTCGCCGTCGTCGTACGCCTTCTCGATCGTGTCGTTGAGGAACTGGCACAGCTCGGGGGCGTCCTTGCTGTAGCCGACGCCGTAGCGCTCCTCGGAGAAGGGCTCACCGACGACCTTGAGCTCGTCGGGCGCCTGCGCGGCGTAGCCGAGCAGGATCGCGCCGTCGGTGGTGACGGCGTCGACGGAGCCGTTCTTCAGCTGGTCGACGCACTCGGAGTACGTGTCGAAGCCGGCCGGAGTCGCGCCGTACTCCTCCTCGACCGTCTTGATCGACGTGGAGCCGGTGACCGAGCAGACCTTCTTGCCCTCGAGGTCGTCCGGACCGTTGATGGAGTCGTCGTCGGCGGCGACGAGCAGGCTCTGGCCGGTGACGTAGTACGGACCGGCCTGGCCGACGACCTTGCGACGGTCGTCGGTGATCGAGTACGACGCGATGACGAAGTCGACCGTGCCGTTCTGCAGGAACGGCTCGCGGTTGTCGGAGATCGCCTCGACCCACTCGATCTTGTCGGGCTCGATGCCCAGCTGGCCGGCGATGATCTTGCCGAGCTCGGGATCGATGCCGGTGGGCGCCTCGGAGCCGGCGGCCTTGAAGCCGACGCCGGGCTGGTCGTACTTGACGCCGATCTTGACGCTGCCCGCCTCTGCCAGCTCGGCCATGCGCGAGCCCGCCTCGAAGTCGGGGCTGTCGACGACCTCGTACTCGTTGCCGGACGCCGCCGTGCCGTCGTCCTCGCCTGCGTTGCCGCAGGCCGAGGCGGCCAGGACGACCGCTGCGGCGACTGCCGCGAGCTTCATGCTGCGCACCTTCATGGGAGCTTCCCCTCGATCGGTTGGTTGGGTTCGAACAGGTGGATCAGTGGTTGAGGATCTTGCCCAGGAAGTCCTTCGCGCGGTCCGACGACGGAGCGCTGAAGAACTCGTGGGGGGTGTTCTGCTCGACGATGCGTCCGTCGGCCATGAACACGACGCGGTCGGCGGCGGTGCGAGCGAAGCCCATCTCGTGGGTGACGACGATCATCGTCATGCCGCCCTTGGCGAGGTCGACCATGGTGTCGAGGACCTCCTTGATCATCTCCGGGTCGAGCGCCGACGTCGGCTCGTCGAAGAGCATGACCTTGGGCTCCATCGCGAGCGAGCGGGCGATGGCCACCCGCTGCTGCTGGCCACCGGAGAGCTGGGCGGGGAGCTTGCTGGCCTGCGACTCGACACCGACCCGCTCGAGCAGCTCCATGGCACGCTTCTCGGCGTCGACCTTGGCCTGGCCACGGACCTTGATGGGGCCGAGCGTCACGTTCTCGAGCACGGTCTTGTGCGCGAAGAGGTTGAACGACTGGAAGACCATGCCGACGTCGGCGCGCAGCTGCGCGAGGGCCTTGCCCTCGGCGGGGAGCGGCTGGCCGTCCACGTGGATCTGGCCCTCGTCGATCGTCTCGAGCCGGTTGATCGTGCGGCACAGCGTCGACTTGCCCGAGCCCGACGGCCCGATCACGACGACGACCTCGCCCTGGGCGACGTCGAGCTCGATGTCCTGCAGCACATGCAAGGAGCCGAAGTGCTTCTGGACCCCCTGCATGGCCACCATGGGTGTGTCAGCCATGCGGGACAACCTATCGGCGTCCTTGGTCGTCCTTGCAAGTCCGCAACCGAATCGTCACCTGCGCCGGGGACGCGGCAACGCCGTGGACACACCGCCGGAAGACGCACGGGAACACACGTCGGCCGCCGACGCAGGGAGCTGCATCGACGGCCGACGTCTCGGGGCCGCGAGGGTGGGAGTGCCGGCTCGCGGTCGTGCGATCGAGCCCTACTCGCGGTACCGCGGCTGGCTCTGCGGGTTCAGCTCGTCGAAGCGCACCCGCTCCGCACCCTTGATCCGACGGTCGTCGACCTTGAACACGTCGAAGCCGCGCTGGATCTCGTTGGAGTAGACGTAGCCGTTGTAGTAGTACGTCGACCAGGGGCCGCCGACCACGAGACGCTGTGCGTCGTTGGGGCCGCGGTCGTGCCAGGCGATCTCCTTGGGGTTGGCCGAGTCGGTGAAGTCGAACATCGACCAGCCGCCCTGGTACCAGGCCTGGACCATGATGTCCTTGCCCTTCACCGGGACCAGCGAGCCGTTGTGGGCCACGCAGTTCTCGGTGTTCGCCTGGGTGCGGGGGATCTTGTAGTAGCTCTTGAACTCCAGGTCGCCCTTGCGGGTGATGTCGTAGATCCCGTTCGCGCCCTTGGTGTCGCCCACGGTCGGGTTGCAGGTGGGCGCGCCGCCGCCGCCGAGCTCGTCGGTGAAGACGACCTTGGTGCCGTCGTTGTTGAACGTGGCGGAGTGCCAGAACGCGAAGTTCTCGGTGTCGCGCACGTTCTCGGTGACCTTCGGCTTCTCACGGTCACCGATGTCGAGCAGGATGCCGTCGCCCATGCAGGCGCCGGCCATGATGTCCTTGCTCGGGTAGGCCGTGAGGTCGTGGCAGCCGCTGGTCTCTCGCGAGTAGCCGCCGGCCGGGTTGCCTCCGTCGGGGAACAGCACGGGCTGGGCGATCATCGTCGCGGCCGACGGCTTCTTCAGCGGCACCTTGACGATGCTGATGGAGTCCAGCGGAGGCTGGCAGTCGGGGAACGCGGCATCGGGCGCATACGACGACACGTAGACGTAGAGGTCGTTCTTCGAGCCCTTGCCCGGCTTGCCGCCCTTGCCCTTGCCCGGCTTGCCGTTGCCGGGAGCCAGGGTGTGGGTGTGCGAGCCGCACGGTGTCTCGACGGCCGACACGTACGTGGGCTTGCGCGGGTCGGAGATGTCGAAGACCTTGACGCCCTCCCACGAGTCCTTGATGGTGGCCGACTGTGCGGTGCTCTGGCACGAGGCGTCGCTGCGCGAGGAGTCGGTGCTGAGGATCAGCACGTCGTCGTACACGGAGATGTCGTTCTGCGAGCCCGCGCACACGACCTGCGTGACGACCTTCGGCCTCGCGGGCTTCGAGATGTCGTAGACCATGAAGCCGTTGTAGTTGCCGGCGAAGGCGTACTTGCCCTGGAACGCGAGGTCGCTGTTGAGCGCGTCCTCGGTGGCGAACGCGCCCTGCTTGGCGATGGCGGCGATGCGCTCGACGTTCTTGCTGTTCGCCTCCTCACCGGGTGCCAGGTCGGCGCCGCTGGCGTTCATCCGAGCGGTGTCGTTGCCCGGGAGGCAGTTGCCTGCCAGGCGGTCCGCCTCCGACAGCACGACTTCGCCGTCGCACTCGTCGGACGTGGTGTCGCGGGCCTGCACCTCGGCCGTGGCGGCCATGGGTGAGAGCAGTGCCGCGGTGAGCGCGCCGGTGGCGGCGGCTCCGAGCAGGGCCGTGGTGGCCCGTCTGCGCGAGATACGCATAGGTGTGTCCTTCCCCCGAAGTGTGGCTATCCTCGCTGAAAGCCGTCATGACGACAAGGGCGACGCGCGGACTCGTTCGTGACGTTCCCGTGACGGCGACACTTCGGGGGAAGGAACCACGTATGCGTCGTCGGAGTCCCACGTTCGGCCGCGGAGCAGCCGCCGTGCTCGTGGCCGTTGCCGTGCTCGCCACCGGGTGCTCCGGGGACGATCCGTCGCGCAAGGTCGACGGCACGATCATCCAGCCCGGCATGCCGGGGGAGGACTCCGAGGAGCTCGACGAGGCCCCGGAGATCGAGCGGGCGCGGGCCAACGACGCCGACATCGAGTTCGTGCAGATGATGATCCCGCACCACGCCCAGGCGCTCGAGATGGCGCAGCTCGCCCCGAAGGCCGGGGGCAGCAAGGCGGTGCGCACGATGGCGGACCGCATCGACGGCGCCCAGCGTCCCGAGATCGTCTACATGGCGGGCTGGCTGACCGACCAGGGTCTCGACGCGCCCACGAAGGAGCAGATCGAGGGCGGCAACATCCCGATGGGCCGCCACGGTGGGCACGGGTCGCACGGCGGCGACGTGCACGAGATGGCCGGCATGGCCAGCGAGGCACAGATGGCCGCTCTCGCGAGGGCGAAGGGTGCGCAGTTCGACCGCCAGTTCCTCGAGCTGATGGTCATGCACCACCAGGGCGCCATCGAGATGGTCGGTGACGTCGTCCGTCAGGGTGCGGACCTGCAGGTCAACGAGCTGGCCACGAGCATCGCGGCCGACCAGACTGCCGAGATCGACCGGATGCGTCAGCTCCTCGCCGACCTCTGAGCGGGTCGACTCGGCCTGCGAGGGAGCAGGGGACGTGTGAGCGTGGAGGCACACCCCACCGCACCCGAGGAGACCCCGTGCCGATCGCCGCCACCGACTACGCCCACGTCCGCCTGACCGTCCGCGACATCGACGCCTCGCGCCGCTTCTACGACTCCGTCTTCGGCTTCGACGTGGCGTTCGAGCTCCCGGAGAACCCGGACGAGGAGACCCGCGAGCAGCTGGCGTTCCTCTTCGGCGGCGTGATCTACCAGTTCCCCGGCGGTCTCCTCGGCCTGCGTCCCGTGGCTCCGGGGCACGACTCCTTCGACGAGGACCGCACCGGCCTCGACCACCTCAGCTTCGCCGTCGCGGACCGCGCCGCCCTCGATGACGCCGTCGCGGTGCTCGACGACCTCGGCATCGATCACGAGGACGTCAAGGACCTCGGCGGCCAGCTGATCCTGGAGTTCCGCGACCCCGACGGCATCGCCCTGGAGATCACTGCCCCTGCAGCCTGACGGCGGCCCCGGCTGATGGGCTGGTTGGGTGCTCTCACGGCATCGACCAGGCCGCGGGTTTGAAACCGCGGACGACTACTCAGGCTTCCGGGCGGCCCACGTGCCGACGATGCCGGCGGTCATGAGGAACGAGAGGCCGACGAGGCCGAACCCGACCAGGGTGACGGCACCGAGGCGTGGCTCGTCGTCGAGTGTGGTCTGCAGGCTCGAGGAGTAGGCGGCCGACGCCTCGTCGTTCGTCGTCTCGGTGCCGGAGGGCGGGTAGGCGTACCAGCCGAACGGCTCGGCCTCGTCGGCGTCGGACGAGCTCTGCCCGACCGCCACCACGACGAATCCGGCGACGGCCAGTGCTGCAGCGACGAGCAGCAGACGCTTGAGACGACCCATGGCGCCATGGTGCCGCAGATGCGTCGGTCGTTCCGCCGAACGCACGGGACGGCTCGGTGCGGGACGAGGCGCGGTGCCCGCCCCGTAGACTCGTGCGGTCATGACTGCAGCGACGTCGCCAGGGGCGAAGACCTACGAGGTGCGCACCTACGGGTGCCAGATGAACGTGCACGACAGCGAGCGGCTGTCGGGCCTGCTGGAGACGGCGGGCTACGAGAAGGCCGGTGACGGTGCGGGCATCCCGGACCTCCTGGTCTTCAACACCTGCGCCGTGCGCGAGAACGCCGACAACAAGCTCTACGGCAACCTCGGGCACGCCGCGAGCCTCAAGGCCAAGAACCCCGGCATGCAGGTGGCGGTCGGAGGCTGCCTGGCGCAGAAGGACCGCACCACCATCACCGACAAGGCGCCGTGGGTCGACGTCGTGTTCGGCACCCACAACATCGGGTCGCTCCCGGTGCTGCTCGAGCGCGCACGCGTGCAGGAGGAGTCCCAGGTCGAGATCCTCGAGTCGCTCGAGGTCTTCCCGTCCACGCTGCCGACCAAGCGGGACTCCGTGTTCGCCGCCTGGGTCTCGATCAGCGTCGGGTGCAACAACACGTGCACGTTCTGCATCGTCCCCGCCCTGCGCGGCAAGGAGAAGGACCGTCGGCCCGGCGACATCCTCGCCGAGGTGCAGGCGCTGGTCGACGACGGTGTCGTCGAGGTGACGCTGCTGGGCCAGAACGTGAACGCCTACGGCGTCGAGTTCGGCGACCGCCAGGCCTTCGCCAAGCTGCTGCGCGCGTGCGGCGAGATCGAGGGCCTCGAGCGCGTGCGCTTCACCAGCCCGCACCCGAAGGACTTCACCGACGACGTCATCGCCGCCATGGCGGAGACGCCCAACGTGATGCCGCAGCTGCACATGCCGCTGCAGTCCGGCTCGGACCGCGTCCTCAAGGCGATGCGTCGCTCCTACCGCCAGGAGAAGTACCTCGGCATCCTCGACCGGGTCCGTGAGGCGATGCCCGAGGCCGCGATCACGACCGACATCATCGTCGGCTTCCCCGGCGAGACGGAGGAGGACTTCCAGCACACGCTCGACGTCGTACGTCAGGCCCGGTTCTCCAGCGCCTTCACGTTCCAGTACTCCCAGCGCCCCGGCACGCCCGCGGCGATGCTGCCCGACCAGCTGCCGAAGGAAGTCGTGCAGGAGCGGTACATGCGCCTGGCGGCCCTCGTCGAGGAGACGTCGTGGGCGGAGAATCAACGGCTCGAGGGTCGCACCGTCGAGCTCCTCGTCTCCGACCACAGCGCCGCCGGTGGCCGCAAGGACCACGAGACCAAGCGCCTCACCGGCCGCGCGCGCGACAACCGCCTCGTGCACTTCGTCCCCGGCGACCACGCCGTGCGCCCCGGCGACCTGGTGGAGGTCACGGTCACGCACGCCGCCCCGCACCACCTCGTCAGCGACGCCGAGCCGGTGTCGTACCGGCGCACGCGCGCGGGCGACGCGTGGGAGGCCCGTCAGGGTCGCACCGAGGTGCGCCCCGCCGTCTCCCTCGGCATGCCCGCCGTGGGCGTACCGGCCCCGCTCCCGGTCGCCGACGCACCCGCCTGCGCCCGCTGACCCCTCCGGCACTCCCGCCCCGAGATTTCCAAGTCGACCTGGGAATCTCGCACGGCGCACGAAGACCTCAGCCGCGCACGGGTCGCAACCCGTGCGCGGCTGAGATCACCGTGCCTCGCAGACCGGTCAGACCTGCAGGGTCGGGTGCAGTCTCGTGATCGAGACCCGCTGCCGCCGCCTCGCCGCCAGCGCCGTGGCACCCAGGGCCAGCAGTGCGAAGACCACGAGGACGAACGCGTCGAACGCGACGCCCTCCGTGCCACCGGCGGTGGCCGCCCGGAACCCGTGGACCGCATAGGTCATCGGGAGCAAGGAGTGCAGGAACCCGAAGAACGACGGTGAGGTCTCGATCGGGTACGTGCCGCCCGCGGCCGTGAGCTGCAGGCATACGAAGACGATCGCGAGGAATCGTCCAGCCCCGCCGAACCAGGCGATGAACGTCTGGTTGATGGCCGTGAAGACCAGACCGGTGAGCACGGCGAGACCGAGCAGGAGCCACGGCTGCGAGGCCCCGACGCCGACGACCCCGAGCAGCACGCCCACCAGCAGCACGGCCTGCACGAGCGACAGCGCGGCGCCGGGGACGAACCCGGCCAGGGCCGTGCGCACGCTGCCGGCGGCCGAGGCGACGGCACGCGCCGAGAGCGGCCGCAGGAGCAGGTAGATCGACATCGCACCGACCCACAGCGCCAGGGCCATGAAGTAGGGCGCGAGTCCCTCGCCGTAGGACGAGACCTTGTTCAGACGGTCGGCTGCGTCGGTCACCGGTGTGGCCGCGGTCTTGGCCAGCTGGTCGCGCTCGTCCTCGGTGTAGTCCGGGACCTGCTCGCTGCCGTCGCTGAGCCCCGACTGCAGCTCCAGTGCACCGTCGCGCAGCGCGCCCGCGCCGTCGGCCAGCTGGTTGGCCCCGTCGGTGAGCTGGCCGGCTCCGTCGGCCAGGCGATCGGCACCGGTGGCGGCATCGTCGGCGCCGTCGGCCAGCTGGGAGGTGCCGGAGCGAAGTCGGTCGGCGCCGTCGGCGGCGTCACCGATCGCCCCGACGAGGGCAGGAACGTTGTCGGCGAGCTCGCGGTTGCCGTCGGCCACCTGGCGAGCGCCCCGGCTCAGTGCCGCCGACTGCTCCCCGATCGTCCCTGCCTGCCCGACGAGTCCGTCGAGCTGGGTGCGCGCCGTGGCGGCGGAGTCGGCCGCGGCGTCGAGGTCCGAGCACTGCGCGGCGGGTGCACCGCTCTCGCGGCACGTGGTGGCCGCGTCGCGCAGGCTCTGCTCCAGCGTCCCGAGGCGCTGGTCGATCTCGTCGGTGCTGCCGGAGATGGCACCCGCAACCTGCTGCACGATCCGGTCGAACCCGGCGACGCCGGTGGCCACCTGCTCGGCACCGTCGGCGAGCCGTTCGGTCTGGCCGGGCAGGGGAGCCGTGCGGTCCTCGAGCTCTCCGAGACCGCCCGCCAGCTGTCCGACGCCGTCGTCCAGCTGGTTCGCCCCGGTGGCGAGCCGACGCGTGCCGTCCGCCAGCGTCGTGGCCCCGTCGGCCAGCTGTGCCGTGCCGTCGCTCAGCTGGTTCGCGCCGTCGGTCAGCTCTCCGGCGCCGTCGGCCAGCTGCCCGGCGCCGTCGGCGGCCTCCTCCAGGGACGCCTTGATGTCGGTGAACCCGAGGTAGAGGTTGCCGAGGTACGTCTCGGTCACCTGGGCGTTGAGCGACGACTTGGCGGCGTCGAGGATGCGGTCGGCGATCTGGCCGTTGACGAAGTTCACGGCGTCGTTGGTCTTGAGGTCGAGCCGACCCTGCACCGCCGCGGACGGGTCCCCACTCGTGGAGGTGGCCGCCTTCGACAGGTCCTTCGGGATGGTCAGCACGGCCTTGTACGTGCCGTCCGCCAGCCCGGCCCGGGCGTCGGCCGCGTCGGTGAGCAGCCAGTCGTAGTTGTTCCTCGAGTCGTCACCGATGAGGTTCGCGGCCAGCTCGCGGCCGACGGCGACGGGCTGCTTCTCACCGTCCTGACCGGCCACCTCGATCATCTCGTCCTCGTTGACCACGGCGGCCTGGACGTTGTCGAGCCGCCCGGTGGGGTCCAGGTTCGCCCAGATGTAGAGGGCGCCGTAGAAGAGCGGCACGATCGCCACCGCGAGCACGGCGGCGCGGGTGATCCGGCTGCGGCGGAACCGCGCGAGCTCGAACCAGGGCAGGGACGGGGAGGGGAACATCAGATCATCAGCTCATCGAGGGTGCGACGGGTGTCGAGCTCCAGCAGGTGGAGCCGGGGGGAGGGTGTCGAGGTGTTCTGGGCCGGGGCGGACGACGCGGCCTGGACGCCCGCGACGAGCGCCGTCGACCGGTGCTCCAGAAGATGGGCGAGCGTCGACCACAGCAGGTCGATGTGCTCGGTGGCGCGCAGGTCGTCGGCGTCGTCGACGACCACGACCTGCGGGTCGGCCAGCAGCGCCAGCACGACCCCGAGCGTCTTGCGCTCCAGGCGGGTCAGCTCGGACACCAGCCTCGTGCCGGCGACCTCCTGGAAGGGCAGGCCCGCCTCGTCGTGGGCCGCCTCCAGCGCGCGGTTCATCGAGTTCCGCACGGGTGTCACCTTCGAGCGCGAGACCCACAGCCCGAACGTGCGGATGGAGAGCCGCTCGGCGATGTGCTGGTCCACGGTCAGGTTGGGGTCGAGGTCGTTCACGTCGCGGAACTCGGCGAGGGCCACGGCCTCGCGGACGGCCGGCGACTCCTGCGGGAGCAGGTGCCCGGCCACGCGCAGCCGGCCCTCGTCGAACGCCATGCGGCCCGCGATCGTGAGCAGCAGGGCGGTCTTGCCGCTGCCGCTGGGGCCGTGCACGACCAACCAGTCGCCGGCGGGCACCTCGAGGGTGACGTCGTTGTAGACGAAGCCTTCCGGCGTCTGCAGCGTCAGCCCGGCAGCGGAGACGGCCGCGGTGGAGTCGCGACGAGGCCAGGACTCCAGCTCGACCCTGCGGTGCAGGGCCTCGCCCTCGACGTCGACGTGGGGGAGGACCTTCGCGAGCCGCGCAGGCATCCACCACGCCCGGTCGCCGGCGTAGCGCATGACCGCCGGGGCGAAGAGCATGCGCACGAGGAAGGCGTCGGCGAACACACCGATGGCCAGCGCGAACGCGATCGGCTTGATGTTCACGTCGCCCTCGGGCACGAAGGCGGCGAACACGGCCAGCATGATCACCGCCGCGGCCGTGACCACACGTGAGCTGCCGACGAAGCCGTCGATGATGGCGCGGTCGGCGTCGCCGGTGCGCACGTACTCCTCCTTCATGCGCGACATGAGGAAGACCTCGTAGTCCATGGACAGGCCGAACAGCACCGCCATCAGCAGGATCGGCAGGAAGGAGATGAGCGGACCGGTCTGGTCGAGGTGCACCAGGTCGGCGAACCAGCCCCACTGGAACACCGCGACCACGGCCCCGAACGCCGCACCCGTGGAGAGGATGAAGCCCAACGTCGCCTTGACCGGCACGAGGACCGAGCGGAACACGACCATGAGGAGCAGCACCGACAGACCCACCACGAGGACGCCGAAGGGCAGCAGCGCACCTTGCAACCGCTCGGAGACGTCGATGCCGACGGCGGTGAGGCCGGTGACCGACACGGCGACACCGTGCTCCTTCTCCCAGCCCGGCGCCTCGGCGCGGATCCGGTCCACGAGGTCCGCCGTGGCGGCGTCGGCCGGTCCGGTCGACGGGATCACCTGCACCACGGCGGTGTCGGCGGTCCGGTTGGGCGTGGCCAGGCCGATCTGCTCGACGCCCGGCGTGGCGCGCAGGTCCTTCTCGACGTCGGCCACGACGCCGAGCGGGTCGCGCGAGGTGATGACGTCGAGGGTCACGAGCAGCGGCCCGTTGTACCCCGGCCCGAAGTACTCGTCGACCAGGTCGTAGGAGTCGCGCTGCGGCGTGCCGACCGGCTCGGTGCCGTTGTCGGGCAGGGCCAGCTGCAGGTCCTTCACGGGCAGGGTGGCGATGGCGAGGATGCCGACCACGAGCACCATGGCCACGGCCGGGAACTTGGTGGTCAGCAGGACCCAGCGTCGGGAGAACCCGCCCGGGGGACGCTCGCCCTCCTTCGCCTTGAGGCGGTCGCCGGCGCGGCCGAGCAGCGCGGGGAGCAGGGTGAGCGCCACGGCGACCGCGACGGCCACGGCCAGCGCCCCGCCGATGCCCATGACGGTGAGGAAGGGGATGCGTGCCACGGCGAGGCCCACGAGCGCGATCATGACGGTCACGCCGGCGAAGACCACGGCGGAGCCGGCGGTGGCGACGGACCGGGCGGCCGCCTCCTCCGCGGGCACGCCCTCGCTCATCAGCTCGCGGTGCCGCGACAGGATGAACAGGGCGTAGTCGATGCCGACGGCGAGCCCGATCATGAGCGCCAGGAGGGGAGCGGTCGACGAGACCGACAGGAAGCCCGTGGCCGTCCAGATGAGCTCCATCGACACGATCACGCCCACGAGGGCGGTGATGATCGGCAGGAACGCCGCTCGCCACGAGCGGAACATCCGGTAGAGCACGAAGAGCGCGACGACGACGCCGATGATCTCGATGATCGAGAGCTTGGGCCCGGTGTTGGAGAAGGCGTCACCGCCGAAGGCCACCGTGTAGCCGGAGTCCTCCAGGCTCGAGCCGGTGTCCTGCAGGTCGGTCTTCAGCTTCTCGGTCACGTTCTCGAAGCCGCCCGACAGCTGGACCTGCACCTGGGCCGCGCGGTCGTCCTTGGAGATCGAGGCGTCGCGGGCCATCTCGTCGTACGGCGAGGTCACGTCGGTGACGCCGTCCACGCGCTCGAGGTCGGAGACGGTCCGCTCCACGAGGGCACGTGACCGCTCGGAGTCGATGGAGGTGCCGTCGGGCGCCACGACCACGACGTAGGCGGACAGGCCGGCCAGCTCGGGGAAGGTGCGGCCGAGGTCGGCGAAGGCGTCGTTGGCCTCCGAGCCGGGGATGTCGAACTCGTCGCGCGTGCCGTCGCCGAGGGTGAGGGCGGCGCCGGCGCCGATCATCACCACGAGGATCCACGCGAGCAGGACGCGCGTGTGGTGGACGAACGAGCGGCGCCCCAGCTCGTAGAGGTACGTGGACATGAGAGCAACGATACGTTTCTGTATCCGATACAGCAATGTATCCTGAGTGTCGTGTCCACCACGTCTGCCTCGAGCCCGGATCCCGTGTCGCGCCGCCGCGCCGCCACGCGTGAGCGTCTGCTCGACGCCGCGCGCACGCTCCTGGTCCGCGAGGGTCTGCAGGGTGTCTCGGTGGAGCGGCTGTGCGAGGAGGCCGGCTACACCCGCGGCGCGTTCTACTCCAACTTCGACTCGAAGGACGATCTCGTCGTCGCCCTGGTCATGCGCGAGAAGGAGGCCATCCTCCGGACCCTGAAGGAGGCGGCCGACCCCTCCACGCTCGCGGGACTGCAGCCGGAGGAAGCCGCCGGTGCGATCCTCGAGCGCTTCGTGCTGCTGCAGCCGCCGGACCTCGACATGTTCCTGCTCCATCTCGAGCTGCAGACGCGCGGACTGCGCGGCGACGTCGGCGGCGACGTGTTCGTCGGCTGGTGGCACGAGGTCATCGACGGCATCTCCGACGTCCTCACCGTCGCGCTCGAGGCGGTGGGACTGCGCCTCACCCTCGACGTCAAGGACGTCAGCGTGATCCTCATGGGCATGTGGGACGCCATGGTGCTGAGCTCGCTCGTCGACGACCGTCCGGTCGACATCGACACGCTGCGCACGACCCTGCCGCGGATGCTCCTCGCCCTCACCGAGCCGGTCTGACCTGCCACGCCCCGTCGCGGTCCGCTCGACCTGGGATGATGGGTGCATGGTGACGATCGCGCAGGACCCCGCAGCCGACCGCGTGCTCAGCGACGACCCGTTCGCGCTGCTCGTAGGGATGCTGCTCGACCAGCAGTACCCGATGGAGCACGCGTTCCGCGGGCCGGCCAAGATCCTCGAGCGCTTCGGCACGCTCGACCCCGCCGCCATCGCCGACGCCGAGCCCGACGCCTTCGTCGACCTTTGCGCCACCCCGCCGGCGATCCACCGCTACGGCCGGTCCATGGCCGGGCGCGTGCAGGCGCTCGCCAAGGTCGTGGTCGACGAGTACGACGGCGACGCCTCGCGCATCTGGTCCGACGTCGGCAGCGCGCCGGTGCTCATGAAGCGGCTCACCGCGCTCCCGGGCTACGGCGAGCAGAAGGCGAAGATCTTCACGGCCCTGCTGGCCAAGCAGCTCGACGTGAAGCCGCGGGGCTGGACGAAGGCCTCGGGCGACTACGCCAAGAAGGGCTACCGCTCGGTCGCGGACGTCGTGGACGCCGACTCGCTGCAGAAGGTCCGGCAGTTCAAGAAGGCCAAGAAGGCCGAGGCCAAGGCCGCTCAGGCCTAGGCGCGGGCACGCTCGAGCGCTGCGGCGTCAGACGTCCTGGTCTCCGGCGGAGAACGGGTCGACCAGCACGTCGGGCACGCGGCAGGTGCCCTCGGCGGCGCGGTCCATCCGCTCGACGACCGGACGGTCGTCGGGTCCGGTGGGCACGCGGAAGGTCGCGTCGAAGCCGGTGCTCACCTGACGGGCGTAGCGGTCACGTGCACGCAGGAGGCTGTCCCAGTCCTCGAGCCACGCGTCCAGTGGGCGGTCGGACCGACGGTCTGCGGCGTCGATCCGGCGCACCGTGTCGATCATCCGCTCGACCGCGAGGTTCTGGTCGGCCAGCACGGCGGCCTGTCGTCGCGGCGGCCCACCGACCCGGAGTCCGTCCACGGTCGACGTCATGATCGCGCAGGCGATGGTGACGACGCCGGTCACCTCGGGGTCGTCGAGGTAGCCGCGCTCGTCCTCCTCGAGGGAGTGCAGCAGGGAGAACGTGGCGGCCGCAGCCACGGCGAGCGCCACCAGTGGTGCCAGGAGAGCCATCCACCGCCACCCGGGAGACACCGGCGGCAGGTCGTACCGCCACGCGTCCTCGTCGGGCAGGTAGGCGGGCACCAGGTCATGGTGCCACGGGGGCGCTCGTCCGGCGGGTCGAGCGCGCACCGCCTACGCTCGCCCCGTGCCCAGCGTCGTGTTCTGCCCCTGCTCACCCCTGGTCGCCGCAGGTGCTCTGGTCGGTGACGTCAGCGAGATGGACGCGGTGCGGGTCGAGGCGCTCGCGGCCGTCCGCAGGCTCGTCGACGACGCCCCGGCCCGCGTGCTCGTGGTCGGGTCCGAGGCACCGCCGGCTCCGGCGGACGAGCGAGCCGGTGGCTCGCTGGCGCCGCACGGGATCGACGTGACCGCAGGCGGCCCCGACGGCGGGCTCGGGCTGACCCACACCGTCGGTGCGTGGCTGCTCGACGAAGCAGGCTGGACGGGCTCGCGCGTGTACGTGCACGAGGTTCACGCGTCCGACCTCGACGACTCCGCCGTGCTGGTCATGGCCGACGGCTCGGCCAGGCGCTCCGAGCGGGCGCCCGGACACCTCGACGACCGGGCCGAGCCGTTCGACGCCACGATCGCCGCGGCACTGGCCGACGGTGACGCCGATGCGCTGGGCGGCATCGACCTCGAGCTCGCGGACTCGTTGCTGTGCGCAGGTGCACAGGCATGGCGAACGGTGGGCGACGCCGTGTCCGCTCGACTGCACGCCACCGAGGGTGCGCCGGTCGACGGCTCAGGGGTCGAGGCCCGCCTGCACCTCGACGACGCGCCGCTCGGCGTCGGCTGGTTCGTCGCCGAGTGGAATGTCTCCTAGCGCAGGCTCAGGCGCGGCCGCGGGGTCCGGCTGGTCCGCCGCGCCGGTCCTCCTCGGCGAGCTTGTCGGCGGCGTCCTTCGCCTTGCCGGCCGCGCCGTCGATCTTTCCGGTGTACTTGCCCTTGGTCGCCTTGTCGGCGAGACCGGCGGCCTTGTCGATGCCCTGGTCGATCTTGTCGTTCTGGGTCTTCGCCAGCTCGGCGGCCTTCGCCTTGAGCTCGGGGGCGTTCTTCTTCAGCTTGTCCAGGAAGCCCATCAGATCTCTCCTCGGTCCAGGGGCGCACTGCCCCGCTTGCCCCGAGGCTACTGAAAGACTCCACGGGTGAGCAGCCTCGATCGCATCGTGGTCGTCGTCGGTCCGACGGCGTCGGGCAAGTCGGCGCTGGCGGTCGACCTGGCGCTCGCCCTCGGTGGCGAGGTGGTGAACGCCGACGCCGTGCAGCTGTTCCGTGGCATGGACATCGGCAGCGCGAAGATCACCGAGGCCGAGCGGCGCGGCGTCCCGCACCACCTGCTCGACGTGCTCGACGTGCACGAGCCGACGTCGGTGGCGACCTTCCAGCGCGACGCCCGCGCCACGATCGAGGACTGTCTGCGTCGTGGCGTGACGCCGGTGCTCGTCGGCGGGTCGTCGCTGTACGTGAGGGCCGTGATCGACGACTTCGAGTTCCCCGGCACGGACCCCGAGGTGCGCGAGCGCTACCAGCGTCGGCTCGAGACCGAGGGGGCCGAGGCGTTGCACGCCGAGCTGCGGCGGGTGGCTCCCGAGGCTGCCGACCAGGTGCTCCCCTCGAACGGCCGCCGGCTCGTGCGCGCGCTGGAGGTCACCGAGATGACCGGCCGACCGTTCGTCGCGAGTCTTCCGGCTCACCGCTCGATCTACCGACACGTGACCCTGCTCGGCCTCGACGTCCCGCGTCCGGTGCTCGACGAGCGCATCGTGCGTCGGGTCGATGCCATGTGGGAGCAGGGACTCGTCGAGGAGGTGCGCGGCCTGCTCGATGCCGGGATCGACGGCTCGCCCACGGCGTCGCGCTCCATCGGCTACCAGCAGGTGCTCGCGATGCTGCGTGGGGAGGCGAGCGACGAGGAGGCCCGCGCCGAGACCGTGCGGGGCACCCGCGCGTTCGCCCGGCGACAGGACCGGATGTTCCACCAGGACCCGCGGGTGCACTGGCTGCCCCACGACGAGCCCGACCTGCTGGCCCGCGCGCTGGACCACGTGGCACGGGGTGGGGAGCCCGGCGACGCCGCGGATCCGTCGGGCCCGCGGCCGTAGACTGGTGTCATGACTTTCCCCTGGCTCAAGGGGCACGGCACCGAGAACGACTTCGTCCTGCTCCCCGACCACGACGGCACGGTGCACGGCGACCTCGATCCCGCGTTCGTGGCGGCGCTGTGCGCGCGACGCACCGGCATCGGCGCCGACGGCGTGCTTCGCGTGGTGCGGTCGGCCGCGCTCGACGAGCCCCAGGCCGCCGCCAGCGCAGGGGAGTGGTTCATGGACTACCGCAACGCCGACGGCACCGTCAGCGAGATGTGCGGCAACGGCGTCCGCGTGTTCGCCCGGCACCTGCTCGACGAAGGACTCGTGCCCGGGGGCGAGCCGGTCGTGGTCGGCACCCGCGACGGCGACAAGATCGTCACGCTCGACGGCAACGACTACGTCGTCGACATGGGCGGCGCGACGTTCGTCGAGGGCAGCAAGGTCGTCGTCGACGGGCGCGCCTGGGAGGCCGTCGGCGTCCGCACCGGCAACCCGCACGCCGTCGCCTTCGTCGACCGGCTCGACGACGCGGGCTCCCTGCTCACCGAGCCCGAGTACGACTCGCGGGTGTACCCCGACGGCGTGAACATCGAGTTCGTCGACGTCCGCGGTGACCACCACATCGCGATGCGGGTGCACGAGCGCGGCTCCGGCGAGACGCGGTCCTGCGGCACCGGTGCTTGTGCTGCAGCCGTCGCGACCGCCTCGGTGCAGGCCGACACCCTGCCCACGACCTATCGCGTGGACGTGCCCGGCGGCACGGTCCGCGTCACCTGGACCGCGGACGGCCGCGTGCTGCTGGCCGGTCCCGCCGAGATCGTCGCCCGTGGCGACATGGAATGGATGGCATGAGTCGATCTACCCCCACCCCCGGACCCGACGTCGACGCGGAGTCGCAGCGGGCCACCGAGGGCGCCCACGAGGGGCTCGAGCTGGCGGAGCGCCAGTCGCTGCGCCGCGTCGCCGGTCTGCGCACCGAGCTCGAGGACATCACCGAGGTCGAGTACCGCCAGCTGCGGCTCGAGCGCGTCGTCCTCGTGGGTGTGTGGACGGACGGGTCGGCCGAGGACGCCGAGAACTCGCTGGCCGAGCTCAAGCTGCTCGCCGAGACCGCGGGCTCCGAGGTGCTCGACGCGCTGCTCCAGCGTCGTCAGCGGCCCGACGCGGCCACCTTCATCGGCAGCGGCAAGGTCGAGGAGCTCACGGCGGCGGTGCAGGCCACCGGCGCCGACACGATCATCTGCGACGGCGAGCTCGCCCCCAGCCAGCTGCGCAACCTCGAGGACCGCACCAAGGTCAAGGTCGTCGACCGCACCGCCCTGATCCTCGACATCTTCGCCCAGCACGCGAAGTCGGCGGAGGGCAAGGCGCAGGTCGAGCTGGCCCAGCTGCAGTACCAGACCCAGCGTCTGCGCGGCTGGGGTGGCAACCTGTCGCGCCAGGCCGGTGGCCGTGCCGCCGGCGGTGAGGGCATCGGTGGCCGTGGCCCCGGTGAGACCAAGCTCGAGACCGACCGCCGCCGCATCCAGGCCAAGATGGCCAAGCTGCGCCGTGAGCTCAAGGCGCTGCGCACCACGCGTGACATCAAGAAGGCCCAGCGTCGGCGCAACGCCGTGCCCGCCGTCGTCATCGCCGGCTACACCAACGCGGGCAAGTCGAGCCTGCTCAACCGGCTCACCGGCGCCGGCGTGCTCGTCGAGGACGCCCTGTTCGCCACCCTCGACCCCACCACCCGCAAGACCCAGGCCAGCGACGGACGTGTGTACACGATGTCCGACACCGTCGGCTTCGTGCGCCACCTGCCGCACCAGCTCGTCGAGGCGTTCCGCTCCACGCTGGAGGAGGTGGCCGAGTCCGACCTGGTGCTCCACGTCGTCGACGCGTCCCATCCCGACCCCGAGGGGCAGATCGCTGCGGTGCGCGAGGTGTTCGCCGAGATCGACGCGACCGGTGTCCCGGAGATCATCGTGCTCAACAAGGCCGACGCCGCCGACCCGATGATGGTCAATCAGCTGCTCGCCCGCGAGCCGCACGCGGTCCTGGTGAGTGCCCGCACGGGCCAGGGCATCGACGAGCTGCTCGCGGCGGTCGAGGCGGACCTGCCTCGCCCGGAGGCCCGGGTGGACGTCGTGGTGCCCTACGACCGGGGCGACCTGCTCAGCCTCGTGCACCAGACCGGCGAGATCGAGACCCTCGACCACGCGTCCGACGGCACGCACCTCGTCGCCCGCGTCTCCGACGAGCTCGCGCACCAGCTCAACGAGCTCTGAGGCCGGGCGACGCCGGCGCCGGCGCACTCGGCTGTGGACGGGGGCCGGACCGGCGCGGGGCGTCCGTCTAGGCTCGCCACCATGTCCGACAGCCCCTCCGCCGAGCCCAGCGTCCGCGAGGTCCTGCACGCCGCGGTCGGCGCCCTCGGCGGCACGGAACGCCCAGGTCAGGTGGCCATGGCGGAGGCCGTCGCCGAGTCCCTCGGCTCGGGTCGACACCTGCTGGTCCAGGCCGGGACGGGCACCGGCAAGTCGCTCGGCTACCTCGTGCCCAGCCTGCTCCACCAGGACCGCGTGGTGGTCTCCACCGCGACGCTCGGACTGCAGCACCAGCTCGTCCAACGTGACCTCCCGGCCCTGGTCGCGGGTGCACGCGAGGCCATGGGCACCACGCCGTCGTACGCCGTCGTGAAGGGTCGCGCCAACTACGCCTGCCTGCACCGCGTGCGCGAGGGCGTGCCCGACGAGCAGGGTGCTCTCGTCGACCTGCCCGAGGGAAGCCTCGGCGCCGAGGTGCTGGCGCTGCGCGAGTGGGCCGAGGACCTTGCGGGCAAGCCGGGAAGCGGCGACGGTGCGCACGGCGACCGTGAGTCCGCGCCGTCGCACACCGATCGCGCCTGGCGGCAGGTCAGCGTCAACCACCGCGAGTGCGTGGGTGCCACGCGCTGCCCGCACGCCGCGGAGTGCTTCGCGGAGCTGGCCCGCGAGTCCGCCCAGCACGCCGACGTCGTCGTCACCAACCACGCGCTCCTGGCCATCGACGCGATCGACGGCGTGCCGATGCTCCCCGAGTACGACGCCGTGGTGGTCGACGAGGCGCACGAGCTCGCCGCCCGCGTCACGCAGGCCGCCACGTCCGACCTCGACCCGGCGGGCATCGAGCGCGCCGCCCGGCGCGCCCGCCCCCACACCGACGGGGAGACCGACGACCTCAACGAGGCTGCCGACGCCCTGGCGGCCGCCCTGGCCCGCGTCGACGTCGGACGCATCGACGTGCTCGACGACGAGCTGGCCGAGGCGCTCGCGCGGGTCCGTGACATGGCCCGCGCCTGCCTGTCCGCCTTCCCGCGAGAGAAGTCCGACGGCGAGGCCGACGCCTCCCGCCAGCAGGCGAAGGCCGGGCTCGAGGAGGTGCGTCTCGTCGCCGACCGCATGGCGAGCCTGCGCGAGACGGAGGTGCTGTGGCTCTCCGACACCCGCGGTCCGGTGCTTCACGTCGCTCCGGTCGACGTCTCGGCCAGCCTGCGCGACAAGCTCTTCGAGGAGAAGACGGTGGTGCTCACGAGCGCCACGCTCACCGTCGGCGGTGGATTCGACCCCGTCGCCGCGGCCGTCGGGCTCCGCCCGGGGGACACCGAGGTGTGGACCGGCCTCGACGTCGGCTCACCGTTCGACTACCGACGCCAAGGCATCCTCTACGTCGCCAAGCACCTGCCGCCGCCGGGTCGCGACGGCATCACCGACGCCCAGCTCGACGAGATCGCGGCCCTGCTGGAGTCCGCAGGCGGACGGACGCTGGGGCTGTTCTCGTCGCGACGTGCGGCCGAGGCCGCAGCCGAGGGAGTGCGCACGCGCCTTCCCGACCACGAGATCCTCTGCCAGGGCGACGCGCAGCTGTCCGAGCTGACGCGGCGCTTCGCCGAGGAGGAGCGCACCAGCCTGTTCGGCACGCTCAGCCTGTGGCAGGGCATCGACCTGCCGGGCGACACCTGCCGGCTCGTGATCATCGATCGGGTCCCGTTCCCGCGGCCCGACGACCCGCTCATGAGCGCCCGTCAGCGTCTGGTCGAGAAGCGGGGCGGCAACGGGTTCATGACCGTGGCGGCCAGCCATGCCGCACTGCTGCTGGCACAGGGGTCGGGGCGTTTGATCCGGCGCACCACCGACCGGGGCGTCGTGGCGGTGCTCGACCCCCGACTCGTCACGGCACGCTACGGGTCGTTCCTTGCCGCCTCGCTGCCTCCGCTGTGGCGCACGACCGACCGCGACGCCGTGCTCGGGGCGCTTCGTCGACTCGACGACTGACGACGCGTCGGCCGTTCGCCCAGTCGGCACCCGGACGTGGTCCGCGCGGGGTACGCTGAGCCGTCATTCCCACGTATGAAGGGCTCGGGGCTCCATGCGCCGTCTTGCCGCGTCTGTCGCGTTGATCGTCAGTTCCACCCTCGTCGTGGCGGTGCCGTCGACGGCCCAGGCCGCCACCGGTCTGGAGGTCCGCTCCAACGTCGTGGCCGTGGAGCGCCCTGACTCGACGGGTCACCACCCCCTCTACCTCTACGCGGTCTGCAAGGGTTCCAAGACCTGCTCGGGCACGGCCACGCTGGTGCAGGGCGGTCTGGTCAAGACCACGTCGTACTCGATCAAGGGCGGCAAGAGCGGCTACCTGAAGGCCTACTGGAACAAGGCGGCGGCCCAGCCGACCGAGCTCGGCAAGGTCGACGCGTTCAAGCGGACCTTCACCTGGACCCCCAAGGGTGCGTCCAAGAAGAGCAAGTCGATCTGGCTCGAGCCGCGCATCTACAGCCGTCGGATCCAGGGCCAGGTTCGTGGTCCCGCGTCGTCGCGCATCAAGGACCTGCAGGTCTCCAAGTGGGTCGTCAGCGGCCTGCGCAGCAGCCGGGTCAGCACGGCGCCCGTCGGCTCCGACGGGCGCTTCGACATCGGCTCCTCGGCCCTCGGCCGCAACAACAGTCCGGGTGCGGCCTACCGCCTGAGCGTCTCGGCCGTGGTCGACGGCACCGAGCGCGAGTGGTTCTGGCGGGGGAGCACCACAGGGTCCGGCTTCGCCGACGGCGGTGGCGGCTGGATCCGCGACGCCGCCGTCGTGCGTGTGCAGAAGGCCGGCGACTTCCAGGCGGACTTCGCCTACGGCACGGTCAGCGGGCGCCTCACGGGCACCGGCTCGGCGGGTGCGGACGTCCGCGTGCTCACCCCGCCGCCGTCCTACCCGAGTCGTTCGTCGGACCGGCGCGGTCTCGACGTGCCCTACTGCGCCAACGAGTTCGGGCGCGTGCGCACCGACGACGCCGGCCGCTACTCGGTCACGTTCGTCCCGCGCCCCGACGCGGTGCGGTACCGCTACATGGTCGACTTCGAGCCGGCCGGCGCACTGCGCGGCGCCGTGATCATCTCTGAGGGCAACGTCGTCGACAGCTGCCAGGCCGCCATCAAGTACACGCGGGACATGTCCGACCTGCTCGGCTTCCCCTCGGGATCCGAGACGCTCCCGGTGGGCGACGTGAGCACGTCGGCGGACCAGCGCAGCCTCACGATCAACGGCAACACGCTGAAGGGTGGCTCGGTCCACGACCGCTGGACCACGCTGCGCGAGTACTCCGTGGGCCGCAAGATCCTCGAGTCGCCGATCGTGGCCGAGGGCTACGCCAACAGCAGCGGCAACAAGACGTTCGCCGCGCGCCCCGGCAAGTACTGGGTGGAGGTGGGTCGCCGGACCAGCTGCTCGGCCTGGTATCCCAGCATCTACTCCAACAACTACCTGTACCACAAGGGTGGCGAGCGAGGCAGTGAGCGCTGGAAGACCGTGGGTGGCAGCGTGCCGGAGTACTCCACGTCCTACCGCTACGGCTACGTGAAGCGGAACCCCCCGAAGGGCTACAAGGGCTGGATGTACCGCGACGTGTGCAAGGCCGTGGGCGCGGGCAAGTACGTGCTGATCACGGTGGGTGCGGGCGACCGGACGGTCGACGTCACGAACCCCCGCGGCGGCACCATCTCCGGGCGGGTCACCCGGGTGGGCGGCAAGTCCAACAAGGAGATGCTCGTGACCGCGTACTCCACCGACGGCAAGAAGGTGCTGCGCTCGGCCTACAGCAGCCGCAGCGGTGGCTTCGTGATCCGCGGCCTGGCGAGCGGCTCCTACAAGATCGTCGTGAACGCGGACTCCTGGCGCGGCATCAGCCGCTCGTTCTCCGGCAAGAAGTCGGTGAAGGCCAAGGCGGGCAAGAACGTCTCGGCCGGCACGCTGCGCTTCAAGGGCTGACGACGGAACCGGGCTACCAGGCCCGGGCTTGGTACAGTGCAGCGGTCCTGCCATCGAAGTTCTCGGGGAATTGATGTTCCGTCGTACCGCCGTCCTGCTGTCTGCCGTGCTCGTCGCGACGGGCGCCCTCGTCGGGCTGAGCGCCTCCACCGCCCAGGCCGCGACCGGAATCGAGGCGCGGTCGAACATCGTCGCCGTCGGCTCGCCCAACTCGGCCGGACACCGTCCGGTCAAGATCTACGCGCGCTGCAACGGGTCGAAGACCTGCTCCGGTCGTGCGGCGATCCTGGGCCAGACCCGGTACGTCAACTGGCCGTACAGCATCAAGGGCAACAGCGCGGGCTACATCACCGTCTACTGGCTGGGCGACGAGGGCAACACCGCGCCCACGGGCCTCGGGTCCGCCCCCGGGCAGCAGGGGACCACCTTCGAGCGCACGCTGCGGGTCTACCCCTCGGGTGCCTCGGCGCGTGACAAGACGATCACGCTGGAGCGGACCCAGGCCAGCCGGAACCTCAAGGGCACCGTGTCGGGCCCCGGCCTCGGCAGCCGGGTGACCGACGTGCAGGTGACCAGCTGGAACGTCAGCGGACTCGTCTCGCGTCGTCTCAAGACCGTCGACGTCGCGTCGAACGGCACCTACGACTTCGGTGCCGTCTCGCTCGGCACCAACAACGCCGCGTCCTACGGCTACCGGCTGAGCATCCGGGCGCGGGTCGACGGCACGGTCCGCGAGTGGTTCTGGCGTGGCACCGACGGACGGCCCACTGGCGGCGGCAAGCGCGTCAGCGAGGCGCACGCGGCCTCGGTGACCAAGTACAACGACTTCGTGGCCGACTTCCGGTTCGGCCGGATCGCCGGCACGCTCAGCGGGGCCGGGTCCACCGGCACCGACGTGCGCGTGATCGCCCCGCCCGTCACCCGGCCGACGCGCGCCTCGGACCTGCGCGGTCTCGACGTGCCCTTCTGTGCCAACGAGTACGGCGCCGACACGACGTCGGGGTCCGGCGGCTACGACATCACGTTCCTCCCGGTGAGCCAGAACGGCGACTCGCGCTACCTCGTCTCGCACGAGGGCACCAACCGGGCCGGCGTCATCACGACGGGCGGGCGCCAGTACGCCAGCTGCAACGCCGCCACGAAGTACACCTACTCCGCGAGCGACGACGACCTCATCTCCTACGGCACCGGCGGCCTGTCGGCCACCATCTCCGCCAACCTCGACTCCGGCAAGCACGCGCTCGGCTTCGACACCGACGCGACCTACACGTCGTCGATCAAGCCCCACGACACCTGGACGACGGTCCGCGAGTACGTGCCCGGCACCAAGATCCTGGACCGCCCGATCATCACGGCCGGCCACGCCAACTCCTCGGGCTTCAAGCAGTTCGAGGGTCTGCGCAACGGCAAGTACTGGGTCGAGGTCGGGCGACGGACGGGCTGTTCTGCCTGGTACCCCAGCATCTACAAGGACAACTACCTCTACCACAAGGGTGGCGAGCGCGGCAGCGAGCGCTGGAAGACCGTCAATGGCGCCTACCCCGAGTACGAGACGTCGTACCGCTACGGCTTCAAGGCCAAGAAGCCGCCGAGCGGCTACAAGGGCTGGATGTACCGCGACGCCTGCGTGGCGCAGAGCGCCGGTGACTACAAGCTCGTCACCATCAACAACGGCGACGCCACGTCGAACACCTCCAGGCTGCGCAAGGGCGCCACGATCTCGGGCAAGGTCTCGCGGATCGGCGGCAAGAGCAACAAGGAGATGCTGGTCTCGGTGTACTCCACGCAGGGCGTGCTCGTGATGCGCTCGGCGTACACGAGCTCCTCGGGCCGGTTCGTCATCCGCGGCCTCGCGTCGGGCAACTACCGGGTCCTGGTCAACGGTGACTCGTGGCGCGGAATCGGCCGCACCCACAAGGGCACGCAGACCAAGCGGGTCACGGCCGGCAAGTCCTACAGCGTGGGCACGCTCAACTTCCGCAGCTGAGCTCAGCTCGCCCGGCATCGCTCGGACGCCGACGCGCGACGAGGCCCTCTCCCGTGAACGGGAGAGGGCCTCGTGGGTGATGAGCGCTGACGGTGGGTGTCAGAGGCGGCGCAGCACCGTGGTGACCTTGCCCAGGATCGTGGCGTGGTTGCCGTCGATGGGGGAGTAGTCGTCGTTGTGCGGCAGCAGCCAGATCTGACCGTCCTTGCGCTGGAACGTCTTGACCGTCGCCTCGCCGTCAAGCATGGCGGCGACGATCTCGCCGTTCTCGGCGACCGGCTGCTGGCGGACGACCACGTAGTCGCCGTCGCAGATCGCCGCGTCGACCATGGAGTCGCCGCGCACCTCGAGCAGGAACAGGGTGCCGTCGCCGACGAGGGAGCGGGGGAGCGGGAAGATCTCCTCGACCTGCTCCTCAGCGAGGATCGGACCGCCTGCGGCGATGCGACCGAGCATGGGCACGTAGGTGGCCTCGGGGCGCTGGTCGCCGAAGCCGGTCTCGTCGACCTCGGAGTCGTCGGCCGAGCTGAGCGTGCGCCGCGCCTTGACCACCTCGGGCAGGAAGATCTCGATCGCGCGCGGGCGGTTCGGGTCGCGCTTGACGTAGCCGAGACGCTCGAGAACCCGCAGCTGGTGGGCGACCGAGGAGGTGCTGGCCAGGCCGACGGCGCCACCGATCTCGCGCATGCTGGGCGGGTAGCCGCGCTGCTCGATCTGGTCGCGCATGAAGTGCAGGATCTTCTGCTGCCGGCCGGTGAGGCCGGTCATCTCGTCGACGGGACCGTCGGGCAGCTCACGCACGGAGTTGCGTGAACCCTTCGGGCGGCCCCGACGCGGCGCGTCGGCGGAGGGGTCGAGGGTGCTGTCGTCGCTCATGGTCCCCACGCTAGACCTCTGCGGGGACGTTTACAAACACATGTTCGACAGCGTGTCGCGCGTTCGAACGGCGCGCTCGACGGTCCCGCAAACGCCCTGGGAGCGGTCACGCGCGTGCGACGCGTCACAGTCAAACACCGTGTCGAAGATTCTTTCGCTGGAATGGCAGGCGAGTGACCGTCCTGTTCGGATTCCTGTTCGAAAGGGGGCTGCTTTTGTCGGCGCCGTCCCCTACTGTCGTACACGTGTTCGATCGAACATCTGTTCGTCGGATCCGCGGAGCACCACCGCCCCCGGAGCATCGACGTTCGAATGACATCGACAGGTGCTCGATCGACACACCAAGACTCCTTCCTCTCCCTTCCCCGGAGGTCACCATGAGCACCATCACCGTCTACGAGACCAGCCGCTTCGCCCCCTCGTTCTCCCGCGGGATCGCCTCGGCGCCGCGCAGTACCACCGAGCCGGCTGCGGTCCGGCTGACCCGTCGGGGCCGCCTCGTGCTCCTGCTCGCCGTGATCGCGGCGCTGGCGGTCACGGTCGTCGCTCTCGGCTCGTCCACCGTCGCCACCTCCGACGCCGGCGCGGTCCCGGCCACCACGGTCGTCACCGTGCAGGAGGGGCAGACGCTCTGGCAGATCGCTGCCGACGCCAACCCCGAGGGCGACGTGCGCGACACGGTCGACGACATCATGCGCATGAACTCGCTGCCGAGCGCCGGTGCGCTGCAGCTCGGCTCCGACCTCGCGGTGCCCGTCTACGAGTGACGGGCCCGTCCGGCACCATGGGGGCATGAACGACGCCTCCACGCACCCGGGCCCGACGCCGGCGGACCGCCCTCTGCAGGTGCATGTGCTGGCCGACGACACCGACCGCTCCGGTGGCTACGTCACGGAGCGGCTGCGTGAGCACGGCGCCGAGCTGACCTGGATCGACCGTGACACGATCGACTCGCCGTGGTCGGCGACCGGCGTCGACTTGGTGCTCAGCCTCGGCTCGGAGCGCTCGGCGCACGAGCCCCGCTGGGCCCACGTCGTGGAGGCGGAGTCCGACGTCGTGCGGGTGGCGCTCGGCTCCGGCGTCCCCGTGATGGCCATCTGCTACGGCGCCCAGCTCGTGGCCCGTGCCCTCGGCGGCACGTCGTACCGCGGCGACGGTGCCGAGATCGGGTGGCGCCGCGTCGACACGCTCGACGACGTCCTCTGCCCGGAGGGGCCGTGGGGCCAGTTCCACCAGGACGTGCTGAGCCCGCCGCCCACGGCGCGGGTGATCGGCAGCTCCTGGTTCGGCCCGCAGTGCTTCGTCGACGAGGCCTTCGGTGCCCGCGTGATCGCCTGGCAGTTCCACCCCGAGGTGACTCCGGAGACCTTCAGCCGCTGGGTCGACGAGAGCGCCGACCTCGTGCGGGTGAGCGGGTCGGAGCCCAGCGAGCTGAAGCGTCAGGCGCTCGCGAACGCGACGCGCAGCCGTCTTGCGGCCTTCGCGCTCGTCGACGCTGCGCTCGACCACCTCGGCGTGGCGGTGCCCCGCCCCGTGTGAGGGTCGGCCGCTACTGGCTCGCGGCGAGGTTGACCAGCCAGGCCACGCCGAAGCGGTCGTTCAGCAGGCCGAACTCGTCGCCCCACGGTGCACGCTCGAGCGGTGCCACGATCTCGGCGCCCTCGCTGAGTCCGGCCCAGTAGTTGCGGATGCGGGGATCGTCGCCGTTGAGGGTGACGTTGATGGCCGTGCCCATTGACGGCTGGTCGCCGCCCGGGGGAGTGTCGGAGGCCATCAGGTCGAAGCCGGCGTCGGTGACGAGGTGGCCGTGCATCATCCGGTCGGCCACGGCGGGGTCGTCGCTCATGCCGGCCTCGCCGAAGGTCATCGCCTCGATCGTCCCGCCGAAGACGGACTGGTAGAACTCGAGCGCCTCGCGGGACTCGTCGCGGAAGTTCAGGTAGGGGTTCAGTCGCATGGTCATGCGGTCATCGTGCTCCCTTTTGTTCCTGAGAGGAAGAGGCTTCGGTGAGAGCCCCTCGGGACCGGGTACGTCCTGGTCGAGGAGGGGGTGGTTCCACCTCGGTGGCGCCGGGACACGCCGTGACACCTGAGGCTCGTGTGACTCGAGAGGCCGCTGACCTGCGCAAACATCGAGCTCTCAGATTTGTCTGAGCAACTCGTCAGACTTGCTTGCATGACCTGGTGTGCAGGCGTACGGTAGCCACTACATCTAGTGATTACACCGATGTAGTTCTCCACATCTAGTCCCACAGGGACGGGGGACTTACCCACAGGAATCCCGGGCCATCCACCTCTGCATCCCCAGGTTGTCCCCAGATCCCGCGAAGAAATCAGCCCGAGAGGAGAGCACCGTGCACTGTCCGTTCTGCAAGAACCCCGACACCCGCGTGCTCGACTCCCGGGTGGCTGAGGAGGGCGGCGCCATCCGGCGTCGTCGGGTCTGCGGAGCGTGCGAGAAGCGCTTCACGACCATCGAGCAGATGCAGCTGACGGTCCTCAAGCGGTCGGGGGCCACCGAGCCCTTCAACCGCGACAAGGCCATCTCCGGCGTCCGCAAGGCCTGCAAGGGCCGTCCGGTCTCCGACGACGACCTCGCACGCCTCGGCCAGCAGGTCGAGGACGCACTGCGCGAGAGCGGTGCGGCCGAGATCGCGGCCCACGAGGTCGGCCTGGCCATCCTCGACCCGCTCAAGAGCCTCGACGAGGTGGCGTACCTGCGCTTCGCGAGTGTCTACAAGGCGTTCGACTCGGTGGACGACTTCGCCGCCGAGATCGCCGTCCTCATGGCCCGCGCCGCAGACGGCGAGCTGGCCGAGCACACCGCACGACAGCTTCCCTGACCACCCGCCGCCCACGGGCGGCACCGGCACCCTGAACGACCTCGTCCCGTGCCACGGGGCGGGACGCACGACCTTTCACACACCAGCAGCGACACAGGAGCACGACATGACGGAGACGGTCGACGGATCGACGGGCCGGGCACAGTCCGGCAAGACGCGCGGGAGCAAGGCCGGCAAGGGCCTGAGCATCCAGCGCGTGTACACGACCGAGGGCGTGCACCCGTACGACGCCGTGACGTGGGAGCGTCGCGACGTCGTGCAGACCAACTGGAAGACCGGCGAGACGGTCTTCGAGCAGCGCGGTGTGGAGTTCCCCGACTTCTGGAGCGTCAACGCCTCCACGATCGTCACCACCAAGTACTTCCGCGGCGCCGTCGGCTCGCCCGAGCGTGAGCAGAGCCTGCGCCAGCTGCTCGACCGCGTCGTGCTCACGTACACCGCGGCCGGCAAGGAGCACGGCTACTTCGCCACCGACGCCGACGCCGAGGTCTTCGAGCACGAGCTGACGCACATGCTGCTGCACCAGGTCTTCAGCTTCAACAGCCCCGTGTGGTTCAACGTCGGCACGTCGAGCCCGCAGCAGGTCAGCGCCTGCTTCATCCTCGCCGTCGACGACTCGATGGACTCGATCCTCAACTGGTACCGCGAGGAGGGCCTGATCTTCAAGGGCGGCTCCGGTGCCGGCCTCAACCTGTCGCGCATCCGCTCGTCCAAGGAGCTGCTGCGCTCCTCCGGCGGCACCGCGTCGGGCCCCGTCTCCTTCATGCGCGGCGCCGACGCGTCCGCCGGCACCATCAAGTCCGGTGGCGCCACGCGTCGTGCGGCCAAGATGGTCGTGCTCGACATCGACCACCCCGACATCGTCGAGTTCGTCGAGACCAAGGAGCGCGAGGAGGAGAAGATCCGCGTCCTGCGCGACGCCGGCTTCGACATGGACCTCGGTGGCGACGACATCACCAGCGTTCAGTACCAGAACGCCAACAACTCGATCCGTGTCGACGACGCCTTCATGCGCGCCGTCGAGGAGCACACCTCCTACGGCCTGCGGGCCCGCACCAGCGGCGAGGTGATCGAGGAGATCGACGCCAACGAGCTGTGGGGCAAGGTCGCCAAGGCCGCCTGGGCCTGCGCCGACCCGGGCATCCAGTACGACTCGACGATCAACGACTGGCACACCACGCCGGAGACGGGTCGCATCACCGCGTCCAACCCGTGCTCGGAGTACATGCACCTGGACAACTCCAGCTGCAACCTGGCCAGCCTCAACCTGATGAAGTTCCTCTCCGAGGACGGCACGACGTTCGACGTCGAGAAGTTCGTCAAGAGCGTCGAGCTGATCATCACCGCGATGGACATCAGCATCTGCTTCGCCGACTTCCCGACCGAGGCGATCGGCGACACCACGCGCGCCTACCGCCAGCTGGGCATCGGCTACGCCAACCTCGGCGCGATGCTCATGGCCTCGGGGCTGGCGTACGACTCCGAGGGTGGCCGCGCGCTGGCCGCCTCGATCACGTCGCTCATGACGGGCACCTCCTACCGTCGCTCGGCCGAGCTGGCCGGCGTCGTCGGTGCGTACGACGGCTTCAAGCAGAACGCCACGCCGCACACGCGGGTCATGCGCAAGCACCTGGCCGCCAACGACGACATCCGCACGCTGCACTCGATGGACATCGCCGTGCAGCGCGAGGCCACCAAGCAGTGGGCCGACAACCTGAAGATCGGCGAGAAGAACGGCTGGCGCAACGCCCAGGCGTCCGTGCTCGCGCCCACCGGCACCATCGGTTTCATGATGGACTGCGACACCACCGGCATCGAGCCGGACTTCTCGCTGGTCAAGTTCAAGAAGCTCGTCGGCGGCGGCTCGATGCAGGTCGTCAACCAGACGGTCCCGATCGCGCTCAAGAAGCTCGGCTACACCGGCGAGACCATCGAGGCGATCATGGAGTTCATCGCCGAGAAGGGTCACGTCGTCGACGCGCCCGGCCTGAAGCCCGAGCACTACGAGGTCTTCGACTGCGCCGTGGGCGACCGGGCCATCAAGCCCATGGGTCACGTGCGGATGATGGCTGCGGCTCAGCCGTTCCTGTCCGGCGCCATCTCCAAGACGGTCAACATGCCCGAGACCTCCACGGTCGAGGAGATCGCCGACGTCTACTTCCAGGGCTGGAAGCTCGGCCTGAAGGCGCTCGCGGTCTACCGCGACAACTGCAAGGTCGGCCAGCCGCTGTCCTCGCAGAAGAGCCAGGACGACAAGACGAGCGCCGCGAGCAAGGGTTCGGCCACCGAGCCTGTCGAGGTGCGTGAGGTCGTCGTCGAGAAGCCGATCCGTCGTCGTCTGCCGAAGTCGCGCCAGTCGATCACCACGTCGTTCAGCGTCGGCGGCGCCGAGGGCTACATGACCTCCGGTGCGCACGAGAACGGCGAGCTGGGCGAGCTGTTCCTCAAGCTGGGCAAGCAGGGCTCGACCCTGGCCGGCGTGATGGACGCCTTCTCGATCGCCGTGTCGATCGGTCTGCAGTACGGCGTGCCGCTCGAGACGTTCGTGCAGAAGTTCACGAACCTCAAGTTCGAGCCGGCGGGTCTGACCGACGACTCCGACGTCCGCATGGCGCAGTCGATCATGGACTACGTCTTCCGCCGCCTGGCGCTGGACTACATCGACTTCGACACGCGCTCGGCTCTGGGGATCCACTCGGCCGACGAGCGTCAGCGCTACCTCGACACGGGCAGCCACCAGCCGATCAGCAAGGGATCGACGGCCGCCGAGCTCGTCGAGACCGAGCCGGAGACGCTCAAGGAGGCCGCGACCGCCGAGGCTTCTTCGCTCACCGAGCCTGTCGAGGTGTCGAACGACGTGACCGCCGAGCAGGCCCAGGCCGACACGGCCAAGCCCGCCCCCCAGCAGGCCCACACGTCGGCCGAGCTCCTCGAGGCCATCACCGGCTCCGCGGTCGACTCGCCCCTGTGCATGACCTGCGGCACCAAGATGCGCCCCGCCGGCTCCTGCCACGTCTGCGAGGGCTGCGGCAGCACCAGCGGCTGCAGCTGAATTGCGACGTTCGGGGGCGGGCGAAGGTCCGCCCCCGAGGCGGAACGACGATTGGCTGTGCCGTGATCGGCTCCCGCACCCTCGGGAAGGGCCAATTCGACGAGCCGCGCACCTCGAGGGTGGTGCACGTTCAGCGCTGCTGAATCTTTTCCTCCTCGAAGCCGAGCGGTCAGAGGTCGTGGCCGCCCAATCCAGTGGCTCGCGGGAGACGTCTCCGGTTCGCCATCAACCTTCCGCCAATTCCCGGAGGATCGCGGAAGACCCGCGCGAGTTGACCTGGACAATCGGTCGATTACCGCGGTGATGCTTGATGAAATCAGTGGCTGCGTGCTTCGCCGAGGCGGCGACTACGACGAACACATCAGCATTCGAACTAAGGGCAGCCAACTGCTGACTGCCGTCATGCTCTGAGTTCGTTCGTACGTCGATGCCTGGCAAGAGGCGTCTGAGCACCTGAGCTGCCCGGGTGGTCGCGGACTCGGTTAGCGAGTACAGCACAATGACGGAGTTCCTGAGGTGCCGGTAAGGCGCAGCCGGGTCCGCGTTCGAAGGATCGATCTGGAAGTCGTCGGGGAGGCCCGTTGCCAGTTCATCTGCGACCAACCGCAGTCCTTCAAGCTCGGCGAGGCCCAGGCTGGAGTGCACCGGCCTCAGCACGTCCAGCGCACCGAAAAACAGCCTAGCTTTGGCATCGAGGGCGACCGCTTGTGGGCTGGCGGTAGCAGCCTGGAGCACATCGACCGTCCAGCTCGCTGTGACTGCCGAGGTTCCGACCCGAAGGATGTCCTCTGTCCAGATAAGGGACGAGGCCAGGAGTTCCGGACTGGGACCGGCAGTCGCCATGTACTCATGGAGCGCAACGGTTTGAAGGCGGATACCCGCAGTGTTCTTTTCGCTGACAGCGAAGCCCGCCAGAACCCGTTCGCACAACTCGGCGCCCTCCGGGCCTGCGAACAGCGATGAATGGGCGGCCATGAACGCGCCGCCGTGGTCTCCGAGTCGAGCAAGAGTCTCTTCATCCAGTGAGGCGAGGCGATCGGCCACCGTCGGATGGTCAAGCGGCGTCCAGTCGGCGCTGATGCTGAAGTCAGCGTTCATCCCTACACGATCATTTGATCGGAGGGCCTCGAACCATCCGAGCCATCCCAGGTTCCGCTGCGGGGTTAGAAAGTCTGCGAGCCAGGCCAAGTCGGCTCGGACGACGATGTCGTTTCCGAGGGCCTCTCCCTCAAGTCCGGAAGCTTTCACGAACGCGGCGACGCCAGCGGCGAGTCTCGGGTCCTCGAGTTCCCGGATGCATCCGAGCAGTAGGGCAGCCGTACCCGTTGACGGCGTCCCGACCAGACCAGCGTTGATCGCGGCGGCGAACTCGCCTTCTTCGATCAGTCGGTGGAGTTCGTCGGGGGGCTCTACGTTCTTCGACGTCGACGGTTCTGTCTCGGGCGCTTGAGCAGTTCCGGCTTCAGTCGAGATGATCAGTCGGAGAGAGTCCGCTAACGCCGGTGAAATGGACTGTGCTCCATCGGCCAAGCGCTGAAGCGTGGCTGTTGCGGCGCCCTTCAGTTTGGAGAGCACAAACTCGACGACGAGCGCGGGACGGCTTTCTGGCGTGCCTCCTGCCGTGAGCATCCGGAGGGCGGCTGGAATTTGGTCGGCAGCTTCGAGTAGTGATGCTCCATCGCCAATTGCGTCGGCCACTTCTAGGTAGTGTTCGTAGAGAGCGTTCTGAAGCAGTCGAGTGATCCCGAGTGGGCGACGCAGTTGGAGGACATGTTCCAAGTCCTGGTCGGCGAAGATCGCGGTCGTGTCGCCAAGCCCGGCGTGAACGCGCAAACGTAGGAACGCGAGGTTCGAGTGGTCGAGATCGGCGAAGGCTTCGAGGTCACGCAGGCATTCAAGGGCAATTCGTCGATCCTGAGCACCGATCGCGTGGCCCAAGTCGTCGAGAACCTCGACCGTGGTCCGAGGGGCGTCGAACTCAGAGCGGGGACGCTTCCACACCAGTTTGGAGAGAACGAGGAGTGCTTGGCGTACCTCGTCGCGAGCCGTCCCGTTGCCGCGAGGCAGCACCTCGAAGCGAAGCGGCGGCACGGCTTGGGCGGCCAGCGCCGTGTCAAACGGATCCTGCGGGTAGAGCCGCCCTCGGCTCCTCGGCAGGTCACTGAAAGTTGGCCCTACCCAGGCGTCTAGAAGCGTGAGCAGTTCCCTCTGCTCTCGCTTCGTGGGAGCGAACGCGTACCAGTACAGGTTGCCCTTGGTCGACCTCGGGAGAAACGCGATCTGCCCGCGTCGGATGGCATCGCGCCAGTTCTCGATCGATGTCTCGTGTTCCGGTTGCAGGCGAGCGGGCTTGATGTCGTTGCCCGAGCCAAAGAACTCGTCATCCTGCATGTCCGGCACCTTCATAGAGAGCGTTGTACGCGATCCGCGTCTCCGCGATGGCGTGGGGATCGCGCGTCAACGTCACGCCTTCTGCGTTGACGGCCTGTCCGAAGTAGGTGAAGTTCATCGAGCCTTGGAGGTGGAACCGGTCGCCCAGGATGCCCTTGTCGTGGAGTTTGGGATGGATTCGAACCGTCGGTTTGGCGCCTAGACCGCCGACATTGTCGAGTCGCTGCCGCGCCACGATGTTGCTCTCGACGTCGCGAGTCAGGACGCGGACGTCGCTCCCACGGCGGGCCAGTTCGATCAAGACCTCGGTGAGGCGGATCCTTCGTGATGGGAGACCTGGCAGCACGGTCTTGAACTGGCCCGCCGTGTTGTCGATGACATCAATATCGGAGATCCAGGGAGATAGGACCCACAGTTGTCCGGAAGGGACCAGAAGTTCTGTGACAAGCAGGTTCTGCATGAGGTCATTGAGAATCCGCGTCTGCCCGCGACCCCCAGTCGTAATCCGTCTCATGCCGACACCTCGGCCAGTTCGAGGGCGACGACGACGTCGCCGTTCGCCCGGTGGTCGATCTCCACAACCCGCGGATAGACATTGAGGTATTCCGTCACCACCGGCTCAACGCTGACGTCCACGAGCAGATCCGCAAGTTCTCCGGCCTGATCCGGGGTGGCTAGAACCTGTGCAGAGCCCGTAGACGCCAGGGCGTGCCGGACGCGTGCACGGAAGTCGCCGCTGAGGGGGAGAGGGGGATCACCCGCGGCAGCGAGAGACCGCAGCACCTCGGGCGCCGCGGGCAGGCTCTCGGCGAACGGATTCCACGCGTTCAATTGTTCCGCACGTAGTTGCCAGCCACGCGGCCACAGCATGCTCTGGACCGCATCCATTCGCTGGCGCTCGCCGCCTCCACCCGCGAGGACCAGTCCAGGATCCAAGTCGGCGCGTGCGCGCATCAAATACGCCCAGGTACGAGGTGGGATCTCGACACCGAGTCGCCGCTCTTCCGCCTTCCACTCGGTCGTCACAGTGGACAACGCCCTGTCCGTCGCTGGTGTCGATCCTGGCCGCAGAACGCGACTCGCAAGCGATGACACGACCGACTGTTCGGCGCCGTAGATGCCTGATTGGCGAAGGCCGCCCCGGATCCGCCCGAGCGCCTCGACGCGCGTGGCCTGATCAGGCGCAGATCGAAAGTCGTTGACGAGACCGGACCAAGTTGCGTCCATTGTCACTAGGTCGATCACCCGCTGAAGGTGGCTGTCAACGAGTTCGTACGTGCTGGGCTGAGTAGCTCGAAGGATGAGCCGAAGGAGCCGCCGGGGATCGGGGCGTACGCGTGCTGCGAGGGCTTCGATGAATCCACCACCGCCGATCGAGGATTCTGACAACCAAATCTCGCCGGTCCGCGGCCCGCCGTCGGCGTTGTATCCAGGCTCGACGTCAACGATGACGCTGTCAGGATCGTGTTCCGGGCAGATCTGTCTGGCCGCAGCAAGAGTCGCGTGTCCAAGCGTCGAAAGCGTCCGCTGGCGGAGCCACCGATTGAATGCTGTGGGCTCAGGAGACCAGTACTGCGGTGCCAAGGCGTCGAGGCGGGACGCAATGGCTGGGTTCTTGAGTGCCTCCTTGAGCCGGGCGCCCATGCGTGACAGCACCGCGGACTCTGACTCGATCACGCTCGACGCCCTGAACATGGCGTCGAGGGTTTCGTCGAGTTTGTCGTCGAACGATTCGTGGATCGATGCGTAGGCCTGCGCGACGGTGCTCTGGTCACGAACTGCCGTGGTGAGCAGCATGGCCTCCAGGCATTGGTGCAGCCAGTCGATCCGGAAGCTATTCAGGAAGCCCAACAACTCATCGTCATTGAGCAGGACGTGCTTGAACCAGGCACTGCGCAGGCCCGGAAGGTGCTCGGCAGGGATGTCGATGTCCGCCGGCAGGTCGACCCGGATGCGCAACCCGTCTACGTCAAAGGTGGAGCCCATCGCTGCCGGTTCGCCATGAAGGGCGAAATGCGATCGCACACGTTGCTCAGTGCCGTCCTCGAGGTTCAGCGTGGCATCAGCGCTCACTGCCGCACGATGGACGTTGACGTGAGCGTTCTGAGCATGCAGGAAGAAGCGAGCGTCCTTGATCAGGCGCCCGACAGGGTCGGCCGTTGGCACGCGGATGATCAGGCCATTCCCCGTCTCGATGAACTGCGACCGCCATTGCATCGTTGCGTTGGACGAGTCCTTCACGGCCTTCGGCGGTAGTTCGACCAACACCCGATCTGGACGTACCAATGTCGTGATCGTCGGTGTGCCGTCGATGTCGATGGTGCAAGGTTCCTCGACCCCGAACACGGGCAGAAGCGTTGTGAGTTCAAGCACGGGTTCAGCAACGCCGATCGGAACGGGAATCCAGTGGCGGTGGTCGAGATTCCTTGTGGCGAAGCGGCGTGAGACGCGACCTGGTGCGTACTCGCGGAGCATCTGGCCGAGACCCATCGCTTGGAGTTCGCGGTCGGTCTCCCGATCCGACTGGGGCGGAATGCTTACGAGGGTCTCGGGCAGAGCGAGTTCACTGAAGAGGTTCATCGGGAAGAAGTCGGGTAGGGGATTGCCACCCATGAGATCGCGGAACTCGTGGATGACGGTGGCATCTGCCATTCCCCAGTTATGGAGGAGGCGGCGACGCAATGTCGGAATCGCCTGAAGCAACAGTGGCCTCGGGGGATGCCACAGGACCTCGTTTGCCTCTGAGTCGGACAGGCCGAGTGCGTTCTGCACCCACGCGCGCAGGCTTCGCTGAAGGTCTGGGTCGCGGAGAGCATCGTTCAAGATCTCAACGGCCTTGAGTTGGGTCTCGCGGCCCGGCTTGGCGAAACTGTCGGACGGCTTCTGGCCAAGGGCGGTCCACCCGATGGTCGTTTTAGGCACGCCGTGCTGCCGAAGTTGACTCGTTAGCCAATCGATCATCGCGATGGTGGCTTGCATGCGCAGTACGGCACGGTTGCGAATGGGCAACACGAGATCAGGCAGTACGGGATCAAACAGGGTGTCCCACGACTCGTAGGTCGCACGGTCGCGGCCGTAGTCGGAGAGCACGACTGCTGTGTACGGCCGCATGGTCCGCTTGCGTCCCGCGCGACCCTTCCGCTGAAGGAAAGCGGCTACCCCGCGAGGCGCCTTGTGCTGAATGACCACACCGACGTCGGGGTCGTCGAAGCCGACTTCGAGTGAGGCGGTCGCAACAATCAACTGGCTGTCGGCGGTAACGCCCGAGTCTTGGGACGTGGTTCGACTAACTCGCAAGCCTTCGCCGGCAGCCGCGAACTTGTGGCCGATGGCAGTGGGCAGATCCCAAAGTTGACCCGCCCGACGCTGTTGCGTGACATCGCCGCCGTTGGAGTTGGCGCGCACTGATGCGAGAGGAGCCTTGAACGACTTGGGCTTTCCGAATGCGTACCGCTGCCCCTCCGCGTCGAGGAGGTACGAGAAGAGACGGTTGGTGACATCGAGGTCGTCCGTGAAGACGAAGGCCTTTGTTCCGTAGACGCCGGATGAGATCCGACTCGCCGGCTCATCCTGCGCTCGCGGGAGCAGCATGGATGTCTGGATGGTCGTGGACAGTACGGACGCGCCGCTGGTGGGATCGCTGCGGAGTGCGAGCAAGTACTCCGCGCCCTCGTACTCCAACTCCTCGGCATCGGGCGAAATACTGGTGACGAGGTCGTCATCGACCCCGGTCAGGTCCGCCATGTGGCGGATCGGGTTCGACAAAGTCGCAGAAAGACCGACGAACGCAATAGGGGCTTGAACGCTGTGATGCCATCGGCGGAGCACCATGGCGGCCTGCGCGCCGGTGGTCCCGTCGTAGGTGTGAATCTCATCGAGGAGCATCATCCGAGGCTTCTTGCCGACCGGTACGTCGACGCCCAAAGGCCGTGTGAGGTTCAGATCGGAGAGTCCGCGATTGAGCATCTCGGTCGTCACGAAGAGCAGGTCGGGAGGCGAGCTTTGCATGGACTGCCGGGTAAGGACGACCTGGTCCTGCCCGAATGCGCGCCGGCAGTTCGCGCAAACCAGGCGCTCGACCCCCGCATCGATGTCTTCGTTCGGCCAAACGAGCTCGCCTCCACATTGGCCGACGCCATCACCGGGACAGCGCATCTGCGGGGAAGCCATGCCATGGGGGCGCTTTCCCCAACCCCGATAGGGGAGCCGTACGTTCTTAGCGTTGGTGGGCGTGCTGCCGTAGAGGGCGCCGATCGTCATCGATCGTCCAGTGGACCGCTTCCACAGATCGTCGAGTCGGCAGGCGTGGGCAAACGCCGTGTCCAACTGATCCTTCAGTAGTTCGGTCCGGGGATATACGGCTAGCGCGCGCGTCCACGCGGACTGGTCTGTGATACCGGCCAGATAGCTGAAGGCGGGGAGGTAGAACGCGTTGGTCTTCCCGCTTCCGGTTCCAGCAGCTACGACAGTGGCCGTCGTGGTCTGACTCTGCAACGAGGTCAAGATGTGCCTCGTAGCGCGGACTTGGAACCCACCGAGGAGGTCGTGCTTGCCGTCGCGTTGAGTCATGACCCCGAGGACATCGCGATAGGCATCGACGGGGCCGACGACCCCGTCGACGGCAGTGGTCCAAGGCTGATCTCGCTTGGGATAGAAGCGGGGACGGCGTGCGTACCGGAAGTCGGAGATCAGGTTGGTTCCGGATTGCCAGGTCTGGCCGAGGAAGGTCTGCCGGAGCCGCGCCACCAAGCGGATGGTCTCGCCATTGCGGGTACGCCAACGCGCGGGTGACGAACTGGAATCGTGAACCAGCAGTGCCTGCGTGGTCATCGCCTCGATGATGTCGTCGGGTCCCAGGTCCCACTCATGACTTGCGGCGAGTTCATCGCTGATCACCTTGCGAAGTTCATCTGTGCTGAAACCACCGTCGACGACGCCCCAGCACAAGAGTGGATCCTCGAGCGACTCAAGCCGGTCAAGGATTCGGGTCAGCAGGACCGGATTCATTGCAGCCTCACCTGGAATCGATCGACGATGCCGAGGGCCCGGAGTTTCTCGAGACGCTCTGGCGTAAACCATGTGAGCGGGACGCCAGGTGGCTCTTGAGATCCAACGATGCCCTCAGCGATATCTGGATCTACGACGTCTCCGACTTGTTCGCCGCAGCGGTGGATCGACTCGATGGCGTCACGGTACTTCTGGACCGCGCCGCGGTCCGGGATCTGCCTGAAGGTGACGGCGAGCAAGTGGGCGCGCGCGGTCTCAAGCGCGTTGCGAAGCTCTTCCACGTCGACGCCACCTTGCGCGAGTGCGTCAATGAGATCGCTGTTGATCGCGGGCGGGGGTTGACTGACATACGTCTGCCACGCGCCGGCGACGACCGCGCGTAGTTCCCTGGTGTACTTCTCCGCCGACCGGACACGTTCCTTGGCGAGGTCGAGATTCTGATCCATTCCCAGAGCAGGCACCTCGGTTGCCAGCGCACGGAGACCTTCGGCCACCTGGGCCGCGTCCTGTTCGCGGCCCGCCGGAAGGTCGATATCGAGTTGCGCGACCTCACTCAGCGCGACGTTGAGCGCGGGCAGTTCCGCCAACGCCGGGGCGAGGCGTGCACTGAGATCTGCAAATTGTCCTGTTCGGACTTTGACCTGGTGTTCGTCATTGGCGACTTCGGCGTGGGCACGCAGATCCTGGATTGTGCTGCGCAGGGTCATGCGAGTTCCTCTGCTCCGGACGAATCGTCACATGCTGGGGGACAGATCGAGTCGGCCATGGCCGTGAGGTCGGCGACCAGTTGGTCACGGGCCTCAGCGTATTCGCGCTGGACGTCAGAGGGACTGCCGTTGTCGAGGCTGTGCTCAAGCAGTCGGACCGTTTGCCTTGCCATCTGGAGCCAGGCACCTACTCGCCGTGCGGGCTCATCCCAGTCGCCGTTGAGGACCTTCAGTTTCTCGTCGTGTGTGAGTTGATCCCAGCGACTCAGCTCGGCAAAGGCCGCCTCGACCTTGCGTTGGTCACCGGGCTTGACGGACTTGACTGCGGCCTGGAGTTCGGCAGGGTTGATTCCGCCTGGCAGCGCACCGGCGGCAGCGCGCTCGTTGACGAGGACGAGAAGTTCCGAGGCGACGTCGGCGAGCTCACCTCCGAGGTCGGAAAGATCGGGTACTAGGTTTGAAGCTTCCGCGTGCAAGGAGTCGATCGACGCGAGCCGCGCCTCGATTGTCGAGACCGAGGATCTGATCAGGTCGGGCGTCGAGGCCGGCCAGGGTGCGCCCGTGACCCCACTTCGGACGACCTTGGCTACCTTGCTGAGGTCCAAGGCAAGCGGCTTGCCGGAGCCTTGGCTGAATGAAGCGTGCCGGAGCAGTCGCTGCTGGAGTTGGCCGCGGCCGACACGAGTGACGGTGCTGCCGCTACGAGCACCTTCCTCCAGGAAGCTGTGGAGGGCCCGGAGACCGGCCCGCGACTCGAGATCCGGGCGGTCTGGGACCGGGGCGAACATGGCCCGGATCCGACTAGTGGTGTCCGACTTGAAGGCGTCGGCGATTCCGAGCCCTCGCGCGATGCTGAGGAGCACTTCTACGAGCCGAGCCAACTCGGTGTCGTTGTCGGGGCGCTGCGGAGGGAGCAGTTTGATGCCCACTCTGGATGCCCATCTATCGATGGCAGTCTCGGTGAGCCTCTGCAGTCGCTCTCCATCCGGCACGTCTGCCCAGTTGTTCTTATGATTTGCCCACGCGAGTGCGCGAAGGGCTCGCATGTCGTCGGGGTTGGATCGGTCCATCGGTAACACAGCGTCGGCGATTTTCGCTTGGCTGAACTCGACCATCTTCGCCTCGAACCCTGGCGCGAGGGCCTTGTCGTTGCCCCACAAGCTGTCGCCGCCATATCCGTCCTCGAACGCGAGGCGCTGTCGAACCGCCTGGAAGACGATGTTTCGCAGATCGTTGATCTCACCTTGCAGGATGTTGCCCGTTGCGAGCCAGCCATCGACAGCCTTGACGAGCGGCGGGTCCGGAGCGACTGGCTGCGGAGTCGGGGTGGAGGTAGCCGAAGGCTTGGTGGGCAGCGTCGGACGGGAGTCCGGAGTAGGTGGTCTTGCGTCGCCGAGATCGTCGATCGGTGTGACATCAAAGGCGTCATGGATCGTCGGAGCGAGATTCTCCGCGCCTGGCCCCGAGCCCCAAAAGCGTACGAGGCGGATGCGACGCTCGGAAAGCTCCTCGTCTCCGGGCGACCGCAGTTTGAACTGGTCTTCGATGTTCGTGAGGCGGTCGCTTGCGCCGCCCCGGAAGTCGTTGGCAAAGCCTTCGCTCGGGAATCGACCGTTGTTGATCTCAGCCTGGTCACGATGCAGGACCGGGCGGAGGACACGCGTCAGCACGTTGCGAGCGACGAAGCTGCCGTCGGTGGAGTGACTCTTGATTGCACGATCGAGGGCGGCTTGGTTGAACGGGAAGAGGCCGTAACCGTCAACCTGGCCGAACGATGAGTGACATGCCGCGTTGACAGGACACTGCTCGCACGCATTGGGCACCTCCTCTTCGCGTGCATGCGCTGCATCAAGCTCCGATGCCCCGACTCGAACAGCGTTGAGGTATCGGCTGGCGAATCCCGTCGGCTGGAAGGACGCGTTCATTCCATCGGGTAGGTCGAGGTCGAACACTCGGTACGTCCGCGTGTAGACCGTCTCTGGCATCTGGTTGATGAAGTAACCGGTCGTGACGGCCATGACCACGCGCATTGGACAGAGTTTCTGCGCCTCGGTCGAGATGAGCGTGATGGCATCAATGAGGCCACCCTGAATCCCTTGGAAGATCGAGAAGTCCTCGATGAGCACAAGCAGTTCAAGGCCCTGTTTGTCCAACTCGACGCGAACGTCGACGAGGATCTGTTTGAGGTCGTCACCGCCCACGCCGAAGACCTCGCTCACAGATGGACCGAGTTGCTCGTTGATCATCTTGGCGGCGAGTTCACGGAACGAGTGCTCACTCGTGAGTGCTCCAGCGACCTCGCGGGCCGCTTGGCCGGCCCGGTTGACGTCGTCCACAGAAAGATTCAGGTCGTCGGGGGTGAACCCGAAGGCGTCCTCTTTGTCCTCGTCGCCCTTCCCGGACAACTTTTCGCGCACCAGGCGGGCGATTGGCCCGTTCTGGTCGAGCAGTCGGCTCCGAAAGACGTCGTCGCCAAAGAGGGCAGGAAGGCCACCGGGAGAGGCGAGATAAGACCGGAGTTCGATCTCCTCGGGGGAGCCGTCGGTGCGGTTGCCGCGCGTCTCGATGTTCACCGCAAGGGCGTTGCGCAGTTTCAGTTGCGCAGTCTTTTCGTCCGCGGCGGCATCGACCGCGGTCGCTACCTTCGTCCGGAGTTCGTCGGCTCGCTCGCCGCTCGCGTGCTCAAGGATCAGTTCGAGGATCCCGCGCAAGGACATGCGGTGCTTGGGCACGAAGATTAGGCGGGTCGATTCCTTGGTTTCCAAGTGAGCCCGCAGCCACCGAACGAGGTGGGACTTGCCCGTACCGGACTTACCCAGGATCGGAATGATCGGCTGGTCCGCAGGCTGGTCCTGGACAGCGCGAAGCAGGGCTTGCTCGTCAACAACGGCGCCGCCGCGGGCGCTGTCTACTTGATCGCGCTGCGTGATGGGGATGGTGCTGTGTGTGGCAAGGAAGACGCCGTCCGACGTGCTTTCCGCCTCGACAGGGATGATGGCTGAAGCCTCGTGTGCGTCCCAGCAGGCCGCTGGGAGGTTGCCGCGCCAACTCACTTCTTTCCTCCATGGTTCACGATGGCGTGCGTTTGGCGCGCGGCGTCGAAACGGGACAGGCGGATGCCTTGTGCGTCTGGGAGCGTCTCGAATCGGATCCGTCCGCGTTCCTCGAGGATGCGCAGTGCCTGTCCGACTGAACTGTCCGCGCACTCGGCGACGATGCCTGGGTCGGGATCGGCTCCAAGGAGGGCCACGAGTCCGAACCGCATTGACCCACCATGAAGGACGGGGAGCGCTTGTCCGATGCGTGCCAACAGGTCGTGGATCGAGAGACGTTCGGCGGGCATCGCTCGTAGGGCGTCCTCTACCGCGGGCACCGGCAGTGGAACCACGCCGGTCCGGTCCTTCATGACTGACGGGGTCGCCAAACCGAGCGCGACAATCCAACGCGACGCAGCAACCCAACGCGTGTCATTGACGATGGCCCACGATTCACGATCGGTTGTGCCGAACTGTTCAGGCTGGAGTGTTTGCAGATTCTCGGTCCACGACAGCGGTTGCCCCAACGCGTCCTGTGCCAACACCCAGGTCAGGGCTCGGTTGAGGTCACGGGCGCCGCTCGTGTGTCCATCGCCGAGCGGCGTCGCCCAAACATCGCCATCCCGGCCGAGGTCGAACACGCGGGCTTGAAGGAGTCGTCGAAACTCCGGAGGGTCGAAGGGTGCCTTCGGCGTCGGAACCTGAGCGCCTAGTTGAAGAGTTCCGTCGGGATTCGTCTCGAGCACGTTGATGGCGCGCAGGGAGGAGATCGTGTTCTTCAGTCCGCCGGCGGCCTCGCTGCCGGAGTTCAGCCCCTCCGGTTTGAAGGCGGCAACGAGATCGTCCTCGGTTGACGAACGTCGTGCGTCGAGAAGGTAGTTCACGATGGCGCGGCCGAGGCCTGGCAATGTGCGCGGCGGGTTGAGTACTGCCATCAAAGGCTCCTTAGGAAGTACGACAGCGTCCAATGCGGGAAGCGAATGGCCTTCACGGGTTGGCCCGGATACTGAGGGTCCGGCGTGTCTTCCGGGAGTACGACGATCCGAAGGGAACCCGCCTCCCCAGCAAGCCAACTCAACTGAGGTGGATCGGTCCGGTCCAATAGGACGAGCGTGGGGATCGGGAAGGTTCGGGGCGGACCCGCGATGATCGGATCGATAGCGACCAGTCCCTCGGGTGCAGAGCGACCTGCCCCCACCACTGCGGGCAAGCCGGTCAGACTTGCAGATGCCAAGATTCCTCGGACCCCGTGTGTCACTGCCTTTGTGACGAGTTCGGCAAGGTGGATCCGAAGATCTCCCTCGGGATAGGTCACCACCAGTGACCGGCCGCTGGCGGCCATCGACGCAAGCGTGGGACTTACTCCGCGGTGCAACAGGGGGAGCGGTGCTTCTTGCACCACTGGTCGTGCAGCCCGCAAAGACGGCTCATGGACATGCGCGGCAGCGGGACATCCCGAACACGCGGGTGCGACCACCTGGTGAGCGCGCATCGCGCCCACCTCGTCGTACGCATATTCCTCGCTCAGGATTGAACCCCAGCATTCATCGAGCCTGAACATGCGCTCGATGCGGTCGCGCGAGCCGGCTTCTGAATAACGGATCTCACGTCGGACCTTGTCGATCGCACGCAGGACGGTGGCCTCATCGACATTCGCAATGCCCGAGCGGATGCGCACGGTCGCACGCGTCACGTACGCGGACCAGGCTGTATCGACTCGCTTCTGCCAATCGGCTTCAGATTCGTACTCGGCGCGCTCAAGGGTCGGCGGGGGAGTGTCGACAATGTCGAGCACCCCGGCCCGTTGCAGCAGGACCAGGGTGTTGCGGTTCCACAGTTGGTTGCTGTCGGAGGCGTGGGAGAGCCAGGGAGGGACGGTGCTGGTGTCCACGACGAGTTCGCGGCGCGTTGGGTCCGCCGAGATGCGCGCCGTACGCATCGCGTCCCATCGACCCCAACTCTTCTTATCGCCAAGAACGGTGGCATTCTCGATGCTGCGACCTTCCTGGGCATCGGCGGTGCTCGGCATCCAGGCCGATACGGCTGCGTGACCGTCGCGGCCACCGCGGCCAACCTCTTGATAGAAGCGGTCGACTGAGGCCGGCACACAGGCGTGGATGACAGAACGAACGTCGCTCTGGTCCACACCAAGCCCGAACGCACTGGTCCCCACGACCACGTCGACGGACGTTGGGCCAGCATCGCCAGACCACGCCCTCAGGATTTCGAGCCTGTCGTCCGCGTGCACATCGCCATGGAAGACCGCCGTGCGGCCAAATCCCGCCTCTCGGAGTCGAACTGCAAGCGTGTCGGCCGACTCCTTCTTGGTGGTGTAAACGATCGCCGGCCGCGGAAGGTGGTGGAGTGCTTCGACAACCCGGTCGAGGCGCGCTTCGTTAGGGACGGGCGGCGCAAATAGGTAACGGAGTTCCGTGCGCAGGTACGTGGAACCTACGAACAGCGAAGTGTCGGCCCCGGCGAACAGTTCATCGTTCAGCAAGAGGCCCTGTCGGGAGAGTGTCGCAGTCAGCAGTTCTACGTGGGGCGGTGCTACCCCTTGAGCCCGGGCGACCTCCCTCAGTTCGGCGATCAGGGAGGCGACGACTTGAAACTCGGGTCGGAAGCTCAGGCCCCAGGTGCGTACGAGGTGCGCCTCATCGATCACAACGTGGCTCAGTTCGCCCCGGGCAGCCAGGCGCCGCAGAGTCTGCGCCAGACCGGTGACCAGAGCCTCGGGCGAGGTGTAGAGAACCCTTTGCGTCCCTTCGCGCAGGCGCTCCTTGATCGCTTCCTTTTCGGTCGCGGCACGATCGCCGTAGTAGGCCAATTCCTGAGGAAGGCCCTGGTTTGGAAACCGCTGATGAAGTTGGCGCTCCTGGTCAAGCGCCAGCGCAATGGTCGGCACCACGACGACTGTCACGCCGGTACGAGCGAGTAGTCCAGGGGCGATGCCGACCAAGGACTTACCTGTTCCGGTGGGTAGGACCACGTGGAGTGTGCTGCCTGCAGGTGCAAGCGCAGCAGCCCGGACGGCGCTCGCTTGGCTTCGCGAACGGTAGGTGTCAATCCCAGCAATCGCAGCCACGGACGGGTCTACCGGCACTGCCATGTCGTGCCGGGCAAAGGTGGATACGACGCCCTCCGGACCTTCGAAATTGTCGGGGCTTGTGCAGGCCATATCGATCCAACGCCCGTCGCCGCGGAGCCAGTCGGGCGCCCAGTCTGGGCCAAGGGTGACGCGGTGCTCGTGCAGCCCGAACGTGGCGACGTCGAGGTTTGCCCGGCAAAGCGTCTCGAGCGGAAGGCCGCGGTCGTAGAGGCGAAGGATCAGGTAGCTGTTGGAATGCCCTGTAGTCCCTCGGCGATGACGCAGTACCTGGCCTAGAAGCGCGGCAACGTCACCCGCGATCTCGGGCCCCGGAACATCTGAGAACCATGCATCTACCAGTCGGCGGTGGGGCCCGATGAGAAGGTCGCGGTTGTTTGTGGCTCCAGCCAAGTTGGCTGTCGCCAAATTCCACTGATCCGTCATGTCAGCTCGTCAGTGCTCGGCCGGAGAGAACCACAAGCCCAGTGCTGTCAAGCCGAAGTGAGGGCGCGGTCACGGCGGCGGACATGGCGCGGGCAATGACTTCCTCGCGATGGAGTTCCTCCTGCAAACGCACGAGTTCGGATCCTGTAGTGCGCATGGCTCGGAGTCGCAACTGGGAGAGCCTTGTTGCCGCGTCGCGATCGGCGATGGCAGAAGCTCGCTCGACCGCCGAACGAACGTCCTCGCGACTGCGGACGAGATGCTGAGCCGCTCTTTCCGCGGATCGCCAAGACTCGCCCCAGTGTTGTGCGGGAATGAGGTCGTAGGCGTGCTGGATCCTCACACGGTTTAGCGAGTAGTCGCCGCCGGCACGAGTGGTGCCCGGTTTCGCGTATGGGGCGTCGAGGGCGTCGAGATGCGTCCGCGCGGTCAACTCCTGCGCGCTGGCTGTCATCCAGACGCTGACGATGATGGGAGGGAAGATCCCATCGGCCCGCCGCGTAAAGGCGGGCTGGTCGATGCCCGCACTGACTGTCACGAGTTCACCACGCGGGTCCCTTGAGGAGGGAACATCAAGGGGGTTCGCCTCGACGGCGTAGTCGAATCGGTAGAGCGGAGTGTCCTCACGGGGCCATTCGGGCATCCAACGCCACATGCCGAAGGCTCGGCCACGATCGTCGTGCCACAGGAAGTCGCTGACGGCGTCGATGAACGGGTCTCCGTAGCGGTAGAGGTGGACGTCCTCGCTCGAGAGGGCAAACTCTCGAACGAAGGTTCCGACGTGGTCCTTCAACGGAAGAAAGTCGCGAACGAGGCGCGATGCCGGGATCAGCGGAATCTGCGCTTGCTTCCCCGGCAGACGGCCGAGCGACTCGTATCCGCCCAAGCCAGTGGCAGGGTGGCCTCTCCGCTCGAATCTAAGGTTGCCCGCCGCGCCATTCGCTGCGAGAAGGTTGTCGCTCACGTTGGCGAATGTTGACGCATCGGATTCCACGTCCGCGATCCGCGCGTACACGGAGCGCTCGTCGACGCTCGTCTCCAGGCTGTCGAGCGCGTCCTGTTCGCGGACGCGCTCGATCTCCGCGTCCAGCATCTCTCGAACCCGCGCCACCGCGGAGGGGACACCGTCGAGTCCCATTTGAAGGAGGATGTGCCACGCCTCGTCCGTTGCGTTGTCGACGGCTTGCTGAAGGCTGGCGACCGAGTTGTCGAAGATCCCGAAACCGTCCGTGAGGATGCGCTCCCAGGCGCCGGAGTAGGCGTCATCCGCGTGTCCCGAAACGACATATGACCGCCACCCTCCGGACCCTTCGGGCGACCACCGGTCACAACGGCCGATGCGCTGCTCGAGACGGTTTGCTGATCCCGGAAGTCCCAGATGCACCAGAACATCCGCGAACTGGAGGTTGCGACCCTCTTCGGCCGATGAATCTGCGACCATGACTGCGGCATTATGGATCGCCTCGAACGAGCGCACCGAGCGGTCGTTCTCCTGGCTACTTTGGGTCGTCACATGGCAGAAGACAGACTTGGCGCCGAAGAGATCCTTGAGCTCCTCAGCCAGTTCGGTTGCCATTTCAGCTGTGGGGCAGAAGACGACAGCACGCTCGTTGGACGTCATGACCTCGCTGAGCGCGTCAGCGAACGGGCGGCTGACGGTTGCCCGTCGGTCCGCGTAGGCCACGTCCTGCACGATGCGCTTTAGCGCCGCGATTTCGTCAGCGGCTAGCGGCGCAGCGGCCCGCTCCAGTGCCCACTTCTGCAGGGCGCTCGGGTCTAGGCTCACTGCTGCGGCCTCGGCGAATGCGCGCCCGGCTAGGGTCATCGCTGCCGGGTTGCCTTCTGCCGACGCAAGAGCCTGTTCCCGCCATCGGTCGAGAGCCTCTGCAACGTCGTCGCGCAGGGTCGACTCCAGGGGAAGTGGCTCAGGCGCGCGACGACCAGAGACCCGATAGGTGCCCTCCAACGCCGTTGTACGCCGGGTCCGGAGCATTCGTCGGTGTACGCGGTACACCTCGGCAATGTGCGTGCGCAGCGCCTGGATCAGGGATGCCGTCTCGTCCCTGTCTTGAGTGGCCACCGACTCGCGGGCGCGCGCTACCAGATCGCGGACCTCGGCGTCGTCGGGGAACGAGGCTTCGATCTCCGTCAGGCGCCCCTTCAGAAGGACCCCTGGGAGGCTGGGTTGCAGCCCGAGAAAGACCCGGCCCAAGCCCGCACGAGCCTCCAAGCGCGATCGAAGTTCTCCCGCAGTGGTGTCGGCATAAACCGCCGGGTCTAGCAGTTTGAGCATCGCGAGGAAGGCGTCCTCGTTATGCAGCGCTGGTGTCGCGGAGAGCATCAGTAGGCGCGGACTTGCAAGTGCGATCTCACGAAGCCGCTGGAAGCGGAGGGCGAGGTCGGGATCTTTGCTGACTGACATTCGTGCAAGGTTGTGTGCCTCGTCGACTACGACGAGATCTGCTGCATCCCACTCCGCCGGCTCATCATCGCGACTGAGGCGGACATGAGCCCGGGTGAAGTCCTGCACGCGGAACTTCTGCGTCAGCTCTCGCTGCCACTGATCGACCAAAAACGGAGGCAGGATCAACTGGACGCGCAGGGTGGGATTGTCCAGCAGCATCTGGCGGATGACGATCCCCGCCTCGATGGTCTTGCCTAGGCCGACCTCATCGGCCAGGAGATAGCGCTGGACCGGGTCCTGCAGGACGCGCCAGGCGGTCTCGACCTGGTGTGCGTGAAGCTCGATGCAGCTCGACAGCACGGCCCGCATGCCATGAGCCGCAGAGCGCTGCCGAAGAATGCTGCGCAAGAAGGGGAGCCGTAGTTCGGCGAGCATCGGCGACTCGAGCATGCCGGCTTCCCCAAATCCAGCCGGATCCGCCAGGGGCTTGTTCCAGCGAACATAGAGTCGCTCCTCGGGAACGAAGCCCTCCCATTCGTGTCCTCGAACATGAATGTCGTTGTGCTCATTCGTCTCGATGATCCGTCCGGAGCGCCATCGCCCGTCCTTCGCAAGCCAGAAGACGCGATGCTCTGGGAGAAGGGTCAATCGGGTCAGACTGGCGCGGGGCACTGATTCGCGGTAGCGGTCGATTGCGGCGGGGCCGGGCGCGTCGAAGTATTCGAGTACGAGAGCGTCCCCCTCGCGGCCTACGAGCTTCCCGGGGCCGAGCGAGTTCGCGGAAGACACGAGCAAATCGCCCCGGCTCAGGGATTTACCTCGACCACTAGGCGAAGTTACGAGTCGGGGTTCGGTGGCTGAATCTGCGATCGGGTCTTCCAAGGTCGCCGACGTTACGTCTGAGTTGCGCGATCCCCGACACATCGGGAACCTCGAGCAACCCCAGAACGCGCGGCCAGCCCGTCGCCCGCGCGACGCCAACCTTTCGACCATCTCCGACCCGCAGATCGGGCAAGCTGGGTTGACCACAGCATTTGCGTTCCCGGCTTCAACCACCTGACAGATCGTAGTCGCCGCACCACTCGAAGTTGGAAGACTTGGGAAACTCGAGACTTACCCCAGCGCGCGAAGTAGGTGACTGGTTAGTAGCTTGACGTCGTTCGGCGTGTTCTGAATATCCTTCCAACGGCGTACTTGCTCACCGCCGAGGTCCCAGGTGCCGCTCGTCCATGCGCAGTTTTCGGCGAGGCGGCGCAAGGTTTCGGGCAGGTTGATGTCGACAAGCCGATGAGCGGGCACGCCATCAGTTAGGGCATCCATGACGTAGCCCATCGCTTGAATCCCAGCACCGTGAGTCAGTCGCGACTTCGTCGGCGGAAGTTCCCAAGCCGTCGGGAAGGTGAGCCTCACGATGCTCCAGAAGTAGTTCAGATGCACCACCATTTCCTCGACGTCGCCGCTACCGTCCTCAGGGTTCCGGTACTGGTACAGCGCGCCTTCGTAGAGACTGTTCTCGATCATCTTCATGACGCTGTTGTCCTTGATGTAACCGCCTGCAACGGTCGGAGTCGAGATCCTTCCGTTAAAGGGGGAGCCAGCGACCTTGTTGCCGATGTTAAGCCGTGTGAGGATTTCTGCCGGCAACTGCTTCCTTGCGTAGGCAAGCGGAAGATGGCCCTGAGTCGACGGCAGCAGTTCATGGATGAGGCCCTTGGGAAGCGGCTTCGTATTGTTCACCAGGATGAATTGGCTTCGTTGCTCCGCCTCGCCTCGCGCAATAAAGCCAACGGCGGCGACGCCAAACTCGACCAGGTCCGCGTCGCGGATCGCGGCGCTGCGCTGCTGTCCGTCCACCAGCCAAGCCGGCTTCTCGTCTTCGGGGAGGGACTCGTTGATGGGGATGACTAGTTCCCCCGCGGCCACGTACTCCACAGGGCTTGCGGTAACGGACGTTTCGAACCGAACTCGTTCGTCGAACGCCACGACGATGGCGTTTGGCAACATGGCACCCGAAGACTCCAAGTAGCGACGGATTGCCTTGATGTGATTGAGCACTTCGGGGCGTTGATAGCCCTGCAGGGCTCGGTCATCACGGTGGACCCGACTCACCGTTGCGAAGTCATGGATCCGTTTGCCATCTACGCCGAACGCGTAAATGAACTGTTCGCCTTGACGGATGCGAAGCGCCGGGAGGCGCAGATCGTAACGGTCAGCCATCAGTGCTCCTGTGTGACTTGAGTTGCGCCATCTTTGCGCGGAGGACGGACAGGTTATGGAATCCACGGCGCTTGTTGCGCTCCGTACCTCGAAAGATTGCGACTTCGATCCCGTGCTCCTTGCAAACCCGGCACATGCAACGCATCCATGGAGCGTCGGCGAGAGTCTCCTCGTAGGAAGAGAGGTACGACTTCTTCGACTGACAGATGCTCTCGTACTCGCTCAGCCGGTCGATGCAGACCTTCTGTGAACGCGGAGAGCCGTCGAAGGCACGGAGAGCGCGGAGTGTCTCGCGCTCTGAAGCGATCGCCTCCCTCTGACTGACTGTGCCGGCGAGGATCGCGCGCTTCAGCGTGGGGTTGCCATCGACCTGAGGCACGCGGAGCGCCACGTAGGCGCGCTTTGCTGTGTGGAAGTTGTTGCGATCGTCCATGAAGGCCTGGCGGAAGGCAGACGTGCTGTCGAAACTTGTCACACCGAGGGCCGAGAAGTCGTCCATGGAGTCGATTCTGGTGATGCCGAGAAGATGGAGTTGAGTCTCTGGTTTGAGTCCAGATGCAACCTCGGCCAGGCACGCGATGATCTGACCCGTCTTCAGCGGAACCATTCCGCCTAGCGCGATCCGGCGGTAGCCGAGGTCTTGCAACGCGAGGACGCTTTGAGCGTAGGTTGCGGGGCTCCAGCCTTGGGCAGCACCAACGGGCTCGACGGGACTCTTCCGATCGAGTGCCAATGCGATGAACTCCTCGGCGAGTCGCAGCGTGAGCCGTCGACGGGCCTCCCAGTCCGGATCGACCTCAACGGAACCCTCAGACATGTCGCTGAATCCAAACACCACATGGTCGGTGCTTACCCCAGCATCAAAGCCGCACTCTTCGTAGAAGTTGAGGGTCTCTGCAGGCGTGACGGGGGGCACCGGTTCGTCAATGTAATTGAACGCTCCGTTATCGCCGAGGGCTTCGACGCCAGGTGGGAGCCGGAAGAATCGTTGCACGCCCATGCGGTGAAGCCGAGCCCGCTGAGCGGTTGTGTACTTCCCCGAACCCTTGACTGATCCATCCACGATCGACTTGCTGACGAGAATGCCGTCGTAAGGAGGTTGGTCTAGAACCTCGTGCGCGTATTGGTCGTCTCGGAGGCGCACCCTATGAGCCGCGTATTCATCTCGCAGGAAGTCGTATGTCGGGCTAACGAGGTCCTGACTGTCGGGGAAGTAGAATTTCACTGGCGCTGGGTCCGCTCTGCGAGATAGGTCCTCACCAGGAAGTTGGACAAAGCGCTGATGTGGCGGGGGGTATTCTGCAAGTCATTCCACGCAAGCCCGAGCGCTTCCCAGGACCCCTCGGTCCATGCGCAATGACTGACGATGAGGGTGAGTTCCGCCTCTGCAGCCGACCTGGCGTTGGGATCGTCGTCGCGAACGTGCGTCATGACGCGGTCCATCAGCCGACCCATCGCTCTGATCCCTACGCCGTGCATCAGGCGACTTTCAGTTGCGGGTCTCGCCCATGCGTCGTGGAAGACATCGTGGACGGCTCCCCAGTAGGCAATCAGCGCGCGCCGGATGCCTTCCGTGTCGGTCGTGCCGGTGGCGATGTTGCGGTAGGGGAAGAGGACGCCGGAGGGCGACTCGATGGATTCGCGAATTGCTTCGATTAGGCTGGTGTCAGTGACGAAAGTGGACTTCTTGTCGTCGGAAGCCGTGGACGCCCGCCGGATTATCCCTTGGAATGGCGATTCACTGTCCTGGTTCAGCATGTCAACGAGGGCTGATGGGAGTTGGCGCGTGGCCATGCGGGCCGACGGCACGCGTGCAATCTCCGGCAGAAGTTCGGTGACGAGGCCGGTAGGGAGGGGTTGCACGGTGTTGACCCGAAGGAACTGCTCGCGCTGCAGTTCCAGTGTCGGCGCGACGAACCCGGCGACAGGGACCGGAAGCCGGCGGTTCTTGGTCCGCGCGAGCGCCAAGCTGCGTTGCTGTCCATCGACGATCCAGGCCGGACGCGGACCGTCAACGTCTGCTGCGATCGGGATCTCCAGAGTTCCGGACACAGCGAGACCGTCGCTCGTTGAGGGCCCGCGACTTGACTTCCACCGGACCTCTGGCGGAAGGGCAAGGATCAGACCGTTTGGGAACAAGGGATCCTCCGAGTCCAGATACTCCTGAATCTGCTTCACGTGCTTCTGTTTCTCTGGCCGCTGGTAGCCAATCAGTCTCCCAGCCTCATCGCGGCCTATCCGAGCTACGTCGGCAACGAGGTCGATCTCTTCGGCAGCAAGCGTGAACAGGTACAGCGGCATGTCTCCGCCTTGGAGCACCTTCAGCGCTCGTCGTTCCAGCCACTTCAGTTCACTCATGCTGTGAGAGCTTCCTCGAATAGTCCGGAGAATCTGCGCTGCTCGCATGCGATGCCCGATGTACGCAGGTCCCTCAGCGCGCCGGTCTTCGACAGACGCGGGTGCTGAGCGAGCATCTCGCGAATCAGCACGCGGATGGTGTCGTCCGAGACAGGACGGCGGTCGTAGCGCTCGACCTGGCTTGCGTCCTGAGCCCAGTTTGCCCAAGCCTGACGCACCACGTGCGAAGTAACCGACTGGCCGTCGGCCAACTCCAACCATCGGATGGCCATTCGGGTGTTCAAGCTAGACACGGTACCGCCGAGCGCTGCGCGCAGGTTGCGATCGGAGGCTACGCGCAAAGTATCTGGTGTGTCCGCTGCTCCGCCGATCACCACTGCGAGTCCGGGGTCGAGAGATTGCACATGCTGCGACATGGCAGACGCGTAAGTCTCGGATAGTACCCAGATCGCCGGACGGCCGGAGGCGGGTTCGCTGCCGTGAGGGAGGAGATCCCACCAAGCCCTTGCATCGCTGGTTCGCGTGGCGACCGAGTCCGACTGACGTCGAGCAAAGGTCGCCGCGTAACTGGGGGCGGTGTCGTCCACACGACGCAAGCCCAGGCCCGCCGACGCCACGAAAACTTCAGGCTCCCATCCCATGGACCGAGCCGTTGCTGCCAGGCGTTTTGACTGAGTCCATGTTTCGCCCTTATAGAGATCGAGCAGACGCCCGACCGGCGGTTCGGCCTCCAACCGTGCACGCCACTCCGCAGCCCTCTCGCGGACGGTGCCGGCGGGTAGGGTGCTGGCCGTCAAGGTCTCGGGCGGTGCAACCACTTTGCGGTCTGTGCACGTGACCACGATCGTCAGTTTTCGGTGCGACATGACCCCTCGAAGGTGAAACTGCGGTTAGGTTGCGACTACTCTATCTTGCAGTTTCCGCGTTCGGAGCTCACATGGCCGGCGCGTAGTGGAGAGGTGGATCTGATGGGCCGCAAGGCAGTGGTGCTGCTCAGTGGGGGTCTGGACTCGACAACAGTCCTGGCCGTCGCGAAGGACCAGGGCTTCGAGCCGTACGCAATCAGCTTCCGCTACGGCCAGCGGCATGTGGTCGAACTTGAGTCGGCTCGGCGGGTTGCTGCCGGAGTCGGCGCCGCGGGGCACGTGGTCTGTGACATCGACCTCCGCGTCTTTGGCGGATCGGCGCTCACCGCCGACGTAGACGTGCCGAAGCACGGGTCGGCGGACGAACTCTCGGACAGCGAGATCCCGATCACGTATGTCCCCGCGCGTAACACCGTGTTCCTCTCATTCGCGCTCGCGTACGCCGAGGTCATCGGCTCGACTGACATTTTCATCGGTGTCAGCGCGCTGGACTACTCGGGTTACCCGGACTGCCGCCCGGAGTACATCGCGGCCTACGAGCAAATGGCGAATCTGGCTACTCGAGCGGGCGTCGAAGGCAACGAAGTCAAGATCCACACGCCGCTCATCGATTTGACGAAGGCGCAGACGGTCGAACTTGGGATGCGTCTCGGCGTCGACTACTCGCTCACACTGTCGTGCTATGACCCCGACGTGGAGGGGCGCGCATGTGGTCACTGCGACTCATGCCTCCTGCGACTGCGCGGTTTCGCGGACGCGGGCCTCGCTGACCCAGTCCGCTATCAGGAGGGGACTGAGTGACGTACAAGGTCAAGGAGATCTTCTACACGCTGCAGGGCGAAGGCACCCACGCCGGTCGCCCGGCCGTGTTCTGCCGCTTCAGCTCATGCAACTTGTGGACTGGTAGGGAAGCCGATCGCTCGCGCGCCGTCTGCAAGTTCTGCGATACCGACTTCGTCGGGACTGATGGGGAAGGCGGAGGCAAGTTTGCGGACGCCCACGAACTTGCTGCAGCGATCGCGGCAAAGTGGCCTGCCGGCGGTGGCGGCCGGCCTATGGTCGTGTGCACCGGTGGGGAGCCGCTTCTTCAGTTGGATGCGCCGGCCGTGGATGCGCTCCACGAACTCGGCTTCTACGTCGCAGTCGAAACGAACGGGACAATCTCCCCGCCATCGGGCATCGACTGGCTTTGCGTGAGTCCCAAGATCGGTTCGCAACTCGTCGTTGGACAGGGCCACGAGCTTAAGTTCGTAGTGCCTCAGGGGGGTGTTGACCCGACTGCGTTCGAGCACCTTGAGTTCGAGAGCTTCCGAGTTCAGCCGATGGATGGCCCCGACGTTGCCGCCAACACGGAACTGGCCGTCAAATTCTGTCTCGACCACCCGCTTTGGCAACTCAGCCTGCAGACCCACAAGCACCTAGGAATCCCATGAACTACGAATCTGAGATCTACCGCGAGTTCACCTTCGAGGCCGCGCATCAGCTGCCTCACGTGCCGGAAGGCCATAAGTGTGCCCGGCTGCACGGTCACTCCTACCTCGCCGCCGTCCACGTCTCTGGGCCGGTGGGGGAGCAGACCGGATGGGTTCAGGACTTCGGCGACATTAAGGCCGCCTTCAAGCCGCTCGAGGATCAACTTGATCACCACTACCTCAACGATGTAGCCGGGCTCGACAATCCGACTAGCGAGGTGCTCGCCAAGTGGATCTGGGATCGCCTCGTCCCGAAACTGCCAAACCTCAAGGAGGTACGGGTCCGCGAGACCTGCACCTCCGGTTGCATCTATCGAGGAGGGGCCCGATGAGTACACAACTCCAGCAGGAACAATCGGTAAAGAGTGCTGAGAGGTCGACGGCCGCGCTGGCGGTTGCTGTTGCTGCTTACATCGCGGCAGTAGTGCTTGCCAACGTAGTCACAGAACGCCTCGGCCTCGTGTCTGTAGGCTTTGGACTGCTCGTGACGGCAGGTACGTACGCTGCTGGCTTCGCACTCCTTGCTCGCGACTTTGTCCACCGATTCGGTGGCCGAGGGTGGGCCCTCGCCGCGATTGCGATTGGCGGCGTTACATCGTGGGCTCTCTCTTCGCCAGCCCTTGCCGTTGCGTCGACGGTCGCGTTCGTGAGCGCCGAACTGGTCGACTTGGTCATCTATGAACCGATCAGGCGAGCCAAGGGGTTCATTCAGGGGGCGCTCGTGTCAAACCTTGTCTCGGCGCCGATCGACACCTTCGTGTTCTTGTCGCTCGCGGGGTTCCCGTTGACTCTGGAGACGGTCGGTGGTCAGTTTGTCGGTAAGGTGCTGTGGGCCACGGTCCTTCCTCTATCGCTGTACTGGCTATGGCGCCGGTATTCGTCTAGCCGGTCCTGACCTGTACGCAGTTCCCGGATACTGGTCGGGCGTGATGCAGCGGCAGGTGACAGGGGGCGTGATGCAGCGGCAGGTGACAGGTGTTGTTTAGGCAGCGGCTGCTGCGTTGGTGGTGATCTTGTCCTCGTACTCGATGGGGGTCAACCCGCCGAGTGAGTCCTGGGGGCGTTGACGGTGGTACTTGCGTTCGATCCAGACCACGATCGCCAGACGGAGCTCCTGTCGGGTGGCCCAGCGGCGCTGGTTGAGCACGTTGGTCTGCAGCAGCGACCAGAAGCTCTCCATGGCCGCGTTGTCCCCAGCCGCCCCGACACGTCCCATCGAGCCGACCATGCCGTGACGGTTCAGCGCGTGGCCCATCTTCCGCGAACGAAATTGCGATCCTCGATCGGCGTGCAGGATGCAGCCGGCGACGTCGTGCCCTTCAGCCTTGCGGCGAGCGACAGCGTTGTTGAGCGCGTCGACGGCGAGCGAGGCGGGCATCCGGTCGCTGATCGAGTAGCCCACGACTCGGTGTCCGCAGGCGTCCTTGATCGCGCAGCAGTAGAGTTTGCCCTCGGTGGTCCAGTGCTCGGTGATGTCGGTGAACCAGACGCGGTTCGGGGCATCGGCGGTGAACATTCGCTGCACGTGGTCGTCGAAGACCGGCGGGCCTGCCTTGGTGCCCTTGCCTCGGCGGCGACGTTGAGCAGCCGACAGGATGCCCGCCTGCGAGCACAACGACCACGCGGTGCGCCGGCTCATCGACCAGCCCGCCTTCTTGGCCTCGTGGCCGAGGAACCGGTAGCCGAACGCGGGGTCCTCGACATGGGCGTCGTGCAGGGCGTTGAGCCGGTGCGCCTTGACCCACTCAGCGGTCGTGACGGGTTCCTCGAGCCAGCGGTAGTACGGCTGACGCGCAAGCTTCAGGACCCGGCACGCGACCGTGACGGGGATCCCGTCGTCGGCCAGCTCGCTCACGAGCGGGTAGATCATTTTGACGAGCCGCCCATTTTCAGGTTGGCCTGGGACAGGTAGGCCGCGGCACGGCGCAGGACCTCATTCTCCTGCTCCAGCAACCTGTTGCGGCGCTTCAACTCACGGAGCTCGGCGGCTTCCTCGACACTCACACCTGGACGCGTGCCGTCAGCGACATCGGCGGCCTTCAGCCAGTTCGTGAGCGTGGCCTCGGCGATCCCGAAGTCATCAGCGATCTGCTTCAACGTGGTCCTCGAATCTCGACCACGGGCGACCGCGACCACGTCATCGCGGAACTCTTGCGGATAGGGAGCAGGCATGGAGACATCCTCTCCTCCTGATGCTGCGCACCAGAAGTCAGTTGTCACCTATCGCTGCATCACGCCCCCCTTCGTGTGATGGGCCTGGTGTGAGCGCCGACTCCACTACGATCCGGCAAGTGCGTCTCATTTCCGTTGTTCTCGGTTTCTTCCTCAAGACGGTCGCTCTGATTGCCGCAGTCATGTTGTCGCTGTTCCTCGCGTGGCTGCTTGTCCAGGTGGCTGTGCCCTCCGTTCGCGATGCGATGGCCGACCGCGAGAGGTCTGAAGAGCTTGCTGCAGAGCGATCCGCGCTGGAGACCAGGCTGAACGACCTCGAGACGAAGGTGAATGCTGGGCTCGACTCGACGCAGCGGGTGGTTGACGCCCAAGTTGCGAACGGCCGCCGTGATGTGGCGAACCGCAAGGCCGATCTTGAGCGTCTGCGGAACAAGGAAGACGATGTCTGCGGCGTTGTCCGTGAGGTGGTGGCGTGGGCGCTGCCCGGGAATGCGTGCAAGACGGCGAGGGCCGCGGTCGCGCAGGCTGACAAGACACTGGATGATGCTGAGGCGAAATTCGGGGAGGCGCAGAAGGACGCCGCGACCCTTCGCGATCCGGATCTGTCAAACCAGGAGAAACTTGAACGGCTGCGTGAGGGTGGGCGCGCGACGCCAGAGGAGCGCAACATCGATTCCACCGAGCAGCAGCTGCAGCAGTTCCGCGCGGAGCAGGCCAGTCTCGCGGAGAAGGAGTCGACTCCTGCAGGTTTCCTAGTCGCGCAATGGTCGAGGGTGTGGAAGATCTTCCTAGCCATCGCCGTCCTCGTACTCGTCGTCCCTCCGATCCTGAGGGTCCTCAACTACTTCCTTCTGATGCCGCTCGTGAGATCGAGAGCACGTCCCATCGATCTGTGGAGCGAGCCGGCCGCGAAGGACACCGCATTGGTTCTAGCGCCAGCAGAACGCACGCTCGAGGTTCAGCTCGGCGAAGGACAGGTGATGACGGCGCGGTCCGAACACGTGCGACCAGTGCAGGGCAAGGTGCGGAGCAGGCTGCTCTACGACTGGTCGTCGCCCTTCATCAGTTTTGGCGCTGGCCTCTACAGCATGAGCCGAGTGACCGGTGGCGGAAGCTTGACGTCCGCCACACTGTCGACGCCTGACAACCCAGATAGCTACCTGATGCGCATCGACTTCGTCGACCACCCGGGGCTCGTCATGCATCCGAAGCATGTCGTGGGAGTGGTGGGCGATCCGGAGTTGCGAACAGCATGGCGTTGGGGCCTGACTGCGCTCGCGCGATGGCAGGTGCGATACATCCTGTTCTCCGGCACTGGCAGCCTTATCGTCGAGGGCAGCGGGGACGTCAATGCGACGAATCCGGACGGGGGGTCGTCACGTATGGACCAGCATCTCGTCATGGGGTTCGACACCCGTCTCACGGTGGGGGTCGACAGAACTGAGGTGTTCTGGCCGTACCTGCGGGGCAAGACCTCGTTGGTGGACGACCGCTTCGTCGGCGAAGCGCCCTTCTTCTGGCAGAAGTCGAACTCGGACGGCCCAGCGAATCCGGTCGCGCGAGCGTTCAACTCCGTGTTCTCTGCATTAGGGAAGCTGCTCGGATTCTGAGGATCGGGCGCGCTTTTGTCCTAGCTCTGTGCTCGCGCGACGGCAGCCGTCTGCCCGAGAGTGCGACCGAAGCGGGGACCGACCTCATCGTGCGACGCGTGATGCGAGGCGGCGAGGCCCCGGTCGACGTAGCAGCGGTGGAAGCTGGTGGCCCACGATGACAGGTCGGGCGCGAGCTCGTCGACCTCGTCGAGGATGCTCTCGATCAAGACGCTCAGTAGTCGCCGATGGTGGTTGGCAGCCATCTCGGCACGCACGCCGTCGATCGCCTTGGCCGCACCCATGTCGTCGGCCAGGGCAACGACGGCGACCAGGCACCGGCCCTCCGAGCCGTGCTGCTCGAGCCGGCAGGCGAGCATGACATTGCGTCAGCGCTGATGGGTCGCGGTTAAACTGAGGCGCTCAATCGAGCCAGAAGTGACCGAGAACCAGCTTGATTGCGCGGTAACGCACTCGTAAACCTTGAGGTCCGGCTGCTCGAGACGGCGTCTGGAGACGAGTAGCTGCCCGAGCGGGCTGTCCTTCGGGTGCGGGCCGGCCGGGGTCTTTAGCTGGACCTCGCGGTACCTGGACTGCAGTCGCCGATACGTGGGGATGCGCTTGCTGTCGCTGGCCGGGGCATCCCCGACGCTTCGCAGGACTTGCTTAGGTGGTCCTTCCCGAGATCGATACCGAGACCGTACTCGGACGGGGGTGCAGGATCGGCGAATTCGTCGTTCTTTCCTCGGGACCGAGGGTGCTTGCTTCGTCGAGCCGCGCGAGGGCTGCGCGAAAGCCACGATTCGGGCGTGCGCAGGGGAGCGGGGCGCAGACCTCGCTGAGGGCCTGATGCAGCGGGACGCCGAGCGTCATCGCGTAGGCGATCGCGACCGTCGGGGTGCGGGAGTGCGACGCGACGCAGTGCAGCAGCACAGTCTTCCCCTCTGAGCGCAGGGACGCGACGGTGCGGGCGGCGTCGACGATGACGAAGTCGAGGTTGGGGTTGGCGGCCGGGTCGGGGAGGTCCTGCAGGCGGAACGACACCTGCTCCACGTCGTCCGGGACCTGCTCCGTGCCGGTGAGGCACAGCGTGACGACGGCGTCGATGTCGTCGGGGAGGCGGTCGAGTTCAGTGGCCGAGGCCATCCACACGCGGTCGTCGAAGGGGTGGCGCGCGAGCGCCGGGCGGCCGTACTGTAGCGGCTCGTAGTCGATGTGCTCGACCAGCGGCCAGCCGTACTTGCCCGTGCCGCCGCGCTGGGTGGCCAGGAACGCGAGGCGCTCGAGATCGCGTGAGTCCAGACCCGGGTAGCCGTGGAGGATCCGTCGCCACGCGGCGGGGATCGCGCTCATGCCCCAGCGAGCGCCCAACAGGGCTCCGGCGATGGACGCGACCGTGTCGGTGTCGTCGCCGACGTGAACGGCCGTGCCGAGTGCGTCGACGAGGTGCTCGCACGCGAAGCGGTCACCGGCTGGTACGGGGGTCGAGACGATCGACGACCAGGCGGCCATCAGCGCCGCGACGGCCCAGCCGTTCGGGCGGAAGGTCGTCGGGCGCTGCGACTCGGCGCGGTCGATGCGCTCCGACCAGAGATCGCGCCGGTCCTCCGGGAGGCGGGCGACGCCGGTGCGGAGGTCGAGCTCGCCGGTGAGGACGGCGTGTCGGATCGCCAGGCACCACAGCACGCACGCATCTTGGGCGTCGGGGTCGGGGTGGGTCAGACCGCCGACGGCACGCGCCGCCTCGACGAGTCCGTCCGGGTCGTCCAGGTAGGCGAGGGCGACGGGGGAGGTGCGCATGAGCGACCCGTTGCTGCCGGTGCGCCCTGTGCGCTCGTGGCGGGCCCGGGCAGCCGCGGTCATCTGGACCCCGGTCGGCTCGGGTCCCGCAGCGCCCAGCACTGCACTGGTGTTGGTGCCGACGTCGGGCGGGTGGGTCGCGAACCACGCGGAGAACTCGCGTGCGACGGCCGTGAGCCCGTCGTCGCCCCGAAGGTCCTGGCCGGTCGCCGCGACGCGTAGGACGCCGAGCGTCATCGACGTGTCGTCCGTCCACTCGCCGGGAGCGAAGTTGCCCAGCCCGCCGCCGATCATCTGTGGCGGCTCGTCGGGAGAGAGGGAAGCGCAGCCGAACTCGTAGCCGGCGCCGAGAGCGTCGCCGGCAGCGGCACCAAGGATGACGCCGCAGGCTCGGTCGACCTGGGCGTGGGTGAGGTGGAGGGTCATGTCGTGTCCTTTCGCTGAGCGGTTCAGGCACCGGCGAGCGCGAGCTCGTGGCGGGGGTTGGTGAGCACCCGGTGGACGGCGCCGTCGTCGTGGTCGAGGCCGCTGATCTGGGCGTACTGGCTGGCACCCTCGACGGACCAACCGGCCCCGACGGGTCGGGAGCGCCGGACCGACGTGACCGCGGCCCGTTCGAGAAAGCGGCGGGCGCGTCGTGACGGGGTGGGAGTCGGCGCCAGGTCGAGGGCGTCTAGCGCGGCCGCCCGCAGGATCGAGTCGAACTCGCGCTGCAGGAGGTGGTCGTTGCCAAACACCTCGGCCACGGTCGGCTGGCCGGCCAGGGCGACGAGGACGCCGATCTGACCAGGCAGCGGGCGGAGATCGGTGATCAGGGACTCGACCTGGGATGCGCGCCGGTCAGCGTGGTCGGTGAACGACCGCGTGCGCGTGGCGCCGTGCCGGTCCTCGTAGTGGCGAACTCGCTCCCAGACCGCGGACTGGCGGTCGGCGTCCTGTCGCAGACCGGCGCGAACCCGCAGACTCGCGCGTCGGCCGGCGTGGCGGTGCGTCGGTTCTCCGTTCCAGCGCTGTTCCTCGACGCACACGACGTCGACGTCCGCCCGCGCGTGGCGCTCGACCACGACGGATCGGGCGAGCATCCGGTTCTGCCAGCCGCCCTCGAGGACCTGCCCCTCCAGCAGGAGAGCGGGTCCCGCGCCGCGGTTGACGACCTGGAGGGTGCCGACCTGAACGCCTCTGGCGCACTCGCCAACCACCACGTCGGCGGTGCCCGAGAGCGTTGAGGTGAACTCGCCCCAGATCGGGAAGATCGTCATCGCGTCCCGGGTGGTCCCGTGTCCCACGTGCAGCTCGCTCATGCCACCATCTCCTCTTTGCGCGTAACTGCGCTAACTCGATGTCGTGAGACTACGGCACGCGTCGGACACTTTCAGCGGAAACCGTCTAAGTTGGTCCTTATGACCGATCTGGCGAGCTTCCCGAGACCCAACGTCGCTGTCGACATCGCCGTCCTGACGCTGAAGGGAATGCAACTGCACGCCCTCGTCCTGGAGCGGATGGACGACCCTGCTGGCATGGCCTTGCCCGGCCGGTTCATCCGACAGGGCGAGTCTGTGGTCGATGCGTTGAGCGCGGCGTTGCGCACCAAGGCTGCCGTCGACGTCGGCGAACGTCGGCCCGAGCTGGTCGGCGTGTTCGACGCCCCGGGACGCGATCCGCGCGGCTGGACCGTATCGCTCGGACACGCGGTGGTGCTGCCCACGCGGCAGGTTCAGGGGCGAACCGTCCCCGTCGAGGAGCTCCCTGAACTCCTCTTCGACCATGCGGCGATCGTCGAGGAGGCGGTGCGGCGGGTGCGGCTCCGCTACGAACTGCGACCAGACCCGGACGGGATCCTCACCGATCCGTTCACCCTTGCCGAATTGCGCGAGGTCCACCAGGCGGTGCTAGGAGAATCGCTGCAACGCGACAGCTTCCGACGACGCATGGAGCCGCTGCTGCTGCCGCACGTCCAGGGTGGACGTCAGACGTCGCGCAGCAGCGGTGGGCGGCCGGCGCGGACGTGGACGGTCGCGGGTATCGACGAGACGCCCCGGCACGTCAGATTGCCGCGACTGGAGTCTCGCTGAAGGTCAGGTACGGTCCGATCTCGCGCCGAGGTCGCGCATCTTCTCCACGAGCGGAAGCCACGCCTCGCCTCCGCGCTGCGCGATGTCGGCGTAGAGATCGCGTGCACGCTGGGCGAGATCTTTGTCGTCGGCGCCGAGCAATGGGGCGAATCGCTCGTCGAGGAGCCAGGATGAGTCCTGGGAGGCATGCAGCGCGACCCTGTCGAGGAACAACTCCAGGACTCGGGTCCCGCGGTCTTCACTCGCATGCTCGAGATCGAGCCAGGTCAGTTGGTCGTTCCACAGACGGGCTCGAGAAACGTCGCCGGCAACGTCGAGGACCGTGCCGAAGGTCTCGGAGGACGTGGCCTCGTGCACCGAGCGGTACTCATCGACCTCGTGCATCAGCCTGATCACGTTGTCGTCCGTCATCGAGACTCCGACAAACAAGGTGTGCCTCGTCAGCAATAGTGACTGAAGCATCGACGCAGACGGACGATTGGCCGCGTCGTATCGCACCATGTGGTGGCGGGTCAGCACGATCTGCTTGGGGTGTTGGATGTCGCCGTGCAGTTTGAGGATCCACCGGTGCTTCTCCAGGGCCGATTCCCAGGGCATGACGCTCGCGATGCCGCGGCCGGTCGCTCTGACTGCCTTCTCGTAGAGCAGGTCGTAGTTGGTGGTGATGACCTCTCGAGGGTCAAGGGCTGCGATCAGGGTGTGCAGCAGAGAGGGCCGGTGTTCACCAGCAAACTGCGTAGCCACGACCTCCTTGAAGCCACCGTCGCTGGTCTTCTCGATGAGACCGGCCTTGTCTGTCGACGAGAAGTCGTTCGCGGACCGGAGTTCCTCTGCGACGTCGAACTCCTCGGCCAAACGTTCCAGGAGCGTGTGCCAGCTCGGTAGACCGCTCGGTATCGATACTCCGGCTCCCATGAATAAGGCCAGCCGGCGCTGGCGGGCCAGATCGCCAAGCCGTCTGGCCTGATCCTCGAGGTCCGCGGGGAGTGGAGACGGCGAACCTCGGCGTGCGTATTGGGCAGCCGACCAGACGGCAGGATCCGGCGTGACCAGAGCAATGTCCATGCACTGGTCGTCGGCCACCGTAGTGAGATGGGCGGCGAGGTCACGGACGACATCTCCGCGGTGGTCGCTCAAACCGCCCTCGCCGATGCCAACGACCGGCAAGACGACGAGTGGCAGGGCGCCTCGCCCGCGGCTCGATTCACGACCTTCGAAGTACCGAGCGATCTCGCCCAAGCAGCGTTCGATCCGCTCGAGCACCACCCCGTACTCGGCTTCGATGCTCACCGCGAACGCCGGATACGTGGCCGCATCGATCCTTGTCCAGCCCGTCGACATGTCGAGCGTCTGCTCTTCGACGCCGATGGCGGCCTGCCAATGCTCACCGAGGATGCCACGGTCGTCGTTGGTGACGATGACGGCGTCGCACGTGAGGTCGCCAAGGCGGCCGTGCACGATGAAGAGATGCCCGGTGCCGGCACCGCCTCCGTACGCGAGCGATTCACCATCGCGGTGAAGACTCACGGGTTCAGTATCCAAAGATGTGGAGCTCGCGAACATTGGTCTCGTTCCCCGGCATGAAGAACGATCCAAGGCGCTTGATCACCGACGCGTACTCCTTCTTCGGCGTCATCGTCGGGTTGTGCTTGAGGGCCTGCGGAACCATCAGGAACAGGTAGTCAGCTTGTGTGCAGAGGTGCGTCTTCCACATGTCCAGCAGGTCCATGTTGTTCGTGGTCGTCTTTCCGCGCTCGACCTCCATGAGGATGCCGGTGCGACCCAGGTCGAGATAGAAATCAGGCCGAAGGGCCTTGTTGGGGTACTCGTTGAAGAGTCCCTTTGCCTCACTGGTGAACCCCAACCCGCTGGAGAATCGATCGAAAGTCGCTTGCACCATGGCACTCGACATTCCCGGCAGGTTCGCGCGGTCCAGGAGATCCCGCGCTTCTGTCAAGTTCAGGTGATCGAGCAGGGCGTCGCTGACCTCCTGCACCCGCTGTGCTTCCGCGAACGTCTCTGCGTCCGGCCGGCTGTAGACATGTCGGAGGGTCTCCATGGCGCGAGCTTGTCAGAACACTGGGCCAGTTCGACGGCCACGCCTTCGGCTAGATCGCGTGAGTGTGCAACGTCAGGGTGCCTCGATCAGTGTGCGCGTCTGATCAGCGGACGCTTGCTGGGCCTTCTCGATCGGAGGCAGCAATGTTGAACGGCCTCGTCACGTCCTGTGCGCCGGGCGCGCCGAGGAGGTCCTCCGTCATGAAGGCGATGTGCCCGTTGACATGTGCGCGGTACGTCGCTCGGTTCCGGATCTCGTCGGCTGGCACGAGGGCGGCGCGCACGACGGTGTAGTTGGTGGCGGAAAGCTGCACGAGCGCACCCAGGTCGAAGTCCCATGATCTGAAGGGCGACATCTGACGTTGGGAAGAACTGATCGGATCACCGACGACTCGAGCCTTGACCTGAACCCGCGTACCGTCCTCGAGCGTCAGGTCGTAGGACTTGACCGAGTTGGGGGCGAGAACGCCGCCGAGAACACGCTGAGCGAGCCACTCGGCGTAATCACCTGCAGGCGCGTTGTTGGTCCGGACGATCTCGCGTGAGCGTAGCTCTCGTAGAACTGCCGCGTAGCCGGCAAGGAGTTGCTTGGGCGTGGCCGAGGTGAGCTGTTCGACTGTGAGCACGCTGTCTTCCTTCAGTCGGCAATGAGGCGGAGGTACGAGCCGAGCTCGGCGAGGCCGGCAGGTGTGGTCGGCAGGTGGTCGGCCAGACGAGGAGAGTGGAAGACGTAGGCCGCCCACTGACCTCGAGACACGGCGACGTTGAGGCGGTTGCGGTTCAGAAGGAAGTCCATGCCGCGCGGTGCATCTGCAGGCGACGACGCAGTCATCGAGACCATCACGACGGGTGCCTCCTGACCCTGGAACTTGTCCACGGTGCCGACGCGAGTATCGAAGAGCTGCACGGAGTCGAGCCGCTGTCGGATGATCGCGACCTGGCTGTTGTAGGGCGCGACGACGATGACGTCCTGGGGGAGCATCGGCCTGGTGCCCCATGATCGGCTGGGCTGCCACCGAAGCCGCATCAGCTCGCAGATGCTGGCCAGGATCGCATCGGCCTCCTCGACCGCGTGAACGCCGTTGCCGACGTGCTCGACCGGGATCGGGTGGATGCCTGGGTGAAGACCCGGCAGGTTTCGGTCGGTCGTGACCTCGGCGACCGACGTCAGACGACCCGCGTACGACAGGCGCGAGACGGCGGTCGTGAGCACCGGGTGCATCCGTCGGGTCTTGGTGAGGAAGAAGCCCCGTTCCGGCGGCATCGTCGCCGAACCCTCCGTGAGCCATGCGAGGGCGGAGCCGTCGACGGGTTCGGGGTGAGTGCCCTGGCTCACCTGTGGGAGCTGCTGAGGGTCGCCGAGCAGCAGCAAGCACTTCGCGGCGCGACCGACGACGATCGTGTTGGCGAGGGAGAACTGGCCCGCCTCGTCGATGACGAGCAGATCGAGCTCTGCGGCGTCGAACGCCTTGTCGTTGGCGAAGGCCCAGGCGGTGCCTCCGACGAGGAACCCGGCATCCTGTTCGGCGGCGAACTTGGCGTGGCCAGGCTTGTCCTTCAGCACGGTCCAGGGCTTGTCGGACGTGTCACCGCTCTTGTTCTCCTTCGCGACGCACGAAGGTTGCAGTCCCGCATCGATCGTCTTCTGCAAGAAGGTCTCGACCGTGGTGTGGCCCTGCGCCACGACGCCGACCTTCCACCTGCTCTCCACGAGCCGCCGCACGACCTGGGAGCCGAGGTAGGTCTTCCCCGTGCCGGGCGGGCCCTGGACGGCAAGGTAGGAATGGTCGAGACGACGGATGGAGTCGAGCACGAGGTCGATGTCGCTGGACGTCGCCTGGCCGCCGACGAACGTCCCGTCGACGAGTCGGGGGGACCGCCTGGCCAGCACGTCCAGAGCGGCCGTCGCCGGCAGGGGGATTGAAGCGGATGGATCGATCGACGTCGCCAGTGCCTGGATCACCTTCTCCAGAGGTCCGTCGGGGACGAACCCCTGCTCCACGGCCGCCATCGGGAGCTGGGAGAACGTCGGCACCGACTTGCCGTGCTTGTGCAGCAGCGTCACGTCGACAACGCCGTCGAGGTCCGCCTCGACAGACAGGACGTCCGCCTTCCCGCAATATGCGCGCACGGCGCCCGGGCCCAACTCGACGCCAGGAGGAAGCTCGTCGAACAACAGAGCGACGGAGGCGCCCTCGACGATCGTGCTTCCCGGCTCCAGCCGTCCGCGCATGCGCAGCACCCGTCCGACGCTGTTCTTGACCGGCGCCCAGTCCTCGACGAGCTCGACCGGTCCCTCGGCCACGAGCGTGCTGCGCAGGTCCATCCACTCGTCGACCGGCTCCGAGAGTCTCGAGTAGTACACCCACCAAGACGGCTTCTTCTCGCGGCGGTGGTAGCCCAACGCAGCGGCGAGCAGGGCGACGGCCTGCTCCTCGGCGGTGCGGTCGGCGTCGGGCAGGTGTGCCAGAAGCTTCTCCGCGACGACCGCAGCGTCGCCGAGGGTCGTCTCCCGTGCGGCGGACTCGTCGTCGGTCGACCGGGAGGCCTGGTCGTGTGTTGCAGGCGACCATCCGCCGACGTCACGCAGCCACCCGAGCAGCCGCATCGTCGACGTGCAGTCGTAGGCGTTGTAGGCCTCGACGTTTGCGCGCACCTCCTGCGCCTTCTCGTCGTTGCCGTCAGCTCGCAGAACTCGGTAGTGCTCGTACTGCACGATCGAGTCCGTCGCGTTCGAGACCTCGCCTCGGAGCGACTCGCCCATGTAGAGGGGCTCGAGATACTTGATGCTGTACGACGGCTGGGAGACGCGCACCGACTGCCGGACGGTCGCGTAGAGGTCGATGAAGACGCCCGCCCGCAGCAGCTCGTCGAGGAAGTCCTCACCGACGGTGTGTCGCGCGGTCAGACGCTTCAGAGCGGTGACCTCGTACGGCGCGTAGTGGTAGACGTGCAGGTCGGGGTACTGCGTCCACCGGTCCTCGAGGAAGCCGAGGAAGGAGATGAGCGCTGCCTTCTCCTCGGCGCGGTCGTCCGCCCACAGGCCGGTGAACGCGCCGTCGGCGGTTCCGTCGTCCTCGACCCACCCAAAGAGGTACTCGAGTCCGGCGTCGTGACTGGTGCCGTCGGCCCAGAGGGGGTCTCCCTCGAAGTCGAAGAAGATGTCTCCCGCGCTGGCTGCGGGCAGCTGCTGGATGGGCGTGGGGTCGAAGACCTGGTGCACCACGCCGTCGGCGGACGCCGACGCAACCTGCAGAGCGGCTTGAGACTGGAGCTTCTGCCAGGAGCGTTCGGCCAGTCCGTGGACGGTGATCGTCGTCGCGGCGAGCTGATCGATGGTCTCGACGCCTGCCGCACGCAGGTACTCACGCTGCGACCGACGCATCCCAGCGACGAGCAGCAGGTCGCGATGAGCCTCGACCTCAGGGGCGCAGTGCTCGCAGGATCCGCACTGCGCGATGTCTGCCGCGTTCCAGTCGGCCGGGGCTCCCGAGTCGAGGTGGCGTTGCAGGAGCGCCTCGAGGTTGCTGCGGCGATGCCGGTACACGGCGACGACGTCGTCAAGGTCCTGGTCGTGAAACTCGCCGTTTCCGAGGATGAGGCGTCCGATGGGCGACCGGGGGATGCCGTGCTGGTCGAGCAGGTCGGCGTAGCCGGCGATCTGCAGCAGAGCGGTCACCTTCGCGTGCCGGGCCAACTTGGCATCCCATACCTCGTACCGGCCGTCGGCGTCGCGGACGAGGAAGTCGGCCTGGCCGCCGAAGCCGCCGTCGGTCAGCACGGCCTGCGCGACGACGTCGACGCCTGACTCCAGCGCTTCCAGCGTCTTCGTCATGGCCGCCGCGAGGGTCGTGGGGTCGTACGGCTCCGGACGCGCGATCTCGACCACGTTCCTGCCCTCGGACCGGAGCTGCTCGACGTAGCGACGTTCGTGCTCGTCCCCGAGCTCGGCCAGCCGGTCCATCATGAGGTCGGGCTCGCTCGTCGGTGGAGTCACCAGGCCGCGACGCACGTCGACCGTGCGGAGCCATGCGAACTCGCAGCCGGCCGACGCCGTCAAGTCCGACGGACTCAGGACGAACGAGCCGTCGTCGACGAGCATCACCATGAGAGCCCCCTGTAACTGATCTTGGACGTTCTGCCCACGATGGTCATGATGCCTGCCCTGAGGGTCGCGCAGGTGCGAACCGGGAGAGGAAGTCGACGACGCTACGCAGATCAGCCGACGTGAGACCTAGGTCGGGGTCTGGAGCGACGAGGAGGTGGTCGACCCCGAGACGGTCGACCACGTCCGCGACGTCCTCGAGGGCGAGGTCGTCGTCGGTCCAGACGAACGGTCGCCGCTCGGCGCCGATGACGTCAGCGACGACATCGGCCTTCCACCAGCCGTGGCGCGAGCTGCCGCTCGGGATGTCGTAGGACGGGAACGGGTCGAGGCCGACTGCCGGGGCGAGAGAGAGGTGGGCGTCCTGCTCCCAGGTGGTCAGCCATCGCACCTCGGCCAACCCGGACCGGTGACAGGTGTTGATCAACTGGACCACCTCGACCGACCAGTGGATCGGCCACGTCTCGCCGCTGGTGCGGGCCTTCGTCGCAGAGAGTCCGTCGCGGGGCCGCAGCGCGTTGACCACGCCGTCGATGTCGAGGAACCAGAGAGGCTTCGCGGTGTCCGCCACGTCAGCCCGCCTGCTCGGCGAGCGCCTCGACGATCTTGCGCTTCGCCTTCGCCTCGATCTGGCGGATCCGTTCGCGCGTCACGCCGAACGACTGGCCGATCTCCTCGAGCGTCTCTTCGCGACCGGTGTCGTAGCCGCAGCGGCGGCGCAGGACTGCCGATTCGCGGTCGGTGAGGAGCGAGAGCACCTGGTCGCACAGGCGTGCGCGGTCCAGCGACTCCTCGACGTCGACGTCTGGGCGGTGGGCCCAGCGGACGTCGTCGCCGGTGATCTCGGCGGCGGCGTCGAGATCGATGACGTCGCGGTCGAACGCGAGCACCTGCTCCACCCTGGCGACGGGGCGGCCGGTCGCGTCGGAGATCTCCGTGAGGGTGGGGAGGCGGTCGAGGGACTCGCGCAGCGCCCTCCGCGCCGCCCGGACCGGTCGCAGGTCCTCGTGGACGTGCACTGGGAGTCGGACCACGCGCGCCGTGTCGGCGATCGAGCGCTGCACGTGCTGGCGGATCCACCAGGTGGCGTAGGTGGAGAACTTCGTGCCGAACGAGGGATCGAACTTCTCGGCGGCGCGCATGACCCCCATCAGCCCGGCCTGCATGCAGTCGTCGAACGGGAGACCTTCCCGGTTCGTCACCCGCACGATCGAGATCACGAGGCGCACATTGGCGAGGACGAACCGCTCGCGCGCCAGCGAGCCGAGCCGCACGGCGCGGGTGGCATCGGGGCCGACGTCACCTGCGGCGGCCAGTCCGGCGACGACGTAGCCGGCCAGCTCGACCTCCTCCTCGGCGGAGAGCAGGGCGTAGGGGTGCGCCATGAACGCGGGGAGGCGCTCGTCGTCGAGCAGCCCCTCCAGCAGGAGGCGGCGCTCGGTGTACTCGGCCGTGATGGCGGCGAGCGCGTCGAGACGGGCGAGGACGGCGGCGTACTCGTCGGACAGGGACGAGGGATCAAGGATGGCCTTCATGGCGGACCTCCGGGTCAGTCGGTGTGAAGCGTGGGGTCGTCGAGGAGCTCGATGGCGTTCTCGATCTCGTGGACGCTGATGGGGTACGGGTGGCGCGACGTCATGTCGTCGTAGCGCAGCAGCAGATGGTCGCCCTGGTCGACGACCTCGAGCGGCGCTGCCAGGTCGCCTCCGAAGCGGACGCGGAACGTGTCGCTGAGCATCGACGGGTCGGACACGCCGACCGCGCGGGCGAGGCTCTCCCCGTGCGGGTGCTCGAAGGTCGGTGCCAAGGTGGCGGCACGGTCGATCAGCGTGGCCAGGCCGTGCGCGACGCGGCCGATGCCTCGGTCGTCGCGCTCCGCAGGCGAGAGTGTGATCAGGTCCCGCCGAACCTCGACCATGATCGCCTGCACCATGCGGTCGAGGCGGTAGGCGTGCAGGGGTACGTAGCAGCCCGAGAACGGCGTGTCGACGGCGATGTCGCCCTCGACGCCCACCGGCCACAGGGCTCGGCGGGCCTCGTCGAGGAGCGCACGGGGGGTGTGGAAGGGGTCCGTGCCGAGACAGATCTCGGGTCGGTGGCCGTCGCGGTGCAGCTCGTAGGGGAGCGCCTCGACGGGGAACGAGTGCAGGTCGATGATCGTCACCGAGGCCACGGCGTCCATGCGCTCGTCGAGCAGCTCCGCGAACGCGCGGGAGTACGGGTCGAAGTACGTCTCGACGAGTCCGGTCGGGTCGTGCCGGAGGTTGAAGCCCTTGCAGGTGCGGATGTATGCGGCACCCATGCCGACCGCGTTCATCTCCTCCCGCTCGTCCGGGAAGCGCTCGGGGTCGACGACGAGACGCGACAACTCGTTGACGAGCAGCCACGGGCGCACCCCTGCGGAGTCCGCGGCGACCTGAGCGACGACGTCGGTGAAGGCGTCCGTCATGGCGTCGAGCTCCCGCTCGAGGGCCTCGTCGTCCAGGAGCAGACCGGCACGGACCTCGTCCGGGATCTCGCGGGAGGCGTGCGGCACGTGGACGATGACCGTGGATGCCGGGTCGCCCGGCACGATCTGGAAGCTCATCGCACCGTCACCGACCCGTCGATCCAGACGATGCAGAAGTCGTCCGGGGTGTTCACGTGGACGCTCGCGACGAGTCGGTCGGGCCAGTAGGGCGGGTGCACTAGGCCCGGTCCTCGGCGGTGGGCCACACCTGCAACTTCCAGTAGGTCCATCAGCCCGTTCCAGGACCAACCGGGGTAGTGCTGGTCGACGAAGGCCGTGGTGATGCCTCGGCGGACCGGGATCCAGTGACCGTGGTGGAACAGCTTTCGCAGGTCGTCCGGGTCGAGGTGGTGCGCGTACGCAGCGAGATCGACGTCCATGGGTCCTCCTGATGGCTCAGGGGCACCGCGAGTGCCCGCTTGGCCGCACCGGACGGTGCAGCCCAGGTCTTCTTCGGAAGGCACCGTGTCGGGCGACGCGGTTGCCGGCCACCACTGTCCGAAGGCGTGGGTGGCTCTCTTGACCTGCTCCGACGCTAGCCGCGGGCTCCGACAGAGCTGCCCCGAGTGCGAGGCGGTCACGCCGTGTCACCGCCGGCACCGTCGACGAACTCCTCCGCCGTCATCAGCGACGCTCCGGCGAGCAGCCATCCGCTGGAGAGGTCGAGGTCGTCGACGTCGCACGAGAACGTGTCGTCGAAGATGCAGTCGTCCCACTTCGTCGAGGCGTCCGTGTACTCGCCGAGCGCCTCGTCGAGCGGCTCGACGACACCGCCGGCGCATCGCGCCGAGACGTCGCCGAGACGCCGCTGGGAGATGGCAGCGTCGCGCACGAGGTCGCTGTAGTCCTCGTAGTTGACGCCGACGGAGACCACGGCGTCGATGTCCTGCACCGCCGCGAGGTAGTCGGCCGTGGCGGTCACGCACTCCTCGTGCGCGGCCTGGGCCGCGGCGATCGCCTCGCGCCGCTCCTTCTCGGCTGCGCGCTCCTCGGCGGCAGCTGCCGCCACGCGCTCGGCCTCGGCGCGGTGCTGCACGAACAGCACCGTCCCCGTGGCCACGAGTGCCACCACCAGCGTCGTGACGAGCACGACGATCACCTTTCGCCTCATGCGGCTCTCCTCCTGCCCCTCGGGGCCGGTCTGCTCGGCGCTCACGAGCGCCTCCGGGAACGGCGACCACCATCGGCCGTCATGTTCTTGCTGATGAACTGCCGGTCGTCCGGCGCCATCGCCAGGAACAGCTCGGGCTCGGCCATCCGCTCGGCCTCCTGGGCCTCGCGGAGCAGCTCGGCACGGAACGCCGCCGGCACCTTCGCCGCCGCCGAGTGGGCGAGCGTCGCCAGCTTCGCGAACTCGCGAGCCGCGCGGACGTCGTCGCCGCGGGCGAGCAGGGCCAGCGCCTTGCGTCGCCGTCGCAGCACCCGCTGCACGTACCACTCGCCGAGCACCTGGCGGTCCGAGCCCGCCTCGCGCTCGTCGGGCCGGCTCACGTGCGTCCACACCGTGGTGGACGTGTGCTGGTCGCTCAGGTCGTCCGCGAGCACGTAGTCGACGCGAAGCTTCCCGATCTTCCGCCGCCCCGGCCGGGTGGCCGGGTGCGGTGCGCACTCGACCACGAGCGAGCGAGTCTCGTCGACCCGCATGCTGCCGAGGTCGACCTGGATCCCACCGGGCACCGGCACCACGGGAAGGTCGTTGACCACGTCGAGGCCGCGGATGCCGGACGCAGCCGCGATGGTGAGGCGGACCGACAGGAACCGCTGGGCGGCCAGCTCCCCGCACTCCTCGCCGATCGCTGCTGCTGCGGCGTCGGCCTCGGCGGCGAAGTGCTCGTTGCCGGCACCGGCCCGGGCGATGGTCGAGAGCAGCGTCTCGTCGTACCCGAGCCCCACGCCGAGCGTGGAGGTCGTGATGCCGCGTGCCCGCATGGCCCCGACGCGCCCCCCGAGCGCCTCGGGGTCCGTGACGCCGACATTGGCGTGGCCGTCGCTGACCAGCAGCACCCGCACGCCCGCCCCGACGTCGAGCCGGCGCGCCTCCTCCAGCCCCCGCACCAGCCCGGCGCCGAGGTCGGTGCTGCCGCCGGCGTGCACCCCTTCGATGTGCCGGATGACGGCGGCGGGGTCGGTGACCGGTCCGGCGGGCACCACCACCTCGACCCGGTTGTCGAAGGTGACGAGCCCGAACGAGTCGTCGGGGGAGAGCCTGCCGACGACGTCGACCAGCGCCCGCTTGGCGTGCTCGAGACGTCCGCCGGACATGGAGCCGCTGCGGTCGAGCACTACCACCAGGTGCGACGCGGCGCGGTCGGTGGGGCGGGCGGCGTATCCCTCGGGCAGGGTGCCGGCGACGCGGACGAGCATGACGGCGTGGTCGCGACGGCGCAGGGAGTCCTGCATCCAGTCGAAGCGATCGCGGCTCAGGTGTGTCGAGAGCTTCATGATCATCTCCTCTCAGGTAGGGTGTGCAATGAGCATAATGCAGACTGCAGACAGATTATGCAAGGAGCATCGAGATGTCGACGGATTCCTCGTTCGGACGAGTGCTGGCGGAGTTCCGCAAGCGGCAAGGCATGTCGCGGTCCCAGTTGGCCGAGAGGTCGGGGTTGTCCTACCCCTACGTGTCACAGCTGGAGACGGGCCTGCGCAAGCCGTCGCGCAAGGCGGCGGCGCAGCTGGCGGAGGCGCTGGGCATCGAGCCGTTGGCGCTCGAGGCCGCACTTCCGCCCGATGACATCAGCTCTCCGTCATTCCAGCGCTCTCTGGCTGCTCAGGCTGCGCTGTTGTCGGGGGAGGGTCAGGTCGTCTCTGCCATGGAGCCCCTCGATGACGTGCCAATGGGGGGAGCTCCGACCCGTCGGTCAGCACCCCGGCGCACCGGCCGCGAAGACCTCGTCGGCCAGGCCGTCGACCTCATCGAGGAGCTGCCACCGGAGGAGCGTCTCGACGCTCTCGGCGAGGTGCAGAAGCTCGTGCTGAAGCGCATGCTGGAGGAGCATTCGCGCGAGGCCTGATCGATTGTCTATGCATGGTGCATCGGTTTCTGTCGGTGTCCGCTCCTAGCGTGGGGCCTGTCGGCGACGGGCCGGCGGGACGGAGGTCGTGACCATGAGCAGTGACGAGGAGCGGGTGGTTGACCAGTGGGTCGACAACGCCTGGATGGGATTCCGGCTGGACCTCGCCGAGTGGATGATCGAGGCTCCCGACGACAACGTGCTCGTCATTGACCCCGACCTCGACGACCCCCGCGCGCCCACGCTGCAGGTCAGCGTCGACCTCGGCGTCCGGTTCCTCGGTCTGGTGCAGAGCGTGATGGACGCGGAGGACGAGGCCGTCGACCTCCGCCCTCCCTACGCCCTGAGCCCGGCGGGCGCCGCACGCCTGACGGAGCTGGGCTTCGCGCCCCTTAAGGGCGGGGGGAACCCGGTGCTCACGGTCGAGGAGAGCGAGGTCGATCGGCTGGCCCACGCCGCAGCCGTGGTGCTGCACGAGCTGTGGGGCGTGGTGTCGCCCGCGTTCCTCGGCCTCGACACGTTCGCGGAGGACGAGGAGGCCGAGCTGCTCGAGTGGACCGACCTCCACCCCGTCGAGGACGTCGACGTCCACTTCGCCCCGCCGCCGCACCCGGACGTCGCGGAGCCCACGTCGGTCGAGCACCTCCAGGAGCTCGTCGAGGTGACGATGCAGGAGCGGGTGACCGCTCCGCTCAAGGTGGCCCCCGACGGATCCATCCGCATCCGGGACCGCCGCGGGGTGGTGGTCGTGTCGGCGCGGGGTCGAGGGCTCGTCGAGGTCTACACCGTCCTGGCGACCGAGGTGCGCTTCAAGAAGGCACACCGCGAGATCGACCGGTTGAGCCGTCGGCACCGTCGGGTCCGCTTCTTCCTCGAGCGCGACTCGCTGCTCGCCGTCGTCGCGGTCCACGCCGATCCGTTCGTGGCGAAGCACCTCCACGAGGCCGTCGGCCACCTGTCGACCCTGCGTGGTCGGCTCGCCCACCTCGACGACGAGCTGAAGCGTCGCCGTCTCCCTCAGCCCGAGTCGAAGCTCAAGCCCGTCGACCCCGTACTCTCCGCGCTGGTCGCGGACGCAGCGCGCCTGCCCTTCGAGGACCTCGTGACCCTGCTGGAGAAGGCTGCAGGGCCACGCGCGGTGGCGGTGACGTGGCTGGGCACTGCCAGGCTCACACGGGACGCTGCGCTCGTCGCTGCTCGAGCTAGCGAGGGCTCCATGCGTGCGGTGCACATGCACGACTGGCGCCGCTGGCGTCGGACGGTGACCGCACTGAAGACCGTCCTCGGCGAGTCCGCGGACGGGGCTCGGCGCCAGGAGGCCTCATGACCACGGGGCGTTCCGCCGCGATCCCGTGGGCGTCCTTCGCGGCCTCTCTGGCCGACATGGCGCGGCGGCTGCCGGCCGACGGGTCGTTCATCCTCCACTGCGACGAGGGGGAGCGAGACGACTTCGACCTTCCAAGGACACCGAAGTACGTGCAGGTGTGCCGTTGGGACGCGGCGATGCTGCGCTGCGAGGTCGTCTCGAACACCTACCTGCCCGAGGGGCACCACTGGACCGCGTCCGAGGAGCACCTCCTCGTCGCGATGGGCTGGCTGCGCCCGGATCCGGACGATCGCACCGCCTCTCCGAACTGGTACCTCGACGTCGAGATGGTCTGGGCGGAGGCGGGCGTCGACCGCATCGTTCGGGTGCTGCGCGACCTGTGGGGTGCACGGGTGATGAGCGACGTCGTGCTCGACGCTGAGGACCTGCGTCGGTTCCGCTGGATCGACACGCCGGAAGACCTGGACGATGATCCAGGACGCTGAGAGGATCCGACCCATGCCGTCGACTTCCCCCATGACCTGGCCGTCCGAGCCGTCGTTCGTCAACGCCTCGGAACGGCGGGTGTGGGCCGCCCTCGTCGCGCAGCTGGGGGAGCGCGACCTGATCATCGCCAACCAACGCTTCACCAAGCGCGGCGCAGACCACGAGCTCGACTTCGCCGTGGTGCTGCACGGGCACGGCGTCGTCGTCCTGGAGGTCAAGGGCAACAAGGTCTGGCACGACGGCGAGACGTGGTGGCAGGAGTGGAACCCGGCGCCGAAGAAGATCCGTCCCGTCGAGCAGGCACTCAACAACAAGTACGTCCTCAAGGAGTGGGTCGAGGAGTCGATGGCCTGGGCCGGTCGCACGCCCATCCGCTGGGCGCACGCGATCGTGCTGCCGGTGAGCGATGTCGACCCCAAGTTCTCCCACCCCGAGTGCGAGCGGTCGATGGTCGTCGACGCGGGCGACCTCGCCGACATCGGCAACCGGCTGCGGAGCCTGCTCGACGTGCAGGACAACGACAAGCGGGCCAGCGACGTCGACGACGCCGTCGCGATCCACGCGGCACTCAGCGGTCGGTTCCTCCCGCAGCGCGAAGGTCAGCTCTCCATCGAGGCGCGGATCGCCGAGCGCGACGACGTCGTCGAGCGGCTCAGCGCCGAGCAAGGTCGGATCCTCGACGTCACGAGCCTCATCACGCGCGTGGAGGTGCGTGGGGGAGCCGGCAGCGGCAAGACGTGGCTGGCCGTGGAGCAGGCGCGTCGTCTTGCGCGGCAGGGCAAGCGTGTCGCACTCATCTGCTACTCCCGGGGTCTCTCCCAGTGGATGCAGCGGCGCGTGGCCACCTTCGACCACCGCGAGCAGCCCGCGTACGTCGGCACCTTCCACGGCATCGGTCAGGAGTGGGGCGCGCCCGAGGGAAGCGACGACGACTCGAACTTCTGGGAGGTCGAGCTTCCGGAGATCATGCTCGACCTCGCCGGCAAGCAGGCGACGGCAGACCTCTACGACGCGATCGTGATCGACGAGGCGCAGGACTTCGCCGACCTCTGGTGGCCGGTGGTCATGGAGGCGCTGAAGTACGAGGACGACGGGCTCTACGTCTTCTCCGACGAGGGCCAGCGGGTGTTCTCCCGCTTCGGCGGCCCGCCCGCCGACCTCGTGACTCTCGTGCTCGACCAGAACCTGCGCAACACCAAGCAGATCTCGTCGACGTTCTCGTCCATGGCGCCCAACAAGATGCGCATCTCGCAGCACGACGGTCCCGAGGTGCGGTTCGTCCCGTGTGACTGGGAGCAGGCCATCGAGCACGCCGACGACGTCGTCGAGCAGCTGCTCGAGGAGGGCTGGCAGCCCTCGGATCTCGCGCTCGTCGCCACCGGCCCGCGCCACCCCGAGCAGAAGGCACGGCAGGAGGACGGCTGGCAGGCCTACTGGGACTCCTTCTGGGACAAGGACCAGGTGTTCTACGGGCACGTCATGGGCTTCAAGGGACTCGAGCGCCCCGCCGTCGTGCTCGCCCTCAACGAGCAGCCAGACCGCGAGCGCGCCATGGAGCGGCTCTACGTCGGCCTGTCCCGCGCCCGCGACCTGCTCGTCGTGTGCGGGGACCCGGAGCACATCGAGGCGGTCGGGGGACCTGCGGTGCTGAAGAAGATCAAGGGAAACCCGTGATGCCGAACGAGGGACGAGCCATGAATGAAGATCTGCGTGCCGCTTTGAAGGACCAACGGATGGTCGTCTTCGGAGACACCTTGCCCCGCAAGGCTCGCAACCTCGGTCTGGAGCTGCTTCCCATCGATCGATCGGCGCAGTACGAGATTCAGGACGGCACTGCCTTGGCGAACGTCGTCTACGTGAGCCATCCCGTCCGCAAGGACGTACTGGTCGCCTTCGCTGACTACGACGAGCAGGTGGCTCGGGACAAGTTGCAGGAAGCTCTGCGAGTCCTGAACAGCCTGGGTGCAGCGGAAGTCGTCGCGCGCGAGGAGAGGACCGAGACGTCAGTGTCGTCCTTGAACGTCCCGATCAAGAAGTTGAACTTCGGGCTACGTCGCAGCTCGACCGTTCAGCGGAAGGTTGCGTACGAGCAGCGTGGCACCGGAAGCTCGCCCGTGGATCCCCGGCCCTTGCGCTATCCGGGTGAGCCCGGCTTCGAGTCAGCATGCGACGCGGTGCTGGTCAACGGTGCACGGACCATCCGGATCGAGATCATCCGCGAGTCCCAGTTCTCGCTTGACGGCGAGATCGCACTGGCGCTCAAGAAGGCCGGACTGAATCTGGGCGCCAGCGTGCAGAAGTCTGAGCTCCGAACCTTCCTGGTCGAGGCGGCCTTCAAGGGTGCAGCGCTGGAGAAGCAGGTCGAGAAGGACAGTCCGGAGCCCAGTAAGCCGAAGAGACAAGGCGCAAAACGTCTGGGCGGTCGATGAGGCGAATGCTCGTCGATCCCTATCCAACTCCGCATCCACCGGAAGGTCTCGATGATTCCGATGAGCCGTCATCAGGGGACTGAGTGGCACGCCACGTATGTGCGTCTTGACCATCCGATCCAGCCCGTTCGGCTAGTCCTTTCGAGCCACAGGAATCGCTGAGAACTCAGGCGGATCCGCCCTACGGTGACGACTCCACATCACCGAAGACGGGGGATCGACCATGTCCGAGACTCAGCACGAGCAGCAGAACCCGAAGGCCGCAGCCAAGGCGGCGAAGGCCTATGCGAAGGCCTCGCGGCCCTGGTACAAGAAGAAGCGCTGGATCGCCGCGATCGTCGTCGGCGTGATCATCGTGGCCGCGGCGCTCGGCAGCGGCGGTGAGGAAGGAGCCACCCGCGGTGGCGGGTCCGGCGGGTCGGACGACAGCGCGAAGGTGACGCAGGCCGACCCCGTGGCCATCGGCGAGTCGGTCGAGCTCGAGGGCACGACCTACACGGTCAACAGCGCGAAGACGCAGGGCAGCGTCGGTAGCGAGTTCTTCTCCGAGGAGGCCGGCGGCACCTACGTCATCGTCGAGATCACGATCGAGAACACGAAGGACGAGACGAAGACCTTCCTCGACTCCGCGGCGGTCTTCGTGGGATCCAACGGCAAGAAGTACTCGACGGACAGCGACGGCACCATCGCGGCGAGCGGTGACGACGGCGAGACCTTGATCTTCGAGGACATGCAGCCTGACGTCCCGAAGACCGGCATCCTCGTGTTCGACGTCCCGGAGGCCGCAGTGAAGGGTGGACAGCTCGAAGTGAGCGACCTGTTCGGTCGCGGCAAGGCGTACGTCGACCTCGGACTCTGACCGAGTCAACCGTTCCGGCCACCCTTGTCACCTCTCGGTGGCAGGGTGGCCGGAACGACCGAGGGGAGCAGTCGTGGGTGCGGTGACGTTCGTCAAGACGCGTGAGGCTGCGCAGCACCTCGCTTCCCACCTGCTCGATGCGCGTCGCACCCATCCTGTGGTGGTCGTGTCCAACGGGGTCGGACGTGGCGACCAGCCGTGGATCGATGCCGAACAGGTCGCTGCCGGCGTCGGTGACTACGCCGAGGTCCACGTCGTGCCCACGGGGGAGGTCACCTGGGCGCTGAGCTCGTCGTTGCCGCCCGAGACGCAGGTCTACGGTGACGCAGCACGGGTCTACTCCACCGATCTCACGTGGGTGTCGCGACCTCGCTCGTCACGGCTCTACCTGTGCTTCGGCCCGGACCAGGGCGCACGGATCGAGGCTCTGCTCGAGGCCGACGCCATGCAGGCTGCGCTCGAGGCCGGTCTGCTCGAACGGCGGGCCGTGCAGCGCAGAACCGTCACGGGACGTGTCGTCGGGGTGCTGGCTGGTCGAGGCATCGTCGAGGGCGACTTCGGCCGAGCAGCGCTGCGCGAGGAGCTCGCAGTCCCTGGGGTGCCGATCGAACGGGTCGTGCGACCTGGTCAGGAGGTCACCGGCGAGTGGGTCACGGCCGACGGTCTGCTCGACGTGCGCAACCAGGTACGCCCCGCCACCGAAGCGCTCGAGCACTACGCGCCTGGAGACGCGGTGCTGGTCCGTGTCGCTGACGTGGGGCGCGACCGCGCCGTCGTCGAGCCGTACCCGGGCGTGCGCGTCGAGATCGGGGTCCACGGCATCACCGGCAATCCCTTGGACGACCCGCGCGACCTGATGACGGTCGGTGAGGTGGTGGTGGCGCATGTGGTGCGCGCCGGAAGGTGGCTCCTCTCGCTCGTCGATGTCGACGACGACGAACCGGTGCGGGAGGTTCCGTCGCTGCTTCCGGGCGGTCCTGCGTGGCTCGCGGTCGAGGATTCCGCGCCTGCCGCTCGGCCGGGACCGGACGCACCCTGGTCGCCACCGCAGGTCGACGTCGAGCCGGTCGTCGCGCTCGAACCGGCAGGCACACCGCCACGGGCCATCGCAGAGGCGGCCGACGTCCCCACACCTGTTCGACCGTCCCCTCTCGATCTCGATCCTGGGCGGCGAGGCGCCGTCGATGTCACCCGTCCGCCGTCGACGTCGCCCGACGACGAGCCGGTGGCTACCTCGTCCGCTCGGAAGGACCTGCACCTGGAACGGGCAGCGCGTGCTCATGCCCAGCGGCAAGTGGACGCCCTGAGGCAAGAGATGGCTCAGCTCGTCTCCCGTCTTCAACGGCTCGAGCACGAGCGGGACCGGGCGGTGGGGGAGGTGGAGCGCAAGAGGACGGAGACTCGTGACCTCCGCAAGAAACTGCAGCGTTCCAGGTCCGTGGCTCGGGGCGAGGCCAGCAGCGAGGAGCGCTTCATCGATGCGGAGTCGGCGTTCCGTCACGACGTGTACCTCGCGTGGGTCGAGGCGATACCGGCTGCCGAGAAGGCGCAGCGTCCGCTGCCGGACGACTGGACGCTCGGGCCCGACTTCCTCCCCTCCCTGGCGTCGGTCGACGGGGTGGCGCGATCGAAGGTCGCTGAGGTCGTGGTCCACGTGCTCACCGGACTCGCCGACTCGTTGCCCGGCCGCGACATGCATCGTCTGAGGATGGGTCCCGGCGGTGACGACCCGTGGGTGGAGCGGCATCCGGGGGAGTACTGCTGGCGAGTGGCGCTGCAGCAGCACACCCCGAGTGCGCGGCGTCTGCACTTCTGGCGACGGGGCACCCAGGTGCAGCTGTCGAGGGTGGCGCTCCACGACGAGATGCGGCCATGATCGGTTCATGACCCGCGTCCGCGTCCACAACCTGTCCATCTCCCTCGACGGGTTCGCCGCAGGGGAGCCGCAGTCGCTCGAGACGCCGATGGGGCACGCCGGTCAGCAGCTGCACACGTGGATGTTCGGAACACGATTCGGTGCCGCGATGATGGGCGGCGATTCCGGCAGCACGGGGATCGACGACGCCTTTGCGCAGCAGCACGAGCACGGTTTCGGCGTGGAGATCATGGGCGCCAACAAGTTTGGGCCGCCCGGCTGGCAGGACGACGCGGACTGGCGCGGGTGGTGGGGCGACAACCCGCCCTTCCACACGCCGGTCTACGTGCTTACGCACCGGCCGCGGGCCTCGATCGTGATGGACGGCGGGACCACGTTCCACTTCGTCGACGCGTCCGCTGCGAAGGCGCTCGATCTCGCGAAGGAGGCGGCCGGTGACCTCGACGTCAGGATCGGCGGCGGTGCCGACGTGGTCCGGCAGTTCCTCGCCGCGCGACTCGTCGACCACATGCACGTGGTGCAGGTGCCGATCGTGCTCGGCCGCGGGTCGCACCTGTGGAGCGGTCTCGAGGGACTCGAGGCCGACTACGACGTCGAGGTCGTCGCGTCGCCGAGCGGCGTCACGCACCTGACCTTCGAGAAGAAGACGCCCTGAGCTAGTCGCAGTTGTCGCAGATGCCCGTCGCGGGCAGCGCCATGAAGCAGGTGGGGCAGATCTTCGCGGGCCGGTCCTCCGGCTTCACGGCACGCTTGACGGTGGTGGTTGATCCGGACGCTGCGCGCGTGGAGCGGACCCGGGCCGGGCGGGCAGTGCCGCCGTCGGCGGGCAGGTCGGTGGCGAGAGCCCGATAGCAGAGCAGACGGTCTTCGGCGGCGCGCTGCTCGACGTCCTTCACGACGTCGCCGGTCGCGGCCAGCACGGCGCGACCGTAGACGTCGCCCACCGTGCCGTCGCGCTGGACGGCGAGAGACGTGAGCGGCGGGTCGCCCGCGCGGGCAGCTGCGAGGGCGGTGATCTCCATGAGGTCACCGAGCCAGGTGCGGCGCGACGTCGGGCTCTCGACACGCGTGCGCTTGAGCACCTCGTCGGCGAGGTCGGAGACGGTGATCACGGCGCCGTAGCGCGACGCGGTCTCGCGCAGGACGTCGAGTGCTACGGGGGTCCACCGGGCGAACTGGGGGAGGATCTTGGCCACGTCTGCCGACGTTAGACGATCGGTCCTGACGGACCGTCGGCTGGTGCCGACGAGATGACTAGCTGCGCGCCTTCCGTACCCGGATCGGCCCCCTCGCGGTCGACGGGTCGACGACGTGACCACCCTGTGTGATCTCGACACTGCCTTGGTCGACGAGTCGGCGGGCAGCACGTCGGGCCGGTTCCATGAGGTCGCGCCAGCCGTCGGGATCGACCTGCTTCGCGGCCTCGGACGGGCAGATCGTCGAGGTGGCCGCCCGCTGGTCGAGCAGCTCGATGATCGCGTCCTGCAATGCCTGGTCGGTCTTGGTTACCCCGCGCTTGCGGCAGGCGGTGGAGCAGTAGCGCACCTGGTCCCAGTCGCGCTCCCACTTCTTGCGCCACTCGATCGTCCGTCCGCAGGAGGCGCAGGTCTTCGGTTCGGGTGGCACCGTCCTAGTCTCCGTCGACCGGGACGTTCTCGCCCGTTCAGCGGGCGACGAGGACGGGGGCGGCCTCCTCGACCTCGAGAGACGTGGACTCGCCGGTCGCGGTCAGGGTCTGGCCGAGGGGAGTCCAGGCGCCGCCGTCGACCCGGTATCGGACCGAGTAGGTGGTGTCGACCCGCGGCCGGACCTCGTCGGCCACACGGCGATAGGTGTGAGTGACGTCCTTCGCCGGGTAGGGGCGTCCGGGCTTGGTGGTGGTCTTGGAGGTCCCATCGCCCGGGTGCCAGGTGTAGCGGGTGGGAGTGGCTTCGACGTCGATGTCGAAGCCCAGGAGCGTCACGCTCTCGCGTAGCGTCCGCGGGTCGGTGTGGAAGATCGTCGGGACGTTCACGAGGGTCCGCTCGCCCGGCTGCACCTGGATCTGCAGTGACGGCATCGGGATCTCGCTGACGGCGCGGCGGATGTCGCCCTCGGTGACTTGAGGGGCGGTGGCAGGTTGGGCGTCGGGACAATCCACTTCGTCTTGGGTGATCACACAGTTGAGCACCACCCATCCAGTCCGGTCGGGACCGTCTTGCGAGCTGGCCTTCTTGACATCGCTGCCTGGCCGCGTCGAGGGACGGGAACGATCGCTCTGCTCGATGACGACCTTTGGGTCAAGCGGGCCCCCCGGCCTCACAGTAGTGTCACCGGGGAAGGCGGCTGGCAGTAGGAACGCTGCGAGTAGTGCGACGGCATGCATCAGTCTGCCGTCCGCTCAAGGGCCAGCGCTTCCCACTTGGTGTCAGCGAAGCCAAGCTCCAGGAACAGTTGGTCACTGCCGGACGGACTTACTCGCTCCGCCGCTCCGCGCTCCTCTGTGAACTTCCCTTCGTCCCAAGATGCTTTGAAGTAGACAATCGCACGCGACTGCTTGACCTCGACTTCGAAATCCGAGGCGCTCCAGCCACCCCCAGTCAGACGACCCCCTGCTCCGTATATCCCGTCGACCTTCCCGATGTAGGAGTCGCAGCCGCCGCACCCATCGGATGACATGTCACTCAGCTGCGTGGTGTCGCCGGTTTCCATTGCGTAATTCAGAGAGGCGACCCAACTGTTTGCGAAGGCCACTGCGCCCTCGGGTGTGGCCTCGGATGCTTGCCCAGATATCGGAGGAGGGCTAGAGGAGGACGAGGGCGCGGCAGTCGCCCTTGGGTCAGGCTCGAGGACCTCGGGCTGGCCTGAGCAGGCGGAGGCGAGGAGAAGGGCCGCGATGGCGGCGGTTCTGGTGATGACTGACAACGTGGATCCCCCGATCTGACGGTCCGAACCTAGCGAAATCGCACGGGGACGTGAAGACCGTTGTCCCCAGCTCCGGTGGGACATCTGAGGTAGGTGACGCGCGCAATTCCTTGATGAGCGGTAGGTCTGCCGCGGATACGAGGCCGTAAAGCGCGGCTCACCTACCTCTGGGGCTCGGGTTCTGCGGGCTTCCTACCGCGACGGCCTATTCCGCGGGCCACCTACCTCTTGGGGGACGGGTGGGAGCGGGGTGTCCGGGTGGGCGGCTAGGTTCGGGGCGTGGCCTTGACGATCCATCGCGCGGAGCGAGCCGACGTGCTCGCGGGCGGGCTGGCGCGGCTGCTCGCGGAGCCGCCCGCGGACCCGTTCGAGCGCGACGTCGTCGTGGTCGCCGCCAACGGGGTGGAGCGGTGGCTCGCGCAGACCATCAGCCACTCGCTCGGGGCCAGTGACGGGCGCGACGACGGGATCTGCGCCGGCGTGGAGTTCGTCCGTCCCGTCCATCTGCTGTCCGAGCTCACCGAGAAGGACCGCGACGACCCGTGGGCCAGCGGCCGGCTCGCGTGGACCGTGCTCGACGTCCTCGATGCGCACCTCGACGAGCCGTGGCTCGAGATCGTCGCCCGGCACGTGGGGCGGGGCATGGCGCCCGCCGACGAGGCCCTGCGCCGCAGCCGGCGCTACCCGACCGCACGGCGGGTCGCGTCGTTCCTGCACGGCTACGCGGTCCAGCGTCCGTGGATGGTGCAGGCGTGGGGCGCGGGCGACGATGTCGACGGGCTCGGTGCACCGTTGCGCCCCGAGAGCCGCTGGCAGGCGGAGGTGTGGCGGCGCGTCGCCGCCAGGCTCGACGGCCATCCCTCGCCCGACCGACGCCTGGCCCACACCGCAGCCCGCCTGCGCAGCGGCGACCTCGACCCCGACCTGCCGCAGCGGCTCTCGTTCTTCGGCCACACTCGCATGCCGCACGCCGAGCTCGACGTCGTCGACGCGCTCGCCCAGGTGCGCGACGTGCACCTCTGGCTCCCGCACCCCTCGCGCGCCCGCTGGGACGCCGTCGCCGCCACCGCCGGCCGTACCCACGACGGTCACGCGCCCCGGCGCGACGAGGTCGAGACGCTCGAGACCGGCAGCACCTTCCTCACCGCCTGCGCACGCGACGTGAGCGAGCTGCAGCACGCCCTGCTCGCCCTGCCTGGCGACGCGGACGTCGAGCACCTGCCCGAGCCCGACCGCCCCACCACCCTGCTCGGTGCACTCCAGCGTGACCTCGCCGCCGACCACGACGGACCCACCGACGAGCCCACCGACGGGGGAGTGCGCACCCTCGACCCGCTCGACCGCTCCGTCCAGGTGCACGCCTGCCACGGACCGGCTCGCCAGGTCGACGTGCTGCGCGAGGTGGTCGTCGGCCTGCTCGCCGACGACCCCACCCTCGAGCCGCGCGACGTGCTCGTCATGTGCCCCGACGTCGAGACCTTCGCCCCGCTCGTCGAGGCCGCCTTCGGGCTCGACGACGTGGCCGGCGTCGACCACCCGGGCCACCGCCTGCGGGTGCGGCTCGCCGACCGCGCCACTGGTGCCGTGAACCCCGTGGCCGAGGTGCTCCAGCGCGTCGTCGACATCGCCGCCGCCCGCCGCACCACCGCCACCGAGGTGCGCGACCTGCTCGGCCTCGCTCCCGTGCGCCGGCGCTTCGGCCTCAGCGACGACGACCTCGAGCAGGTCGACACCTGGACAGCCCAGACCGCCATCCGCTGGGGCGTCGACGCCGACGCCCGCGGCGCCTGGAACCTCGCCGGCCTCGCCCAGAACACCTGGCGTTCCGGGCTCGACCGACTCGCCCTCGGCGTGGCCACCGACGGTCAGCGGCACGACGGGCAGCCCGGAAACCGGCTCGGCGGCGTGCTTCCGCTCGACGACCTCGGCAGCACCGCCGTCGACCTCGTCGGACGCCTTGACGAGGCCGTCGCCCGGCTCGGCTCCGTCCTCGCCGACGCCGAGCCGAAGCCCATCGCCGACTGGTCCGATCTGCTGGCCCGCGCCGTGCACATGCTCACCGACGTGCCCCCGCGCGACGCCTGGCAGAAGGAGCAGGTGCTGCGCATCCTCGCCGAGCTCGCCGCGCCGGCCGTCGGTGCCGCCGAGGTGGGAGGCGAGGACGGAACAGGCGGCACGCTCACCGTCGTCGAGGTCGGGGCCTTCCTGGCCGACGCGTTCGCGCCCCGCCCCACCCGCACGAGCTTCCGCACCGGGTCGCTGACCGTCTGCACGATGGTGCCGATGCGCTCGGTGCCGCACCGGGTCGTCTGCCTGCTGGGCGTCGACGCCGACGCCTTCCCGCGCACCCCCACGCCGCTCGGCGATGACGTGCTCGCCCGCACCCCGCTCGTCGGCGAGCGCGACGCCGCGGGTGAGGACCGCCAGCTCTTCCTTGACGCCGTGCTCTCGGCCACCGAGCACCTGGTCATCACCTACACCGGCGCCAGCGAGCACACCGGCCGCCCGCTCCCGCCCGCCACGCCCGTCGGCGAGCTGCTCGACCAGCTCGACCGGACAGTCCCGGGCGCCGACGTCCGCGACCACGTGACCGTCCACCACCCCCTGCAGTCGTTTGACGTGCGGTCCTTCACGCCCGGCGCCCTGCTGTCCGGCACGGCGTTCAGCTTCGACGCCGCCGCCTACGCCGGTGCCCGCGCCACCACCCGCGAGCCCGAGCCGGCAGCGCTCTTCCTGCCCGAGAGCCTGCCCGAGCAGCGCGCCGACGTGGTCACCCTCGACCAGCTGCGCGAGCTCGTGCGACACCCCGTCAAGGCCTTCGTCACCGGGCGGCTCGACGTCCGCCTGCCCTACGAGGACGACCCGGTGGACGACGCGATCCCGCTCGACGTCGGCCACCTCGAGCAGTGGGGCGTCAGCCGACGGGTGCTCGAGGCCGTGCTGGCCGGCGCCCCGGGCGAGGAGGCCGAGGCCGACGAGCTGCGTCGCGGTCTCCTGCCTCCCGGACCGCTCGCCGCCGCCACCCTGCAGAAGAGCCGCAGGCTCGTGGGCGACCTCTTCGCCTTCGCCGCGCCGCTTCGCACCGAGGCCGCCCACAGCGTCGACGTCGACGTCGAGCTGGCCGACGGGCGTCGCGTGGTCGGCACCGTCGCCGACGTGCACCCCGCGCACGCGCTGAGGGTCACGCCCTCGACCGTGCAGGGACGCCAGCTGGTGGAGGCCTGGGTCGACGTGCTCGCGCTCGCCGCCGCCGGCCAGGGGCTGCCGATGCACCTCGTCGGTCGGGTGCCGGCCGGGCGCGGCAAGGCACCGGGCGTCGCCACCATCGCGCCGCCCACCGGCGACGAGGCACGCGCGATCCTTGCCGAGGTCCTTGACCTCCACACGCTCGGGACGAAGCGCCCGCTGCCCCTCCCGGTCAAGACGTCGCAGGCCTACGCCTCAGGCATCCGTCGTGGGAAGCCGCAGATCGCCGAGGTCTTCGCCGAGCGCGAGTGGGTCGGCAGCCGCGACATCCCCGGTGAGGACGCCGACGCCTACCACCGGCTGGTCTACGGGCCCTCACTTCCGTTCTCCGCGCTCGTCACGCGCGGGCTCGATCAGCACGCCGTCACCCTCTGGACGCCGCTGCTCGACCGGCTGGACGGTGCCTGATGAGCGAGCGCCGCCCTGCCGTCGTCGACGTCGCCGAGTTCGACATCACCGACCCGCTGCCCACCGGCACCACGCTGCTCGAGGCCAGCGCCGGCACCGGCAAGACCTGGGCCATCGCCGCGCTCGTCACCCGACTGGTCGCCGAAGGTCACGCCGAGCTCGACGACCTCCTGGTCGTCACCTTCGGCCGAGCCGCGAGTGCCGAGCTGAAGGACCGCGTGCGCGAGCGCCTCGTGGAGGCCGACACCACCCTCACCACGGGGAGCGCACCTGAGTCCGACGCGCTCCTGACCCTCCTGCTCGACGCACCCGAGGCCGAGCGTGCCCAGCGCCGACGTCGGCTCCGGCGCGCCGTCGCACGCTTCGACGAGGCCACCATCACCACCACCCACGGCTTCTGCCACGCCGTGCTGCGCAGCCTCGGCACCACCGGCGACGTCGAGCCCGGGTCGGCGCTCATCGAGGACGACACCGAGATCGTCGACCAGGTCGTCGCCGACCTCTACCTGCGCGCCGTCGGCATGGGCGCCACGCCGCCGTTCGACCACGCCGAGGCCGGGCAGCTCGGTCGTCGCGCCGTGGAGGACCCGTCCGCCCACCTGCTGCCCACCGACGCCCCGCAGGGCTCGCCGCCCGACCTGCGTCGGAGGTTCGCCGGTGCCGTCCGCGACGAGTCGGCCCGACGTCGGCTCGCCGCCCGCACCCTGTCCTACGACGACCTGCTGCAGCGACTCGCCGAGGCCCTGGAGCCCGAGGCGTCACCCGCCCGCACCGTCATGCGCGACCGCTGGCGGTTCGTGCTCGTCGACGAGTTCCAGGACACCGATCCGGTGCAGTGGCAGATCCTGGAGCGGGCCTTCCTCGGCCACGCCACGATGGTGCTCGTCGGCGACCCCAAGCAGGCCATCTACGGGTTCCGCGGCGGCGACGTCGACACCTACCTGCGCGCCGCCGCCCAGGCCGACACCCGCCGCACCCTCGTCGAGAACCACCGCAGCGACGCACCGCTCGTGGCCGCCGTCGACACCGTGCTGCGCGGAGCGGCACTGGGCGACCCCGAGATCCTCGTGCGCCCCGCCCGCGCGGCGCTCACCGACTCACGCCTGCACGACCCCGAGCACGAGGCGCCGTTCCGGCTCCGTGCCCTGCTGCGCAGCGACGCCCAGCACGAGTCCGACGCGCCCCTCAAGATCGGCGACGTCCGCCCGCGGGTCGCCGCCGACGTGGCCGGCGACATCGCCGCCCTCCTGCGCAGCGGCGCCACCTACGACCACGGTGCGGGACCCGTCCCCCTCACCGCCGGCGACGTCGCGATCCTCGTCGAGCGTCACCTCGAGGCCGACCTGCTGCACGAGGCCCTCGCCCGACTGGGTGTGCCCGCCGTGCGCAGCGGCGGCCCCGACGTGCTGCAGAGCGACGCCGGGCTGCAGTGGGTCACGCTGCTCACGGCGCTGGAGTCCCCGCACCGCAGCGGCTACGTGCGGGCTGCGGCCCTCGGACCGTTCCTCGGCCTCACGGCCGCCGACCTCGCCACCGGGGGAGCGGACCCCGACGGCGACGGCCTCACCGACCGGGTCTCCGCCCAGCTGCGCGACCTCGCCGACCTGCAGCGCGAGCGCGGCACCGCCGGCATGGTCGAGGCGCTCACCGGCGACCCGGCGGTCGTGGAGCGGCTGCTGCGCCACGAGGGCGGCCGACGTCAGCTCACCGACCTCGAGCACGTGGGCCACGTGCTCGCCGGCGCGTCTCGCGAGCACGGGCTCGGCCTCTCGGGCCTGCTGCGCTGGCTGCTCGACCGACGGTCCGAGAGCGCTCCGTCAGCCGACCGCACCCGTCGGCTCGACACCGACGCCGACGCCGTGCAGATCGTCACCACCTTCGTGAGCAAGGGGCTGCAGTACCCCGTCGTCTACGTGCCGTTCCTGTTCGACCGCTACGTCCCCACGCCCACGATGGTGCGCCTGCACGACGCCGACGGCCGCCGCTGCCTCGACGTCGGCGGTGACGGACCCTCGTGGCGCACCCATGCCGCCCGCTCCGACGCCGAGCGGGCCGGCGAGGCCCTCCGCCTGCTCTACGTCGCCATGACCCGCGCGCAGTCCCGTCTGGTCATGCACTGGGCGCCCACGTTCAACGGCAAGCACGCCGCCCTGCACCGGGCCCTGTTCCGTCCCGACCCCGACGACCCGGTCGTGCCCGACACGCAACCGGTCCCGTCCGACCACGACGCCGTCGCGCGGCTGCGCGCCTGGCAGGACCGCGGAGGTCCGGTCGTGGAGCAGATGGTCACCCAGACGCTGCCGCTCGACCCCGCACCCGCCGACGGCACCGAGCTCGTGCTCCGCCGGCTCGGGCGCGAGGTCGACACCACCTGGACGCGCACCTCCTACACGTCGCTCGTGCGCCGCGACGACGGACGGTCGGTGGCCAGCGAGCCCGAGACCGTCGGCCCCGACGACGAGGTCGACGTGGTCGCCGACGTCGGGGTCGCGCCCACGCTCGGCCCGTCGCCCTGGGCCGACCTCGTGGGAGGCGCTGCGCTCGGCACCCTCGTGCACGGGGTGCTCGAGGACGTCGACGCCGACGTCATGGCCACCAGCACCGATGCCATGGAGCGCGAGGTGAGGCTCCGAGTCGAGGAGCAGCTGGCCCGCCGACCGATCGCGGTCGACGTCGAGGCGCTCGTGCCCGCCCTCGTCGGCGCGCTGCGCACCCCGCTCGGCGCGCTCGCGGACGACCTGACCCTCGCCGAGGCGCTCGCCCGACGCCCGTTCCGCGAGATGGACTTCGAGCTGCCGCTCGCCGGCGGTGACCGTCGCGCTCGGGTGGATCGCCCCGGCACCCTCGCCGACGTCGCCGACCTGATGGAGCAGCATCTCGCGCCGGCCGACCCGCTGCGGCCCTTCGCGGCCGAGCTGCGCGACGCGTCCCTGCGCGGCCGCACCCTGCGCGGCTACCTCAACGGGTCCATCGACCTGCTGCTGCGACTCGACGGCGACCGCTCGCTCGTGGTCGACCACAAGACCAACCGGCTCGAGGGCCCCGACCTCACCGAGGCCGGGGGAGGACTCGAGGCCTACGCCCCCGACCGTCTCGCCGGCGCGATGCTGCACACCACCTACCCGCTGCAGGCCCTGCTCTACGCCGTCGCGCAGCACCGGTTCCTGCGCTGGCGGCTGCGCGGGTACGACCCCGACGAGCACCTGGCGGGCGTCCTGTACCTCTTCGTGCGCGGCATGACCGGTCCCGACGTCCCGCGTGGCACCGACGGGGCGCCCTACGGCGTGTTCGCGTGGCGCCCGCCCACGTCGCTCGTGCTCGGGCTCAGCGACCTGCTCGACGGGAGGCTCGCACGATGAGCGAACAGCCGATCGTCGTGGGCGACGACACGCTCGACCCGTTCGACCGCCAAGTCGTCCAGACGTCCGACGACGGCGTCCTGGCGGTGCTCAACCACGCCGGGCTGCTCGCGGCGGCCGACGTGCACGTGGCCCGCACCGTCGGTCGTCTCGGCAGCGAGGACGACGAGGCGGTGCTGCTGGCCGTCGCCCTGGCCGTGCGCGGCGTGCGGCTGGGGTCGTCGTGCATCGAGCTCGCGCCGGTGGTGGCCGACCTGCGGGTCGAGGCGCCTGACATGCCATGGCCGTCCTTCGCCGACGACGTCCCCGCCTGGTGGGCGCGCATCGTGGCCAGTCCGCTGGCGACCGGCCGCGACCGGGTGCTCGTCGCGGAGGAGCCGCTGCTGCACCTCGCCCGCTACCACGCCCTCGAGGTCTCCCTCTGCGACCGGCTCGCCACCCGCCTGGCCCTGCCGGCTCCCGCGACGGACGACGAGGCGCTCGGCAGCGACCTCGACCGGTTGTTCGGTGAGCCCGGTTTCGACGAGCAGCGCGCGGCGGCCGAGCGTGCCGCGCGCTCCTGGACGAGCATCCTCACCGGTGGGCCGGGCACCGGCAAGACCACCACGATCGCCCGCCTGCTGGCCGCGCTCGCGGCCCAGCACGCGTCGGCCGGTCACGCCCGACCGTTGAACGTCGGCCTCGCCGCGCCCACCGGCAAGGCGGCGGCCCGCATGCGCGAGGCCATCGTCGGCGCCGCCTCCGGCACCGTGTTCACGGCCGACGAACGCACCTGGCTGGAGTCGTTGCGCGCCGTCACGCTGCACCGGCTCCTCGGCGCCCGACCCGACCACCGCACCGCCTTCCGGCACCACGCGGGCCAGAAGCTGCCCTACGACGTGGTCGTCGTCGACGAGACCTCCATGGTCTCGTTGCTCATGATGGAGCGGCTGGTCCAGGCCGTGCCCCCCACCTGCCGCCTGGTGCTCGTCGGCGACTCCGAGCAGCTCGCCTCCGTCGAGGCCGGCGCGGTGCTGCGCGACGTCGTCGACGGACTGGGGGGTCCTGGCCACTCGGCCGTCACCCACCTGACGCAGGGGCACCGCTTCGACGGGGGCATCGGCGACCTGGCTGCGGCCGTGGTCGAGGGCGACGCCGACGCCGCCCTCCACGTGCTCACCGGGGGAGTCGAGGGGCTGACCCTGCGCGCTCCCGAGGAGATCGACGCCGTGACGACTGAACGACCGGCCGACCAGGCCCGCGTCGTCGCCCGGGCCGCGCTCGAGGGCGACGTCGACGGTGCCCTCGCGGCCCTGGCCGAGCACCGGCTGCTGTGCGCCCACCGCGACGGCCCATTCGGGGTGAGTCACTGGAACGAACGACTCGAGCGCGAGGTCCGCACCTTCCCCGACCCGTCGCGACCGTGGTTCGGCGGCCGTCCCGTTCTCGTCACGCGCAACGACCCCTCGCTGCGGGTCAACAACGGCGACGTCGGGGTGGTCGTCGACGATGGACACCGGCTCGTCGTCCACCTCGACACGCAGGTCGAGGTGTCGTCGTCGCGGCTGTCGTCGGTGCAGAGCGCCTACGCGAGCACCGTGCACCGCAGCCAGGGCAGCGAGTTCGAGCACGTCACCCTCGTGCTCCCCGACGAGGACTCCCTCGTGCTCACCCGCGAGCTGCTCTACACCGCGGTCACCCGTGCCCGCACCAGCCTCACGGTCGTGGCCACGCCCGAGGTCGTGCGCGCGGCCGTCGAGCGCCGCACCGCACGCGCCAGCGGCGTCGCCCGCCGGCTGGCTGCGCTCAGGAATTCTGGGTAGTTCGTCCGTTTCCACCCGTCCGCGCCGACGTTCGGGCACCCTCGTGCTGGGAGCACGAGGACGAGGGAGCGTTCGATGGGGAAGAAGACGTCGTACCCAAGGAAGCAGTACCGCCAGCTCTTGCGCGGCTGGCTCCTGCGGCACAAGGCGATCGTGGCCGGGCTCGTGGCGATCTTCGCCGTGGTGACGGCGTTCGAGATCGTCCTGCTCCGCTCGATGCCGCCGACCTCGGTGATGCGCGACGTCATCGTGGCCGCACTGGCCGCTTCTGCCGTGGGCATGTGCTGGGGAATCCACACGCTCTTCCTGGCGCACGAAGGTCACGCCATCCACCAGCTTCGCGGCGCGTGGGGCGAGGACAACACCGCCACCGAGCTGAAGGCGGCCCAGCGTCAAGGCCTGGTCTGGGGGCGCGTCGACGCGCTGGAGCTGGAGCGGGGCGACATCGACCACCTCGTCGTCACCCGTCGCGGGGGCGTCGTCGTGGTCGACTCCAAGTGGTGCAGCGCCCTCGACGCCGACGTGCGGCTGGCCTTCGCCGCGAGTGCGACCCGAGCCGCGAACGCAGGCAGGGGTCTCGTCAACACCGTCACCCAGCGCAGCCACGGTCGGCACAGCGCCCCGCGCAAGGCCCTGACGGTGACGCCGGTCGTGGTCGTGTGGGGTGCCGCGCAGTCGTCGGTGCGCGACGACGAGGTCGTCGACGGCGTGGCCATCGTCCGCGGATCGGGCTTCCGCACCTGGCTCGCCCGCCTCGAGGCCGAGACCATCTCGCAGAAGACCGCCACGGAGCTCGTGGCACGCATCGAGGGGTTCGACGAGAACCGACGCGCGGTGGTCCGCGAGCGGGAGCGCGAGCGTCAGAGCGTCGCGCCGGCGCGTACCTAGACCGTCCTCGAAGATGCAGGGTGAGGGTGTCCCTGACAGGCTGGCCGGGACCGATCAACGACCCGGGAGGACACCCCCATGAAGAAGCTCATCTACGCGACGGCCTTCGGCATCGGCTACGTGCTCGGCACCCGGGCCGGCCGTGAGCGGTACGAGCAGATCCGCCAGGCCGCCGAGAAGGTCCAGACCGACCCGCGCGTGCAGGACGCGGTCCGCAAGGCCGAGGGCATGGCGCAGGACGCGGTGACGCTGGCCCAGGACGACGAGCGCCTCGCCGACCTCGCGCACAGCGTGAAGGACTCGGCGCAGAAGGTGCGCGAGCAGGCCGTCGGCGTCGTCTCGTCGGTGCGCCAGAGCGTGGAGGACGACGACGTCGTGGGTGACGTCGTCGACACCGCCAAGGGTGCCGCGAAGGACGTCGCCGACAGCGCGAAGGACGCGGCCGACGGCGGCGGAGTGAAGGACGTCGTCGACACGGCCAAGCACGCGGCGAAGGACGTCGGCGAGAGCGTCAAGGACGCAGCCGACGACGGTCCGATCGAGGACGCGGTCGGCTCGGCCGAGGACGCAGCCGGTGGCGCGAAGAAGGTCGCCGGGGAGTCGGCCTCGGAGGCGACGCGGAAGATCAAGGCGGCGGCCGACGAGGCGCGCGGCGAGTCCGGCGGCGCGGACGCCGACGGCGAGACCTGGCCCCCGCACCCCGACGAGCACATCGCCGAGCCCGAGGACGAGGTCGTCTTCACCACGGGACCGGACGACAAGAGCTGACGGCCGGCGTCGGCCCGGGTCACACGGACCCGGTCCGGCCCCCGAGCCCGAGCCTCCATCGGTGGATCCTCAACCGCAGCGCGTCTGCTGCGGTTGAGGATCCATCGATGAGGGGGTTGTTCGACCGCTGATGTCGAGGATCCACCGATGTGGGGGAGAGCGGCGGTCAGGCGCCGAGGCGGGAGCGGACCTGCTCGAGCACGCGCGGGGGGAACTCGTGGGTTCGTCGGCAGCGCTCCACCAGGTAGAGGATCTTGTTGAGCCGGGGGCCGGGCAGCTCCACGCCGCGGGCCTCCAGGGCCGGACGGAGCACGTTGCGGTCGAAGGCTCCGTCGCTGCGCTCGGGCTCGTCGCGCCATCGCGCGAACGCTTCCTTCAGCTGGGCGTGTGCCACGACCCCGTTGTCGGGCGAGATCGCCACGGCGATCGCCGCCACGAGCCAGGCGTCGTCGTGCTGCAGGGCATCGACGTCGAGCTGCACCGTGCCGGTGCCCGACGGACGGAGCGTCGGGGGATCGAAGTCGACCACCAGCTCCAGGGTCTGGTCGGGGAAGCGCAGCGAGATGCGCGTGCCGGGGGCGGTGAGTGACATCCGCTGGCCGGGCACCGGCGTCGACGCGTCGCCGTCGGGGGTGACCACCTCCATGACCACGCCGTTCGCGCGCTGGCCGCGGTGGAGCACCGGATGGCCGGGCCCGGACTGCACCACCACGGCGGGGTCGCTCAGGTAGGGGAGCCGGACGAGCACGTACGCCGACCCCCCGATCTCCTCGACGGCCACCGGCCGCTGCTCCGGCAGCGTCATGCGCCGGGCGAGGACCAGCTTGCCGCCTGGCTCCACGACCGTGCTGCCGCCGACGTCGGGGCCGACGGACCAGGCGATGCGCAGCACGGGACGTCCTTCGCTGGGTCGATGGGTCTGAGTGGGTGAGGGGAGCGGCCGAGGAGGTCGGTCGAGGACGATCATGCCAAACCCGGAGGAGGACCCGACACGACCAAAGCATTGTGCACGATGTAATCGTGTGCAATGATCAACGAGGCGTGAGACAGCGCCGTACCCACGACTTCAGGAGGACGCATGGACGCGATCTACACGGCAGAGGCACTCGCCACCGGCGGAGGGCGCGACGGCGGTCACGTCGTCACCTCGGACGGCCAGCTCGACGTGCGCACGGCACTGCCGAAGACCATGGGCGGCAACGGCGAGGGCACCAACCCCGAGCAGCTGTTCGCCTCCGGCTACGCGGCCTGCTTCCACGGCGCCTTCCAGCTGGTCGCCCGCCAGGCCAAGGCCGACGTCAGCGACTCCACCGTCGGCGCGAAGGTCGACATCGGGTCGAACGGCCAGGGCGGCTTCGACCTCGCCGTGACCCTCGAGGTCACCGTCCCGACCCTGCCGCACGACGAGGCCCAGGCCCTCGCCGACAAGGCCCACCAGGTGTGCCCGTACTCCAACGCGACGCGCGGCAACATCGAGGTCACGATCGTCGTCACCGACGACTGAGAGCCCGCAGGCCGCGCTGTCGCTGGTGCGTCCTGCCTTGGGAGGAGCCGCGGTGGAACATGTTCCACCGCGGCTCGACTCTTTCGTGCCTCCGCGACGACGATGGCGAGCATGACCACCCTCGGCTCGCTCACCACCAACCTGTTGATCCTCGCCGCCTTCGTCGGCGTCGTCGTGGTCGCCCTGCGGGTCGCGCAGAGCATCTTCGGCACCGGCTCGAAGAAGGCCGCCGCCACCGAGGCGGCCGCCCGTCTGGTCGCCTACCCGACCGGTTCGGCCGCGGTGCTGCGCCGTCGCTTCGTGAAGGCCCTCACCAGCCAGCACGTGGTCATGCCGAGCGGTGACCGCGTGGCCTTCAGCGAGCTGGTCGTGCGGATCGCGCCCGAGGACCTCGAGCGCCTCGATCCCGACGGCGACACCGATCGGCTGGGTGACGACGCTGCCAAGCTCTACCGCACGCACGCCGAGCGCGAGGGATGGGCCGTTCCCGACCAGGTCGACGTCGAGGTCGAGGTCGACCCCGGTCTGCGGTCCGGCTGGGTCCCGCCGGCCCGCGGCAGCCGCTCTGGGTCCTCCCTGCGCCGACCGCTCGAGCAGGCGCCGAGCGCCGGCGGCTCCGACCGCGAGGAGCCCGACACCGGACTCGACTGGGACGTGCTGGTCGACCCGGCCCGTACGGCGTCCGACGGCCGCGCCGGGGGCTCGGGGTCGCGGCCCTCCCACCCCGCCGTCGCGAGCCAGGAGACCATGGCCTTCCCGGTCCTCGTGCCGCACGACCCCATGCCCACGGTCAACGTGGCCGGCGACCTGTTCCTGCACCGCGGTGGCGAGACGGTGCGGGTGCCCCGTGACGGCGTGACGACGCTCGGACGCCTCCCCGACTCACCGCTGCGCCTCGACGAGCCCGAGATCTCCTACCGTCACGCCGCCATCCGGCTCGACGGCGCCACCTGGCAGGTGATGGACGTGGGCAGCACGAACGGCACCACGGTCGACGGCGAACGCATCGGTGACACCTGGTCGCCGCTGCGGGACGGCGTGGTCCTGGCCCTGGCAGGCGTGCGCGTCACGGTCGGCTCGGACTCGCACGGGACCGTGGCGCTCGGTGGCGTTTCGCGGGCCACGTGACAATGGTGCCCATGGCTGATCAGCGGAGCCGTCGCCGACGGTGGACGAGCTGGTTCGTGCCGTCCGCCGAGGGGCACGCGCACGGGCACGTCCCGGGGCACGCTCGCCCGCACGGGTCCAGCCACGGCCGCACGGTCCCGCGGGACGACGCCGTCACCGCCGAGGTCCCCGTCGTGGCGCCGGTGGTGCCGGCGCCGGAGGCTCACGTGTCGTCGTCGCCGTCGCCGGGCACGGACGGCCGCGACACGGTGGAGCCCCAGGTGGACGCCGGCCGCTTCACGCTCCAGGGACGCATCGGGGCGGGGAACCACGGGGTCGTCTTCCGCGCCGTCGACCGCCACCTCGGCCGCCAGGTCGCGATCAAGCGGTTCTCGCACTTCCTCGCCGACGACCCCCGCGCCATGCGTCGCATCACCCGCGAGGTCGAGACGCTGGCGCGGGTGTCGCACCCGAACGTGGTCACCGTGCACGACCTGGTGCGCATGCCCGACGGCGACGGCGAGGTGGTCCCGCACCTGGTGATGGAGCTCGTCGAGGGCACCTCGCTGCGCGACCTCCTGGCCCAGCGCGGGCCGAGCCCGAGGTCCGTGGTCGTGGTCCTGGGCGTGCTCGACGGGCTCGCGGCCTGCCACCGAGCCGGCACCCTGCACCTCGACATCAAGCCGGCCAACGTGCTGGTCACCCCCGCCGGCGGCATCAAGATCGTCGACTTCGGCATCGCCCGCGCGGCCTCCGACGCGACGGCCACCGTCGCCGGCACGCCGCACTACATGGCGCCGGAGCAGTACGACGGCCGTGCGGACGAGCGCAGCGACGTCTACTCCGTCGGCTGCCTGCTGTTCGAGTGCCTCACGGGCCGGGCGCCTTTCGAAGGCACGATGGCGACCCAGCTGATGGCGCATCGCACGCAGGCCCGGCCCGATCCGCGCGCGAGTGCTCCCTGGGTCGGTGCCTCGCTGGCGGCGGTCGTCCAGAAGGCCATGGCGATCGACCCGGCCGACCGGTACGACGGGGTCGGCTCCATGGCGGCCGCGTTGTCGGCCGCGGCCGCGGACGTCGACACCCACGCAGCGGCCCGCTCCGTCGCCCAACCCACAGCCCAGCCCGCCGCGGTGCTGCCCACCGGCCCGGCACCGCGACCCGCCGCGGACCCTGTGGCCGAGCCGATGATCCGACCGTTGTCGCGTCCGGGTGAGCTGGGGGACCGGCGGCGTCCTCCGGAGCAGGACGCCGCGCCGGAGGCGCTCGGGCACGCCGGACCGTCGGTCACCCGCTGGACCCGTCTCGTCTCGCTGCTGCTCGGTCTCGGCGCCAGTGCCGCGGTGCTGGCCGTGGTGCCGATGGTCGCGTGGGCGAGCCTCGACCTCGCACCGTCGTCCACCCGGCCCCGCGCGATGGACGACCTCTCGGCCGACGCGTGGTGGATGATCTCGGTCGGCATCGCCCTCGTGCTCCTGGTCCTGAGGCGCAAGCGGTTCTTCCCCCGGCTCGCGGGCCCTCAGGTCGGAGCGCCGCTGCCCGACGGTCCACTCGCGCCGAGCGCCCGAGGTGGCATCGCGATGGCGTTCGGCGCGGCGGTGAAGGGCAGCCTCCCGCTGCTGCTTCCCTGGTACGTCCTCGGGCTGCTCGCCCTGCTGACCGCGAGCGGCTTCGGTGCGCCCGACGACCCCTACGCGGACGTCTGGACGACGCTGTGGGTGCTCGCGCCACTCGTCGTCCTCGTGCTCGGCGTGCGCAGCATCACGGGCATGCGGATGCGCCTGGGTGCCATCACGGTGTCGTTCCTGTGCCTGATGATCGCGGCCGGCGCGGCGGTCTACTTCGTGCTCGCCGCCACCCTCGTGGTCTGAGGGCTCGGACCTCAGCGTGCGAGCAGCCGCAGCGCGCCGGTGGCCCACCACCGGCCCGCGGTCGGGCCACCCTGGCACGTGCCGTCGGACTCGCCCGGCCGCTTCACCCACAGGTACGCGTCGAGTCCGGACCGGTTGACGACGGCCGGTGCCCGCCCGATCCGAGCGGCCCGGGGATTGCAGAAGTCCCATGCGTCAGGAGGCGTCGTGGCACCGTTGCGGGACGTGTCGAGGACGTAGCGCTTCCCGGTCACGCCGCGCTTGCGCAGCGCGGTCAGCACCTGGGAGGCGTACGCGGTCTCGTCCTTCGTCGGTCGGAAGTTCGACACGTTGACGGCGAGCCCGCGCGCGGTCCGGACACCGGAGGAGACGAGGCGGTCGGCCATCACGTCGGGGGACTGCCAGCTGCTGTGCCCCGCGTCGAGGTACACCCACGCGCCGGCCGACGTCAGTCTCGAGACGGCGTGGCGCAGGAGCGCGGCTCGGTCGCCCTGACCACCGCACGCGCCCATGAGCGCGACGGCGTCGGGCTCGAGCACGACCATGGCCTGGCGGCCCTTCAGGCCCGCCGCCACCTGCGTGACCCAGGTCTTGTAGCGCGCGGGGCTCAGGCCACCTGCCGAGTGCTGGCCGCAGTCGCGGCCGGGGATCGCGTAGACGGCCACGAGCGGGGTGCGGCGGGCCTTGACCGCGCGCTTCGCGTAGGCCTCGACCTTCGACCGCACGGTCGACGCGGAGTACCTGTCGGTGATCCAGAACGCCTGGGCCCGTGAGCCGATCTTCGCGAAGCGCCGGTCCTTCGCCGCCGCCTTCGCGGCCGCGCCCGTCGGGTCCACGTAGACCGGGCGGGTGAGGCGTGGGTCGGCCTTGGTCGCGGACGCCGGAGTCCCGGCGACGAGCGCGGCCAGGACGGCGCACAGCAGCACCGCGAGCAGCCCGGACCGGGCGGTCGCGGGCAGCCTGAGACGTCGCGTGGCTCCCTCCACGGGCGAGATCCTACGGGCGGGTGACGGTCGGCGTGGTCGCTTTCGTGCACGATCCGCCGTGGAAGGCTCGCTGGGCGAAGGCACCCGCGCCGGTCAGGTCGTCGTGACGTCGGCGACCTGGGCGTCGAGGGCGGTCACGAGGGCTTCGGCGTCGACCCAGACGCTCCACCCGTGCTCACCGGCGCCGAGGGCGATGCGCCGTCCGAGCACCGAGGCGTCGGCCACGACCGGCAGAGCGGAGGTGGTGCCGAGCGGCGTGATGGTCCCGCGTTCGTACCCGGTGGCGGCGAACGCGGCGTCGGCGTCGGGCATCCGTGCCCGGTTCACACCGAGGGCGGTGCGCAGGAGCGGCCAGGAGATCTGTCGGTCGCCGGGCACGAGGACGAGAACGAACGCGTCGCCGTGCTGCACCACGAGCGTCTTGACGATGTCGGCGGGCGGCACGCCGAGCTGGGCGGCGGCCTCCTCGAGGCTCCCGGCCGCAGGGCGCTCGACGAGCTCGACCTCCAGCCCACGGCGCTCCGCGTCGGCCAGCACCCGCTCTCGCCCCATGGGTTCATCGTGCCAGGGGCTTGCTAGCGTCGCGGCCGTGACCGAGCACGCCTATCCGGACCACGAGCGGGCGACCGTGCACCGGGTGATCGCCGAACGTCGCGACATGCGCCACTTCGCCGGAGGTGAGGTTCCTTCGGACGTGCTGGCCCGGCTGCTCGAGGCCGCGCACCGCGCTCCCAGCGTCGGCCTGATGCAGCCGTGGCGGTTCGTCCGGGTCACGGACCGCTCGTTGAGGCTGCGGCTGCACGCCCACGTCGAGACCGAGCGACGCCTCACCGCCGAGGCGATGGGGGAGCGCTCCGAGGAGTTCATGCGGCTCAAGGTCGAGGGCGTGCTCGACTGCGCGGAGCTGCTGGTGGTGGCCCTGACCGACGACCGTGACCGACACGTGTTCGGTCGACGCACGATGCCGCACATGGACCTCGCCTCCGCCTCCTGCGCGATCCAGAACCTCTGGCTGGCCGCGCGGGCCGAGGGCTACGGCATGGGCTGGGTCTCGCTGTTCGACCCGGAGGTCGTTGCCGCCGAGATCGGGATGCCCGTCGGTGCGGAGCCCATCGCGATCCTCTGCCTGGGCCCGGTCCAGGCCTTCTACGAGCGTCCGATGCTCGAGCAGGAGCACTGGACGTCGCCGCGGCCCCTCGTCGCGCTGCTGGGAGAAAACCGCTGGCCCGCCGACGAGGCATCGACGCCCGTCAACCCTTGACCTGTCGTTGACCTTCGGTTCTGATGGAGGGACGCTCGGGCACCTCACCGCCCGGGCGATGGGAGAACGACCTTCTCTCGGGATGGACGACGGGGCCGGATCACTTCCCCTGGGCCGGCTCCGTCGTTCCCCTCCCGACTACAGCGTGGTGCCGTCCTCGAGCCGCAGGAACTCCAGGTGTCCCTCGTAGGCGTCGAGCACGTCGTCGATCAGCTGACCGTGCGTGTACCCCATGACGTCGTAGCCCTGGCCGCCGTGGCGCAGGTGCACCTCGAGCCGGGCGTAGTAGTCGTCGCCCTTCGGCACGAGCGAGGAGCTGTACACCGGGATGGGCACGTCGCGCCGGGTGACGCGGTAGCAGAACGGTGTCGTGCCGTCGGCCACCTCCGCGAGCAGCTCGACGCCGGGCCTGCCGTCCTCGTCGACGCAGCGTCGCGTGGAGGCGTTCGCCCCGGACGTCGTGAGCTCGCTCGCGACCTCCTCGAGCGCCGGGGCCACGACTCGGTCGAGGAACTCGTCTGCCTTCGTCGCGCTGGGGAACGACATCACCCGGCGCAGGCGCGCCTTCCAGTGACCGCCCTGCGACCGGTCCGAGCTGCCGCTGCGCCCGGAGAGCACCCCGTGGAGGGCGCCGTCGCGGGAGTCGACGATCCAGGCCTCGGCCTGCAGTGCTCGGTGCAGACCGACCATCACCGCCACCATGACGAGCGCGAACGGGATGCCCATGATGATCGTCGCCGACTGCAGGGTGGCGATGCCGCCGACCGCCAGCAGGGCGATGGTGAGCGCTCCTGTGGCCACGGCCCAGAAGATGCGCAGCGGCGCGCCGGCGTCGGCGTGGACGTCGCGCATCCGCGACGACAGGTTGGCCATGATGAGTGCTCCCGAGTCGGCCGACGTCACGTAGAACAGCAGGCCGGTGAACGTCGCGATCGAGGCGAGGAACGTGAAGCCGGGGTACTCGGCGAGCATCGTGTAGAAGCCCTGCTCCGGCGTGTTCATGGTCAGCTCGCCGAACGTCTGGTTCCCCTGCCGCACCAGGTCGATCGATGCGTTCCCGAAGATCGAGATCCACATGAGGATGTAGAGGAACGGGATGATGAGCGTGCCGAGCACGAACTGACGGATGGTGCGCCCACGCGAGATGCGCGCCAGGAAGAGCCCCACGAACGACGCCCACGCGATCCACCACGCCCAGAAGAACAGCGTCCAGTCGGCCATCCACGACCCGGTGTCCTCGTGCGCGAAGGTCTGAAGGGTCATGTCGGGGAACAGGCGCACGAAGTCGCCCACGTTCAGCACGAGTGCGTTGAGGAGGTAGGCCGTGCGGCCGGTCACCAGGATCCACACGGCCAGGCCGACGGCGAGCAGGACGTTCGCCTGCGAGAGCCACTTGATGCCCTTGTCGACGCCCGAGACAGCCGACAGCGTCGCCATCGAGATCCCGACCACGATCAAGGTGATCTGCGCCGTGAGACCCATCGGCACGTCGAAGAGCATGTTCAGGCCGAAGTTCAGCTGCACGACCGCGATCCCGAGCGTGGTGGCGACGCCGAAGATCGTGCCGAGCACGGCGGCGAGGTCGACCGTGTCCCCCATCCAGCCCTCGGTGCGACGACCGATGAGCGGCTGCAGCGCCGAACGAACCGCGAGGGGCAGGTTCATCCGGTACGCGAAGTACCCGAGGGCCACGCCCATGAGGGCGTACATGCCCCAGCCGCTGATCCCGTAGTGGAAGAGCGTCCACACGGTGGCCTCGCGGGCGGCGTCGACGGTCTCGGGCTCGCCCGAGGGCGGCGCCAGGTACTGGGTGACCGGCTCGGCCACCGCGAAGAACATGAGGTCGGTCCCGATGCCGGCCGCGAACAGCATGGAGGCCCAGGCGAACGTGCTGAACTCCGGCTGCGCGTGCTCCGGTCCCAGCTTCGTGCGGCCGAACCGCGAGGTCGCGATGTAGACGACGAACACGAGGATGGCGGTGGCGAGCAGCACGTAGAACCAGCCGAACCAGTCAGTGGCCCACCCGACCAGGGTTGCGAGGCTTGCGTCAGCACTCGAGGGCGAGACTAGCGCCCATGCGGTGATGCCGACGATGACGACGGAGGCCCCGAGGAACACGGGGAGGTTGACGCGCGAGGCCGGCTCCTCTGTCGCACCGTCCGAGCCCGCGGTGCCGCGGTCCACGACGCTCATGCTGTCGCTCCGGCGTTGCGCCGCACCGTGCCGGGGGCGGCGTCGTTGCGCGGGTCGCCCTCGGGCCACAGAGGCATTCCGGTCCCGTGGCGGTAGAACGACACGTCCTCGGGCGCCAGGGGCGTGTTACCCGTGATGAGGTCGGCGGCCTTCTCGGCCATCATCATCACCGGCGCGTAGATGTTGCCGTTCGTGACGTACGGGAAGACCGACGCGTCGACGACCCGCAGCCCCTCGGTGCCGTGCACCCGCATGGTGGCGGGATCGACGACGCTGAGGTCGTCGGTGCCCATCTTCGCCGTGCACGAGGGGTGCAGGGCGGTCTCGGCGTCCTTGGCGACCCAGTCGAGGATCTCCTGGTCGGTCTCCACGGACGGGCCCGGGGAGATCTCGCCGGCGCTGAAGGCCGAGAACGCGGGCTGCTCGAGGATGTCGCGCGCGGCGCGGATCATCTCGATCCACTCACGTCGGTCGTTCTCGGTCGACAGGTAGTTGAACCGCAGGGCGGGGTGCTCACGGGGGTCGCGGCTCTTGATCTTGAGCGAGCCGCGCACGTCGGAGTACATGGGTCCGATGTGCACCTGGTACCCGTGCCCGCCGTGCTCCTCGCCGCCCGCGGGCTTGGACCCGTCGTACCGGATGGCGATGGGCAGGAAGTGGAACATCAGGTTCGGGTACTCGACCTGGTCGTTGCTGCGGACGAAGCCCCCCGCCTCGAAGTGGTTGGAGGCGCCGACGCCGCGGCGCAGGAACATCCACTCGGCGCCGATGCGCGGCTTGTGGCGGTGCTTGAGCCACGGCGCGATCGACACGGGCTGCTTGGAGGCGTGCTGGATGTAGACCTCGAGGTGGTCCTGCATGTTCTCGCCGACGCCGGGCAGGTCGACGACCGGGTCGATGCCCAGGGCGCGGAGCTCCTCGGCGTTGCCGATGCCGGCCAGCTGCAGCAGCTGGGGGGAGTTGAAGGCGCCGCCGCACAGGACGACCTCGCCGGCCTGCACCGAGCGCTCGAGCCGTCCGCCGCGCACGTAGTCGACACCCGTCACGCGGTTCCCCTGCATCCTCAGGCCCGTGACGAACGAGAGGGTGTGCACGGTCAGGTTCTTGCGATGCTTGACCGGTGCCAGGTAGGCCTGGCTGGCGCTGAGTCGTCGTCCGCGGTGCACGTTGCGGTCGAACTTGGCGAAGCCCTCCTGGCGGTAGCCGTTTACGTCGTCGGTGAGAGGGTGGCCCGCCTGCTGGACGGCCTCGAAGAACGCCCCGAAGAGCGGGGACGTGGCGGGACCACGCTCCAGGACGAGGGGACCGGAACCGCCGCGCCACGCGTCGGCACCGGCCAGGCAGGTCTCCATGCGCTTGAAGTACGGCAGGCAGTGGGCGTAGTCCCAGTGCTCGAGGCCTGGTTCACCGGCCCACCGCTCGTAGTCGAGCGGGTTGCCGCGCTGGAAGATCATGCCGTTGATGCTCGACGAGCCGCCGAGGACCTTGCCGCGGGCGTGGAAGACGCGGCGGCCACCCATGTGGGGCTCGGGCTCGGACTCGTAGCGCCAGTCGTAGAGCGGGTTCCCGATCGGGTACGGCAGGGCCGCAGGCATGTGGATGAACGGGTCCAGCTTGGTGTCGGGGCGCCCGGCCTCGAGCACCAGCACGCTCGTGGAGGGGTCGGCGCTCAGCCGGTTGGCCAGGGCAGAGCCCGCGGACCCGCCGCCGACGATGACGTAGTCGTAGCTCTTCACGCGTGCTCCTCGGTGCTGGGCTGGTCGGCGCTGGGCTGGTCGGTGCTGGGCTGGTCGCTGCTGGTCCCGTCGGACGGGGCGCCGAACCAGCCGGTCGGCGCAGGACGGGTGTTGTGCCAGACGTGCTTGGACTCTCGGTACTCGTCGAGCCCGGCGAGCCCCAGCTCGCGGCCGATGCCGCTCTGCTTGAAGCCGCCCCACTCGGCCTGGGGCACGTAGGGGTGGTAGTCGTTGATCCAGATGGTGCCGTGCCGCAGACGCGAGGCGACGCGCTCGGCGCGACCGGCGTCCTGGGTCCACACGGCCCCGGCCAGGCCGTAGATCGTGTCGTTCGCGATCGAGACCGCGGCCTCCTCGAGGCCGTCGGCGTCGGCGCCGGTGAACCGTTCCACCGTGAGGACGGGCCCGAAGCTCTCGTCCTGCACGCAGGACATGTCGGCCGAGCACTCGTCGAGGATGGTGGGGAGGTAGTAGAAGCCGTCGGCGAGCGCGGCGTCGTCGGGTCGGGCTCCGCCGACGCGCAGCACCGCACCCTCCTCGATACCGGCGGCCACGTAGGCCTCGACCTTCTCGCGGTGCGCGGCGCTGATGAGCGGACCGGTCTCGGCCTGCTCGTCGTCGGGCCCACCGAGCCGGATGCGGGCCGCACGCTCGACGAGCTCGTCGACGAACGCGTCGTGGATCGAGTCCTCGACGACGAGCCGGGTACCGGCGGAGCAGACCTGCCCGGAGTCCAGGAACACCGCGGTGAGGGCGTTGTCGATCGCCGCGTCCCAGTCGGCGTCGGCGAAGACGATGTTGGGGTTCTTGCCCCCGAGCTCGAGGGCGATCTTCTTCACGGTCGGGGCGGCGGACGCCATGATGCGACGGCCGGTGGCCAGCCCCCCGGTGAACGAGACGAGGTCGACCGCACGCGGCTCGGTGAGGGCCGGGCCGACGCGGTCGCCCGCGCCGAGCACCAGGTTCGCGACACCGTCGGGCAGGCCGAGGTCGGCCAAGGTGCGCACCAGCCAGATCGCGGTCGAGGGGGTGAGCTCGCTCGGCTTGAGCACGAACGTGCACCCGGCGGCCAGTGCAGGGGCGACCTTCCACGACGTCTGCAGCAGCGGGAAGTTCCACGGCGTGATGAGGGAGCACACGCCCACCGGCTCGTGGACGATCCGGCTCCTCACGGCCGGCATGCCGGCATCGACGACGCGGCCGGCGTCGGCCTGGGCCAGCCCGGCGAAGTGACGGAAGACGCCGATCACGTCGTCCATGTCGATGCGGGCCTCGACCATGCGCTTGCCGGTGTCGAGGGCCTCCAGGCGCGCGACGGTCTCCTTCTCGGCCTCGAGCCGGTCGGCGAGGCGGTGCAGGAGCGCGGCGCGCTCGGGGGAGGGCGTGCGGGGCCAGGGGCCGTCGTCGAACGCGGTGCGAGCAGCGGCGACGGCGTCGCGGGCGTCGTCGGCGGTCGCCTCGGCGACCGTGGTGACGTGGTGGCCGTCGGCGGGGCAGCGGATCTGGCGGGTCTCGCCGTCGCTCGCGTCGCGCCACCGGCCGTCGATGAACAGGGTGGTCACTCGGTTCCTCCTCGGTCGGGCAGTCCTTCGACCCAACCGGACCACGTAGAGCACGTCAAACCACGGGTGCCGCCGCGGCGTCATCGGCCGGCGGCACCCGCGGTCCGTTCCGTCAGGTCGTGTGGTGGACCTCCTGCAGCCCGTGGACGGGGGTCGGGATGCCCTCGTACCGGGCCTTCAGCTGCAGCGCCAGGTACAGCGAGTAGTGGCGCGACTGGTGCAGGTTGCCGCCGTGCATCCACAGGTTCTCGACCTGGGTGGGCTTCCACATGTTGCGCTGCTCGCCCTCCCACGGACCGGGGTCCTTGGTCGTCTCCGATCCGAGGCCCCAGCACTTGCCGACGCGGGCCGCGGTGTCCTGGTCGACGATGTCGGCCACCCAGCCGTTCATCGAGCCGTAGCCCGTGGCGTAGACCACGAGGTCGGCCTCGAGCTCGGTGCCGTCGGCCAGGACCACGGACGTCTCGGTCAGGTGGTCCACCTGGCCGTGCGCGAGCTTCACCCGCCCGTCCGCGACGAGCTCGGCCGCGCCGACGTCGATGTAGTAGCCCGACCCGCGGCGCAGGTACTTCATGAACAGGCCGGAGCCGTCGTCGCCCCAGTCGTGGTCGAAGCCCGCGGACTCCAGCCGCTGGTAGAAGTCCGCGTCCCGCTCGGCCATCTGCTCGTACAGCGGGATCTGGAACTCGTGCATGATCCGGTAGGGCAGCGAGGCGAAGATCATGTCGGCCTTCTCCGTGGTGACGCCTGCCTCGACGGCCCGCTCGGAGTAGAGATCGCCCAGGCCGATGTCCATGAGGGAGGCCGACTTCACGATGTGCGTGGAGGAGCGCTGCACCATCGTGACGTCCGCGTCGTTCTCCCACAGCGCCCCGCAGATGTCGAAGGCGGAGTTGTTCGAGCCGATCACCACGACCTTCTTGCCTGAGTAGGCCTCCGGGCCGGGGTGCTGGCTGGAGTGCTGCTGCTCGCCGGCGAAGACGTCCTGGCCCGGGAGCTCCGGGACGTTGGCCTTGCCCGACATGCCGGTCGCGAACACCAGCTGGGTGGGCCGCAGCTCGATGGACTCGCCGTCCCGCTCGACCGTCACGCTCCAGGTGCCGGCGGCCTCGTCGAACGTCGCCGACCTCACCGTGGAGCGCGACCAGTACGGCACCTCCATGACCCGGGTGTACATCTCGAGCCAGTCGCCCACCTTGTCCTTGGGTGCGAACACCGGCCAGTTCTTCGGGAACGGCAGGTAGGGCAGGTGGTCGTACCAGACCGGGTCGTGCAGGCAGAGGCTCTTGTAGCGCGAGCGCCACTGGTCGCCCGGCCGGTCGTGGCGGTCCACCACGAGGGCCGGGACACCGAGCTGGCGGAGCCGGGCGCCGAGTGCGATGCCGCCCTGTCCGCCGCCGATGACCAGCGCGTACGGCTGCGTGCCGTGCCCGAGGTCGGCCTCCTCGGCGTCCCGCTCCTCCTTCCAGGACAGCCTGCCCTTGGAGAGCTCGTGGCTGACGCCCTGGGGTCGGGTCTCGCCCTGGTTCTCCTCGTGGCCCTTCAGCTCGCGCAGCGACGTGAGCAGCGTCCACGCCCCCTCGTCGGTGAGGCGCAGGTGGCCCTTGCCGCGGCCGACGCCGGTCTCGAACGCGATCCAGGCCTCCACGACGCCGTCGGCCTCGGTGGCCGGCTCGGTGAGCGTGAAGGCGCTCGGGTCGACGCGGTCGAGCACGTCGTCAAGCAGCGTCTTGACGCCCGCCGGGTCCTCGACGGTGGTGATGTTCCAGGTGAAGGAGACGAGGTCGCGCCAGAAGCTGGTCGGCGCGAAGAGGGACGCCGCCCGCTCGGTGTCGCGTGCTGTCAGGGCGTCCTCGAAGTCGCGCAGCCAGGACTCGACGCGGGTCGAGGGGTCGGCGGGGTCGGTTGCGGTGGGCGGGTCCAGCAGCTCGGTCATGGTCTCTCCTCGGGTGTCCGTGGACCTGCAGGACACCGCCCCGCCGGGTGTCCCGGGAACCGTTGCACGATGTTGCAACGTGGCCGGGGTCACACTCGGGTCGGAGGTGGCGCCATGGCAGGCTTCGCGGCGGTCGGACCGGGGACCGACCTGGGTCGGCACGCGCAGGAGCTCGCCCGGGTCCGCGACGCCGTCCTCTCCGGGACGCGGTCGACGTCGCCCCTGCGTCCCGTGGTCGCACGGTCGTGGGCCCGCACCCTGAGCGCCGGCGTGCGGCCCGACGTCGCCAACGCCCGCGACCCGCTGAAGGTCGGCGAGGTGGAGCGCCGACGTCGGGACTCCCGCCTGCGTCTCGTCGTGGAGGAGCTGGCCTCGGTCGTCGAGCCCGTCGCGGAGGCCTCGCACTTCCTGCTCGTGCTCACGGACGCCGACGGCGTGATCCTGTGGCGGCGCGGTGCTGCTGCGGTGCGTCGCCAGGCCGACGCGCTCGGCTTCGAGGAGGGAGCGCTCTGGACGGAGGAGGTGGTCGGCACCAACGCGATCGGCACCGCGCTGGCGGAGCAGGCGCCGGTGCAGCTGTTCTCGGCAGAGCACTTCGAGCAGCACCAGCACCCGTGGTACTGCACCGCCTCGCCGATCCACGACCCGGTCACGGGAGATCTCCTCGGCGTGGTCGACGTGAGCGGTCCGGCGATGACCCTCCACCCGGCGGTCGTCGCGCTGGTCGGGACGGCAGTGCGCCTGGCCCAGCTGGAGCTGCGTCGTCAGCACGAGTCGAGCCTCGCCAGGCTGAGGGAGGCGACCGAGCCGCTGCTCACGGCCGCGGCGGGACCCCACCTCCTGGTCGACGAGCACGGGTGGGTGGCGCGCGCCGTCGGTGTCCGGGCCCCCGAACGGGTGGCCGCTCCGTGCGCCGGCCTGTCGCAGCGTGTGCTGGGCCTGGGTCTCTGCGTGCCCGAACGGCTGGGTGACGGGTGGGTCCTGAGGGCCCGGCCCGACGACGCCGTGGTGCGAGCCCGGCTGGTCGGCGGGGACCGTCCACTGCTGACGCTCGACCACGCGGGAGAGCCCTGGAGCGTGGGGCTCTCGGCCCGGCACGCGGAGGTGCTCCGGATCGTGGCGGCCGCCGGTCCCGCCGGCATCACCGCGGCGGGACTCGGCCGCGCCCTCTTCGGCGACGACGGCCACGAGGTCACCGCTCGCGCGGAGGTCTCGCGCCTTCGCCGTGTCGTCGGTGCGCTCGTGGAGTCCTCGCCCTACCGGCTGAGCGACGGGGTGGAGCTGCTGCACGGGTGAGGGGCGAGCGCGAGCGGGACCCCGCGCTCGTGTCGAGAATCGTTCCCGTTACTGTTCATGGGAATCGTTCTCGACTAGGGGAGTACCCATGCACTTGTTCCACCGATCCCGACTGCGCGCGGCCGCCGTCGTGTCCGCCCTCGCCCTGGGCGCCGCCGCATGTGGCGGCGGGGGAGGTGACGACGACACCGCCGCCTCCGACGTCGGCCAGCAGCTCTCCGGCCCGCGCCTCGTCCTCACCACCGACGAGGGTCTGCTCGTGCTGGACCGCGACTCACTCGAGCCCGTGGCCACGCTCCCGTCCGAGGGCTTCGTGCGGGTGAACCCGGCAGGCGACGACCGGCACGTGTTCGTGTCCACCACCGAGGGCTTCCAGCTGCTCGACACCGGGGTCGAGGTCGAGGCGCACGGCGACCACTCGCACTACGCCGTGGCCGGCAAGCCGCGCCTCGGGGAGACCTTCGAGGCGCCCGAGCCCGGTCACGTGACGGTCCACGACGGCACCACGCTGCTCTTCAGCGACGGCGCCGGCACCATCCAGGAGCTCGACACCGACGACCCGACCACCGTCGTGGACACCGTGGAGCTGTCGTCTCCGCACCACGGTGTCGCCGTGAACCTGGACGGCGACCTCCTGCACACCGAGGGCACGGCCGACGAGCGCTCGACCGTGGTGCTCCGTGGGGCCGACGGCACCGAGAAGGCCCGCACCGACGACTGCACGGGCGTGCACGGCGAGGCCACGGCAGCGGACGGCGTCGCCGTTGTCGGCTGCGAGGACGGCGTCGTGGTCGTGCGCGACGGCGAGATGACGAAGATCGACAGCCCGGACGCCTACGGCCGCATCGGCAACCAGGCCGGCAGCAGCAGCTCGCGCGTCGTGCTCGGCGACTACAAGGTCGACGCGGACGCCGAGCTCGAGCGCCCCGAGCGCATCAGCCTCGTCGACACCGAGTCCGACGAGATCCGCCTCGTCGACCTCGGGACCAGCTACTCGTTCCGGTCCCTCGGGCGCGGGGCAGCGGGCGAGGCACTCGTCCTCGGGACCGACGGGGCGCTGCACGTGCTCGACGCCGAGTCCGGTGACAGGCTCGACACGATCGACGTGCTCGAGCCGTGGCGCGAGCCGCTCGACTGGCAGAAGCCCCGGCCGACGCTGCACGTCGACGGTGACACCGCCTGGGTGACCGACCCGAGCACCAGGACGCTGCACGAGATCGACGTCGCGTCGGGTGCTGTCGTCGACTCGGTGACGCTGCCCGCCGTGCCGAACGAGATCGTCTCGGCCGGCTGAGGTCGGCGCAGACGTGGGGAGCGGTGGACGTCCGTACGACGCCCACCGCTCCCGGCGGACCCACCCTTGACGCGTGACGCGCGTCACTGTCACGCTCACCCTGCGCGACCGAGGGTGTCGCGCGATGGGGGAGTCGCCGATGTCCACGTCCATGCCCACGTCCTCGCCCGAGACCCGCACCGGATCGCCGCGTCCGCGCCGGTCACGGCGACTCAGGACACGCCTGGCCCTCGCCGCCGCCGCGGCCCTCGCGGGAGGGCTGGTCGCCGCGCCGCCGGCGTCCGCAGCCGACTTCTACACCCCGCCGGCCTCGGTGTCGGGCGCACCCGGCACGGTCGTGCGCAGCGAGCCGTCGCAGTTCTACCTCGACCCGTTGAAGCTGCTGAAGGCCCCGGCCGACGTCACCCGCGTCATGTACGTGAGCGGCAACGCCGACGGACCCACGGTGGTCACCGGCACGGTCCTGCAGCCGCGCACCCGCTGGATCGGACGAGGCGAGCGGCCGGTCGTGGCCTATGCCGTGGGCACCCAGGGCATGGCCGACCGCTGCGCGCCGTCCCGGCAGCTGGCAGCCGGCACCGAGTACGAGGGTGCCTTCATCAAGGGCCTGCTCGCGCGTGGCTACACGGTCGCGGTCACCGACTACGAGGGTCTCGGCACGCCCGGTGTCCACCCCTACGTCGACCCGCGGTCCTTGGGGCGCAACGTCCTCGACTCGGTCCGCGCCGCGCAGAGGCTCGGCATCGTCACCTCCACCGCACCGGTGCTGGTCTCCGGCTACTCCGAGGGCGGCAACGCGGCCGCGGGCGCGCTGGAGCTCGCGGCCGGGTACGCGCCGGAGCTGAGGCTCAAGGGCGGCTACGCCGGGGCGGTCCCCGCCGACCTCGCCCGGGTGGCTCCGAAGCTCGACGGCTCGCCGTACGCGGCGTTCCTCGGCTACGCCGTCGCGGCGCTCGACGACGCCGAGCCGCAGCTGGGCATCCGCGACCTGCTCAACGCGCGCGGCCAGGACTTCCTCGACCGCGTGCAGGACAGCTGCACCATCGACGGGGTCGCCTCGTTCGCCTTCACCCGCACGAGCGACCTCACGGTCGACGGTCGACCGATCTCGGCGTTCCTGAGCCGTCCGGACATCGCCGCGGCCCTGGCCGAGCGACGTCTCGGCTCGGCGCGGCCCACGGTGCCGAGCCTCGTCGCGCACTCGGGCCTCGACGACGTCGTCGACTACGCGCAGGGCCGCGACATGGCGCGCTCCTGGTGCTCCAAGGGCGCGAAGGTGCGGTTCCAGACGCTCGTGACGCCGACGCACGTCGGGGGAGCGGTCGCCGGGTTCCCGAACGCCTTCGCTTTCCTCGAGGGTCGGGTGGCGGGGACGCCGTTCCTGTCCACGTGCGGCCTCTTCTAGCGAAGACCTCGCACGGCCTCGACGCCCCGGTCGACCACCAGGTCGAGCGGGGCGTCGACGTCGATGGCCACGCCCGGCTCGTCGGGCTCCAGCGGCTCGAGCGTGTCGAGCTGGCTGCGGAGGAGGGTCGCCGGCATGAAGTGCTCCCGACGGCGCATCCGGGCGTCGAGCACGTCCACGTCGGCCACGAGGTGCAGGAACGCCACGGAGCCGGGCGGCTGGTCACCACGCAGCAGGTCGCGGTAGGTCCGCCGCAGCGCCGAGCAGCCGAGCACCGTGGGGATCCCTCGTGCGGCGTGGTCGGCGAGGATGCCCGCCAGCTCCTCGAGCCACGGCCGCCGGTCGTCGTCCGTGAGGGGCGTGCCCGCCGACATCTTCGCGATGTTGGCGGCCGGGTGGTGGGCGTCGCCCTCGACGTAGGTCATGGAGAGCCGGTCAGCGACGCGGCTGCCCACCTCGCTCTTGCCGGTGCCGGAGACCCCCATCACGACCACCTGCAGTGCGCCGGTCATCGAGCTCCCTCCCACGCTCTAGAGTCAGCGCCATGGTGACGGCACACTCCGAGGTCCTGGCCGACCTGGGTCCGCGCGTCGTCGACGGCCGCCTGGCGCCCGGTGAGTCCCTGACCCTCGACTCGATCAGTGCCGACTACGCGGTCTCGCGCACCGTGGCCCGCGAGGTCGTGCAGGTGCTGGCGTCGATGGGCCTGGTGGAGAGCCGGCGTCGGACCGGGGTGACCGTGCTCCCGGAGGACCGCTGGGACCACTACGCGCCCGCGGTGCTCCGCTGGCGGCTGGCCGGACCGGGACGTGCCCACCTCCTGCGACAGCTGTCGCAGCTGCGCGCGGCCGTGGAGCCGCCGAGCGCCGAGCTCGCCGCGCACCACGCCTCCGACGAGGTGCGGTCGCAGCTGCTCGACCTGGCCGACGACCTCGAGCGCACCGGCGCCGGCGGCGATCTCCGGTCGTTCCTCGAGCTCGACGTGACGTTCCACCGGCTGCTGCTCCAAGCGTCCGGCAACGTGATGTTCCAGGCCCTCGGGGGCGTGGTCGAGGAGGTGCTCCGCGGGCGGACCGACCACCATCTCATGCCGTCCGAGCCCAAGCCCGAGGCGCGTCGCCTGCACGCGGCCGTCGCGCGTGCCGTCGCCGAGCGTGACGGCGAGGCGGCCCGATCGGCCATGCACGCGATCTGCGCCGAGGTCGTCGCCCAGATGCGCGACGACTGACCGCAGGTCGCTGTCGGACGTGGTCATCCGACGAGGGGGTAGAGGGCCGCGGCGACCGCGAAGGCCGACACGCCCAGCGTCGTCTCCATCACCGTCCACGTGCGCAGCGTCGTCTTCTCGTCCATGCCGAAGAACCGGCTGACCAGCCAGAAGCCCGAGTCGTTGACGTGCGAGAGCACGGTCGCGCCGGCTGCCACCGCGGTGACCAGGAGCGCCACCTGCACGTCGGACAGGTCCGTGGTCTGCGAGGCGATGAGTCCGGACGCCGTGGTCAGCGCGACCGTGGCCGAGCCCTGGGCGACGCGCAGCGCCGTCGCGAGCAGGAACGCCTGCAGCAGGAGCGGGATGCCGAGGTCGCCGAGCGAGTCGGTGAGCGCGTCGCCGATGCCGCTCGTGCGCAGCACGCCGCCGAGCATGCCGCCCGCACCCGTGATGAGGATGACCGAGCAGACCGGCCCGAGCGAGGCGTCCAGCAGGCCCTGGGTCTCGGACAGCGTGCGACCGCGTCGGCCGATGGTCGCGATCGCGAGCATCAGCGTCAGGAGCAGGGCGACGGGCGTGTTGCCCAGCAGCACGAGGGTCTCGACCAAGGCGTTGCCCTCGGCCACCGTGCCGTTCGTGACGAGCGTCGTGAGCACCGTGTTGAGCCCGATGAGCACGAGCGGTACGAGCAGGATCGACAGCACGAGCGAGAACGGGGGCGGTGGGGCGGTGGATCCGGATCCGTCGTTCTGCTCGCCCATGAGGATGGTCGAGACCTCGACGTGGACGCGCTTGCCGACGTACCGGGAGAAGAGGTAGACGCCCACGTACCAGGCGACGACCGCGATCGGCAGGTTCACCAGCAGCACGACGCCGAGGTCGCCGCCCATGACCGTGCCGGCGGCGACGGGTCCCGGGTGCGGCGGCAGCAGGGCGTGCGTAGCGGCGAACGCGCCTGCAGCAGGGAGGGCGTACAGCAGGACGGAGCCACCGAAGCGACGCGCGACGGTCAGGATGATCGGGAGGAACACGACCAGGCCGGCGTCGAAGAAGATCGGCAGGCCGAAGAGGAACGCGGCGACGCCGAGCGCGAACGGGGCGCGCGCCTCGCCGAAGCGGGTGACCAGCGTGTCCGCGAGCACCTGGGCGCCTCCGGACGCCTCGAGCAGTCGGCCGATCATCACGCCGAAGCCGACCAGCAGGGCCACCGAGGCGAGCGTGGAGCCGAAGCCCGAGGTGAGCGCGAGAGGTACGTCGGCCAGCGGGATGCCGGCGGCCACGGCCGTCAGGAGGCTGACGAGCACGAGCGCGATGAACGCGTGCAGGCGCACGACGATGATGAGAACGAGGAGCACGGCGACCGCGACGGCCGCGATGAGCAGCAGGACGCCGGTGCTGTGCACGGGGGTGATGGGATCCATGAGGGTCTCCGAGGTCGGGAGCGGGGCGACCGGCGTGAGCCAGGTCACCCGAGTGTGCCGCAATGGTAGTACCAATGCAACGTCTCGTCCGCGACACGCTCCGTCGCGGGCCCGTCCACGGGGACGAGGCAGGTGCTGTCGCCCTCAGCGGCGCAGGCGCACCAGGTCCCCGAGCTCGGCGTCCGTCAGCTCCGTGAGCGCGCCCTCGCCGGCGTTCACCACAGCGTCGGCCAGGGCCCGCTTGGAGGCGATGAGCTCGGCCACCGACTCCTCGATGGTTCCCTCGGCGATGATCCGGTGCACCTGGACCGGCTTGGTCTGACCGATGCGGTGCGCGCGGTCCGTGGCCTGGTCCTCGACGGCCGGGTTCCACCAGCGGTCGTAGTGGATCACGTGGTCGGCCCGCGTGAGGTTGAGCCCGGTGCCGCCGGCCTTGAGCGACAGCACGAACACCGGCACCTCGCCCGCCTGGAAGCGGGTGACCATCTGCTCGCGGACCGGGACCGGGGTGCCGCCGTGCAGGAACTGGGCGTCGATGCGACGTTCGGCGAGGTGTCGGGTGAGCAGGTGGCCCATCTGGGCGTACTGCGTGAACACCAGGACCGCGCCGTCCTCGGCGATGATCTCGTCGACCAGCTCGTCGAGCATCTCCAGCTTTCCGGAGCGGCCCGAGAGCGTGCTCCTCGGCTCGCGCAGCAGCTGGGCCGGGTGGTTGCACACCTGCTTGAGCTGGGTCAGCAGCCGCACGACCAGCCCGCGGCGCTGCATGCCGTCGCTCGCCTCGATCTGCGCCATCGCCTCGCGGACGATCGCCTCGTAGAGCCCGACCTGCTCGCGGGTCAGGTGCACCCGGTAGTCCGTCTCGGTCTTCGGCGGGAGCTCGGGAGCGATGCCGGGATCGCTCTTGCGGCGCCGCAGCACGAAGGGACGCACGAGCCTGGACAGCTCGCCCGCGCGGTCGCGGTCCTGCCCTCGCTCGATGGGCCGCGACCAGCGACGACGGAACTCCTCGAGCCCGCCCAGCAGCCCGGGCGTGGTCCAGTCGAGGATCGACCAGAGCTCGGTCAGCCCGTTCTCGACCGGGGTGCCCGTGAGAGCCAGGCGCACGGGTGAGGGGATCGCTCGCAGCGCCTTCGCGCCGGCCGAGCGCTGGTTCTTGACGTACTGGGCCTCGTCGGCGACCACGACGCCCCAGCCGCGCTCGAACGTGGCCAGCAGGCGGGCGTCGCGTCGCAGGGTGGCGTAGGTGGTGACCACGAAGCCGTTCTCCACGCCGTCGAGGCTGCGTCCGGCGCCGTGGTGCCGGCGGACCTCGACGCCGGGGGCGAAGCGTCGGATCTCGCGCTCCCAGTTGCCCACGACGGACGCCGGGCAGATGACGAGGGTGGGGGCGGGCTCGTCGCCGGCCTCGCGGGCGAGGTCCTCCAGGTGCAGGTGCAGCGCGATGAGCATGACCGTCTTGCCCAGGCCCATGTCGTCGGCGAGGATGCCGCCGAGCCCGAGGTCGACCAGCTGGGCCATCCACCGCAGCCCGTCGCGCTGGTACTCACGGAGGGTCCCTGCGAGCCGGGGCGACGGCTCGACCGGGTCGCGCGACCCCTGGTGCGCGAGGCGCTGACGCACGTCGTCCAGCCAGCCCTCGGTGTCGACCTGGGTGCGGACGTCATCGACTTCGACCTCGCCCGTGACCGCGGCCCGCAGCGCCTCCAGTGCCGTGATCTCCTGGCTGCGGTGCTCGAGCATCGCCCGGGTGCGGGCGGGGTCGACGAGGACCCAGCGGTCGCGGAGCTGGACGAGCCCGTGCTGGGACTCGGCCAGCATGTCGAGCTCGGCGGAGGTCAGCGTCTCGTCCCCGAGGGCGAGGTTCCAGTCGAAGCGGAAGACCTGCGCCCGGGCGAACGCCCGCGGGCGGTCGTGAGGCATCGCCTCGCCGACGCGGCGCACGGTGGGGCGGGCGTCGAGCTCGCGCACGAGGCCGTCGGGCCAGAGCACCTCCATGCGGTAGGCGCGCAGCAGGCTCGAGACACGGGTGCGTCCGAGCTCGCCGATCTCGGCCGCGGTCACGGGGACGGAGCCGGTGTCCAGACGGCCGAGCAGGCGCGTGAGGACCGGCCACGCCGCGGCCGCCGTGGTGATCAGGGTGCGCACGCCGGGCCGGGACCCCGGTCCGAAGTGGTGGTCCTCCTTGCGCCAGATCTCCGCCACGTCGACCGCGGCCCAGGCGGCGTCGAGCGGCTTGACGCGCAGTCGCACGTCCGCGACGGGTCGATCGGGATTGTCGGAGTCCTCGGCCGCACGGAAGGTCACGACGAGCTGGCCGCTGAAGTGGCGCGGCCGCACGGGCGCGCGCTCCACCAGGGGCGGAGGCGCGACGCCGTCGCGCGAGGTCGCCGAGGCGGAGCTCCCGGGGCGTCCGGGAGTGCCGGCGCCGAGATCCTGCGGCTGGGTCGCGACGGCGGGCGCGTCGACCGCCAGGGCGGACAGGAAGCCCCGCACCTTGGCCTGCGCCGAGGCCGGGTCGGGGCCGATCGCGCGGGCTGCGTCCTGCAGCTGGGAGGCCGCGGTCGAGTCGGGAGCGGCCAGCCGGCCGGAGGCCATGAGACGCAGGGCGAGGATGGCCGGCGTGGCCCAGGCGCGCACCGAGGCGTCCGCGTTCATGGTCCGGATGCCCTGACTGAGCGCGCCGATGGCCTCGGTCGCCGTGACCCGCTGCTCGCCGTCCGGAGCCCGGAACACGAAGCGCGAGTCGGCCGGGTCCTCGGCGACCTCGAAGTCGACCGGATGCCTCAGCAGCAGCCTGAGGTCGGTGGTCGTGGGCATCCGACCATTGTCCCTCACGGCCCCAGCGCGTCGTGCAGGGCGTCCATGGTGACCGTCGGGTCAGTCGATCTGCAGCTCGCCCATCGGTCCCCATCCGTCGACCGGGACCTGGTGGCTGATGATCTGGGGCGTCGAGACCAGCAGGGGGCGCATGGCCTCCAGGCCGGCCGCGAAGTGGTCGCTCGACACGTGCGCCTCGGCGGCGTCGTCCTCGAACCCCTCGACCAGCACGTAGGTGTGCTCGTCCTCGAGGCTGCGGGACCACTCGAAGAAGAGGTTCCCCGACTCGGCGCGCGTGGCCTCGGTGAACGGTCCGACCGCCTCGGGGAACGTCTCGGCGTGCTCGGGTCGCACGGCGAACTTCACGACGATGAGGATCATGGGGGTCCTTTCGGAGGAGGTGGGTCCGGATCGACCCTAGGTCGCGTCGGCGAGGTCCGCAGCCTGCGCGCTCCCGGGGTGCGGTGAGACAGTGGTCGGGTGCGCGCTGCCCTCGTCCTGCTCTCGTTGCTCGCGCTCGCGGGTGCCTGCACGACGGCGCCCGGCGACGACGACCGCCCGAGCGGAGGTACCTTGGGTGGCTCGCTGCCCACCCTCGCGCCGCCTCCCGAGGTCTGGCCCGCGGGGGAGTGGGACCGCGACGAGGCCGGCCGGTGGGACGAGCTCGACGCCGCCGCGGCATCGACCGGCAGCACCTGTGTCGCCGTGGTCGAGGACGGCACGCTCGTCCACCGGTGGACGGCGCCTGGCGCGACGGCGCGCACCGCTGGTCCGGTCTACTCGGTCACCAAGTCCGTCACGGCCCTGCTCGTCGGCATCGCCGTCGACGACGGGCTCCTCTCGCTCGACGACCGGACGGCCGAGCACGTCCCGCAGTGGCGGGGCGGGCCGTCGGCCGACGTGACGGTCGAGCAGTTGCTGTCCATGACGTCGGGTCGGCGGTGGAGCTACGACGTCGACTACGGGCGGATGATCCGTCGCGAGCCCGACAAGACGGCGTTCTCGCTCGGTGTGGGGCAGGAGCACCCGCCCGGTGAGCACTGGGAGTACGACAACATGGCCGTCCAGGTGCTGGCGGCGGTCCTGTCCTCGGCGACGGGTGGAGACGTCGAGGGCTTCGCGCGGGAGCGACTGCTCGACCCGCTCGGGCTGCGTGACACGACGTGGGACCGCGACCCGTCGGGCGCCACCACCACGTACTCCGGCATCCGCTCGTCCTGCGACGACCTGGCGCGGATCGGCCTGCTCGTGGCCCGTGACGGCCGCTGGGACGGCGGACGGATCGTCTCGGCCGACCTGGTGCAGCGGCTGACGGGCACGTCCTCCAGCGACCTCAACGCCGCGTACGGCGGCCTGTGGTGGATCAACGCCGAGGGCCGGGTGCAGACGATCGAGCGGGCCGCCGGCTTCGGCGCCGACCGGCCGCCCACCACGGGCCGCCTGGCGCCGGACGTGCCGGCCGATGCCCGGTGGGCGATCGGCTACGGCAACCAGATCCTCGCCGTGGTGCCCTCGCGCGACGTCGTCGCGGTGCGCATCGGCGCCCGCCCGTCCTCGCCGGACGACCTCGGTGCAGCCGACCTCACGTCGCGGGTGCTGGCCGCTCTGGCGTGACCAGCCGGACGGGACTCAGTCCCGCAGCTCCTCGGGGACCTCGGGCTCCGCGGCCTGCGCCTCGGCGACCTGACGGTGCACGTCGTCCATGTCGAGGTCGCGCACGGCCTGGATCACCTGGTCCAGCGCGGGCGCCGGCAGGGCACCGGGCTGGCTGAAGACGAGGACGCCGTCGCGGAACGCCATGAGGGTGGGGATCGACGTGATGCCGGCGGCACCGGCGAGCTCCTGCTCGGCCTCGGTGTCGATCTTGCCGAACGTGACGTCCGGGTGCTGGTCGCTGGCGGCGTCGTAGACGGGAGCGAACTGGCGGCACGGGCCACACCAGGAGGCCCACCAGTCCACGAGGGTGATGCCGTCGGTCGTGACGGTCTCCTCGAAGCTCTTGGCGGTGAGGTCGACGGTCGGCATGGTGATCCTCTCGAAGGGTGCGGTACGTCGGTGTCAACAGCCGTGCCCGGGACGACATTCCCTGTGATCCTCGTCCTGTTGCGTCATGAACCTCCCGAAGGGTGCTCTCCCCACCTGTCGCCGCCAGCGGCGGACCAGAGAGGACCGTGGGGGACCAGTGAAGTACGACCGGCCGGTGTGGCAGCTCATGTACGAGTGCGCTGCCGCCATGCCCGATCCCTTCCGCTACGAGGACGTCCACCGCTGGTTCGCTCGTACCTACCCCGAGATCGGGCAGGCGACGATCCGCGCGCACCTGGTCGGCCTGTGCGAGGGGGGACGGCCCAAGCAGGCGCAGTTCGCGAGCCGGGCGCCGATCTTCCGCCGCGTGTCCCGGGGCATGTACGAGGTGATACCGGAGGGTGAGCGCAAGATCGACCCCGACCTGCCGGCCGACGGCGATCCGACGGGCGTGGCCCCGGGGCCGTCGGACGACACGTCGAGCGGGACGGACGATCCCGTGCACGACCGGTTCGTCGCCTCGGCCTTCGACGACGCGACCGTGGTGCGCGCCCCCCGCCCCGGGTCCGACGCGGAGCCTCCGGCCGACCGAGACACCGAGCCGGTCGGCCGAGCCGTCGGCTCGACCTTCGAGGACCTCATCGAGCGCTCAGGCCTGGCCGGTGAGCTGCAGGTGGTGCCCGACCCCACCGCCGAGTCGGCCGACGTGCTCCTGATCGCGAGCGACGGCGAGCGAGTCCTGGTGCCGGCGCCGTCACGCGAGATCTTCCGTTCCGAGGACTTCCAGTCCGCGCGTCTGCGGGCCCAGGCTCGCGGAGCGAGGTGGTACGTGCTGTCGGCCGAGCACGGGCTCCTGGACCCCGCGGAGTGGGTGTCGCCGGACTCACGGGCCCTCGGGGACCTGAGCCCGCAGTTCCGTCAGGTGTGGGCGGAGTGGGTGCTCGTCCGCCTCGAGTCGCTGGAGGGGGCGGTGGACGGACGACGGGTGCACGTCATCGCTCCGCACGCCTACGTCGGCCCCCTCGCGGCCGTGCTGCAGGACGCGGGCGCGGAGGTCAGCGTCGGTGGCCCGGAGCGCTCGGACGACCTGACCGCCGTCCGCGACCGTCCCCGCCCGCCGCTGGCGTCCCAGCCCGATCCGGTGCCGCAGCGAGCACGCGGCGGCTCCGACGCGATGCGTGTCCCCTCGACGACGGACGAGCCGGTTCGCGCGGAGCCGGTGCCGCTCGTGTCGGCAGCCGTCCCCGCCGACCAGGACGACCCACTGCTCGACGACGACGAGGTCTCCGTCGTCGTGCGGCACCTGGGCGACGGCGCCGGCGCCGTGGCGCCCGACCGCCTCGACGCCATCCAGGAGGTGCCGGGTCTCTTCGCCTGGCACGTCGACGCGGACGGGGCGCGGATGTTGAACCGCAGCCTCATGCTCCCGGTCGGTGCCGGCGTCCTGCACGTCGGACACGCGGGCGCGCTCGGGCGCTGGCCCGACGCGGTCCACAGCCTGCGGCACCTGGTCCAGGACGTCCAGCTGCAGGGGCGGTCGCGGAGCTCGATGTTCCGCGCCGGTCTGGCGATCGTCCTGAGCGAGCCCCTGGCGATGAGCTCGCTCGACGACCCGGCCCTCACCGACTGGATGCGTCGGCACCTGCGTGTGGTCACGTGGCCCACGGCCGAGCGCGACAGCATCCACGCCCTCGCGCACCGGGTGGTCGCCGCGCTCGAGCCGCCGCTCAACGTCGACCACCTGCGAGCGGGTGAGATGAGGCGCCGCCTCGCCGAGTTGCGCCGCCGGCACGGCTGAGTCAGTCGCGCGCGGTCCACGTCCGACCGTCGTCGAGCCGCCGAACACTACCTCTCGGTAGGGGTGCTGCTCGCGCAAACATGAGGATACCCTCATGAGATGGACGACACGATCTTCGACTACGAGACCACGGACGTCGCGGCCGGTCGCGCCCGCTTCCCGCGCCGACCCCTGCGCGCCACCACGGCCCACGACCGTCTCGACCTCGGCACGCGGGTGCGCCGCGACGCGACGGACTTCGCCTGCCACGCCTGGGACGAGTCCGGCCGACTCTGAGCACCGCCCCCGTCGAGGGGCCCCGGACGTGACACGGCCCCGCCGAGCCTTCGCTCGACGGGGCCGTGATGCGCCGTGATCAGTCCAGTGGGCGGATGTTGGCCGCCTGCAGACCCTTCTGGCCCTGCTCGACGTCGAACTCGACCTTCTGGTTCTCGTTGAGCGAGCGGTAGCCGCTCGTCTGGATCGCGCTGAAGTGTGCGAACACGTCCTCGCTGCCGTCGTCGGGGGCGATGAAGCCGAAGCCCTTGTCGGCGTTGAACCACTTGACCGTTCCTGTTGCCATTCTTCAACTACTCCTTCGGGTGCGTCCGCGACCGTCGCGGGCGCGTCGTCCGTCGTCTCACCCGCTGGGAGCAGCCCAGGGCACGAGGACCCCGAGGTGCCGGCACGGCCGGATCCAACGACAACGTATCCAGCCTAGGTCACGGAGCAGGGCGCGGCGAGGGTCCGTGTCGGCGCGTCGGTCAGCGGGGATTGCCGTACAGCGCGACGGCGTAGTAGCGGTCGTCGGCGTCCCGATAGGCGCCGATGCCGACGTAGCGGAATCCCGCGCCGAGCTGGTTGGCCCGGTGGCCCGGGGACTTCATCCAGTTATTCGCGCAGGACCCGGTGCATGCCACGTCCTTCGCGGCCCCGACGGTCCGCGTCCCTGTCGAGTGGTTGAAGGCCAGGTTCTCGCCGATGCCGTCCAGCCCGCAGCGCTCCATGATCGTCTTGAGCTGGGAGCCGGGTCGGTGTTGAAGCGACTTCTTTTGCGTGGCGAGGTACTTCGCCCACGAGTTCGCGTAGGTGTCCAAGCAGGTCCGCAAGGTGACGGGCGGTCGGTCGTGCGCTGCGCGCACCACGTTGGTCTGGTCCAGGACCTGCTTCTGGTAAGTCGGTGACCCGATGTACGCGTGGGCCGCGACGGTGGTGACGGCGAGCAGGACGGCCGTGAGGCCGCCCACGAGCAACGTGCGCATGCAAGGTTCCTGTCGGTCATGCCCCTGGAGACGGCGCGTCCGGCCGCACCCGCGCCACTCTGCCAGGTCCTTCGGACGCGTGTGCCCCTGTCTCACGGAGTGGCCCGAAAGAACTAGTTCGTTAGTACTAGGCGTCTCGAAAGTCAAGACTGCCGTTGCTCTCAGCAACCGCTTAGGTTGGTCGGCATCGTGCCTCGCCCGACCCATCCGGTCGGCGGGGCCTGTGGGCGGTCGATCGACTGCCCTCACCACACCATGTCCTAGGGGGGACCACGTGAAGCGTGTCACGTCAGGCATTCTGGGCCTCGGACTCGCGGCATCGCTCGGACTCACGTTCGCGGCGCCGACGAATGCGGCCCAAGCACCACCGACGGGGGGAGCGGACCGGATCCAGAAGGATCACGACCTGCCCAACCCCATCGAGGACAAGCGCCGCGAGCTGCGTGAGCAGGCCGTCAAGGCCGTGATCAACGGCGACGCCGAGCCCGTGGAGAAGAACGGCAGCACGGTCGTCAAGGTCGGCAAGGCCGCCAGCCCGGCCGACGCGGCCGCCATGAGGAACAAGAAGGCCTCGGCCAGGACCAAGGCGAAGGCGGCGAAGGGCAAGCAGAAGGACCAGTACGTCGAGCTCTCCCAGGAGCGCGCCGACAAGGTCTTCGTCATCCTCGCCGAGTTCGGCGACGAGCGTCACCCCGACTACCCCGACGGCGACACGGACCCGGACACCGCTGGTCCGGAGAAGTTCGACGGCCCCCTGCACAACCAGATCGAGGAGCCGGACCGCACGAAGGACAACTCGTCGGTCTGGCAGGAGGACTACGACCGCAAGCACTACCAGGACCTCTACTTCAAGACCGGGAAGAACGTCGAGTCGGTCAAGACGTACTACGAGAAGCAGTCCTCGGGTCGCTACACGGTCGACGGGACCGTCTCGGACTGGGTGAAGGTGAAGTACAACACCGCTCGCTACGGTCGCGACGACGCCTCGACGTGGAACCTGATCCAGGACGCGACGACCCAGTGGGTCGCCGACCAGAAGAAGGCCGGCAAGACCGCCGCGCAGATCAAGAAGCAGCTGGCGCAGTACGACGTCTACGACCGCTACGACTTCGACGGCGACGGCGACTTCAACGAGCCCGACGGCTACATCGACCACTTCCAGATCGTGCACGCGGGTGCAGGCGAGGAGGACGGCGACTCCACGCACGGCGAGGACGCGATCTGGTCGCACCGTTGGTACGCGTTCCTCACCGACCAGGGCGTCACCGGCCCGTCGCAGAACCAGCTCGGTGGAACCCAGATCGCCGACACCGGCCTCTGGATCGGTGACTACACCGTCCAGCCCGAGAACGGCGGGCTCTCGGTCTTCGTCCACGAGTACGGCCACGACCTGGGCCTGCCGGACGCCTACAGCACGGCCGGCGGCGACAACAGCAACGAGTTCTGGACGCTCATGGCTCAGTCCCGGCTCAACGCCAAGGGTGAGGCCCTCGGCGAGCGTGCCGGTGACCTCGGTGCGTGGGAGAAGCTGCAGCTCGGCTGGCTCGACCACGAGGTGATCGCCACCAAGGAGAAGCGCACGCTGGAGCTCGGGCCGCAGGAGTACAACTCGGCGAAGCCTCAGGGTGCCGTGGTGGTCCTGCCCAAGAAGGAGGTCACGCGCGAGCTCGGCGCACCGGGCTCGGGCTCGAAGCAGTTCTACTCCGGTTCCGGCGACGACCTGGCGAACGCGATGAGCACGGAGGTCTCCATCCCCGCCGGCAGCAGCAGTGCCGCGCTGAAGGCGAAGGTGCGCTACGAGATCGAGGAGGGCTACGACTACGCCTACGTGCAGGCCTCCACCGACGGTGGCTCCACCTGGACGGCCCTCGACGGCACCATCGGTGGGGCCCCGATCGGGGACGACACCTCCGGACGTCCCGGGATCGACGGGAAGCAGGAGAGCTGGGCCGACCTCGTCGTCCCGCTCGACGCCTACGTCGGCAAGACCGTGCAGCTGCGCGTGTTCTACAAGACGGACGGCGGCCTGGCGCTGCCCGGCCTGTTCGTCGACGACGTGTCGGTCACGGCCGGTGGCACCGAGCTGCTGAGCGACGACGCCGAGGACGGCGGCGAGGCCTGGACGTTCGACGGCTTCTCGATCGTGGGCGCCTCCACGACCGACGAGTACGACAACTACTACGTCATGGGCCACCGGTCGTACGTCTCGTACGACCGGTACCTCAAGACGGGGCCGTACAACTTCGGCTTCGCCACGACGAAGCCCGACTGGGTGGAGCACTACGCCTACCAGACGGGTCTGCTGATCTCGTACTGGGACACGTCGCAGGCCGACAACAACACCATCACCCACCCGGGTGAGGGGCGGAACCTGCCGATCGACGCGCGACCGCGCCCGATCACCGACATGTCCACCGGCAAGCCGTGGCGCGCCCGCGTCCAGGTCTACGACGCGCCGTTCTCGACGCGCAAGGCCGACTCCATGACCCTGCACACGAACGGCAAGCCCAGCTACATCCGTGGCCAGGCGGCGGCACCGCTGTTCGACGACACCAAGAAGTACTTCTACGAGGAGGCTCCGCAGCACGGCGTCAAGCTGCCGGCTGCTGGTGTCAAGGTGCGGGTGCTGTCCGAGAAGGGCACGTCCATGAAGGTCCGGTTCAACTGACGCGGCGCGTCAGCTGAGAGGTCGGAGCTTCCCCTGATCGGAAGGGGCGCGTACCAGGGGGGTGCGCGCCCCTTCCTCATGTCCGCAGGCGGTTGGGTCCTGCCTCCCGGGGATCACCTGGACCGCAGGACATCGTCCACGGCGCCGGGCGCTCCGCCGAACTCGTCGGCGACCTCTCCGGCGACCTCCTCGGGGTGGCCGGCCGGGTGGCCGTCCTCGTCGAGTCCGGCGTCGGCGTCGCGCAGGGCACGATGCGCGGTGGAGAGGACCAGGGCCGCGGCGAGCACGGCCACGGCGGCCACCGCGAACGGCACGTGCACCGAGGTGGCCGCGACGAGTCGGCCTGCGGCGAAGGGAGCGAGACCGCCGCCGATGAAGCGGACGAAGCCGTAGGCGGCGGAGGCCACCGGCCGCTCGACCGGCGAGATCGTCATGACGGCCTGCGTCATCAGGGTGTTGTTGATGCCGATGAAGATGCCCGCCGCCACCACGCAGCCGACCATGAGCCTCTGGTCGGTGGGGTCGACCGCCATCAGGGCCAGGTCGACCGCGAACAGCGTGAACGCCACGTAGAGCGAGACGGACGTGCCGAGGTGACGCTGCAGCCACGGCGCCCCGACCACCGAGAAGAAGGCCACCAGCACGCCCCAGGCGAAGAACACCCATCCGAGCTGGGTGATCGAGAGTGCCATCGGGAAGGGGGCGTACCCGAGCATCGTGAAGAAGCCCCAGTTGTAGAGCAGGGCCGCGACGCTCATCGTGGCCAGCCCGCGGTGACGCAGCGCCCTCAGCGGGGCCGAGAGCGGCGTCGTGTGGTCGGGCCTGGGGGTGGAGGGCAGGAGCACGACGGTCGCGACGAGGGCGATCGACATGAGGACGGCCACGCCGTAGAACGGACCGCGCCAGCTGATGTTGCCGAGTGTCCCGCCGACGAGGGGGCCCGCGGCGATGCCGAGACCGAGCGCCGCCTCGTACAGGATGATCGCGCCGGCGAACCCACCCCGGGCACTCGAGACGATCGCGGCGAGCGACGTCGCGATGAAGAGCGCGTTGCCCAGGCCCCAACCGGCGCGGAAGGCGACGATGCCCTCGATGCTGCCGCTGGACCCCGCGAGGGCGGCGAACACGACGATGATGGCCAGGCCGACGACGAGCGTCCGCTTGGCGCCGAAGCGGCTCGACACGGCGTTCGTGACGAGCATGGCGACGGCGGTCACGACGAGGTAGCTGGTGAACAGGAGCGTCACCTGGCTCTCCGTGGCGTCGAGCTGCTCCTTGAGCGCGGGCAGGATGGGGTCCACCAGGCCGATCCCCATGAAGGAGATCACGCAGGCGAAGGCGACGGCGTACACGGCCTTCGGCTGGCCGAGCAGGCTCGATCGGGCTCCGTCGTGTCCGCTGGTGTCGGTGGTGCGGTCAGTGGGGCTGTTCATGGTCCTCCTGGGTGAGCTCGACGATCGCGTCGACGGCGGCATCGAGCGCCGCGAGCTGGTCGGGTGGGAGACGGGCGACCCGGGCGGCGACGATCGCGTCCTGCTGTCGACGGCGCTCCGCGAGGGCGTCACGCCCGGCGTCGGTGACCGCCACGAGCGTCGCTCGGCGGTCGCTGGGGTCGGACGTGCGGCTGACGAGGCCCGAGGCCTCGAGACGCTGGACGAGCCCGGTCATCGCCGGCTGGCCGACGGCCTCGAGCCGGGTCAGGTCCGAGATGCGGGACGGTCCGCGCCGTTCGAGCGCGGAGAGCGTCCCGGCGGCCGTGCGGCTGAGGCGGTGGGAGGCGGTCTCGCGGGAGACCACCGAGACCAGCTCGCGCAGGGCCTGGGCCAGTCGCGTGACATCCGGTTGCGTCATGCAACCAAATGTATCAGGGCCTGATATTCATCGGTCGTGGGAGGTCATCGCCGCGTCACGCGTCCGGCGAGCAGGCCGACGAGCACCACAGCGAGGGTCCACAGGACCCCGGCGAGCGGCAGGGCCAGCACCAGCAGCAGGCACCCTGCGGCCCCGAGCCGCGCCAGCATCCGCAGGGCTGCGCGGCGTCGACGGCCGGGCGCTCCGGCCGGGAGCCCGTGACCGTCCAGGGTGAGGGCCGAGGCGTTGGTGAGCGCGTAGTAGACGAGCACGCACCCGCTCGAGGCGGCGACGGCCTCGACCGCACCGACGAACGGCAGCGCCGCCACGACGACGAGGCTCACCGCGACCTGGGCCGAGGCAGGGACGCCACGGGAGGACTCGCGCGCCAGACGCGCCGGTAGGTGGCGGTCGCGGGACATCGCGAGCACGGTCCGACTGACCCCGCCCAGCAGGGAGAGCAGGGCCCCGCCCGCGGCCACCACGGCGGTCGCGGCCACGACGGTGGAGAGCGCAGGATGGCCGAGCGTGTCGACGGCGTCGGCGAGGGCACGGTCGCTCGCGGAGGCGACGTCGGCGGGCAGCGTGCGCGAGACGGCCAGGGCGACGAGCAGGTAGAGCGCCGTGACCAGGACGAACGAGACCGCCACGGCGCGCGGGATGGTGCGCTCGGGGTCGCGGACCTCCTCGCCGAGGGTGGCCAGCCGGGCGTAGCCGGCGAAGGCGAAGAACAGCAGGGCGGCGGCCTGGACCACGTCGAGCCCGTCGGTGAGCGGGGCCGGCGCGACGACGGCGCCTCGTTCGAGGAGCAGCAGGACCGAGCCGCCGACCACGATCACGACCAGCGCCGCCGAGGCGGTCAGCGCGTCGGCGGACCGCCGGGCGCCGGCGAGGTCGACGAGCGTGAGGATCACGACGGCGAGGATCGCCGCCGACGTGGCGTGACCGGGCCAGAGGTGCGCGCCGACCGCCAGAGCCATGGCCGCGCACGAGGCGGTCTTGCCGACCACGAAGACCCAGCCGGCCAGGTGCCCCCAGGTGGGGCCGAGGCACTCACGGGCGAACACGTAGGTGCCGCCGGCGGCGGGCATGCGCCGAGCCAACCTGGCCGACGCGGTGGCGTTGAGCCCGGCCACCATCGCCGCGAGCAGCACGGCCGGCACGGCGGCGTCGCCCGCGCGCCCCACGACGGGTCCGACGGCCACGAAGATGCCGGCGCCCAGCATGGAGCCGGCACCGAGGCCGGTCGCCCGGACAGGGCCGAGGACCCGCGCCAGCGCCACGGCTCAGACGTCGTAGTCGACGACGAGCGGCGCGTGGTCGGAGAACCGCTCCGCGTAGGTGGGGGCCCGGTCGACCCGGGCGGCGACCGCGGTGGCGGCCAGCTCGGGCGTGGCCAGCTGGTAGTCGATGCGCCAGCCGGTGTCGTTGTCGAAGGCCTGGCCCCGCCACGACCACCAGGTGTACGGGCCGTCCACGTCGCCGGCGTGGGCGCGCGCCACGTCGACCCACCCGAGGTCGTCACGGACGCGGTCCAGGTAGGCGCGCTCCTCGGGCAGGAAGCCGGCCTTCTTGAGGTTGCCGCGCCAGTTCTTGATGTCCCGCTCCGTGTGCCCGACGTTGAAGTCGCCCGTCACGACCGCGTGGTCGGCGTGCTCGCGCAGCTCGGCGAGGCGCACCAGCAGCTGGTCGAGGAAGCGGTACTTGTCGTCCTGGCTCGGGGTGCCCACGCCACCGGAGTGCACGTAGGCCGAGACCACGGTGAGCAGGCTGCCGTCGTCGAGGACCACGTCGGACTCGATCCAGCGTCCGGCGTCGTCGAAGGACGGGTCGCCGTGCCCCACGCGGTGCGCCTTCGGCTCGGTGCGGCTGAGCACGGCCACGCCGGCGCGGCCCTTCGCGGCAGCCTCGGCGTGCACGACGTGGAAGCCGCTGTCGGCCATCAGGTCGTGGACGAGGGCGTCGGGCGCGCGGACCTCCTGCAGCGTGACGACGTCGGCCTCGACGGCGTCGAGCCAGGGACCCATGCCCCGGCGGAGAGCGGCACGGATGCCGTTGACGTTGACGGTGGCGATGCGGAGCACGCGAGCCACCCTACGAGTGGCCTCCGACGTCGGCGGAAGCCGGTGGAGTGCCGGTGCCGACGGGTGCGGTGGGCTCGTGCGGGGCGTCGACGGCGTCGATGATCCAGGCCAGCTCCCACGCACGCTCGTGCCACGCGGCGTAGCGTCCGCTCACCCCGCCGTGACCGGCGTGCATCTCGGTCTTGAGCAGGGGCGGCGTGCTGCCGGTGGAGAGCTCGCGCAGCCGCGCCACCCACTTGGCCGGCTCGACGTAGAGCACGCGGGTGTCGTTGAGGCTCGTGACCGCGAGGACCGGGGGATAGTCGGCGGCGCGCACGTTCTCGTAGGGCGAGTAGGACTTCATGTACGCGTACACGTCGGGGTCGTGCAGGGGATCGCCCCACTCGTCCCACTCGATCACGGTCAGCGGCAGGCTGGGGTCGAGGATGGTGGTGAGGGCGTCGACGAACGGCACCTCCGCGACGACCGCACCGAACGCGTCGGGTGCGAGGTTGAGCGCGGCGCCGACGAGCAGGCCACCGGCGCTGCCTCCTTCGGCCACGAGACGCTCGGCGCTGGTCCACCCCTCGGACACGAGGTGGCGCGCCGCGGCGACGAAGTCGGAGAACGTGTTCTTCTTGTGCACCAGCTTGCCCTGGTCGTACCAGGCGCGGCCGAGCTCGCCGCCCCCGCGCACGTGCGCGATGGCGAAGACGAAGCCACGGTCGAGCAGCGACAGACGAGGGATCGACAGCCCCGGATCCATGCTGATCTCGTACGAGCCGTAGCCGTAGAGGAGGGCGGGCGCCGACCCGTCGCGAGGGGTGTCGGCCCGGGCCACGAGCGAGATCGGCACGCGCGTGCCGTCGTCGGCGACGGCCCAGGTGCGGTGCTGCACGTAGTCGGCCGGGTCGTAGCCCCCGAGGACGGTCTGCTGCTTGCGGACCACGAGCTCCCCGGTGTCGACCACGTAGTCGAGCACCGTGCTGGGGGTGACCAACGAGCCCATGCCCAACCGGATCACGGGCTGGTCCCACTCGGCGTTCCCGCCGACGCCGGCGGTGAACAGCTCCTCGCCGAAGTCGATCTCGGTGAGCTCCCCGACGCCGTCGGCACCGAGGGGGGCGACCGCCACGCGCGTCATGGCGGCGCGTCGGTAGGAGAGCACGAGGGTCTTCGCGAACACGTCGACGGCCTCGAGCCGGGTCCCCGGCGTGTGGGGGACGACCACGTCGGGCCGGCTCGTCGGGGCGTCGACGGGCACGGAGCCCAGCTCGAAGTCCTCGGCGTCGTCGTTGTGCAGCACGAGGAAGACGTCGTGGTCGCCCAGCACCGCGTGCTCGAGGGAGTACTCGACGCCGTCGCGGCGGGGGATCACCACGCGGAACTCGCCCGTGGGGTCGTCGGCCTCGAGCACGAGCACCTCGCTCGTGATCTTCGACGAGGCACCGATGACCAGGTAGCGCTCGGACTGCGTGCGTCCGACGCCGGTGAAGAACCGCTCGTCGGTCTCCTCGTGCACGAGCACGTCTGAGGCGTCGGTGCCGAGCCGGTGCCGCCACACCCGGTGGGGGCGCCACGCGTCGTCCACGGTCGTGTAGAAGAGGTGGCTCCCGTCGGCCGACCAGGTGACCCCGCCGCTCGTCCCGGGGATCTCGTCGGGCAGGACCTCACCGGTGCGCAGGTCCTTGACGCGGATCGTGTAGCGCTCGTCGCCGACCACGTCGACCGACCACGCGAGGAGGTTCTCGTCGTCGCTGAGCGAGAACCCGCCGAGGGAGAAGAACTCGTGCCCCTCCGCCTCGACGTTGGAGTCGAGCAGGACCTCCTCGCCCGGGACGGGGACCCCGGGGACCAGGACCGGCGGGTCCCAGTCGTCGGGGGACTCCACCCGGGTGCGGCAGCGGATCGCGTACTGGCTGCCCTCGGAGGTGCGTGAGTAGTACCACCACTGACCGTGCCGCACGGGCACCGAGAGGTCGGTCTCGAGGGTGCGGGTGCGGATCTCCTCGAACAGCCGCGCGCGCAGGTCGGCGAGGTGGGCCGTGCGAGCCTCGGCGTAGTCGTTCTCGGCCTCGAGGTGCGTGATCGTGCGCGGGTCGTCCTTGTCGCGCAACCACTCGTAGTCGTCCTCGACGGAGTCGCCGTGGTGGCTGCGGGTGATCGGGTGCTTCGCGGCGACCGGGGGATGGGACGAGGAGGTCATGCGGTGACGCTATCGCCCGGTTCCACGGGAGGCACGGAGACGTGGTCGGGCAGGTCCGCCGCGACCTCCGCGTCCGCGAGCTCGTCGGGGCGACGCGGGCGGGTCGGCCCCTCGTGCCCGGGGGAGAGGTCGGGATCGTCGGCCGCGAAGGTGTGCACCGGCCCCGGTCCGGTGAGCCGGGTCTCGAACCGGACGGTGACCCGGCCCAGCCCGCCACCCCAGACCCATCCGTCGCCGTGGGTGCGGTGGTGGACGTCGTTGCCGGGGCTCCAGCTGACCGGTGGAGGCGGCGCGACGTCGGCGGCGTCGGGCTGCTCGAAGGGAGGGAGGTCGATCGGCTCGTCCTCCTCGAAGAGGTCGTCCTGCACCCAGTCGGCGAGGCCACTGATGCCGACGCCGACGAGCCGCAGCCCGCCGGAGAGGTCGGTGCTGGCGAGCAGTGCCAGTGCGCTGCGGGCCAGCAGGCCGGGGGAGTCGGTGGGCCCGGGAAGCGTCGTGGACCGGGTGTGGGTCTCGAAGTCGTGGTAGCGGATCTTGAGGGTGACGGTGCGCCCCGACAGGTGTCCGCGGCGGAGGCGGTCGGCCACGCGACGGGCCATCGTCTCGACGACACGTTCCAGCCGGGCGCGATCGGTGACGTCGTCGGGGAAGGTGTCCTCCACGCTGATCGACTTGGCCTCCCGCTCGGCCACCACGGGGCGGTCGTCGTCGGCCCACGAGAGTCGTGCGAGCGAGCGCCCCGAGGCCGAGCCGAGCAGACGGACCAGCTCGTCCTCGTCGCGCGACCGGAGCTCGTCGACCGTGGAGACGCCGGTGCGCCGCAGCCGCTCGGCGGTGGCCGGTCCGACGCCGGGGATGGCGGTGACCTGCATGGGTCCGAGCAGCTCCAGCTCGGTCCCCGGCGCCACGACGAAGAGGCCGTCGGGCTTGCGGATCTCGCTCGCGATCTTGGCCATCAGCTTCGAGGAGGCGACGCCCACCGAGGCGGTGAGCCCGTGCGTGAGGTCCTCGATGTCGGCCCGGAGCGCCTCGACCCGGGCGAGCAGGGCGTCGGGGTCGGGGTCGTGGTCGGGCCCGGCGGCGAGGTCGACGAAGGCCTCGTCGAGCGACAGCGGCTCGACGAGGGGCGACTCCTGCCGCAGGCGGGCCATGACGAGGGCGCTCGCCTCGCGGTAGGCGTCGAAGCGGCCGCTGAGGAAGGCTGCGTGCGGACAGCGCGACCGGGCCTCGGCCATGCGCATCGCCGACCGCACGCCGTGCACGCGCGCCTCGTAGGAGGCGGTCGAGACGACGCCCCGGTGCCCGATCCCGCCCACGATGACCGGCTTGCCGCGCAGCGACGGCTTGTCGCGCTGCTCCACCGAGGCGAAGAACGCGTCGAGGTCGAGGTGGAGCACCGAGGCCGTGGACCGCATCGGCCCATTGTGCGTGCCTTCGCCGACCGCACGCGCGTCCACAGCCCGCGGCCCCGCCGGCGGCGGCTGTCCACAGGTCCGCCGCAGGCTCTGTCGGGCCGCGCGACGGAGCGTGAGTGTGGAGACATGACGACTGCACCCGTGTTCACGGCCCACGACGTGGGCGACCTGTTCAACCTGCTGCCGACCGTGTTCGGCTTCATGCCCGAGGAGTCGATCTGCGCGATCGCCACGTCCGGGCCACGCGAGCGGTTCGGCTTCCGCATGCGCGTCGACCTGCCCCACGACGCGGAGCACGTCCCCCAGCTGGCCCGCTTCGTGGCGGGCCACCTGCGCAACAACGGTGCCGAGGGCGCCATCGTGCTCGTCGTCTCGGGTCGACGCGAGGCCGCCGGCGAGGCGGCGTGGGCGGTCGAGCGGGCTCTCGGGACGGTTCGCCCCGTCGTCACGGCCTGGACCGACACGCAGCGGTACTGGACGACCTTCGACGACGATCCGAGGGAGGGGACCCCTCTGGAGCTGAGCGACCACCACCCGGGTGTCGTCAGTGCCGTCGTCGCGGGTCAGGAGATCCTTCCGGACCGGGCCACGCTGGAGCGGCGGTGGCTTCCCGCCGACGGGCCGCGGTGCGGTTGGCTGGCCTCGCAGGTGCTGGAGGTGGAACGCGACATCGTCCGGCAGTCGTGGACGCGCTCCGGGGCGCAAGTCGGCGACGCCGGCATCGACGAGGTCCTCCAGGTCGTCGGCCTCCTCGAGGACGGTGCGCGACCCGACGACCTGGCCCTCCTGCGCTCCTGCGTCTGGCTCACCCACCACGCGGTGCGCGACCGGCTCTGGCCGCTGTACTCCCGGGACGAGGCGGAACGGGTCCTGCCGGCGTGGCGCGAGCTCGCCCGCCAGGCGCCGTCGGCGTACGCCGCGGTCCCGTACACGGTGGCCGCCTACCTCGCCTACCTGGTGGGCGACGGCGCCCAGGCCATGATGGGCCTCGAGCACGCGCGCGCCGCCGACCCCTGCTTCGACATGGCCGAGAGCCTCCAGCGCGCCCTCGTCGCGGGCCTGCACCCGGACCGGTTGCACCACCTGGTGAGCGGTGCGGCCCTGGCCGAGCTGGCCGAGACGACACGTCCGCGGCCCGACGCGACCTGACCGTCGACCTCGCGACACCGGGACGGACACGTCCGCCTGGAGAGGCGTGCGTTCGGTGAGGCGCGCGACCTCCGCGACCCCTAGGGTTGCCCCATGGGGCAGGACGTCGACGACAGGTCCTTCACGCGCGAGGACCGGACCCGCTATCGGGCGAAGGTCCGTCGATGTCTCGACGTCTTCGCGCGCATGCTCTCCGAGCGAGACTTCTCGGTGGGGGAGCCGCAGATCGGTGTGGAGATCGAGTTCAACCTCGTCGACGAGGTGGGCGATCCCGCGATGAAGAACGCCGAGGCGCTCGAGGCGATCGCCGACGAGGCGTTCCAGACCGAGCTCGGGCTGTTCAACATCGAGATCAACGTCCCGCCGCAGCCGGCGAGCGGCGCGGGCTTCCGGACGCTGGAGGACACGGTCCGCCGTGACCTCAACGAGGCGCAGTCGAAGGCGGAGCGAGCGGGGGCGGGGCTGCTGATGGTGGGCGTGCTGCCCACGCTGCGCGAGCAGCACCTCGGCGCCGACTCGCTCTCGCCCAACCCGCGCTACCACCTGTTGTCGGACCAGATCCTGTCGGCGCGCGGCGAGGACATCGAGATCGTCATCGACGGTGTCGACCGGCTCGCCACGACGGCCGACACGATCATCCCCGAGGCCGCGTGCACAAGCACCCAGCTGCACCTGCAGGTCGAGCCCGACGAGTTCGCGGCGACCTGGAACGCAGCCCAGGCCGTTGCCGGGGTCCAGGTCGCGGTGGGCGCCAACTCGCCGTTCCTGCTCGGCCGTCAGCTGTGGCACGAGACGCGCATCCCGCTCTTCGAGCAGGCCACCGACACCCGCAGCGAGGAGCTCAAGACCCAGGGCGTCCGCCCCCGGGTGTTCTTCGGGGAGCGCTGGATCACGTCGGTCTTCGACCTGTTCGAGGAGAACGTGCGCTTCTTCCCGGCGCTGCTGCCGATCGTGGAGGACGAGGACCCGCTCGCGGAGCTCGAGGCGGGGCGCGTGCCGTCGCTCGCCGAGCTGCGACTGCACAACGGCACCGTCTACCGCTGGAACCGGCCGATCTACGACGTGGCCGACGGACGTCCGCACCTGAGGGTCGAGAACCGGCTGCTGCCGGCCGGGCCGACCGTGGTCGACACCCTCGCGAACGCGGCCCTCTTCTACGGCCTGGTGCACGTGATGCGCCAGAGCGAGCGCCCGGTCTGGTCGCAGCTGTCGTTCAAGGCTGCCGAGGACAACTTCCACCAGGCGGCCCGGGTCGGCATCGAGACGGACCAGTACTGGCCGTCGGTCGGCACCGTGTCGGCGCGCGAGCTGGTGCTGCGCCACCTCCTGCCCCTGGCCCACGAGGGGCTCGCGCAGATGGGCGTCGACGGACCGGTGGCCGGACGCCTGCTCGACGTCATCGAGCAGCGCTGCATCCGAGGCGTCAACGGGGCGACCTGGCTCATCGGCAGCTTCGAGCGCGAGCTCACGCGCGGCGGTGATCGGGTGAAGGCGCTGCAGGCCGTCACGCGGCGCTACGCCGAGCTCATGCACGCGAACGAGCCGGTCCACAGCTGGCCGACGGACTGAGTCCGGAGGGGTCGGGCGCCGGCATCCGTGGGGCGTGCGCCCCCGTCGGTGGGGGCTTGGGCGTGCGTGGCAGACTGGACCACGCAGAGGTTGACCGCAGGCCTCTTTGTTGCGCCCTCATACCGGTCGAGGAGGAGATTTGTTCGTGAGTTCCGTGCCCGGAGCGCGACCCCGTGTCGCACGTTCGGCCGCGCGAGTGGACTCGCCGAGCAGGTCTTGCCCCACGACCCGGCGCGAGCAGTACCGCCCAGCCCACCCGCGAGATCAGAAGAGCCCGTGACGAAGACTTCCAAGAAGCCCGCAGCCTCCTCGACCGCGAAGAAGGCTCCCGCCAAGAAGGCCCCGGCCAGCAAGGCCGCGCCCTCCACGCAGGCGAAGAAGGCGCCCGCCAAGAAGGCTCCGGCCAAGAAGACCGCCGCCAAGAAGACGGCCGAGAAGCCGGTCGACATCGCCGAGGTCCTCGAGGTGCCCGCCGCAGGCGAGGCCGCCAAGGTCGACGCCCAGGGCAAGAAGATCCTGCCGGACATCCCCGACGAGGAGTTCGTCAAGGATCTCAAGAACGACCCGACGCTGAAGGAGGACGAGGAGTCCAGCTTCACGCTGTCGGCGGCCGACGAGTCCGACGAGCCCGTCCAGCAGGTCATGGTCGCCGGCGCCACGGCCGACCCGGTCAAGGACTACCTCAAGCAGATCGGCAAGGTCTCGCTGCTCACCGCCGGTGAGGAGGTCGAGCTCGCCAAGCGCATCGAGGCCGGCCTGTTCGCCGAGGAGAAGCTCGCCAAGGGCGGTCGCATCTCCGAGAAGGTCCGTGAGGAGCTCGACTGGATCGTCGTCGACGGTCGCCGGGCCAAGAACCACCTGCTCGAGGCCAACCTGCGCCTCGTGGTCTCGCTGGCCAAGCGCTACACCGGCCGCGGCATGCTCTTCCTCGACCTGATCCAGGAGGGCAACCTCGGTCTCATCCGTGCGGTCGAGAAGTTCGACTACACCAAGGGCTTCAAGTTCTCGACCTACGCCACCTGGTGGATCCGTCAGGCCATCACGCGCGCCATGGCCGACCAGGCCCGCACCATCCGCATCCCGGTGCACATGGTCGAGGTCATCAACAAGCTGGCTCGCGTGCAGCGTCAGATGCTCCAGGACCTGGGCCGCGAGCCCACCCCGGAGGAGCTGGCGCTCGAGCTGGACATGACGCCCGAGAAGGTCGTCGAGGTCCAGAAGTACGGTCGCGAGCCCATCAGCCTCCACACGCCCCTCGGCGAGGACGGCGACAGCGAGTTCGGCGACCTCATCGAGGACTCCGAGGCCATCGTCCCGGCCGACGCCGTGTCGTTCACGCTCCTGCAGGAGCAGCTGCACGCCGTCCTCGACACTCTCAGCGAGCGCGAGTCCGGCGTGGTCTCCATGCGCTTCGGCCTGACCGACGGCCAGCCGAAGACGCTCGACGAGATCGGCAAGGTCTACGGCGTCACGCGTGAGCGCATCCGCCAGATCGAGTCCAAGACGATGAGCAAGCTGCGCCACCCGTCCCGCTCGCAGGTCCTGCGCGACTACCTCGACTGAGTCGTGCCGCCCACGCGCTCGGATCTGACTGGAATTCCAGGAAGAATCGGAACGCGTGGGCGACGCGCCGGCACCGCGCGGCGCTCCTGGTCCAGATCAGTTCGAAGGCGGCGCCGAGACGGGCCTGGCCTACCGGGTCCACCGGCCTCGTCGCCGAGCGTGTGGCCATCGCGCCACACGGTGCGTGGGCGGGCAGCCTGTCGGCGGACTTCAGAGGGGCACCGCCAGCCCTCCGCATCCCAGGCGCGTCAACCCTCGGCGTCGCAGGCGCGGCGTGCCTCCGACTCGAGCTGGTCGGTCGTGATCGCTCGAAGCGTCGCCGTGTCGGGCCACGGGTCGGCCATCACGTAGACGACACCCGGGCGCAGCTTCCCGGACCACCCCGGCGTGAGCCACACGGACATGGTCAACCGATCGTCACTCGACAGATCGATGAGGTAGCCGGCCCCGTCCTCGAGGTCGAGATCGGGCTGAGGGCCCCACTCGCCTCCTGGCTCACCGAGCCTGATGGTCACCAACCCTGTCACGGGGCCGTCGTGGGTCGACAGAGCCTGGACCGGGTTCTCCTCCTCGTCGTCGAGTCCTTCGCGGTCGGAGACCACGCTCAACGTGTCGACGTTCGGTGCGCAGACGTACGAGACGATCTCGACCTCGTCGTCGGCCGTGAGGCGAACCCCGGTGATCCCGGCAGGCGGTGGGATGTAGCCGACGAGATTCCCGCATCCGGAGGAAGCAGCGGACACCGCCAACGCCAGGCCTGCCGCGAAAGTGGCTCTCACTGACGAATCGTCCCATGGCATCGAGCGACACGGCTCTTCCCGAGGTGTTGTCGACGTCGAGATCACGGAGGCCGGATCGTGACCATCTGTCCCCCCGCGACTCGTCCCGGGGGATGGTGCCTGTGCATGCGCCGCAGCGCTCGCCGTCCAGGCGTCGATACGCTTCGAGCGTGTCGGGAGCTGCCGAGAGCGCGGTGCGGCGATCGCTCCTGCGTGCGGAGATCTCGATTCCGCGTCTGTGGACCTACGCCCTGGTCCTGTACGTCCTGGCACTGATCGGCTGGGGACTCCTGCATCTCGCCGGGGTCGACACCCGCGGGTTCGACGGCCACCTCATCGGCGCCACGTTGATCGTGTGCATGGTCCTCGTAGCGACGAGGCTGTTGGTGCAGTTCCTCCTCGGCCTGACGGACCGCACGTGATCCTCGGGCCGACCGAGGTCGGGCAGCTCCGGACGTCGTCAGCGGAGCTCACGGTCCGCCGGGCGCGCCGGCGCCTCGCGTCCGACTGATCTCACCTGCGAGACCGCACAGTCGGACGGCTCCCACCCGGGTCCAGACATGACGACGGGCCGGGACGATCTCGAGGATCGTCCCGGCCCGTGTCGTGGTGCGTCGAGCGTGTCGACGCGCGGCTCAGCGCGGCGGGGGGACTTCCCCACGACGGTCGCGGCTGCGGCCGCTCAGGATCAGGGACACGATGAGGCCCAGTGCCCCGACGGCGATGAGGATGTAGCCGACCATGGTGAGGTCGACCCCGTTGATGGAGTCCTGGACCGCGAACGCCAGGATGGCGCCTGCTGCCAGCAGGAAGAGCGAGCTGCCGATCTGCATGATGTCTCCTCGGTTCGACGTCGACCGTGGTGGCCGACTTCGCCGAGCGTGGCACGGACCGCACCGGCCCGCACCTCGGCGCGCAGGACCTGGAAAGACGTCTTGCCCAGACGCGGGGTGACTCTGAGTTAGACTGTCGCGACCCACACGTCGATCTCGGGAGACACAGCGGTGCGTAGCTACGACCGAACGGGCCGACTCGTGCGTCGACTGGGGGTGGGCCTGCTCGGCTCGGCCGTCCTGGTCGGTGCCTTGAGCGCAGCCCCCACCTCCGCGGTGGAGACCCCCTCGCCCTCGCCGACCGCGGACGCGGCCGAGCCCACCAACGTGACGCCCGACCCGACCCCGGCACCCACCACTCGCGACGTGAGCCCGCAGGCGGCCGAGACCACGGCCGCGCAGAGCCGGCCGTACGGCCCGGACTACGAGGTCAAGGTCGAGCCCAACTTCTCCCGGCCCAACGGCAGCTACATGAAAGCCAGCGACTACACACTGCTCAACGACCTCGAGCGGTTGATTCGCGGTTCGTACCTGGAACGAGTCGACGGCGAATGGGTGAAGCGCAAAGCAGCCGACATCAGCAACAACTACATCTACATCTCGGTCTCGCGCATGGAGAACTCCAAGCGCGTCGGACGCGAGCTCATCAAGGCCGCGAAGGCCGGCGTCGACGTCTACATGATCCACGGCAAGGCCTCGCAGTCCAAGGAGTCGCGCGCGCTGCAGAAGAGCCTGACCTCACTCAAGCACGGCCACTTCAGGATCTGCGCCAAGGGCAAGAGCCTCGCCTGCCTCTCCACGCTGAACGGCGCCATCATGCATTCCAAGGTGCTACTGGTGAGCGAGACTTACGACCGGGACAACAAGCCTGCTTACGGTGCGACGTGGTCCGGCTCGGCCAACCTCGGTGGGCCCAGCGGTGAGTACACCTTCAACAACGGGTGGACCACCTACAACGACAAGAAGATCTTCCTGCAGATGCGCGAGTTCTTCCAGGACATGTGGGCCGAGCGCAACATCGGGAAGACCTACAAGTACGACTACCCGCGCTACATCGCCGCGAATGCGCGACGTTACGGCTTCCAGACCGGGACGGATGAGAAGGGCGAGCCGGTCAACTCCTTCTACCGCACCCCGTACGCGTATAACGGGATGTTCTACTCCGAGCTCTCGAACACCACCTACTACCCGACGCCGATCTCGGCGTCGCCGGCCAACGGCCGCGACCCCGTGATCAACCTGCTCAACCGGGTCGTCCCCGACTCCACGTGCAAGATCCGCCTGCAGCACAACCGCTTCAAGTACCGCCGCATCGCGGTGGCGCAGAAGCTGACGCGGCTCACCGAGCGCGGTTGCCTCGTCGAGGCGATCTCGTTCCGCGACGAGATCAAGGCCAACCGGACGGCGCACTGCCAGCAGTACATCCGCATCTGCAAGCCGATCCTCGACGTGTTCCGCACCTCGGTCACGCGCATCCCGGCCGCCTACGCCAAGCCCCACGACAAGACGATGCTCGTCGAGGCGAAGCTGAAGTCGAACCCGTGGAACAAGGAGGAGCTGCTCCCCAACGGCGAGAACTTCTCCAAGTACCCCGACGGCACCTTCGTGCGCGTCGTCCAGGCCGGGTCCGCCGCCCTCACCGGGTCCAACCTGGTGGTGAGCGACGAGATCACGACCGAGACGACCGACCCGTCGGTCTACAAGGAGTACCTCGAGCACTGGTACGCCATCTGGCGCAGCTCCGGCGCCCGGAACTGGTCGTACTGACCGGCGCCCTCGTGGCACCACGAGAAGGGCCCCTCACCGCTCAGCGGTGAGGGGCCCTTCTCGTACGTTCGTGTTCGGTCAGACCTCGGGGTTCGAGGCCGCGGTGGGCTCGGAGCCGAGGCGTCCGGTCTCGTCGTGGATCGACACGGCGACCTCACGCAGCTTGTCCTCGTGCTCACGGGCGTGGTGCGCGCAGAAGAGCAGCTCGGCACCGCCGGCCAGCTCGACGCGGACGTACGCCTGCGCACCGCAACGGTCACAGCGGTCGGTCGCGTTCAGACCGGGAAGCTCGGCGACTGCAGCCATCATGTTCTCTCTTCCTCAGCGTCGTCGTTCAGCGGGTACGTCTGACTCAACATCCAACCACGGGCTGTTGTTCCGCGCCGGAGTTGGTGACATACGACATAGATACTGCCGACCGTCGCCAAACCTGCGGAGGTGGGTCGGCGCGCCGCGTGTCAGACCGGTCACCGGGGACCTTCTGACTAGGCTGGTGAGGGGGTCGGCGATCGCCTGCACGCACGGTGTCCGACGCCGTCCGACCCGACGCGAAACCACCCGGTGGAGGCCACTGAGTTGTCGACCTACGACGCACGCAACCTGCTCGTCCTCGAAGGACTCGAGGCGGTCCGCAAGCGCCCCGGCATGTACATCGGCTCCACGGACACCCGTGGACTCATGCACTGCCTGTGGGAGATCATCGACAACTCCGTCGACGAGGCGCTGGACGGCCACTGCGACCGCATCGACGTGGTGCTCCACGCCGACGGCTCGGTCGAGGTGCGCGACAACGGCCGCGGCGTCCCGGTGGACATCGAGCCCAAGACCGGGCTCACCGGCGTCGAGGTCGTGTACACGAAGCTCCACGCCGGCGGGAAGTTCGGCGGCGGCTCCTACAACGCCACCGGCGGCCTGCACGGCGTCGGCGCGTCGGTCGTCAACGCGCTGTCCTCCCGCCTCGACGTGCAGGTCGACAAGTCCGGTGCGACGTGGTCGATGTCGTTCCGGCGGGGTGAGCCGGGCGTCTTCGCCGGCGACGGACCCACCGCGGACTTCACCGCCGACAACACCCTGCACAAGGGCGGCCGGGTCAAGAAGACGGTCACCGGCACGCGGGTGCGCTACTGGGCCGACCCGCAGATCTTCATCAAGACCGCCACGTTCTCCTACGAGGAGCTCGTCACCCGCGCACGGCAGACGTCGTTCCTCGTGCCAGGACTCGAGATCGTCATCCGCGACGAGCGCGGCGACGAGCCGGTCGAGGAGTCGTTCAAGCACGACGGCGGCATCACCGAGTACTGCGACTTCCTCGCCGCCGACGAGCCGGTGAGCGAGGTGCTGCGCCTGCAGGGCCACGGCGCCTTCACCGAGACCGTCCCGGTGCTCGACTCCAAGGGCCACATGACGCCCCAGGAGGTCGAGCGCGACCTCGGCGTCGACGTGGCGCTGCGCTGGGGCACCGGGTACGAGACCCAGGTCCGGTCCTTCGTCAACATCATCGCCACGCCCAAGGGCGGCACCCACGTCCAGGGCTTCGAGCGCGGTCTCACCAAGACCTTCAACGACACGCTGCGCACCACCCGGCTGCTCAAGTCCGGCGACGTCGACGTCATCAAGGACGACGTCCTCGAGGGCATGACCGCCGTGGTCACGGTGCGCCTCGCCGAGCCCCAGTTCGAGGGCCAGACGAAGGAGGTGCTCGGCACCCCGGCCGTCACCAAGATCGTCAACCAGGTCGTCTCGCGCGAGCTCAAGGCGTTCCTGACGTCCACCAAGACGGCGCAGAAGGCCAAGGCGCGCCTCGTCATGGAGAAGGTCGTCGCCGCGTCGCGCACCCGGCTCATGGCCCGCCAGCAGCGCGACAACCAGCGCCGCAAGAACGCCCTGGAGTCCAGCGCCCTGCCCGCCAAGCTGGCCGACTGCCGCGCCGCTGACGCCGACCGCACGGAGCTGTTCATCGTCGAGGGCGACTCCGCGCTCGGCACCGCGAAGTCCGCGCGCGACTCGGAGTTCCAGGCGCTGCTGCCCATCCGCGGCAAGATCCTGAACGTCCAGAAGGCCAGCGTCGGCGACATGCTCAAGAACCTGGAGTGCTCGTCGATCATCCAGGTCGTCGGCGCCGGCTCGGGCCGCACCTTCGACCTGGACCAGACGCGGTACGGCCGGATCATCTTCATGGCCGACGCCGACTCCGACGGCGCCCACATCCGGTGCCTGCTGGCCACGCTGTTCTTCCGGTACATGCGTCCGCTGGTGGAGGAGGGCCGCGTGTACACGGCCGTGCCGCCCCTGCACCGCATCGAGCTGGTCAACCCCAAGAAGGGGCAGGAGAAGTACCAGTACACCTACTCCGACGCCGAGCTGCAGCGCACCCTGGCCGACCTCAAGCGCCGCAACGTGCGCTGGAAGGACCCCATCCAGCGCTACAAGGGCCTGGGCGAGATGGACGCCGACCAGCTGGCCGAGACCACGATGGACCCCCGCCACCGCACGCTGCGCCGGCTCACGGTCGACGACGCCGAGCGCGCCGCCGGTGTGTTCGAGCTGCTGATGGGCAACGAGGTCGCTCCGCGCAAGGAGTTCATCGTGCAGAGCGCCTACGAGGTCGACTCCGACCTGATCGACGCGTGAGCCTGCTCCACGTCGCTACGATGCCGCCGTGAGCGACATCAGCGATCCCGGGGGAGCCGGACGCGGGGACCGGCGCACCGCTCGACGCGCCGTCGACGCCGCCTACGCGGCCGGGCGCATCTCGGCCGTCGACCGGTCGCTGCGGATGGAGCAGATCGACGCGGCCTCGACCCGAGGCGACCTGGCCATGGTGGTCCGCGACCTGACGGACCGTCCGGCCGATCCGCCGCCCTCTCGGCCCACCGCGTCGAGCGACGCGGCGCAGCCGTCGTTCCCGGCGTCGCCCGCGGCCGACCAGCCTGCCCCGTCGGCGGGCAGCAGCCCGTTCCTGGGGCCACCTGCCACGAGCCCCGGCGAGGCGCCGGGCCGTGCGTGGCCGCCGCCCGGGTTCGGTGGGACCCCGCAGGTGGGCGAGCGCACCTCCGGCACCAACCGCCGGACGATCGGCTGCATCGTCGCCGTGGTGGCGTTCTTCTTCCTGGCTCCCTGCCTGCTGGGTGCCGGCGGGCTCGTCCTGAGCCTCTTCTTCGGTGGCAGTGACTTCGACAGCAGTGACGTCGTCGCGGTCGAGCAGGTCGAGCAGTGGTGGGACGAGCGTGTGGACGACCTCGCCGCCGCCTCCGGGACCACCGTCGTCTCGGCGTACCGCGTCGGCGAGGACACCGGCACCGCCACGACCGACGAGCCGACGGCCTCGACCGACTGGACCTACTCGTCGAGCGTGTGGGTGGAGGGCATGACCCGCGCGGACCTCCCCGAGCGTCCCGTGGCCGACCTCGCCCGCATCGACGCCTCGGCCGTGCAGACCGCCGTCGACGACGCCCGGTTCGCGGTCGACACCGACGCCGACCCCACGATCATGATCAGGGTCAGACCGCAGATCGGGCAGGACCCCCTGCTCGAGGTCACCGTCGGGGACGGCGCAGCGGTGCAGAGCCGGACCTACGACTCCGACGGCCTGCTGCTCCAGGACTGAGCCTGGCTCAGACGACCTGCTGCAGCAGTCCGGTGTCGACGTCGTACAGGAAGCCGCCGACGTCGATCGAGTCCGGGATGAGCGGGTGCGAGGTCACGCGGTGCACGTCGGCCCGGAGCTGGCGCTGCTGGTCGTCGATCGGGCCGATGCTCATCCAGGTGGAGTCGGTGCCGGTGCTGCTGGAGACGCGCTCGTGGATCTGCTCCTCCGTGGAGGAGGCCATCGCGCACCGGGTGTGCTCGACCACGAGGACGCGCTTCACCTGGAGCAGGTGCACGCCCAGCACGAGGGCCACGAGCTCGTCGTCGTTCACCCGGCCGCCGGGGTTGCGCAAGATCTTCGCGTCACCGGGCTGGAGGCCGATCATGCCGAGCGGGTCGATGCGCGAGTCCATGCACGTCACCATGGCCACACCGGCACGGGCGATGCCGTCGAAGCCGGTGAGGGCGAAGGAGTCGGCGAAGGTTCGGTTGGCTGCGAGAAGGTCGTCGAAGTCCGTCACAGGGGCAGCGTAGTACCGCTGCTGCGCGTGCGGGTATGAGCAGGTTCACGTAGGAGCCAGAGCGACAGGCCCGCCGCGACGACCGCGCAGACGGCTGCCCCGAGGAACACGGCGTGCAGCTGCGCGATGCCGGCGTCGCGCACCGCGTCACGGTACGCCTGGCAGAGCTGGACCTCCCCGGTGCAGAGGTCCGCCGCCGCCGGGATCCGCGACGAGGCCGAGTAGAACGCCCGCAGCCCGATGGTCGTCAGCGCCGAGACGCCGATGAGCATGCCGACCATGCGGGCCACGATGAGCAGGGCGCTCGCGACGCCGTGGACGGCGTCGGCGGTGTGCTCGAGCAGCACGGCGTTGACCGGTGCGATCGCGAGCCCGAAGCCCAGTCCGGCCGCCACGAGCGAGAGCGTCTCCCACTCGCTGGCCAACGACTGCGCGTCCCACGTGGCCATGTGCCAGAACGCGGCCGCACTGACCAGCATGGCCACCGCGGTCAGCCACGACGCCGGTACGCGGCGCAGGAGCCAGCCGCCGAGCACCGCGCCCACCGGGAGTGCCACCAGGAAGCGCACGAGCACGAGGGCCGCGTCGAGCTGGGAGTCCCGGTGGACGGTGAGCCGGGCGAAGAAGGGGATGTCGACGAGAGCCGCGATCAGGGCTGCCCCGATGACGAAGGAGACGACGAGGGCGCCCCAGGCCGGCCGGGCCGACAGGGCGCGGCGCGGGACCAGGGGCTCGGTCGCCGTGCGCTGCCGGTACACGAACCCGACGGTCGCCAGGGCGGCGACGGGCAGGAGCCACGGGGCCTGGGGCGAGAGCGTGCCGGACTCCGGCTCGGCCGAGGCGAAGGTCACGATCAGCGCGGCGAGGGCGATCGCGAGGAGTGCGGCCCCGACGAGGTCGGTGATGCGCGCGATCTCGCCCCAGCTGCGCCACTGCACGAGCGGCCGGCGGGCGGTGGCCTGGCGCACCACGAACAGGGCGGCGACGACGTAGGTGCCGAGCGCGAGCGGGGTCAGCCAGCGGGAGTCGCCGGTGACCGGAAGGAACGCCAGCCCGGCGGTGACGCCGGTGACGAGGCGTTCGGGCTGCAGCATGACCAGCGAGAGGCCCGTCAGCGCGAGGGCCAGCAGGCCGAAGCCGGGCAGGTCGGGCCGACCGGGCGGGCGGTCGGGTGACGCGGCGGCGTGACCGCGCGGCGGGGCGGCGGGGGCGGCGTCACGCAGCCGCAGCATGACGGCGGCCAGGACCAGCCCGACGGCAGCGTTGAGCCAGAAGATGTCCCGCCACGAGCCGAAGGCCAGCACGACCGCTCCGTACAGCGGCCCCAGCACGCTCCCGAGCTCCTGCACGGCGCCCACGACCCCGAGGGGGAGCCCGCGTCGGCGGGGCGGCCACAGGTCGGCGACGAGCGCCAGCGTGGGAGGGATGAGTCCGCCGCCGCCGACGCCCTGGAGCAGTCGCCCGGCGACGATCGTGCTCAGGTCGTAGGCGGCGGCGGTCACGAGGGAGCCCACCGCGAAGACGACGAGCGAGCCGAGGAGCACCGGGACGCGGCCGCGGAGGTCGGAGATCCTCCCGATGAGCGGCAGCACGCCCACGTAGCCCAGGAGGAAGCCCGAGATGATCGGGGCGGCACGCTGCAGCTCGTCGACGTCGAGCCCGCTGGCCGACATCATCTCGGGCAGGGCCAGCACGACCACGTACGTGTCGGCGGCCGCGAAGGCGATCGCCACCGCGGCGAGCCCGAGCAGCGTCCGTGACGCCAGCACGGGGCCCGACGACGACTCGGATCGGGCGTCGTCGACCTCGTCGGCCGAGCTGCCGGAGTCCCGCACGGGTCAGCTGCCGCCGGTGCGGGCCGGTGCCTCGATCTCGATCGGCTCGTCGGAGGTGGCCAGACGCACCGTGTACGTGACGTCCGTGCTGCCGCCGTAGAACGGGCCGGACATCGTGGCGTCGCGCAGCACGTCGTCGTCGGTGAGCCGGTACGTGACGTCGAAGCGTGCACCCTTGGTGGCCGAGGGGATGATCTGCGACACGACGGACCCGGGCAGGGTGCCCGTGACGGAGGTCAGGACGTCCTGGCCGTCGCGCGACTTCTTGCCCTCCTCGAGGTCGTCGGTCTGCACCAGGATCTGGGTGAGACCCGTGTCGGCGTCGATGAGCCCTGCGGGGTCCGGGGCCTTCAGGGACGCCGGGTCGATCGTGAGGTACACCGGGGTGATGTCGGTCTTGGCGTAGACCGTCCCGTCCACGGCGACCACCTCGGCCGACAGGGTCGCTCCGCCGGTGGAGACCTTCACGTCGCCGGTGAAGGCGGGGGAGTGGTTGCCCTTGCCCTTGGCCGAGAGCAGGCCCGAGACGCCGTCGGGCACCGAGGACGTCGCGAGCGAGACCTCGACCGTCTCGGCCTCGTCGATCGTCTTCTTGGCCGTGTCGAGCCGCTTCTGCAGGGCCGAGGTGTCGGTGCCGGGATCGGCGTCGTCACCGCCTCCGGTGCAGCCGACGAGCAGCGCGCCGGCGAGGGCGGTGGCGACGACGAGGAGGACGCGGGAGCGGGCGGGACGAGAGGTGGGACGCACGCGCTCAGTCTCGCACGGTCGGGAGTCCGGGGAGCAGACCTGCGGGCGAGGCGGCGGCGAGCACGGGCTGGGCGACCGCGACCCCGGAGCCGTCGCGCCTCGGGTCGATCTCGGGCAGGTCGACGGGGGACCCGCTGGTGGCGCACGCCACGGGGGTTCCGTCGCCGACCCAGCCGAGGATCAGGCCGTCCTCGCCCTTGAGCAGCCGGTGGCAGCGCACGCCGCCGGTGGCCCGGCCCTTGGCCGGGTAGGCCGAGAGCGGGCTGACCTTCGCGGCCCCGGTCTGCGTGCCCGGCAGCGCGTCGCCCGAGCCGGAGATCGTGAGCACGTGGGCGGACTCGACGTCGCGCACCACGCCGAAGCCGACCACCCGCTGACCTGCCGCCAGCTTGACGCCCGCCACACCGCCGCCGCCGCGACCCTGCGGACGGACCAGGCCGGCCTCGAAGCGCAGCAGCTGGGCGTCGGAGGTGACGAGGACGAGCTGCTCGTCGCCGGTGGCCAGCGGCGCGGCGCCCACCAGGGTGTCGCCGTCGGCGAGCCCGATGACCTCCCAGGAGTCACGCGACAGCACCTCGGGCTTGACCCGCTTGACCACACCGGCGCGGGTGGCCAGTGCAAGCCCGGGGCCCTCGGCCTCGAGCGACATGAGGCACAGCGCAGGTGCCGACGTCGCGAGCAGCTCACGCAGCGGCAGACCGCCCTGCAGGTGCGGGGCCTGCGCGGTGGCCGGCAAGGTCGGGATGTCGAGGACGTCGAGCCGGTGCACGGTGCCGTCGGCGGTGACCAGGCCCACCTGGCCTCGCGCCGTGGCCGCCACGGCCGAGACGACCACGTCGTGCTTGGAGCGTCGACCGACGTCGCCGAGCGGGGAGTCGTCGCTCGTGCGGGCCAGCAGCCCCGTGGCCGACAGCAGCACCCAGCACGGGTCGTCGGCGACCTCGAGCTGCGCCGCGGCCGTGACGGTCTGACCGGCGGACTCCAGCAGCACCGTGCGTCGGGGCGTCCCGAAGCGCTGGGCCGCTGCGTCGAGCTCGTCGGAGACGACCGCACGCAGCACGCCGTCGTCGCCGAGGATCTCCTCGAGCCGCTCGATCGCGGCGCGCAGCTCGTCGGCCTCCTTCTCGAGCTCGATCCTGGAGAACCGGGTGAGGCTGCCCAGCGTGCGGTCGAGGATGAAGTCGGCCTGGGCCTCGCTGAGGTCGAAGACCCCCATGAGGCGGCTGCGTGCCTCGCCGCGGTTGTCGCTGCTGCGGATCAGCTGGATGACCTCGTCGATGTCGAGGATCGCGACCAGCAGCCCCTCGACGAGGTGCAGCCGGGCGGCGGCCTTGGCGCGCCGGAACTCGCTGCGCCGACGCACCACCTGGAACCGGTGCGCCAGGAAGACCTCGAGCATCTCCTTGAGGCCCAGCGTGCGGGGCTGGCCGTCGACGAGGGCGACCGCGTTGATCGAGAACGACGACTCCATCGGCGTGTGCTTGTAGAGCTGCTCGAGGAGCACCTCGGGCACGATGCCGTTCTTGACCTCGATCACCAGCTGCAGGCCCTTGTGCCGGTCGGTCAGGTTCTTGATGTCGGAGATGCCCTGGAGCTTCTTGGCCTGGACCAGCTTCTTGATGGCCTCGACGACCTTCTCGGTGCCGACGTTGTAGGGCAGCTCGGTGACCACGATGCCCTTGCGGCGAGGGGTCACGTTCTCGACCCGCGTGGTGGCGCGCATCCGGAAGGAGCCGTTGCCCGTGGCGTACGCGTCGCGGACGCCGTCGAGCCCGACGATCTTGCCGCCGGTCGGCAGGTCGGGGCCGGGGATGAAGCGCATGAGGTCGTCGAGGTCGGCCCGCGGGTGCTCGATCAGGTGGCGCAGCGCCTGCACGACCTCCACGAGGTTGTGCGGGGCGATGTTCGTGGCCATGCCGACGGCGATGCCGGACGCGCCGTTGACCAGGAGGTTCGGCAGTGAGGCCGGCAGCACGCTCGGCTCCAGCTCACGACCGTCGTAGTTGGGCTTGAAGTCGACGGTGTCCTCGTCGATGGAGGCCGTCATGGCCTCGGCGGCCTCGTCCATGCGGCACTCGGTGTAGCGCATGGCCGCGGGCGGGTCGTCGGGCGAGCCGAAGTTGCCGTGGCCGTCCACCAGCGGGAGTCGCATGGACCACGGCTGGACGAGCCGGACGAGCGCGTCGTAGATGGCGCTGTCGCCGTGCGGGTGCAGCCGACCCATGACCTCGCCGACGACACGGGCGCTCTTGACGTGGCCGCGGTCGTTGCGCAGCCCCATGTCGTCCATCGTGAAGAGGGTGCGCCGCTGGACGGGCTTGAGCCCGTCGCGGGCGTCGGGGATGGCGCGGGAGTAGATCACCGAGTACGCGTACTCGATGTAGCTCGCACTCATCTCGTCCGTGATGTCGGTGTCGATGATGTGCTCGTCGAACTCCTCGGGGGGGTTCGGGGTGCTGCTGCGGGCCATGCATCCTCTCCTGGCTGACGACGTGCCACCCGATGGGCGACCTCTCGATTCTCCCGGTCCGGGGCCGTGCGCCCCAGCCGCCACGCCGCCCGAGGGACGCCCGGGCTCCTCCGCGCCCGGGACGGGCGCCCGTACGGGGTAGGTTTGGGCGCGTGACGCAGGACGCCTCGACGACGCCGGCCGACCGTGCCCGGATGTGGGAGGCGGACGTCCTGCTGAAGGACGGCCGCGTCGCCCAGGTCCGGCCCATCACCCCCGAGGACACCGAGGCCTTCGTCGCGTTCTACTCACGCGTCTCCGACGAGTCCAAGTACTACCGGTTCTTCGCCCCGTACCCCACGCTGTCCGAGCGCGACGTCGCACGCTTCACGCACGTCGACCTCGATCGCCGGGTCGCCTTCGTGCTGACGCTGCACGACACGATCATCGGCGTCGGGCGCTACGACGCGGTCAGCGACGACGTGGCCGAGGTGGCCTTCCTCGTGGAGGACGCCCACCAGGGTCGGGGCGTGGGCCAGCTCCTGCTCGAGCACCTCGCCCAGGCGGGCCGCGAACGAGGCCTCACCAAGTTCACCGCGGACGTGCTGCCGAGCAACCACCGCATGCTCCAGGTGTTCCGCGAGATGGGCTACTCCGTCGAGGGCGTGGTCGAGGACGGCGTCCAGCAGCTGTCGTTCCGGATCGATCCCACCGACTCGGCCGTGGGCGTCATGCGCTCGCGCGAGCAGCGCGCCGAGGCGGCGTCCATCGAGCGGATCTTCGCGGCGCGCAGCATCGCCGTCGTGGGAGCCAGTCGGCGGCAGCGGTCGATCGGCCAGACGGTGGTGCGCAACCTCGTCCTCGGCGACTACCAGGGCAGCGTCTACGCCGTGAACAGCCAGGCCGAGGCGGTCTCGGGGCTGCCCGCCTTCAAGAGCGTCAAGGACATCCCGCACGAGGTCGACCTGGCCATCGTGGCCGTGCCGGCCGACTCGGTGAACGACGTCGTCCGCGACTGCGCGGCTAAGGGCGTGCACGGGCTGGTGGTCATCTCGGCCGGGTTCGCCGAGGAGGGTGCCGAGGGTCGACAGCGCCAGCGGACGCTGCTCGACCTCTCCCGCACGTACGGCCTGCGCCTCGTCGGTCCCAACTGCCTCGGTGTCATCAACACCGCCCCCGGGGTCCAGCTGAACGCCTCCCTCTCCACGGCCATGCCGCCCCAGGGGCGCGTCGGGTTCTTCTGCCAGTCCGGTGCCCTCGGCACGGCGATCCTGGAGTCGGTGTCCCGACGTGGCCTCGGCCTCTCGACGTTCGTCTCGGCGGGCAACCGTGCCGACGTGTCCGGCAACGACCTCCTCCAGTACTGGCAGGAGGACGACGACACCGAGGTCGTCCTCCTCTACCTCGAGTCCATCGGCAACCCGCGCAAGTTCTCGCGCATCGCTCGCCGGGTCTCGGAGTCCAAGCCCATCGTCGCGGTGAAGTCGGGCCGCTCCACCCAGGGCGTGCCCGTGGGCCACGCGGTCAAGCGCAGCACGGCGCCGCAGGCTGCGGTCGACGCGATGTTCCGGCAGGCCGGCGTGGTCCAGGTCGACACGCTCGAGGAGATGTTCGACGTCGCGCAGCTCGTGGCCCACCAGCCGCTGCCGCGCGGCAACCGGATCTGCGTCGTGGGCAACTCCGACGCCATGGGCCTGCTCGTGGCCGACGCCGCGACCGCCACCGGTCTGCAGGTCGCGGACTCGGTGCCGCTGGGCGCCGACGCCGGCGCCGACGACTTCGAGGTCGCCATCGAGAACGCCCTGGCCTCCGACGACATCGACGCCCTGATGGTCGTCTACATCCCGCCGCTCAACACCTCCGGCGAGGAGGTCGCGAACGTGCTGGCCTCGATCGGCGAGCAGTCCGACAAGCCGATCGTCTCGACCTTCCTCGGCACCGAGGGCATCCCCGAGCTGCTCCGCGTGCCCGACGTCCAGGGTGGCTCCGCGGGCCGCGGCTCCGTGCCGTCGTACCCGGCACCGGAGTCGGCCGTGCGTGCCCTCGCCCGTGTGGTCACCTACGCGGAGTGGGCGGCTCGAGACCACGGCGAGTTCCGCGCCCACGACGACTTCCGCACCGGCGACGCTCGCGCCCTCGTGCGCGACGTGCTGGCGCACGCGCCGCGAGGCGCGATCCTCTCGACGGAGCAGGTGCACGCGCTCCTGGCCTGCTACGGGATCGACCTGTGGACGTGGATCAACGTCCATGACCCGGAGGAGGCCGTCGCCGCCGCGGAGCAGCTGGGCTGGGACGTCGTGCTCAAGGCCGGCAGCGAGCACCTGCGCGCCCGCCCCGACCTGGCGCACATCTGGCGCGGGATCCAGGACCGTGCCGACATGTTCGAGGCGTGGGACCAGCTGACGTCCTGGCCGGGCATGCGTGCCGACACCCGCTTCTTCGTCCAGCGTTCCGCCCCCGACGGCATCCCGCTGTCGTTCACGGTCACCGAGGACGCCCTGTTCGGACCGCTGGTCTCCTTCGGCCTCGCGGGCGCCTCGAGCGAGCTCCTGGGCGACCGCGCCTACGGCATCCCGCCCCTGACCGACGCCGATGCGGAGTCGATGATCCGCGACCTGCGGTCCGCGCCGCTGCTGTACGGCTACCGCGGGTCCGACCCGGTCGACACCCCGGCGATCCAGGACACCATCCTGCGGCTGGCGGCGCTGAAGGACGACCTGCCCGAGATCGCCGAGCTCGACCTGGAGCCCGTGCTGGTGCACGAGACCGGACTGACGGCGTTGAGCGCCCGCGCCAAGGTGGTGCCGGCCACGGACCGTCGCGAGGAGCGGTACGTGCGGCGTCTGAGCAGTCCGGTCAGGGATACGCTGGCGTGATGAGACGTGAGCGCCCCGTCGGGCCCGCCGCCGACGTGTTCCAGGAGATCGAGCGCAGCGGCTACTACCCCGAGATCGTGACGGCCGGCCTGCGTGACGCCCTGGCGGGCGAGGACGTCCTCGCGCACGTGGTCCACCACGAACCGACGTTCGAGCGCGACGAGATCCGTCGCCACATGACGGTGCTCGTGATGACGCCGTCGCGGGTCGTGCTCGTGCACACCGACGAGCACCCGCCCGACGACCTCCTGCCGCGGCCCTACACCTCCACGACGAGCGAGGCCGTGTCGATCCACCGGATCAGGTCGGTGGTCGTGACCCGGATGGTGGCCACCTCCGGCACCCTCGAGGAGGCCGTGGTCACCATCGGGTGGGGTGCCGTGTCGCACCTGGACCTCGAGCCCGCCCAGTGCAGCGACCCGGACTGCGAGGCCGACCACGGGTACACCGGCAACCTGACCGGCGACGACTTCTCGTTGCGCCTGAGCGCCGCGGCCGACGGCGGCGTGGCCGTCGAGCGCCTCCTGGTGTTCGCCCGTCAGCTGTCCGCCGCCACGACCGGAACGGCGTGACCGCGCCCGGCCCGCGGGGTCGGCACGGTCTGCACGAGGTCCTCACGTCGGCCGGAGCGGTCGCCGGCGGCGGACGCGCCGGTCTGGTCGACACCCTCGGGCTCCCCGCCGCTGCGCGCTACGTCGTGCTGCTGGTCGACGGCATGGGGGAGGAGCTCCTGCGCCAGCACGCCCACCTCGCACCCTTCCTGTCGTCACTGCCGTCCGTCCCCGACGTGGTGTGCGGCGTCCCGTCCACGACCGTCACGAGCCTCACGTCGCTCGGCACGGGACTTCGCGCCGGGGTGCACGGGGTCGTCGGATACACCTCGCGGGTGCCGGAGACCGGGCGACGCCTCAACGCCCTCGCGTGGGACCAGGACGTCGACGCGCTGCAGTGGCAGCGTCACCCCACCGTCCTGCAGCGGCTCCACGAGGCGGGCGTCAACGCCGGGAGCGTCAACGAGGCACGCTTCGAGGGCACGGGCCTGACGCTGTGCAGCCAGCGGGGCGCACCCTTCCACGGCGTCGGCTCCATCTGGGAGCGGCTCGACGTGGTGGCCGAGGTGGTCGAGGACGCCGCGAGCTCGGTGGTCTACGCCTACGAGTCCCGCCTCGACCACGCCGGTCACGCGCACGGCTGCACGTCGCAGGAGTGGCGCGACGTCCTCACGACCGTCGACCGTGAGACGGCCCAGCTGCGGGACCTCCTCCCGCCCGACACGGTGCTCCTCGTGACCGCGGACCACGGCATGGTCGACCTCCCCGACGAAGGGCGCTTCGACGTCAGCACGACTCCCGCGCTGCTGGAGGGCGTGGACCTGCTGGCCGGCGAGGCGCGCTTCCGGCACCTGTACACCGCCCGCCACGACCGCGAGGCCGTCGCGGCCCGGTGGCGGGACTTCTGCGGGGAGCGTGCCGACGTGCGCACCCGCGACGAGCTCGACGACTGGTTCGGTCCCCTCGACCCGGCCGTCGCGGGCCGCATCGGCGACGTGGTGGTCGCCGCCCTCGGCGACTTCGCCGTCTTCAGCACCGACGACTTCCCGCTCGAGATGCGCATGAAGGGCTTCCACGGATCGGTCAGCGAGGCCGAGCTGCGCGTCCCCGTGCTCCTCGCCACCTGAGCACGACGACGGGCACCGCCGCTGGCAGGATGGTCCCGTGGCCGAGCTGACCTTCTACTCCGGGACGATGGACTGCGGGAAGAGCACGCTCGCCCTGCAGCTCGACCACAACCACCGGGCCCGCGGGCGCGTGGGCCGGGTGTTCACGTCGCACGACCGCGCCGGTGAGGCGACGCTCTCGAGCCGGCTCGGGCTGGCGGTCCCGGCGACGGAGGTCGACGACTCCCTGCACTTCTGGGAGCACGTCGTGACCGAGCTGACCCAGGGCGGGCGCATCGACTACCTCGTGTGCGACGAGGCGCAGTTCTACACGCGCGACCAGGTCGAGCAGCTGGCCAAGATCGCCGACGAGCTCGACATCGACGTCTTCTGCTTCGGCATCCTGACGGACTTCCGCACGCGCATGTTCGACGGATCGGCCCGACTCGTGGAGCTGGCCGACCGCATGCTTCCGCTCCAGGTCGAGGCACTCTGCTGGTGCGGTGAACGGGCGACGCACAACGCCCGCACCGAGGACGGGGAGATGGTCACCGAGGGTGAGGTGATCGTGGTCGGGGACGTCGACGACCCCCAGCGGCCGCGGCCCTCGGTGGGGTACGAGGTCCTGTGCCGCCGACACCATCGGCGCCGCATGACCGCGGAATCGGCGAAGGCTGCCGCACTTTCTCCGGACGTCCTGCCTTTCCCCTGAGATAAATAAAGGACTTTGGTCCTCACTATCGCGCGCACATGGCAGAAATGTCTGGGACCATCGACCAATGCGTACTGTTTCTCGGGCTCTCACGCTGATCCTCGTCGGCGGTGTGGTCGCCGCACTCCTCGTTCCCTCGTCGGCCTCCGCCCGCGTCTCGATGACGAAGGCCAAGGTCGAGCAGTGGCTCGCCTCGACCTGCACGACCTTCGAGACGCAGGCCGCCTTCAAGACGCGCACAGCCCGGCTGCCCAACAAGATGCTGAACGCCGACGGCTACGACGTCACCCGCTTCACGAAGTACAACGTCTACACCTCCGACAGCTATCGGCTCAACGCGTGCCTGAGCCTCATCGAGAAGGCGAACAGCTTCAGCGGCAACCGCAAGAACCGCACGATCACCTTCGCGCCGGGCACCTTCAAGCTGTCGAACGCGATCTTCGTGCCGTCGGACACCACGGTCGTGCTGTCGTCGGGCACCACGATCAACAAGCTGATGACCACGGGCATCTCCGGCGTCCGGGCCTCGAGCTCGATGTTCCAGACGATCTCGCCGACCCGAGCCCTGCGCTCGAACGCGGTGAAGGGCTACGACGGCGAGCGCAACATCACCTTCCGCGGCCCGGGCGACGGCAGCGCCACGATCAACATGATGGGGACGGTCCACCCGGCCTTCGACAAGGTCTACGGCGTCGTGATCGGCCACGCCAGCAACGTGCGGGTCGAGGGGATCCGCTTCCGCAACAACCACCTCGGCCACTTCCTCGAGGTCAGCGCCTCGCAGGACACCGTCGTGAAGGGCAACGACTTCGTCAACGACGTCCGTGGTGACGGCAAGGCGGGCACCAAGGCCAACCCCAACGCCGAGGCCATCAACGTGGACACGCCGGACAGTCGGACCAAGGGCGTGAACTACACGTGGGGCGCCATGGACCGGTACGGCAACAACCGCCTCACGATCGAGGACAACGACTTCCTGTACCAGAACCGGGCCGTCGGCACGCACGTCATGTCGGCCGTGGCCCGGGTGACGACGCCGCGCAAGCAGGAGGACTGGAGCCTGCGGTACCACACCGCGGTCGTGCTCAAGAACAACCGGATCGTCGACTCCCGGTTCGACGCGGTGAAGATGCTGAACTGGCGTTCGCCGGTGCTCGAGGGCAACCTGATCGACGGCATCACCACCCGGCGCAACGCCAGCAACAACCTGCCGGCCACCGCGGTCATCAGCCAGGGCGCGGAGAACCCGACGATCAGGAACAACCGGTTCGTCGACGTGCCCGAGCCCATGCTGGTGCGGACCTACGACTCGCCCCACTACTCGTTCACGAACTCGCGCGGGGTGACCGAGAAGCTTCGGTCCATCAACACGTACCCGACGCAGGGCACCCTGCAGGCGCACTGGTGCAGCAACCAGGCGCAGGGCCCGGCCGACCGTGTCGCGCTCTTCTCGGCCGGCAAGGACGCCGCTACCGCGGAGCGGATCCTCGCCAAGGAGCCGTGGCGCCGGTTGACCGTCTACAAGAACACGTACCGCTCGGGCAGCTCGGTGGGCCAGATCGTGTCCGAGGTGCTCATGCCGTGGCGCTCGAGCGCGAGCGCCTCGATCGACACGCCCTCGGAGTGCTCCACCAGCTGAGCCCTGCACGGAGGAGGGCCCCGACCGCTCGGCGGTCGGGGCCCTCGTCCGTTCGTCCTGGGTGGTCGGTGGTGCTCAGTCGTTCCGCCCGCCGAACATGATCTCGTCCCAGCTGGGCACCCGCCGACGCTCGGGGCGCTTCTTGCGCGGGGCGACGGTGTCGGGGACGGCCACGTGGCCCTCCTCCTCGTCCAGGTCCTCGTCGACCTGGTGGTGCGCCTCGGCGGGCTCCTGGTCGGCGTCGTCGGACGTGTCCTGCTCCTGGGGGGCGATGTCCTCGGTGAGGGACAGCTGCTCCATCGCGCGCCGGTCGCGGGCCTCCTTGAGGGAGTGCACGGGTGCGTGGAGCCCGGCGTCGACCTCGTGACGAGGTGCGTCGTCGCTCGGCGCGACGGGCTCGGCGGAGCGGGCCTCGTCCGCGGCCGGCGTTGCAGGACGGTCCTCGTCGGGGCGCAGGGCGTCGGCGATGGCCATGTCGGAGGCCTCCGGCGGAGCGACGTCGCCCACGAGCCGGCGAGCGGTCTCGTCGTCGGGGACGACGTACCGGCTCTTGGCGTCGTAGCAGAAGGTGGCCGGCTCGAGCGCGCTGGGCGCGAGCACCTGGACGGTCCAGCGACCGTCCTCGCGGCGCCAGGCGTCCCAGCTGACGTCCTCGGGAACGCCGCCGTCTGCGGCCACGCTCTCGTCGACCGCGGACCCGAGCAGGACGCCCGGTCCGGTGGCGTGCCGACGGCGGATGGTGGTCGAGCGCGCCTGCTCGGCCACGTAGGCACGCTCGGCGAGCACCGGGGTGGCGAACCCCTCGATTTGCTCGGTCGGCACGCCGGCCGACTCGGCGACCTGGTCGGGACTCTCCCCGCGCCGGATCCTGGCCTGGATGTCGCGGGGGCTGAGCGTGCTTTCCATCGTGATCTCCATCTGGCCGTGTGCGCGGCCGCGGGCACGGGGGGAGGCGTCGACGAGTGCGGCGAGCCGTCGATCGATCGGGACGCGGAACAGCTCGGGACGGCCGGCTTCGCGCAGGACGAGGAAACGTCCGTCGTCGCTGAGCCGATCGGGGCCGAGTTCGCGCATCGAGCGTCCTCCCACTGGTTGCTTCGTCATCCTAGGCTCCGTCCCCGGCCAAACCGTGGCGACACGCGTGCCCAGAGGACTGGGCCGACGACTGGGCTGACGACTGGGCTGACGACTCGGCCGACGACCTGCCACGACGTGTCCTAGGGTCGATCCGTGCCTGACGTGTGGATCGTGACGCTCGACCTGGTGGGCATCGCCGTGTTCGCCTGCACCGGCGCCATCGTGGCGGTGCGCAAGGAGCTCGACGTGTTCGGCGCGTCGGTCCTCGGACTGGTCACCGGGCTCGGCGGCGGCGTGCTCCGCGACGTCCTCATCGGCGACGTCCCGCCGGCGGCCCTCCTGGACTGGCGCTACCTCGTCGTGCCCGCCGTGGCCTCCGTCGTGGTGTTCGCCTTCCACCCGGTGTTCGGGCGCCGCGAGTCGCAGATCGCCGTCCTCGACGCCGTGGGTGCGGCGCTGTTCTGCGTCGCGGGCGGCGTCAAGGCGGCCGAGGCCGGTCTCGGGGTGCTGCCCGCCGCGCTCCTGGGGATGGTTACGGCCATCGGAGGGGGCATCCTGCGCGACGTGCTCGCCGGACGGGTGCCCGTGATCTTCCGCGAGGAGCTCTACGCCACCCCGGCGTTCACCGGCGCGCTGGTGGCCGTGCTGGCCCATCGCGCCGACCTCGGGTGGTGGGCGTACGTGTCGGCCGGGGCCCTGTGCGTCGTGTGGCGGCTGCTCGCCCTCTGGCGTGGGTGGCGAGCGCCGCTGCCACCGGGCCTCGCTCGCGGCTGACGGCGGAGCTCGCCCGGATCAGTGGCGGGGCAGCACGCGGTCGAACGCCGGGTCGTGGTTGCCGAAGCGGTGCGTGGTGATGGTGACCGACTGCTCGCGCAGGAACGGCAGGAGCTCGACCCGTCCGGACCAGGTGACCTCGCCAGCGTGGACGGCGACGTCCGGATCGCCCTCGACGGCGGCGGCGAGCTCACGCGCGAGCGGGCCCAGCAGGCGCACCCGTCCGGGACGGTCCCGCGACATGCGGTCCAGCCAGTCGGCGTCGTCCTCGACGACGTGCCCGGGTGCGAGGTCGTCGGGCAGGGCCACCGGCGTGGACACCGTGACCGAGGCGCCGGCGCGGAGCCCGGCGAGGACGACCCGAGCGGTCGTGAGCAGGTCGCCGTCACCGCGCACGTGGACCGAGGTCGGTCGGTAGCGGAAGACGTTCCGCTCGACGCCGAGCCCGCTGACGTCCTTCTCGCGGCCGAACTCGCGCTGCCAGGCCAGCTCGTCGGAGCGGGCGGCCGCGGCGAGCTGCGCGGCGTCGGACTGGAGCAGGTGCGGCGTCACCGACGCGAGCGCGGAGGCCACCGGGGCCGAGAGCTCGACGTCGTCGGGGACGTGGCGCAGCGGTCGGCGCGTCCAGGTGCCCAGGTGGGTCAGGTAGTTGGGTCCGCCGGCCTTGCTGGAGGCGCCGACGCTCGACCGCTTCCAGCCGCCGAACGGCTGGCGCTGCACGATCGCGCCAGTGATCCCGCGGTTCACGTAGAGGTTGCCCGCCTCCACGGTGTCGATCCAGCGGTTGACCTCGTCGGGGTCGAGCGAGTGGATGCCGGCCGTGAGCCCGAAGTCGGTGGCGTTCTGCCAGGCGATCGCCTCGTCGAGGTCGGCGGCGTGCATGAGTCCGAGGACGGGGCCGAAGTACTCGGTGCGGTGGTAGGTGCTGCCGGGGGCCACGCCCACCTTCACCCCGGGGGACCAGAGTCGACCGGTGGGGTCGAGACGACGCGGCTGGACGATCCACTCCTCACCGTCGTCGAGGACCGTCAGCGCGTCGAGCAGCTTGCCCGAGGGCGCCTCGACGACCGGGCCGACCGAGACGTCGGGATCGTCGGGCCACCCGACCTTGAGCGAGGTCACGGCGTCGACGAGCTGGCGACGGAAGCGCTCGGAGGTGGCGACGGAGCCGACCAGGATGCCGAGGCTCGCCGCCGAGCACTTCTGCCCGGCGTGCCCGAAGGCGCTCTTCACGAGGTCGCCGACGGCCAGGTCGAGGTCGGCGCTGGGGGTGACGAGGAGGGCGTTCTTGCCACTCGTCTCGGCGAGGAGCGGCAGGTCGGGCCGCCACGAGCGGAACAGGGCCGCCGTCTCCCAGGAGCCGGTGAGGATCAACCGGTCGACCGCGGGGTGGGACACGAGGGACTTGCTCAGCTCGCCCTCGTCCATGCTCACGTAGCGCAGCACCTCGCGCGGCACGCCGCCCTGCCACAGCGCCTCCACCATGACGGCTGCGCACCGGGGGCTCTGCGGAGCGGGCTTGATCACCACCGCGCTGCCGGCGGCGAGGGCCGACAGCACCGAGCCGCACGGGATCGCGACGGGGAAGTTCCACGGCGGGGTGACGACCGTCAGGCCGACCGGGTGGAACGAGGCGCCGTCGACGACCTCGAGGCGACGCGCCGCCTCGGCGTAGTAGTGCGCGAAGTCGATGGCCTCGCTGACCTCGACGTCGGCCTCGGCGATCGTCTTGCCGGTCTCGGCGGCCATGACGGCGACCAGGTCGCCCCGTCGGGTCTCGAGCGCCCCGGCGGCCTGGTGGAGGATCCAGGCCCGGACCTCGGCCCCACGGGCGGACCAGGCGGTCGCGGCGGTCCGGGCGCCCCGCACGAGGGTCTCGAGGGACGCCGGGCCGTGGACGCGGCTCGACTCGATCGTGGAGATCCCGAGCTGGGTGTACGTCGACCGGGACAGCGCCTGACGGCCCCACACCCGGTTCCCGGCCGTGGACGGGTCCGTGTCGGGGGTGTTGGAGAAGCCGTCGGTGTGCGCGTGCACGTGGTGGTCGGTGGCGTCGGTGCGACGGTCCTGGACCCGGTGCGGAGGGGGCACGGTCTCGTCGAGCGCCTTCACGGAGGCGAGGAAGCGCCCTGCCTCGCGATCGAAGGCCGAGGGGTCGTCGGCCAGGTCGAACGCGGCCGACATGAAGTTCTCCGAGCTGGCGTTCTCCTCGAGCCGGCGGACCAGGTAGGAGATGGCGACGTCGAACTCGTCGGGGTGCACCACGGGCGTGTAGAGCAGGAGTGCGCCGACGTCGGCGCGCACCGACGCGACGGGACCGGAGTCCATGCCCAGCAGCATCTCGAAGTCGACGCCGTCGCGAACGGACCGCTCGCCGGCGAGCAGCCAGGCGTAGGCGACGTCGAAGAGGTTCTGCCCGGCCACGCCGATCCGCACGGCGTCGATCCGCTCGGGGGTGAGGGCCCACCGCAGGACGCGCTTGTAGTGCGTGTCGGTCTCCTGCTTGGAGGACCACGTCGCGAGGGGCCAGCCGTGGACGGTGGCGTCGACCCGCTCCATGGCGAGGTTGGCGCCCTTGACGAGGCGCACCTTCACGGACGCGCCGCCGGCCTCCCGGCGGGCGCGGGCCCACGCCTGGATGCGCTGCATCGCCGCGAGGGCGTCGGGGAGGTAGGCCTGCAGGACGATGCCGGCCTCGAGGTCGGGGTGCTCCTCCAGGACGCGTGTGAAGACCGCGATCGTGAGGTCGAGGTCGCGGTACTCCTCCATGTCGAGATTGATGAACGAGCCGCGTTCCGCGGCGACCTCGTACAGCGGGGCGAGGCGCTCGACCACGCGCTCCACGGTCTCGTCGAACGCCCACATGGACAGCTGGCTGGCGACGGCGGAGACCTTCACGGAGACGTAGTCGACGTCGTCGCGCCGCAGGAGCTCGAGGGTGCGGTCGCGTCGGCGCACGGCCTCGCCCTCGCCGAGCACGGCCTCGCCGAGCAGGTTGAGGTTGAGCCGGTCGCCGTTCTTGCGCAGGGTCGCGATCGTGCCGCCGAGCTTCTCGGGCCGTGCATCGGCGATGAGGTGCCCCACCATGCGGCGCAGCGTGCGTCGGGCGGTGGCGACGACCAGTGCCGGGAAGAGCAGCGAGAAGAAGGCGCCGGTGCGCAGCAGGACCCGCTGGGTCCAGGGCAGGAAGGCCGGAAGAGAGCGGGTCAGGTCCCGCAGGTTGCGGGCCGCGACGTCGGAGTCCTCGGGGCGGACGACGCGGTCGACGAAGCCGATCGTGAAGTCGAGTCCGGCCGGGTCCTTGAGCAGCGTCGCGAGGCGGCGGGCGGCCGGGTCGGTCCGTCGGCCACGTCCCTGCTGGGCGGTCACCCAGTGCCGGACGAGCGCGACCGCGCGCTCCTCGAGGGGGGCGTCGGGCGGCGTCTCGGCGGTAGGGCTCATCTCGGTCGACAGCCTAGTGCGCCGAGGGCCCTGGCGGGGGTGCCGGGCTCGGGGCGGCGGAGGAGCCTGGCGGGGGTGCCGGGCTCGGGGCGCCGGATGCCTGCGGGTCGGTGGAGCGGTCCGGTCGCGGCGGGGGCCGGAAGGACCAGGCCACGGCCGCGGCGAGGACGCCGGCCACGAGGGGGACGGCGAAGCCCGCCGAGGCGCCGAACCGGTCCACGACGGCGCCGGCGACCGCGGCGCCCGGGGCGACACCGATGGCCAGGCCGGTGCTCGTCCACGTGAGGGCCTCCGTGAGCCGCGTCGGCGGCACGTACTCCTCGACCACGCTGGTGGCGGCGATCATCGTCGGGGAGATCATGAAGCCGGTCACGAACATGCCGACGGCGAGCCAGGCGATGCTCGGCGCCAGGAGCAGCGGCGCGAACAGCAGGCCGAGGACCAGGACGGTCCAGCGCAACCGCGCCACCGAGTCGGAGGGTGAGGGCAGCAGTCCGACCGCCACGCCGGCCAGGAGGCTCCCGGCCGCCCAGATGGCCAGCACCACCCCGGCCGCGCCCGCCGACCCCTCGGCCTCGGTGAACGCGACGACCAGCACCTCGGTCGAGCCGAAGAGCACGCCGATCCCCACCGCGGCCACCAGCACGGGGCCCAGGACGGCCCAGCCGAGGGGCGGGCGGGGTCCGTCCCCGTGCCGACCCGTCGGAGGCTCGGTGGACGTCTGCGCGGCGAGGAACCAGCTGCCCACGACCGCGGCCGCCGTGGCCGTCGCCAGGCCTGCGACGTCGGCGACCTGCAGGGTCAGGAAGGTCACGAGCACGGGGCCGACGATGAAGACGACCTCGTCGATGACGGCCTCGATCGCGAACGCGGTCGTGAGCCGCGGACGGTCGTCGCGCAGCAGGTGGGTCCACCGTGCACGGACGAGCGACCCGGTCTGCGGCGTGAAGACCCCGCCCACCGCGGCGGCCAGGTGCGGCCAGGGTGCGTCCACCTCGCGGGTCACGGCGAGGATCACGGCGATCATGCCGGCGGCGTAGCCGGCGCCCGCGAGCACCAGGACGCGCCGCTGGCCCCACCGGTCGCTGAGCCGTCCGTGCATCGGGGCGACGACGGCGGCGGCCGCCACGTAGGCGGCGGCGACCAGCCCGGCGGCGCCGTAGCTGCCCCCGTGCTCGCGGACGAGCAGGACGAGTCCGAGCGAGGCCATCGAGAGCGGGAGGCGCGACACCAGTCCGGTCAGGCTGAACAGAGCCGCGCCGGGCAGAGCGAGGACGTGCCCGTAGGTCGACCGCACCGTGCCACCTCCTCGTCGCCGCCGGCAAGTGCCGACGTCCCGTCATTCTCGGCGCAGGCAGGCTACCCCCGGCGGGCCGGGGGCCTGCATGGGACGATGACGTCATGGATGTACGCCCCTTCGACGCCCTGCTCTACGTCTCCTTCGGCGGGCCGGAGAAGCCCGACGACGTCGTCCCGTTCCTGGAGAACGTGACCGCCGGCAAGGGCATCCCGCGCGAGCGGCTGGAGGAGGTGGGCGAGCACTACTTCCTGTTCGGTGGGCGCAGCCCGATCAACGACCTGAACCGCGACGTGATCGCGGCGCTCGAGGGCGAGCTGGCCGATCGCGACGTCGACCTGCCGGTCTACTGGGGCAACCGCAACTGGACCCCCTACCTGCGCGAGGCGCTCGAGGCGATGGTCGCCGACGGGGTCCGCCACGCCGCCTACTTCCTGACGAGCGCGTACTCGTCGTACTCGGGCTGCCGCCAGTACCGCGAGAACCTCGCCGACGCGACCGAGGGCCTCGACATCGAGCTCAGCCGGCTCCGGCTGCCGTTCAACCACCCGGGATTCATCGGCCCCTTCGTGGAGCACACGGACGCCGCCCTGGACGAGGCTCCCGACGGCACGCGGGTGGTGTTCGTGACCCACTCGATCCCTGACGCCATGAACGACGCGAGCGGCGGGCCGGGCGTGGGCGCGTACCGGTCCCAGCACCTCGAGGCGGGTCGGCTCGTCATGGAGGGTCTCGCGCCGCAGCACCGCGACGTGCCGTGGGACCTCGTGTACTGCTCCCGGTCCGGCTCGCCGCGGACCCCGTGGCTGGAGCCCGACGTCAACGACCACCTCGAGCAGCTGGCCGCCGACGGTGTCACGTCCGTCGTGGTCGTCCCGATCGGCTTCGTGTCCGACCACATGGAGGTCGTGTACGACCTCGACACCGAGGCGGCGGAGACCGCCGAGAAGCTCGGCATGAGGTTCGTCCGCGTGCCCACGCCGGGGACGCACCCCGGCTTCGTCGCGATGATCACCGACCTGCTGCAGGAGAGGGCCGCCGTCGACCGCGGCGAGTCGCCGACGCCGGCCACGCTCGGCCGGTGTGCTGCCAACCCGGTCGTGTGCGTGCCGGGCTGCTGCGCGAACCTGCGCGGCGACCGTCCCGCCCACCCGTGAGCTCGTCCGTGCTGCCGGACCGTGAGCAGCTCCTGACCCTGGCGCACGACGTCGGGCTCGAGGCGGCCGCCCTGGTGCGGCGCGAGCGGCCGGAGGGCCGCGTGGCGGTCGCGGCGACCAAGTCGAGCCCCATCGACGTGGTCACCGAGGTCGACCGGGCCAGCGAGGACCTGATCCGCGACCGCATCCTCGCTGCACGGCCCGACGACGGGTTCGTCGGTGAGGAAGGTGCCGACGTGGCCGGCACGAGCGGGGTCGACTGGGTGGTCGACCCCATCGACGGAACGGTGAACTTCGTCTACGGGATCCCCGCGTACGCCGTGTCCATCGCCGCGCGGGTCACCGACGCGACCGGCGAGCGGGTCGTCGCGGGCTTCGTGGTGAACATCGCGTCGGGGGAGCGGTGGGGAGCCGTGCTCGACGGCGGCGCCTGGCGCTGGGACGGCGACCGTCGGGTGCCGCTGCGTGCTCCGGAACCGCCGCCGCTCTCCCAGGCCCTCGTCGGGACGGGCTTCAACTACGTGCGCGAGGTCCGCGAGCACCAGGCTGCGGCCGCGGCCCGCCTGCTGCCGCACGTCAGGGACATCCGTCGGATCGGTTCGGCCGCACTCGACCTGTGCGCGCTCGCCGAAGGCCGTCTGGACGCCTACGTCGAGCAGGGGCTGCACCCGTGGGACCTCGCTGCGGGAGGACTGGTGGCTCGCGAGGCCGGTGTGCTCGTCGAGGGCCTCGACGGCCCGCCGGATCTGCGCCTCGTGATGGCGGCGCATCCTGCGCTTGCAGGGGAATACTTCGACCTCGTCCGGACTTGTGGGTTCTGACCGACGGCCGCTTGCAGCGGTGTGGAACAATCCCGTCGGTTGAACGCACACGACGGAGGGGTACATGGCTACCGACTACGACGCGCCTCGCAAGACTGACGAAGAGCAGTCCGAGGACAGCATCGAGGAGCTCAAGGCGCGTCGCCACGAGAAGAACTCGGGCAAGGTGGACGAGGACGAGGTCGAAGCGGCCGAGTCGTTCGAGCTGCCGGGTGCCGACCTCTCCCACGAGGAGCTGGCCGTCCAGGTGGTCCCGCGCAAGTCCGACGAGTTCACGTGCTCGTCGTGCTTCCTGGTGCACCACCGTTCCCAGCTCGCCGAGGAGAAGGGCGACCGGCTCATCTGCCGGGACTGCGCCTACTGACGCACCGTCCGAGCTCGCTCAGCGCGAGCGCCGACGACCAGGAGCCGGCTTCCGTGAGGAGGCCGGCTTCGCCGTTCCTCCAGCCGTCCGTGCCGCCGCCCGCGCTGCTCCGGCGACGCCACCCTTGGTGGCGCCCTTCAGGGGCTTCATGCCCGGAGGCAGGTCGCCCGTCGAGCGGACCCAGTACCCGGCCGCCCCGCGGCGCACGAGCAGCCTCACGACCTCGACGAGCGCACCTCCGATGACGGCCCAGGCGACGGCCTCGCGGGTCTCGACCTCGGGGTGTCGCCCCGCGGTCGGGGGCTTCTTGCCGGTCGCGGCCCGCCAGGCCAGCGTCGAGACCTGACGTGCCAGCAGACCCGCCGCGACGGTGGAGCCGCGGTCGAGCAGCTTCCACGTGCTGCGGCTCGAGCGCGACGGTCGCCTCGCGGGCGTGGCCGACTCGAGCGTGGGAGCGGACGTGCGGCGTCGGCGCTTGCGGGGCATGGTCGTCACCTCGGGTCGGTGCGGGGTTGGTCGGTGCTGGCTTGGTCGGTGCTGGCTTGGTCGGTGCTGGGCTGGTGGGTGCCCTGGGTGCCGGCCTCGGGTCGGATCGGCCCGGCAGGACGGCCGAGGGCCTGGGCGATCGCGGACGGATCGCGGGTCGAGACCACCCAGTAGGGCGCGGGGTCTGCCGGATCGCGGACCTCCACCTGCACGGCGGTGGCGATGTACGGCCGGACGTGCAGCCAGGCGCGGGCGTCGGCGCCGGGACCGAGCAGCGTCCGTGCACCGGCCGCGTCGAGCGCCGTGACCGCGCCCACGTGCTCGTGCGTCAGGTGGGCGCGCCCCACACGGAGGCCGTCGGGTCCGGCCTCGAGCACCGTCGACCCGTAAGACCACAGCAGGGCACCCGTCACGACGGCCACCGCCACGGCCACGGCGACCGCGGTCGGCGGTCCTGCGACGACGAACGCCACCCAGCCCCACGCGATCGCGAAGGCCGCGACGGCGATCCACCACGCGGGGGGAGCGAGGAGTCGCTCACGACGGGTCTGCACGCTCCCAGCCTGCCGCATCCGGGCGTGGTCGGCCCGAGTAGGGTCGCGAGCATGCTCGAGATCGCGGTGCGTCGCCTCGACCCGCGGCTCCCGGCCCCGACCTATGCGCACCCGGGTGACGCAGGTGCCGACCTGCACGCCGCCGAGGATGCGACCCTCGCGCCGGGCGAGCGCGTGCTCGTGCCCACGGGCATCGCCCTGGCCCTGCCCGACGGCTTCGCGGCCTTCGTCCACCCACGGTCCGGGCTGGCCCTGCGCCACGGACTCTCGGTGGTGAACACGCCCGGCACCATCGATGCCGGCTACCGGGGCGAGATCAAGGTCCTGCTGGTCAACCACGACCTGCACGAGACCGTCCGGATCGCCCGCGGCGACCGCATCGCGCAGCTCGTGGTGCAGCGGGTCGAGCACGTGACCTTCCGCGAGGTCGAGTCACTCGAGGACACCAGCCGAGGCGCCGGGGGCTACGGCTCCACCGGGGGCCACCGATCCATGGGGGAGGACGCATGATCCGTCGACGCCGAGAGCGTGACGACCAGGCAGTGCAGACCGACGAGACGGGCACGGAGCCCGACGTCGTGTCCACGACGCCCACCGAGGAGCCGTCCGGCCCCTGGGACTCGCGAGACTTCACCGGGGACGGCACGGGCTACATCGACCTCGGACCGCTGCGCATCCGCGGACGCATCGGCTTCCAGCTCCAGGTGCCCCAGGACGACGGCGGAAGCACCGGGTCCGTCGTGCTGGTCACGGAGGAGTCGGGGCTCGAGCTGCGGGTCTTCGCCGCGCCGCGCAGCGGTGGGCTGTGGGACGAGGTCCGTGGCGAGCTGCTCGCGGAGGTCGAGCGGCTCGAGGGCACGGCCGAGCAGGTCGACGGACCGTTCGGTCCCGAGCTTCGCGTCCAGGTCCCCGTGAAGCTCCCCGACGGCCAGGACGGCTTCCAGCCGTCACGGATCCTCGCGGTCGAGGGGCCGCGCTGGATGCTTCGTGCGACCTTCCTCGGATCGGCTGCGCTCGAGCCCGACGAGGACGGGCTGCTCGAGCGTGCGTTCCGTGAGGTCGTCGTCGTCCGAGGTGACGAGCCGCGCCTGGTGCGTGAGGCCCTGCTCATCGAGGTGCCCGAGGGTGCGGTGGCCGAGGAGCCACCCGGCCACGGCACCCAGGCCTGAGGTTCGCGGCCTAGGATCGAGACATGGCATCCCGACTGCGCCGCCCGATGCGCCGCGCGACCCTCGAGCAGCTCGAGGACCAGGAGCTGCAGCGCAGCGCCGACGCCGCGGGCTGCCGGTTGCTCACCGCCCAGGCCGAGAGGTCGGTCTGCTCGCTGCACGGTGAGCTGCGGTCCGTCACCACCCGCCCGGTCGCCGACGGTGCGAGCGCCCTCGAGGCGCAGCTCTACGACGGGTCCGGGCAGGTCACCCTCGTGTGGCTGGGCCGACGCCGGATCGAGGGCATCGAGCCCGGGCGACGTCTGACCGTGCACGGCCGCATCGGTCGCCGCGGCGACGCCTTCGTGCTCTACAACCCGCGCTACGAGCTGGACGCATGAGCGAGGCCGGCGCGAGCGTCGCCACCGTCGAGGAACTGGTGCGGTCCAAGCTCTCCGAGGCGCTCGGCGGCGGGCGCGGCATCGTCGAGAGCGCCGTGCCCACGATCGTGTTCACGATCTGCTGGATCAGCACGCAGGACCTGCGGACCTCGCTCGTCGCGAGCGTCGGCGCGGCGGTCCTGCTGCTCGTGGTGCGGCTCGCCCAGCGCTCCACCGTCCAGTTCGTGCTGAACGCCCTCATCGGCATCGCCATCGCCGCCGTGTTCGCGTCGCGCAGCGGCGAGGCTCGTGACGTGTTCCTGCCCGGGATCCTCTACAACGGTGCCTACGCGGCGGTCTTCATCGTCTCGATCCTCGTGGGGTGGCCCCTCATCGGGTTCCTCATCGGCAGCCTCACCGGCGAGCCCACCGAGTGGCACGAGGACCGACAGCTCGTCCGTCTGTGCTCGCTGCTGACCTGGCTCTTCGCCGCACCCTGCATCCTGCGGGTCGTGGTGCAGTACCCGCTGTGGGCCGGCGACCACGTGGCGCTGCTCGGCACCTCCAAGGTCGTGCTCGGCTGGCCCCTGCAGGTCGCGGCGTTCGCGGCGATGGCGTGGGTGCTCTCGCGCAACTCCACCCCGATCGAGGCCGAGGCCGAGCCGGAGCCGCCTGCTTCTCGGTGACGCGCAGTTCGCGGGGGCGGGGCCTCGACCTGCGGCTGCGCTGCTCCGGGTGGGTGTCGACCTGCGGCTGCATGGCGGCGGGTGGGTCTCGACCTGCGGCTGCGTCGCTGTGGCTGGGTCTCGACCTGCGGCTGCGTCGCTGTGGCTACGAGGCGGGTCGGTCTCCGAAAGGGCCTCGACCGGCGGGCGGGTCCGGGGTCGGTCGGGTTCTCGGAGCGCGGGTCGGGGGACGCAAGGTTCTGCGTTCGTGCGTGAGGGGGCGAAGGATGCTGCGTTCGTGGTCGGATCCCGTCGTGAACGCAGCATCGTTCGGGGTTCTGCACGCGAAGGCAGAATCTTGCGTCCGCGGGGCCGGTTCGCGCGTCGGGTGGGCAGGGATTCTTCCTTTGCGTGGAAGGGTCCACGAGAAGGGAGAATCACTGCCCGTACGGGGCCCTTTTCGTCGCCACGATTCTTCCTTCGCGTGGCACGGTCCACGAGAAGGAAGAATCGTGCGTGGATCCCGCGCAGATGGAGAATCGTGGCCGCGCCCCGCAGACCCACCCGAGCCCAGACCCCCGGCTGCGGTCGAGGCCCTTTCGGAGACCACACCGACGCGCAGCCACAGCGACGCAGCAGCAGGTGAAAGCACAGCGGCTGCGACGCAGCAGTGCGTGAACGCCCGGCCGGGCAGCGTAGGCGCGAGCGAACGCCCAGCCGCCGACGCAGCCACGACGCCTCAGGACGAGGAGGAACTCACGACTTGGGGGAGAGCAGCGCGCCGATCTCGTCCTCCGCGTCCGGTGCGGTGACGAACAAGAGCTCGTCGCCCGCCTCGAGCGAGCGCTCCGGGTCGGGCGTCTCGATCGCGTTGTCGCGCAGGATGGCCACGAGGACCACGTCGCGTGGCCACGGGACGTCGCGCACCAGGCGCCCGGCGAAGGGGGAGTCCTCGGGCATCGTCAGCTCGACCAGGCTGGTGTTGCTCTGGCGGAAGGTGAACAGGCGAACGAGGTCGCCGACCGACACCGCCTCCTCCACCAGGGCCGACATGAGCCGCGGGGTCGAGACCGCCACGTCGACGCCCCAGGTCTCGCCGAACAGCCACTCGTTGCTCGGGTGGTTGACGCGACCGACGGTCCGGGGGACCGAGAACTCCGTCTTGGCCAGCAGCGAGACGACCAGGTTGACCTTGTCGTCGCCCGTCGCGGCGATGACCACGTCGCACGTCTGCAGCCCGGCCTCCTCGAGGGAGGACATCTCGCACGCATCGGCCAGAAGCCACTGCGCCTTCGGCACGAGGTCGGACCGGATGGACCCGGGGGACTTGTCGATCAGGAGCACCTGGTGCCCGTTCTCGGTGAGCTCGAGCGCGACGGAACGGCCGACGGCACCGGCTCCCGCGATGGCGACGCGCATCAGGCCTCCTCAGGTCCGGACTCGAGCACGCGGTGGGCCTGGTCGGCGTCGCCCTCGCGCATGAAGACGGCGAGCAGGTCGCCCTCCTGCAGCACCGTGCGTCCGCTCGCGACCAGGCCGGACCCGAGGCGCGTCAGGTAGGCCACGCGGACCCCCGCGGCGTCCTCGAGGCTCGAGACCTCGTGACCGATCCACGGGAACGGGGCGTAGAGGGTGTCGAGTCGCAGCTGGCCGGACGGGTCGCGCCACGCGGGCTCCGACCCCGCCGGGACGAGACGACGCAGGACCTGGTCGGCCGCCCACGGCACCGTGGCGACCGTGGGGACGCCGAGGCGCTCGTACACCTCGGCACGGCCCGGGTCGTAGATGCGGGCCACGACGTTGTCGACGCCGAACTGCTCACGCGCGACCCGTGCCGAGATGATGTTGGAGTTGTCGCCGCTCGAGACCGCGGCGAAGCCGTCGGCGTGCTCGATGCCGGCCGCACGCAGGACCTCGCGGTCGAAGCCCATGCCGGTCACGGTGGTGCCGGTGAAGTCCGGCCCCAGGCGGCGGAAGGCGTCGGGGTTGGAGTCGATGACGGCCGTGGAGTGGCCGCGCTCCTCGAGGCTGCGCGTCAGCGTCGAGCCGACGCGTCCGCAGCCCATGATGACGATGTGCACGAGGCGACGCTACACCCGTCGGGACCGGCCCGGAGCCCGCATCCAGGGCGCCCGGCGCAGCGATCCCGACAGGTCTACGATCGTCGCTCGTGGGCATGGTCGAGTCCGTCAAGCGGACGCTCGTCGGACGCAAGCTTCGCAGCACCCAGCTCGGGGAGACGCTGCTGCCGAAGCGCATCGCGCTGCCCGTCTTCGCCAGCGACGCCCTGTCGTCGGTGGCGTACGCGCCCGACGAGATCTTCCTGACCCTGTCGATGGGCGGCATCACGGCCTACGCGTTCAACTGGAAGATCGGCCTCGCCGTCGTCGTCGTGATGCTCACCGTCGTCGCGTCCTACCGCCAGAACGTGCGCGCCTACCCCAGCGGTGGAGGTGACTACGAGGTCGCCACCACGAACCTGGGGCCCAAGTCGGGCGTCACGGTGGCCAGCGCGCTGCTCGTCGACTACGTGCTCACCGTCGCGGTCTCGATCTCCTCGGGGGTGCAGAACGCGACGTCCGCGGTGCCGTGGCTCGTCGGCCACGAGGCCCTGGCCGCATCGGCGCTCGTCCTCCTGCTCATGACGCTCAACCTGCGCGGCGCCAAGGAGTCCGGCCGCGCGTTCGCCGTGCCGACGTACCTGTTCATGCTGGCGATCGCCCTGATGGCCTGCTGGGGACTGGTCCGCTACCTCCTGGGTGACCTGCCCCAGGCCGAGAGCGCCCGGTACGAGATCGCCGCCGAGGCGCCCTACGACTCCGCGCTCACCGGCCTGGCCATGGCGTTCCTGCTCGCCCGGGCGTTCTCGTCCGGATGCGCCGCCCTCACCGGCGTGGAGGCGATCAGCAACGGCGTGCCCGCCTTCCGCAAGCCCAAGAGCGCCAACGCCGCCACCACGTTGCTGCTGCTCGGCACCATCTCGATCACGATGCTCATGAGCATCATCGTGCTGGCCGACGCCATGCACATCCGCTACGTCGAGGACCCGGCCCGCCAGCTGCTGCTCGACGGCCGACCGGTGGGTGACGGCTTCGAGCAGGACACCGTCATCGCGCAGCTCGCCAAGGCGCTCTACAGCGACGCGGCGCCGCTGTTCTACTTCACGATCGCCTGCACCGGCATCATCCTCGTGCTGGCGGCGAACACCGCCTTCAACGGCTTCCCCGTCCTCGGTTCCATCCTCGCGCGCGACGGACACCTGCCGCGCCAGCTCGACACCCGCGGCGACCGGCTGGCCTTCAGCAACGGCATCGTCCTGCTCGCCGTCGCCGCGATCGCGCTGATCGTCGCCTTCGACGCCGAGGTCACGAAGCTCATCCAGCTCTACATCGTGGGCGTCTTCGTCTCGTTCAACCTCAGCCAGCTGGGCATGATCCGGCACTGGACCCGGCACCTCGCCGCCGAGACGGACCCCGCCGAGCGGCGCCGGATGAAGCGCTCGCGGCTCGTCAACGGGTTCGGCCTGGCCATGACGGCCACCGTGCTCGTGATCGTCCTCATCACCAAGTTCCTCGCCGGAGCCTGGATCGCGATCCTCGCCATGACCATCGTCTTCTTCCTCATGGTGGGCATCAACCGGCACTACCAGCGGGTCAACGCGGAGCTCGAGATCGACGAGACCGACGTCGCCCTTCCCTCGCGCGTCCACGCCGTCGTCCTCGTGGGCCGGCTCCACAAGCCGACCCTGCGGGCCATCGCCTACGCCCGAGTGGCGCGGCCGAGCAGCCTCGAGGGTCTCTACGTGGAGCTCGACCCGCACGACACCCAGGTGCTGCGCCAGCGGTGGGACGACCTGCAGATCCCCGTCCCGCTCACCGTCGTGTCGTCGCCCTACCGCGAGCTCGTGCGCCCCGTGGTCAAGTACGTCAAGGAGGTGCGCCGGGCGAGCCCCCGCGACATCGTCAGCGTCTACATCCCCGAGTACGTCGTCGGGCACTGGTGGGAGCAGCTGCTGCACAACCAGACCGCGCTGCGCCTCAAGGGACGCCTGCTCTTCATGCCCGGCGTCATGGTGACCAGCGTCCCGTACCAGCTGAGCTCCGCCTCCCGCGTCGACCCCCGCAGCACCATCGGCAGCGCACCCGGCGACGTGCGCCGCGGCATCGGGGACCGGCCCGGCCCGGACGGACCCGCATGAGCGCGGTCCTCCCGATCGTCCAGGTGGGGCCCGTCGCCCACGGTGCTGGTTCGGTGTGCTCGGAGCCCCGGGGAGGTGGGTTCGCATGACGTCCGAGGCTCTTCCCGTGGTCGAGGTGGGGCCCGTCGCCCACGGGGGCTCCTGCGTGGCGCGGCTGGACGGGCAGGTCGTGTTCGTGAGGCACGCGCTGCCGGGGGAGCGGGTCAGCATCCGCGTCACCGACCGCACCAAGCGATACCTGCGCGCCGACGCCGTGGAGGTGCTCGAGGCGTCCCCCGACCGGGTGGCCCCGCCGTGCGACCTCGCGGGGGTCTGCGGAGGCTGCGACTTCCAGCACGTCGCCCCCGAGGCCCAGCTGCGGCTGCTCGGGTCGGTCGTGTCCGAGCAGCTGCAGCGCCTCGCCGGCATCGAGCGGGAGGTGCGGGTCGAGGCCGTCGGTCCCTCCCTCGGCTGGCGCACCCGCGTGACGTGGTCGACCACCCCCGACGGACGCGCAGGACTGCGCCGCCACCGCTCCCACGAGGTCGTCCCGGTCGGGCACTGTCCGATCGCCCACCCCGGCCTGCCCGACGTCCTGTCGCACCGCTGGGACGCCCCCCAGGTCGAGGCGATCGTCTCCTCCACGGACCAGCAGCTCCTCGTCACCGACGCGACGGTGCCCAAGGACCTCCACGTCGACGGAGTCGCAGGCACCGACGGCACGCGGCGCGCAGGTCGCACGCGGCTCACCGAGCGCGTCGAGGGCCACGACTTCACCGTGACCGGCTCCGGCTTCTGGCAGGTGCACCCGGAAGCAGCGCGCACCCTGGTCGACGCCGTCCTCGAGGCCGCCGAGGCCCGACCCGGGGATCGGGTCGCCGACCTCTACGCCGGGGTCGGGCTGTTCACCGCGTTCCTCGCCGACCGCGTGGGGCCCCAGGGCACGGTGGTCAGCGTGGAGGCCGACACCCAGGCCGCGCGCGACGCCCGCCGGTCGCTGCACCGGCACGCCCAGGTCCGCCTGGTCTCCGCCACCACCGAGCAGGCGCTCCGTCACGACGCCGACCTCCGTCGGGGCGTCGACCTGGTGGTCCTCGACCCGCCACGGACCGGGGCCCGACGCGCCGTTCCCGACGTGGCGCGGCTCGGTGCCCGTCGCGTCGTCTACGTGGCGTGCGACCCCGCGGCCCTGGCCCGTGACGTCGCGACGTTCGCCGAGCACGGCTACCGGCTGGGGGACCTGCGGGCGTTCGCCCTGTTCCCCATGACCCACCACGTGGAGTGCGTCGCGGTGCTCGACCGGATTCCCGACGTCGACTGAGAACGCGGCGCACCCGACCGGCGTAACCCCTGGTGACCACCGATCGGTGGTCACGTGACCAGGAGGATCGCCATGAGAACGTCCCACGTCCAGCCCCGCTCCCGCCGCCGCGCCGCTGCCGCTGCTGCTGCCGCCGTCGCGCTCGTCGCCACCGCCGGCCTCGTCGTCTCCGCCGACGCCGCCGTGGTGGAGCCGTCGGGCAAGGCCCTCGGCCTCGCCGGCGACGGCAAGGTGCTGCACCGGCTGAACCTCGACCAGCCCTCCCGCCTCACCACCCTCGGTCCCGTGAAGGGCCTGACCGGCGAGGACGAGCGACTGGTCGGCATCGACTTCCGGGTCCAGAACGGCCGCTACTACGGCGTGGGCAACGCCGGCGGCATCTACACCGTGAACTCGGGCAACGGCCAGGCGGTCAAGGTCTCACAGCTCAGCGTGGCCCTCGAGGGCCGCGACTTCGGCGTCGACTTCAACCCGGCGGCCGATCGCCTGCGCATCGTGAGCGACACGGGCCAGAACCTGCGCCACGACGTGAACCAGCCGACGCCGACCACCGCCGTCGACACGCCGCTCTCCTACGGCGACGGTGCCGCCCAGGGCGTCACCGCCGTCGCGTACACGAACAACGACACGAGCGCGAAGACCGGCACGTTCCTCTACGACATCGACACGTCGCTCGACCAGCTGGCGGTCCAGGTCCCGGCGAACGCGGGCACCCTCGCACTGGCCGGCCCGCTGGGCACCAACGCCGTCGGCGTGGCCGGCTTCGACATCGTGACCGTGCTGGACGACGGCGTGGCGGTCGACAACGTCGGCTTCGCCGTCCTGCGTCCTGCGCGCTCGAACACCTCCTCGGTCCTCTACGAGATCGAGCTGCAGAGCGGCGCCGCCACCCGCGTGGGCAACTTCCCCCGCTCCGTGGGCGACATCGCCATCCAGGTGCCGTGAGGTCGGTCCACGACGTCCGGTGAGCTCCGCGGGCCATCTCGACCGACCGGTCGGGGTGGCCCGCGGCGCGCTTGCTTGTGTGCGGGGTCCTGCACGGGCAGGGTGGGGCGCATGACACTCGGTCTGCGGTGCGCGGCGTCCCCGGCGGGCCCACGTCTCGGACCCGGACGTGGGTTCGAGCGACCGGGGCGAGCCCCACGATGAGCGGGCCGGACACCCACGAGCCCCACGCGCCCGACGGCGACGCCCTCGGGGACGACCGTCAGGACGGGTCCGAGCACCGGTCGGTCGCGGACCTGCGGCGCTCGGCCCTCGCGCAGGACGCCCTGCTGTTCTGCGTGGCGTTCACGGCGGGCGCGTCGGTCGTGCTGCTCGCCAGGCTGCTCGGCGGTGCGGCCGATCCCGACCTCTGGACCGTCGGGCGGTCCGACGACCTGCTCCTCGGCGGGCTGGTGGCGGGGGAGCTCTTCCTCGTCTGGAACAACGGCTGGCGCCAGGGCGTGCGGGGGCACAGCATCGGCAAGCACCGCGAAGGACTGCTCGTGGTCCGCCCCGGGACCGCACGGCCCACCGGTGCGCCCCGCGGCCTCCTGCGCGGCCTGACCGCAGCACTCCTGCTGGACCTGGCGGTCGCCGCGATCCCGATCGGGCTGCCGACCGTGCTGCGCCGGTTCACGCCCGAGGCGTGGCACGTCGGTGCCGCCGCCTACGTCGCGGTCCTGCTGCTGCTCGTGCCGCTCCTGGTGGGACTGCGTCGAGGCGTCCTCGACCGGGTGGCCGGCACCGAGGTCGTCAGGGCCGTGGGCGCCGACGCCGTCACCTCCGACCCTCGTCGACGTGCGCTCGTGGTGCTCGACCTGGTCGGACTCGCCGGCGTGCTGGCCGTCTGCGCCGCTCACCTGTCCTTCGTGTGGCCGCTGATCTGGCGCTGGCCGGGCCTGCTCTGAACCGCCCGAGCGGGGTTCGCTCGATTTCCTCTTGACATCATGTATCTTGACATCAAGAGACTTATCCGACCGCCGGGCCGCCCGTCGCACTCCCACTCCGGATCGACTTAGGCCCACCTGACATGGCGAGCACGCCGTGTGGTCGGCAGGATGGAACACGACGCGAAGGAGACACTCATGGTCGACAGCTTCAATGCCGAGCAGACGCTCGAGGTGGGCGACGCCAGCTACACGTACTTCAAGCTCGACGCGGTCAAGGGCGACGGCCTCGACGTCGCGTCGTTGCCGTTCAGCCTGAAGGTGCTGCTCGAGGCGCTGCTGCGCACCGAGGACGGCGCCGACATCACGAAGGCCGACATCGAGGCCCTCGCCGGCTGGGACGCGAACGCCGATCCCAGCAAGGAGATCCAGTTCACGCCCGCCCGCGTGATCATGCAGGACTTCACCGGCGTCCCCTGCGTCGTCGACCTCGCCACGATGCGCGAGGCCATGGCCGACCTGGGCGGCGACGCCACGAAGATCAACCCGCTCGCGCCGGCCGAGATGGTCATCGACCACTCCGTCATCGCCGACGTCTTCGGCACCCCCGAGGCCTTCGAGCGCAACGTCGAGATCGAGTACGAGCGCAACCGTGAGCGCTACCAGTTCCTCCGCTGGGGACAGGGCGCCTTCGACGACTTCAAGGTCGTCCCCCCGGGCACCGGCATCGTGCACCAGGTCAACATCGAGAAGCTCGCGCGCGTCGTGTTCGACAAGAACGGCGTCGTCTACCCCGACTCCTGCGTCGGCACCGACTCGCACACCACCATGGTCAACGGCCTCGGTGTCGTGGGCTGGGGCGTCGGCGGCATCGAGGCCGAGGCCGCGATGCTGGGCCAGCCGATCAGCATGCTGATCCCGCGGGTCGTCGGCTTCAAGCTCTCGGGCGAGCTGCCGCAGGGCGCCACCGCGACCGACCTGGTGCTCGTCATCACCGAGATGCTGCGCAAGCACGGCGTCGTCGGCAAGTTCGTCGAGTTCTACGGCTCGGGCGTCGGCGCGGTGCCGCTGGCCAACCGCGCCACGATCGGCAACATGAGCCCCGAGTACGGCTCGACCATCGCGGTCTTCCCGATCGACGACGAGACCACCAAGTACCTGCGCCTGACGGGTCGCGACGAGGAGCAGATCGCGCTCGTCGAGGCCTACGCCAAGGCCCAGGGCCTGTGGCACGACCCGGACCACGAGCCGCGCTTCTCCGAGTACCTGGAGCTGGACCTCGGCGACGTCGTCCCCTCGATCGCCGGTCCCAAGCGTCCGCAGGACCGTGTCTCGCTCACCGAGAGCAAGGGTTCGTTCCGTACCGCGCTCGCCGACTACACCGAGCAGGACGTCAACGGGTACGACGAGGCCGTCGCCGAGTCCTTCCCGGCGTCCGACGCGCCGAGCAGCAGCGACGACGGCACCAACGGCGACAAGCCGAACGCACCGGCGCCCTCGGGCGCGGGTCGTCCGAGCAACCCGCAGCACGTGCGGCTCGAGGACGGCACCGAGTTCGAGCTCGACCACGGCGCGGTGACGATCGCCGCGATCACGTCGTGCACCAACACGTCGAACCCGTCGGTCATGATCGGCGCCGGCCTGCTGGCCAAGAAGGCGGTCGAGAAGGGTCTGCAGCGCAAGCCGTGGGTCAAGACGACGCTGGCGCCCGGCTCGAAGGTCGTCACCGACTACTACGCCAAGTCCGGTCTCGACGTGTACCTCGACAAGCTGGGCTTCAACCTGGTCGGCTACGGCTGCACGACGTGCATCGGCAACTCCGGACCGCTGATCCCCGAGGTCAGCGCCGCGGTGAACGAGGGCGACCTCGCGGTCACCGCCGTGCTGTCGGGCAACCGCAACTTCGAGGGGCGGATCAACCCCGACATCAAGATGAACTACCTGGCGTCGCCGCCGCTGGTCATCGCCTACGCGCTGGCCGGCTCGATGGACGTCGACCTGTTCAACGAGCCGCTGGGCACCGACGCCGACGGCAACGACGTGTTCATGAAGGACATCTGGCCGTCGGCGAGCGAGGTCGAGGACGTCATCGCGTCGTCGATCTCGTCCGACACGTTCAGCAAGGAGTACGCCGACGTGTTCGCCGGCGACGAGCGCTGGCAGAACTTGCCGACGCCCGACGGCGACGTGTTCGAGTGGGACCCCGAGTCGACCTACGTCCGCAAGGCGCCGTACTTCGACGGCATGGACCGTGAGCCCTCGCCGGTGGAGGAGGTCAGCGGTGCACGCGTGCTGCTCAAGCTGGGCGACTCCGTGACCACGGACCACATCAGCCCTGCCGGTGCGATCAAGAAGGACAGCCCGGCCGGTGCGTACCTGTCGGAGCACGGCATCGAGCCGCGCGACTTCAACTCCTACGGCTCGCGTCGCGGCAACCACGAGGTCATGATCCGCGGCACGTTCGCGAACATCCGCCTGCGCAACCAGATGGCGCCGGGCACCGAGGGCGGCTACACGCGCAACCTGATCGCCGACGGCGAGGTCACCAGCGTGTTCGAGGCGTCCGAGGCCTACCAGGAGGCCGGCGTCCCGCTGGTCGTCCTGGCGGGCAAGGAGTACGGCTCGGGCTCGTCGCGCGACTGGGCCGCCAAGGGCACGGCGCTGCTGGGCGTCAAGGTCGTCATCGCCGAGTCCTACGAGCGCATCCACCGCTCGAACCTGATCGGCATGGGCGTGCTCCCGCTGCAGTACCCGGAGGGCGAGAACGCCGAGTCGCTCGGGCTGACGGGGGAGGAGACGTTCGACTTCACCGGCATCACGAAGCTCAACGACGGCGAGACGCCGCGCACGGTGCACGTCAAGGCGGGGGACGTGGAGTTCGACGCGGTCGTCCGCATCGACACCCCCGGCGAGGCGAACTACTACCGCAACGGCGGCATCATGCCGTACGTGCTGCGCAGCCTGCTCGACTGAGCCCGACCGCCCGACCCACGAGACGCCGTCCCCTCGGGGGCGGCGTCTCGCTGTGCGGGGGCGGTGGCAGGGGACCTTCGTCCCGATTCGTTGTTCGCGACACGAAATTGTCGCCAGGTGCTGGACGTGACCCCCATCACGCGATAGGTTCACGCAAACAACAATTGCGTCCCGGTGACGGCTTTATGTCGTTCCCGTGTCGCCAGAGACCAACAAGGAGGCGGTTCGTATGAAGCGAACGCGCAATCTGGTGCTTGCCGGCCTCATGGGTGCCACGCTCATGCTCAGCGCCTGTGGCAGCGACTCGGGGAACGACGGCGGAGACAGCTCCGACGACGCGGGGAAGATCGGGGTGATCCTGCCCGACACGAAGTCGTCGGTCCGCTGGGAGAGCGCCGACCGTCCTGCGCTGGAGGCGGCGTTCAAGGACGCCGGCGTGGAGTACGAGATCCAGAACGCCGAGGGTGACGCCGACAAGATGGCCACCATCGCCGACGGCATGATCGCCGACGGCGTGACCGTCCTCGCGATCGTCAACCTCGACTCCGACTCCGGAGCCTCGATCCAGGAGAAGGCCGCGCAGCAGGGCGTCAAGACGATCGACTACGACCGTCTGACCCTCGGTGGCTCGGCCGACTACTACGTCTCGTTCGACAACACCAAGGTCGGCGAGCTGCAGGGCGAGGGCCTCGCCACGTGCCTCGGCGACGAGGACGCCAACGTCATCTACCTCAACGGCTCGCCCACCGACAACAACGCGACGCTGTTCTCGAAGGGCGCGCACAGCGTGCTCGACAAGACCACGTCGTACAAGAACGTCGGCGAGCAGGCCGTCCCGGACTGGGACAACGAGCAGGCCGTGACGATCTTCGAGCAGCTCTACACGAAGGTCGACGGCGACGTCCAGGGCGTCTACGCGGCCAACGACGGTCTGGCCGGTTCGGTCATCTCGATCCTGCAGAAGAACGGCAAGGCGGGCGACGTCCCGGTCACCGGCCAGGACGCCACGGTCGAGGGCCTGCAGAACATCCTCAAGGGTGAGCAGTGCATGTCGGTCTACAAGTCGGCCAAGCAGGAGGCGGGCGAGCTCGCCAAGGCCGCCATCGCGCTGGCCAAGGGCGAGAAGGCCGAGACGAACGGCACGACGGAGGACAGCGAGGGTGGCCGCGAGGTCCCGTCGATCCTCCTCACGCCTCAGTCCATCACGAAGGACAACGTGAAGGACGTCGTCGACGACGGCGGCGTCACGAAGGACGACCTCTGCGCGAACGACTTCGCGGAGCTCTGCACGGACGCCGGCATCAGCTGACGTCCCCCCGTCGCCCCATGGGGGCGGTCCTGCCGGACCGCCCCCACGGGGCACACCCTCGCTGTCCCGAGACCGACCGACCACCTCCTCGCACGCACCTGGAGACCACATGAGCACCACCCCGCTGCTGGAGCTGCGCGGCATCAACAAGAGCTTCGGCGCCGTCCACGTCCTCCACGACGTCGACCTCGCCGTCCACCCCGGGCAGGTCACCGCCCTCGTCGGCGACAACGGCGCCGGCAAGTCCACGCTCGTCAAGACCATCGCCGGCATCTACTCCGCCGACTCGGGCCAGCGCTACTTCGAGGGCGAGCCCGTCGACATCCACGGTCCCCGCGACGCCTCGGCCCTCGGCATCGAGGTCGTCTACCAGGACCTCGCCCTCTGCGACAACCTCGACATCGTCGAGAACCTCTTCCTCGGCCGCGAGCTCATGAAGGGTCCGGCCCTCGACGAGGCGACCATGGAGGCCCGGGCCCGCGAGACCCTCGCGTCGCTCTCGGTGCGCACCGTCAAGTCGGTGCGCCAGAGCGTCGCCAGCCTCTCGGGCGGCCAGCGCCAGACCGTCGCCATCGCGAAGTCGGTGCTCTGGAACTCCAAGGTCGTGCTGCTCGACGAGCCGACGGCCGCCCTCGGCGTCGCGCAGACCCGCCAGGTCCTCGACCTCGTGCGCCGCCTGGCCGACCAGGGCCTCGGCGTCGTCCTCATCTCGCACAACATGGTCGACGTCTTCGAGGTCGCCGACCGCATCACCGCCCTGTACCTGGGCCGCGTGGCCGCCGACGTGGCCACGAAGGACGTCACCAACACCCAGGTCGTCGAGCTCATCACCGCAGGTCGCTCGGGCGACCTCGGTCTCACGTCCGTCGGAGAGGCATCATGACCACCACCCCCACCGATCCGTCCTCGAAGGGCGGCAGCGGTCTGGCCGAGACCGACTTCGCGATCGACGCCCGCCAGGCGGCCACGCTCGGCGACGCCTGGCAGGCCTACCTCAACCGCCTGCGCGGCGGCGAGATGGGCGCCCTGCCGGCGGCCCTCGGGCTCATCATCCTGTTCATCGTCTTCAGCGCCGCCAGCGACACCTTCCTGACGGCCCTGAACATCGCCAACCTCATCACCCAGTCGGGTGCCATCTGCGTGCTCGCGATGGGGCTGGTGCCCGTGCTGCTGCTCGGCGACATCGACCTGTCCGCCGGTGTCGCCGGCGGCGCCGGTGCCGCGATCGCGGCGCTCGCCATCGTCGACCACGGGCTCCCGTGGTACCTGGCGGTCGTCGGCGGACTGGTCTTCGGTGCCGTGCTCGGCACCCTGATCGGCGCCCTCGTGGCCAAGCTGGGCATCCCCAGCTTCGTCGTGACCCTGGCGTTCTTCCTGGCGCTGCAGGGCCTGACCCTCAAGCTCATCGGCCAGGGCGGGTCGGTGCGCGTCGCCGACCCCGTCCTGCGCGGCCTGACCATCAAGAACATGCCGGTGGTCGCCGGGTGGACGATCGCGGTCATCGCGGTCCTCGCCTTCGCCGCGCTCACGCTGCTGCGCTACCGCACCCAGGTGAGCCGCGGTCTCGCGCACCAGCCGCTGAGCCTGCTGCTCGTCAAGATCGCCGGCATGGGCGTCGTGGTGCTCGGTCTCACGGCGCTGCTGAGCCTGAACCGCAGCCGCAACCCCAACTTCCCGATCCAGGGCGTGCCCTACGTGCTGCTGCTCGTCGGCGTGCTGCTGGTGATCTTCACCTTCGTGCTGAGCCGCACGCGCTACGGGCGCCACGTCTACGCGGTGGGCGGCAACCGCGAGGCGGCCCGACGGGCCGGCATCGACGTCGACAAGATCCGCATCTCCGTCTTCGTCCTCTGCACGTCGACCGCCGTGATCAGCGGCATCCTCGCCGCGTCCTACGCCGGCAAGGTGTCGCCCTCCTCCGGTGCGGGCAACACGCTGCTCTACGCCGTGGGTGCGGCCGTCATCGGTGGCACCAGCCTGTTCGGCGGCAAGGGCAAGGCCCGCGACGGGGTCATCGGCGGCGTGGTCATCGCGACGATCATCAACGGACTGGGCCTGCTCAACCAGGCCAGCTGGATCAACTACGTCGTCACCGGCGCGGTGCTCCTGCTCGCCGCAGCGGTCGACGCGGTGTCCCGCCGGCGCCGCTCGGCGTCCGGCGTGAGCTGAGCCGGTCGTGCAGACGAGCGCGCGGTCCGGGGCGGGCACCAACCAGGAGGCCGTCCGGCGCCACAACCTGGGCACGCTCCTGGGCCACGTGCACCTGCTGGGCCGGGTCTCCCGGTCCGACCTGACGTCCGCGATGGGGCTCAACCGGAGCACCATCGCCGGGCTGGTCACCGAGCTCCAGGGGCTCGGACTGGCCGAGCAGGTCAGGTCGGAGGCGGTGCGCAGCAGCGCCGGGCGCCCGTCGCCGGACGTCGTGCCGACCCAGGACGGCGCGCACGTGCTCGCGGTCGACGTCCGCGTCGACGGACTCACCGTCGCGCGGGTCGGCCTGGGCGGCGCGATCCTGGCCAGGGCCACGGGTCCGATCCCCGCGTCGCGCGACCCGCACGCGGTGGCCGACGCGGTCATGGCCATGCTGCGGCTGGTCGTGCGCGACGCCTCACCGGGCAGTGCGCTGGTCGGCGTCGGGATGGCCGTGCCGGGCGTCGTGCGACGCTCGGACGGTCTCGTCCGGCTGGCCCCGAACCTCGGCTGGCGTGACGTGCCCTTCAGCGCGATCATGTCGGACCGGCTGGGCGGCATCGCTCCGGTGGAGCTCGGCAACGACGCCGACCTCGGGGCGTTCTCCGAGCACCTGCGGGGTGCCGGGGTCGACGTCGCCGACCTCGTCTACCTGTCCGGCGAGGTCGGCGTCGGTGCGGGCGTCATCGTCGACGGCCATCGACTGGTGGGTGCGGGTGGGTACGCCGGGGAGATCGGGCACATGTCCCTCGACCCCGCCGGCCGGGAGTGCCACTGCGGCAACCGAGGGTGCTGGGAGACCCAGGTCGGCGCGCACGCGATCGCCGAGGCGATCGGCTGCCCGCCCGACCGGGTCGGGTCCCTGGGGGAGATGCTCGACGGGCTGCAGGAGGTCGACGACGACCTGCGGGAGGTCGGTCGGCTCCTCGGCCGTGGGCTCGCGAACGCCGTCAACCTGCTCAACCCGCGGGTCGTCGTCCTCGGCGGCTTCCTGCGTTCGTTGTACCCGCACGTGCAGGACGAGGTCGACCGCACGCTGCACGACACCGCCCTCGTGGCGCCGCGCGAGCTGGTGCGGATCGAGCTGCCGGGACTCGGCGCCGACGCCGTGCTCGTCGGTGCGGCCGAGACGGCCTTCGAGCGGCTGCTCGCGGACCCCGTCACCTGCCTGGCGGCGGCGCAGGTCGACGTCGAGTCAGCGCTCAGCGTCGCCTGAGCACGACACGACCGGCGGGTCCTCAGAGCGCGACGGAGCCCTCGAGCACGTCGGTGAGGGCCTGCTCGGCCGCGCCCAGGGCGGCGGCCTCGATCCCGAGCGTGCCGACCCGGACGTCCGGGCGCTGATGGTGTGCTGCGGGCAGCCGTCGGTGCACCACGTCCTGCGCGCTGTGCAGGATCCATGGGGCCAGCGGCTGGAAGTAGCCACCGAGGACGATCACCTCGGGGTCCAGGACCGTGCACAGGGTGGCCAGTCCGTGACCGAGCTGCGCGCCGAGCACGTCCAGCGCGGTCGCCACGTCGGCGTCGGTCTCAGCCCTCGCCGCCACCTTCGCCGCACGTTCCATCGGAGTGCCCGAGGCTCGCATCCCGACGGCGGCGAGCGCGGCACGCAGTCCCACGGTGGTCTCCCAGCACCCCTGCCGACCGCAGGCGCAGCGGCGACCCAGGTCGCCGATCGGCATGTGGCCCACCTCGCCGGCGAATCCCGATCCCCTCACCAGGCGGCCGTCCTGCACGATGCCGGCGCCGATGCCGACGGTCCCGGTGATGTACAGCGTCGAGACGGACTGCTGGGCGGCTCCGTGCGTCGACTCGGCCACCGCGGCGAGGTTGGCGTCGTTGTCCACCAGGACGGTGACGCCCAGCGCCTCGGCGAGCACGTCACCGGGCCGGGTGCCCGTCCAGCCGAGGTTCGGCGCGAGCGCGACCGTGGCGTGGTCACGCTCCACCAGCCCCGGCACGGCGAGGTGTGCCCCGACGATGCGCCCGGGGGCCTGGTCGGCGACCTCGAGGGCGAGCTCGACCAGTGTCTCGAGCGCGTCGGCACCGTCGGGCACCTGGCGCGTCGTGGTGAGGACCTGCGTGGCGGCGAGGTCGACGAGTGCGGCGGCCACGTAGTCGACGTTGACCTCAAGGCCCAGGCCGAGCACGGAGCCCGCCGCGAGCTCCACCGGCCGGGACGGTCGGCCCCGGCCCTGCGACGACGCGTCTCCCTCGACGACGACAGCCCGCTCCGACAGCTCCCCGACGATCGCCCCGACCGTGGCCTTGGCCAGACCGGTGCGTCGGGCCAGCGACGTGCGGCTGCTCGGGCCGGCGTCGCGCAGCGTGCGGACGACGAGCGCCGTGTTGGCCCGGCGCAGCTGGTCGGGGGCGGCCGGGGGCATGCTCAGCGCACCCCGTACAGGTGCTCGAGCGCGAGCTGGTCGAGGTGCTCGAAGGCCATGCCGCGGGCGCCGAGGACCTCGGGGTCCTCGCCGATCTCGGCCTGCAGGTCGGCCCAGGTCTCGCCGGCGGCCAGCGTCGGCTCGGAGAGCTCGGGCACACGCGCTGCGCCGAGCGCCTCCTGGACCTCGGGGTCGGCACGGAAGGCCAGGGCCTTCTCGCGCAGCACGAGGTAGTTGGTCATGCAGGCGGCGGCCGCCGTCCACACGCCGTCCTCGTCCTCCGTGCGCGGGGTCTTGAAGTCGAAGTGCACCGGCCCGTCGTACCCGCCCTGCAGGAGGGTGTCGACGATCCAGAACGCGCCACGCGCGTTGCCGGCGCCGAAGCGGAAGTCCTGGTCGTAGCGCGGCCCCGACTGGCCGTTGAGGTCGATGTGGAACAGCTTCCCGTGCCACAGCGCCTGGGCGTAGCCGTGGGCCGCGTTGAGCCCGGCCATCTCCTCGTGCCCGATCTCGGGGTTGACGCCGACCATCTCGGGGCGCTCGAGGCTGTCGATGAAGGCGAGCGCGTGCCCGATGGTGGGGAGCAGGATGTCGCCGCGGGGCTCGTTGGGCTTGGGCTCGATGGCGAACTTCAGGTCGTAGCCCTGGTCCACGACGTACTGGCCCAGCAGGTCGAAGCCCTCCTTGTAGCGCGAGAGTGCCGCCTGCACGTCCTTGGCGGCACCGCTCTCGGCGCCCTCGCGCCCGCCCCAGCAGACGTAGACCTGGGCGCCCAGCTCGGCGGCCAGGTCGATGTTGCGCATGACCTTGCGCAGGGCGAACCGGCGAACGGCGCGGTCGTTGGACGTGAAGCCGCCGTCCTTGAAGACCGGGTGGCCGAAGAGGTTGGTGGTCGCGGTCGTGACGGCGAGCCCGGTCTCGGCCAGGCCCTTGCGGAACCGGTCGAGGATCGCGTCGCGCTCGGACTCCGAGGAGCCGAAGGGCACCACGTCGTCGTCGTGGAAGTTGACGCCGTAGGCGCCGAGCTCGGCCAGCTTCTCCAGCGCGTGGACCGGGTCCATCGCCGCGCGGGTGGGCTCGCCGAAGGGGTCGCGGCCGGCGTACTGCACCGTCCAGATGCCGAAGGAGAACTTGTCGGTGGGGACGGGGGTGGGGACGGTCATGTCAGGCCTTTCGAGGGGTTCGGGTGGTCGGTCGTGAACGGGGAGGTCAGGTGGTCCAGGGCGCCGTGAGCTCGCGCAACGAGGCGTAGGCGTCACGGACGTGGGGGAGGGGGGCGGCCTCGAGCACGCGGCTCTCGGGCAGCGCCCACACCGGCGGCTCGGCGGAGCCGGAGAGCGACCAGGCGGCCTGTCGGGCCGCGCCGAGGGCGACGTACTCCGCGTCGCCCGGGAGCGTGACCGCTCGGCCGAGCACGGCCGGCGCCAGGGCCTGGACGGCGCGGTTCCGCGCGCCACCACCGATCATCAGCACCCGCTCGACGGTGCCGGGGCTGTCGAAGCCCTGGGCGACCGCCTCGAGGGCGTCGGCGAGCGAGCAGAGCAGGGCCTCGACCGCTGCCCGTGCGACGTCCTCGCGGCTCGTCGAGGGGGTCAGTCCGGCCCAGGTGCCGGTGGCGTCCGGACGGTTCGGGCTGCGCTCGCCGGCGTAGTAGGGGCTGACCGTGAGCCCGTGGGCGCCGGCCGGTGCCGCGAGGGCCAGGTCCGCGAGGCCGTCGTGGTCGACCCCGAGAAGCCTCGCGTGCAGGTCGAGGATGCGCGCGGCGTTCATGGTGGTGGCCATGGGGAGGTACCGGCCGGTCGCGTCGGCGAAGCCGGTGACGACGCCGGTCGCGTCGGCGACGGGCTTCTCGCTGACCGCCGAGGCGACACCGGAGGTGCCGATCGACAGCGACACGTCGCCGGCCACCAGTCCGAGGCCGAGGGCCGCGGCCATGTTGTCCCCGGTGCCGGCGGCGACGACGCACCCGTCGGCGGTCGTCGTCACCTGCTCCGCCGGCTGGGCGACCCGCGGCACGTGCGGGACGCGGCCGAGCGCCAGCTCCAGCAGGTCGGCCCGATAGGCGTCGTCGACGGCGGAGTAGTAGCCCGTGCCGGAGGCGTCGCCGCGATCGGTCACGGGCTCGGCCCGCTGACCCGAGGCGTGCCAGGTCACGTAGTCGTGCGGCAGCATCACGCGGACGGTCCGCCGGGCGGCGTCGGGCCGGTGGTCGCGGAGCCAGCGCAGCTTGGTGATGGTGAAGGAGGCCACGAGCACGCTGCCCACGGCCTCCGCGCACGCGGCGGGGCCGCCCATCTCCTCGACGAGGTCCGCCGCGGCGCCGGCGGAGCGGGTGTCGTTCCAGAGCAGGGCGTCGTGCACCGGGAGGTCGTCGGCGTCGAGCGCCACCATGCCGTGCTGCTGTCCACCGACGGCCAGCGCTGCCGCCCGCGGCAGCAGGGGCCCGGCGGCCTCGTCGAAGGCCGCCAGCCAGGCGCGGGGATCGACGCTCGAGCCCTCGGGGTGCCGGGCGGTGCGCGACTCGACGACGGTGCCGTCGTCGGCGTCGACGAGCAGCGCCTTGGTGGACTGCGTCGAGGAGTCGACGCCAAGCACGAGGGGCATGTCCCGATTATTCGTTCAGTGTCCGAACAAAGTCAAGCGCGGACGTGTCCCAGGTCACGACGCCGTTCCGACCACCGACGCTTCCCTCCGTGTCGAACGGCGTTCACCCGGTGCCGTTGCGATGAGCGGCGTGACCCTCTCCACCTCTCGTCCATCCGTTCCTGTCTCGGAGGCCGGCCCTCCGACCGACCCGACCGGTCCCACCGCCGCCGCCTCCCGGCGTCGGCTCCTGGGCAGTGGCCTGGCGCTCGGCGCCGCCGCCGTCGCCGTGCGACCGACGACGGCCTCGGGGGCCGCCGTCGACCGCCGAGCCCACGCCGTCGCGCTGCGTCGCACCCCGTTCACGCTCGGCGTCGCGTCGGGCGACCCGGTTCCCGACGGGTTCGTGCTCTGGACCCGCCTCGCGCTCGACCCGACGGCAGCCGACGGGCTCGGCGGGATGCCCCCGCGTCCGGTCGAGGTGACATGGCAGGTCGCCGCCGACGAGGGGTTCCGCCGCGTGCTGCGCAGGGGCAGCGTGACGGCCCTGCCGCGTGACGCGCACAGCGTGCACGTCGAGGTCGACGGCCTCGACCCCGGCCGTGAGCACTGGTACCGGTTCCGTGCGGGGCGCCACGTCTCGACCGTCGGACGGACCACGACGTCGCCCGCAGCCGGCAGCATGCCGACGTCGCTCAGCATGGCGTTCGCGTCGTGCGCCCAGTACGAGCACGGGTTCTTCACCGCGTACCGACGTCTGGCCGAGGACCGGCCCGACCTGGTCCTGCACCTCGGCGACTACCTCTACGAGTACACCGCGAACGACTACGTGGCCCCGGGTGGGAACGTGCGCAACCACGAGGGGCCCGAGACGGTCGACCTCGCCTCCTACCGCCAGCGCCACGCGCAGTACAAGGCCGACGCCGACCTTCAGGCCGCGCACGCCGCCGCACCCTGGCTCGTCGTGTGGGACGACCACGAGGTCGACAACAACTGGGCGGGTGGGACCCCGGAGGACCCGCTCGAGACGGCCGGGTTCGCCGCCCGGCGTGCAGCCGCGTTCCGTGCCTACTACGAGAACATGCCGCTGCGACGCTCCTCGATCCCGCGCGGGGACCATCTGCAGCTCTTCCGGCGTCTGCACTGGGGCAGGCTCGCGTCGTTCCACATGCTCGACACCCGGCAGTTCCGCGACGACCAGGGGTGCGGCGACGGCTACCGGGCCGACTGCCCGGCCACGGTCGACCCGAACCGCACGATCGTGGGCCCGGCCCAGGAACGGTGGCTCCTCGGCGGCTTCCGCAGGTCGCGGGCCCGGTGGGACGTGATCGGCCAGCAGGTCTTCTTCGCCCAGCGCGACAGCACCGACGGGCCGGTCAAGACCGTCTCGATGGACGCGTGGGACGGCTACCGGGCCTCACGCGACCGGATCACCCGCGGCTGGGTCGACGCCGGCGTGCGCAACCCGGTCGTGCTCACCGGGGACGTGCACGCGCACTGGGCCGGCGAGCTCAAGCTCGACTACGACGACCCCACCACGCGCAGCGTCGGGACCGAGCTGGTGTGCTCGTCGGTCACCTCGGGCGGCAACGGGGCGGACGGCCCCGTGGACGGGCACGCCTGGCTGCGGTGGAACCCGCACCTGCGTCTCCAGAACAACCTCCGCGGGTACGTCAGGACCAGGATCACGCCCGAGGACATGACGGCGGAGTTCCGCTGCCTCGCCCAGGTCCGGGCGCCGGGGGCCGAGGCCTTCACCAGGGCGACCTTCGTGGTCGAGGACCGGGTCCCCGGGCTGAACCTCGTGCAGGACCGCGGTGTGCCCGGAGCCCGGACGTTCGCCGGGAGGTCGGCCGAGCAGGACACGCGCGAGACGATCGAGCGGGAGACGGACCGGCCGGACTGAGGCGACGGCTCACGCGGTGGGGGACGAGGTGGTGGGCCTAGGCTGGCGAGGTGACGATCCACGACGAGCACCCCTTCGCGTCCCCCGAGGGTGACCGGGACGGATTCCGTCGTCTGCGCGGACGCCTGCCCGCCGCCGTGACGGTGTGGGCGGCAGGGGAGGGGCGGGCGCGCGTCGGCCTCACCGTCTCCTCGCTGCTGCTCGCCGCCGGCGATCCGCCCAGGATCCTGGCCCTCGTGGACGAGGAGTCGACGCTCTGGGACGCGCGGCCGACCACGGTGGTCGTGAACGTGCTCGGGCCCGACCACGCCTTCCTCGCCGACGCGTTCGCAGGGACCGCACCGGCCCCGGGAGGACCGTTCACCCTCGGGGCCTGGGACGACGGCCCCTGGGGCCCGCGGCTCGCCGACGCCGTCGGCTGGGTGGGGGTGCGCCTGGACGCGGCCGAGCCGCGTCGCGAGGGCTGGGGGCTGCTGCTCGCCGGCACCGTCGAGCACGTCGACCTGCGGGACGGGGAGGCCCTGACGCACGTGCGGGGTCGCTACCGGACCTGAGCGGAGGCAGACGGCGGGGGTGGGACGGGATCGCTAGACTGACCTAATGGCGTTGCTCGACCAGATCACCGGCCCCGCGGACCTGCGGGCCCTGTCCGACGCCGAGCTGGAGACCCTCGCGCACGAGATCCGCGAGCGGACGATCGACGCGGTCGCCGCGCACGCCGGTCACCTCGGACCCAACCTCGGCGTGGTCGAGCTGACCCTCGCCATCCATCGCGTCTTCGAGTCCCCGCGCGACCGTGTCGTCTGGGACACCGGGCACCAGGCCTACGTGCACAAGATGGTCACGGGGCGCGCCGGCGACTTCGACACGCTGCGCCAGGAGGGTGGCCTGTCGGGCTACCCCTGCCGCGGCGAGTCCGAGCACGACTGGGTCGAGAACTCGCACGCGTCCACGAGCCTCTCCTACGCCGAGGGCATGGCGCGGGCCAACCAGGTCCTCGGCCGCGACGACCACGTGGTGGCCGTCATCGGCGACGGCGCCATGACCGGCGGCATGGCCTGGGAGGCGATCAACAACATCGCCGCCTCTCAGGACCGGCGCCTCGTCATCGTGGTCAACGACAACGGCCGGTCGTACCAGCCCACGGTCGGCGGCCTCGCCAACCGGCTCACCGACATCCGGACCAACCCGCGCTACGAGCCTGCCCTCAGCGCCATCCGCGACCGGCTCAACCGCGGCGGACCGGTCGGACCTGCGGCGTACGGCGCCCTGCACGCCATCAAGAAGGGCGTCAAGGACGCCCTCGCGCCCCAGGGCATGTTCGAGGACCTCGGCCTCAAGTACGTCGGTCCGGTCGACGGTCACGACCGCGCGGCGCTCGAGCAGGCCCTCACGCTGGCCAAGCGGTTCGGCGGGCCGGTCCTCGTGCACGTGCTCACGACCAAGGGGCAGGGCTACGACATCGCGGTGGCCAACGAGAACGACCAGATGCACCAGGCCCCGCCCTTCGACCGTGAGACCGGCGACGCGGTCTCCGTCGCCCCCGCGGGCTGGACCTCGGTGTTCCGGGACGAGGTCGTGCGGATCGCCGACGAACGCCCCGACGTCGTCGGCATCACGGCGGCCATGCTCTACCCCGTCGGCCTCGACGCCTTCGCCGACAAGTTCCCCGACCGGGTGTTCGACGTCGGCATCGCCGAGCAGCACGCCGCCACCAGCGCGGCCGGCATGGCCATGGCGGGCCTCCACCCGGTGGTGGCCGTCTACGCCACGTTCCTCAACCGCGCGTTCGACCAGGTGCTCCTCGACGTCGCCCTGCACCGCTGCGGCGTGACCTTCGTGCTCGACCGGGCCGGGGTCACCGGTGACGACGGCGCCAGCCACAACGGCATGTGGGACATGTCGATGCTGCAGATCGTCCCGGGCCTGCGGCTCGCCGCGCCCCGCGACGGCACGCGGCTGCGCGAGCTGCTGCGCGAGGCCGTGGCCGTCGACGACGCCCCCACGGTGGTCCGCTTCGCCAAGGGCGCCGTGCCCGCCGACGTCGACGCGATCGACACGGTCGGCACCGCCGACGTCCTCGCGCGCGGGGAGTCCGACGACGTGCTCGTCCTCGCTGCGGGATCCATGGTGCCCGTGGGCCTCGGAGCCGCCGAGAGGCTGTCCGCCGAAGGACTCGGCGTCACGGTCGTCGACCCCCGCTGGGTCAAGCCGTTCGACCCGGCCGTCGTCGCGCTCGCGGCGTCCCACCGCCTCGTGGTCACCATCGAGGACAACGGTCGCATCGGCGGTGTGGGTGCCGCGTTCACGCAGGCGCTGCGCGACGTCGAGAGCGACGTGCCGGTCCGTGTGCACGGTGTCGCGCAGGAGTTCCTCGACCACGCCAAGCGCCCGGTGATCCTCGAGCGCCTCGGCCTCACGCCCGATGCCGTGGCCGCCGACACCCGTGCCGCCTGGCAGCGGGTCGTCGGGAACAATCTCGAGCCGTGAGGCCTTGACCATGAAGTGGCCCTCTCGACGTGACCCCGAATCCCAGGACCCGACGCCGCGTGGCGACGGACCGGTCCTCATCCATGCCCTCGACGGCTTCCTGACGGCGGGTGGGGCCTCGCGGATCGCGGCCGAGCACCTCGTGAGCGGGCGGGGCGAGGTGGTGCGCAGCTTCGACGTCGACGAGCTCTACGACTACCGTGCCCGTCGGCCCATGATCACGTTCCGGCAGGACCACTACGTCGACTACGACGAGCCGCGCCTCGACATCGTGCGCGAGCACGACCGCTCCGGCACGCCGTACCTGGTGCTCGCCGGTCCCGAGCCGGACTTCCGCTGGGAGTCCTTCGTCGACGGCGTGCAGGAGGTCGTCGAGGACCTCGACGTCAGCCTGACCCTGGGCCTGGGTGCCGTGCCGATGGGCGTCCCGCACACGCGGCCGCCCATGATCACGGCCCACGGCTCGCGACCGGAGCTCGTCGACCGCAAGAACCTGTGGCAGGCCGAGGTGCGCGTGCCGTCGTCCGCCCAGTCGCTCCTGGAGTACCGGCTGACGCAGCGCGACATCGACAGCGCCGGCTACGTGGTCCACGTCCCGCACTACCTCACCCAGGTCGACTACCCGCCGGCCGCGCTGGCGCTGCTCGAGGCGGTCGTCGACCGCACCGGGCTCGACCTCGACCTCGACCCGATCCGCGCGGTGCAGGGCGCCACGGTGGCCGACATCGAGCGGCAGATCGCCGAGCAGGGCGGCGCCGAGGTGCTCTCGGGGCTGGAGGAGCAGTACGACGCCTTCACCCGTGGAGCGGCCCAGTCGCTGCTCGCCGACGACGACTCGATCCCGAGCGGCGAGGAGCTGGCCGACCAGTTCGAGCAGTTCCTGGCGCGGCAGCGCAAGAACGACGAGGGATAGCCCGACCACGAGGGTCGGCCCGGCTCCGGCTCCGGCTCAGGTGCCGCCTGCGTCGGCGGCCGGCACGGGATGCGTGCTCAGGAGGCCGGTGGGCCCCGAGCGCCGACCGCGCCCCCGGAGTCCGTGGACGACGATCGCGGCGACGACGCAGCCGAAGGAGCCCAGCGCGAGGTCCGCGAGCGTGTCCCCGTAGGCGCTCCGGCGCTCGCTGGACCGACTGATGAAGGCGAAGTACTCCGCGATCTCCCAGAACACCGCAGCCGGCACCCCGAAGGCGAGCGACCGCTCGAAGGTGGCGCCGAAGGTGGCCGTGCGGGGCAGCGTGAGCAGGATGAACGCAGCCGCGAGGAGGCCGGTGTTCATGAAGTGCATCCAGTCGTCGAACCAGACGATGCGGTCGTAGAGGTCGAGCCGGTTGCCGAGGACGTCGGTGAAGCAGGTGATGGTGACCATGAGGTCGGCCGCCCAGGGGAACGGACGACGCTCGCGCCAGAAGATCCACCAGACCACCGGGACGGTGAACGAGAGCAGCGGGTAGGCGACGGCTCGAAGTCCGGCCGCCTTGTCGGCCATGTTGCCGAGGTCCGGCGCGGACATGGCCAGCGCCAGGAGCAGCACGAGGGCAGCCTTCGCGACGAGGTCCAGGGTGCGGACGAGCTGCGGGACGGGGTGGCGCGCGGGAGCGGGAGCGACGGACATCTGTGTGAACTCTAGGTGATGTGCCTGGACGCCGGGTCGCCGCTGCGGCGAGGCCGTCGCGTCGGGTCGTGGCGTCGGTGAGGCCTCGAGTCGATACGATCTCGGCGTGCCCGCCTCACTGGACCAGCTCGTGACCCTCCTGGACCTCGAACCCCTGGAGGTCGGCCTCTATCGGGGCGGGCAGCCGGAAGGATCGAGCCTCACCCGCGTCTTCGGTGGTCAGGTGGCCGCGCAGGCGGTCACGGCCGCGCAGCTGACGGTCCCCGAGGACCGCTACATCCACTCCCTGCACGCCTACTTCCTGCTCGGCGGCGACCCGTCGATCCCGATCGTGTACGACGTCGAGAACGTCCGCGACGGAGGCTCCTTCACCACGCGCCGGGTGGCCGCACGCCAGCACGGCGAGACCATCTTCTACATGACCGCCTCGTTCCAGAAGGCCGAGGAGGGCTGGGACCACCAGGACGTCATGCCCACGGTCCCCGCGCCGGCGGACTCCACACCGCTGCTCGAGGTGATCCGTGCCGTCCGTCCGGACGAGGTCGACACCTGGAAGCGGGAGTGGTCGTCCTTCGACCTGCGCTACATCGGCGACAACCGACCGGAGGACGACCCGACCCGGCAGAGCGTCCCCGCGGTCCAACGACTCTGGTTCCGCGCCGACGGCACGCTCCCGGACTCGCGCATCGTCAACACGGCGGCCTTCGTCTACATCAGCGACTTCAGCCTCCTCGGCGTCGCGCTGATCCCGCATGGACAGTTCATCGGATCCCCGGAGGTCGTCCCGGCCTCGCTCGACCACACCATCTGGTTCCACCGGCCCATCCGTGCCGACCAGTGGCTGCTGTACGACCAGACGTCGCCGTCCGCCTCCGGCGCGCGCGGGCTCAGCACGGCCCGCGTGTTCACCGAGGACGGCACGCTGGTGGCCACCGTGGCCCAGGAGGGCCTGATCCGTCGCCGTCGCTCTTGAGCGGACCGCCGCTCAGGGGGTCCCGAAGGTCAGCGCCGACGGGTGCTGCGGGCCCGTGTGGACGGTCATCGGGGCCAGCGAGGGCAGCAGGGAGCCCAATGTCGGCAGCAGGTGCGGCACGTCGAACCCCTGCACCGAGACCCGCAGGCGGTGCCCCTTGGCCAGTCGGGCGCGCGTGGGGAACACCTCCACGTCGACCGGGGCGACGGTGCCGGCGGCCAGGGGCGCCTGGGCCTGCTTCGTGAACGGGTGGTGAGGCTGGACCAGGGTGCCGCGGACGTAGCGGGAACGCGTCGTGTCGAGGGCCCGGTGGGACACGACCTGCCAGCCGCCGGTCAGCCGTGAGACGGTCCCGTCGGGCGCCACGTCGGAGATCGTGACCGAGAGCATCCCGTCGCCCGTCGGCGTCGACGTGTACAGCCGGGCGTTGAGCGGGCCGTGCACGACGACGTCGGAGGTCAGCGGTGCGGTCTCGAAGACCGGCCCGAGGGTGTCGTTGAACTGGTTGTTCGTGAAGCAGGGCAGGTCGGGCATCACCAGTCCGACGACGCCGGCCGTCCACTGGTTGGTGGACCGGCTGCACAGCCCCTGGACGGGGATGGCGGGCACGGTCGTCCGGCCGGCGGTCGGCGTCCCCGTGGTCAGGCCTCCGGCCGACCCGGCGGTCCGGGCGGTCCCGCTGAGGCGGAACGTGCGCGGCGTGAGGCTCGACGGCATCCACTCCGTGCCGCGGACCCAGCGTCCGCTGCCCTGCTCGAAGTAGCTGAGCCCGGCGATGTCGGAGAGTCGCTGGTTCGGCAACTTCTTGACGTAGTGGTCGAACCACCGGAGCTGGAGCTCGCCGAGGCTGCCGTAGCCGGCCGACTCGAGGCCCTGGCCGCCGGAGGCCTGGAGGTGGTCCCACGGGCCGACGATCATCTTGGTGGGCACGCCTCGACGCTGGAGGTTCTCGTAGAGCAGGGGAGTCCCACGCTGGAAGAGGTCGTACTCACCGGCCACCAGGAACGTGGGCGTGGTGATCCTCGAGACCACCTCGATGGGGGAGCGCTGCGTGTAGAACGCGCCGTCGTAGGCGGGCTCACCGCCGCCGAGGGCACTGACGAGGAGGTCGAGGCTGAAGGCGCCGTTGCCGAGCAGGTGGGTGACGAGGGTCCCGAGGCCTCCGGCCGGGTCGGTGGCGGAGAGGTAGGGCGGGATGATCGCGGTGCCGTTGACGAGACCGATCCACAGCGGGATGAACCCGACGTCGAGCGCGCCGCCTGAGGCGACCACGTCGCGGTACACGTCGGCGCCCGGGACCTGCGGGAAGATCGCCTTGAGGCCGGCCGGTCGGTCGGCGGCCGCGAACATCTGCGCGATGCCCATGTAGGAGGGCCCTCGCATGGCGGTGCTGCCGTTCGACCAGGACTGCTTCGCGGCCCAGGTCATGACCTCGCCGAAGTCCTTGCCCTCCCGCGAGCAGAAGGCGCACCAGGTCCCGGCCGAGCTGCCCGTCCCGCGGGCGTCGACGGTCAGCTGCAGGTACCCGCGCTTGACCAGGTAGGAGCCGTCGCCGCCCCCCAGCCCGCCGGCCTGGTCCTGCACGTTCTTGTTGTACGCGGTGATGGTGACGACCACCGGCAGCCGACGGGTCTCGACGCGTCCGGCTGCGTCGACCGGCCGCATGAGGTTGCCCCTCAGGACGGTCCCGTCGGACATCGGGATCGCCAGGTCACGCTCGGTGGTCGTCGTCGGGTACTGCTCGGGACGTGGCGACCACGCACCCGTGGCCTGCGCGGGTCCCGCTGCCGCGGCCACCGACCAGGCAGGTGCACCGGAGGCGGGCGAGGGTGCCGCCGCGGAGGCAGGGACGCTCGAGAGCGCGAGCGCCGTCGTCGCGGCCAGGGCGGCCGCGACGACGGCGAGGGGACGACGTGTGGTGCGACGGGTCATGACGGGCTCCTCCTGGGGTCCAGGAGGTCCAACGAGGAGACGCCCGTCACGTCACTGCCGGTCCGTCGCTCAGGACGGGGTGATGCGTCCGACCAGGTGCGTCGAGTCCTTCTTCTGCGCACGGACCCCGAAGTCGGTGCCGTCGTCGCCGGTCGTCGACCCGAACACCACGGTCGTGGGCAGGAGCACCGGCTTCTTGAACTCCACGTCGACGCTGAACGCGTCGGGGAGCCGGTTCTGCAGGGCCGCCAGGCTGCGGGCCTTCGTCCACATGCCGTGCGCGATGTTGCTCGGGAAGCCGAACGCCTTCGCGGTGACGGGGTACAGGTGGATGGGGTTGCGGTCGCCGGACACCGCGCCGTAGCGCCGGCCCAGGTCACCCGCGAGCCGCCAGTGCACGACGCCCCGGGGTGCCTCCACGGCCTCCAGGGGCGCGGGCGACGTCTCCGGTGCTCCGCCACGACCACGCGAGAAGAGCGTCGTGACCTCGTCCCACACGAGCTCGCCGTCGATCGTGACGGCCGTGAGGAGGTCGACGAGTCGTCCCTTCGGGTGCGGTCGCAGGTCGGCGGCCCGCACGGACACGTCGAACACCTCGTCGGCGCCGATGGGACGGTGCTGCGTGATGCGGTTCCGCAGGTGCACCAGGCCCATGGGGGCGAAGGGGAACGCGGTGTCCGTCATGAGTGCCATGTGCAGGCCGAACGCCGCCATGTGCGGGTACGTGGCGGGCAGGTGCTCGACGTGCGGGAAGCCGCACACGTCGAGGTAGCGCTCGAGGTGCGCCGGGTCCGTGCCGACGCCGGAGCGCTCCAGCACGAGGTCGGGCACCGCGCCCGACGCGTGCTTGACCCCGGGCAGCGAGCCCACGACGGGCAGGGCCGGCAGGGCGGCCTTCAGCATGAGAGGCAGCGTGGACGGTGCGTCCTCGAAGCGCCTGGTGGTCACGAGGCCCCCAGCAGCATCTGGCCGTTCACGCCGAGGACGTTCCCGCTCACGGCACCCGAACCCGGGTTGGCGAACCAGGCGATCGCCTCGGCCACGTCGACCGGCAGCCCGCCCTGGGACATCGAGTTCATGCGGCGCCCGGCCTCGCGGATGCCGAGCGGGATGGTCTTGACCATCTCGGTCTCCATGAAGCCCGGGGCGACGACGTTGGCCGTGATGCCGTCGGCGGCGACCCGCTCGGCGAGCGACTGGATCCAGCCGATCACGCCGGCCTTGGCCGACGCGTAGTTCGTCTGGCCGTTGTTGCCCGCGATGCCCGCGATCGATGCGATGCCGATGATCGTGCCGCCGGTGTTGACGAGGCCCTGGGCCAGCAGCTCGTCGGTGATCCGCTGGGGCGCGCCCACCGAGATGTCGACCACCAGCTGCCAGTTCTCGGCCTTCATGTTCCGCAGGCGCTTGTCGCGCGTGATGCCGGCGTTGTGCACCACGACGTCGACCGCGCCGTAGTTCTCCTTGACGTAGGCGGCGATCGTCGCCGGGGCGTCGGGCGAGGTGATGTCACCCACGATGTAGCCGCCGCCCAGCTCCTCGGCGAGGGCCTTGAGGTCGCCCTCGAGCGGCGGGACGTCGAGGCCGATGACGGTGGCCCCGTCGCGGGCGAGGGTGCGCATGTCGGCCTCGCCGAGGCCGCGCGAGGCGCCCGTGACGAGCGCGACCTTGCCGGCGAGCGGCTTCTGGAGGTCCGTCGGCTCGGTCACCTTCGTGATGCCGGTGGAGCCGATGCGGACGACCTGGCCCGACACGTAGGCGGACTTGGCGGAGAGGAGGAAGCCGAGCGTCGAGGCGACGGACTTCTCGGCGCCCTTCGCGAGGTAGACGAGGTTCGCGGTGCTGCCGGCCCCGACCTCCTTGGCGAGCGAGCGGGTGAAGCCCTCGAGGGCGCGCTGGGCGACCCGCGCACCCTCGGTGGCGGCGTCCTCGGGGACGGAGCCGACGACGACGACCCGGCCACAGCCCTGCAGCTGACGGAGCACCGGGGTGAAGAACTCCTGGAGCGCCACCAGCCCGGCGGCGTCGGAGATGCCCGTCGCGTCGAACACGAGGCCCTTGTAGCGCTTGCCCTGGGCGGGCACGCCCGTGGCCTCGATCTTGTCGGCCTTGAGCGCCGCGGTGATCGCCTTGGAGACCGTCCCGGCCTTCGCGGTGCCGGTGAGGACGGTGCCGTCGACCAACGGGCCACCCTCGTAGCGCTCCAGGTACGGAGGGTTCGGCAGTCCCAGGTTCTTCACGAGGAACTTGCCGATCGGGTTGTGGGCCAGGTCCTGGTAACGATCGCTCATCAGGGTGTGTGTCCTATCTCTCGCATACCATCGGTATCTGGAATCGCACGTGAACTGTAACTTGGAGTGACAACCGCGTCCACCGGGCGTGGTGAGGCGCACACCGCACGGTCTCGGCCCTGGCCGGGACCCTCGCGGGCTGCCGGCTCACCCTGCCGCGTGGCACCATCGTCCCGCACGCACCTGCCCGGTGTCGCACGACCCGCACCACCACCTCGCCCACCCCGAAGCGCAAGGAGCACGCGCCATGGCGGAGAACACCCCCGCGAAGAAGACGGCCGCGAAGAAGTCACCGGCCAAGAAGGCCCCCGCTGCCAAGAACGCTGCGACCAAGGCCGCCGGCACGAAGGCCGCGACGAGCACGGCTGCGGCCGGCGCCTCCGGCAGCGAGCAGACCGTCCGCAAGGTCGTCGTCGTCGGCGGCAACCGGATCCCGTTCGCCCGGTCGAACACGGTCTACCAGAACGTCTCCAACCAGGACATGCTCACGGCCGCCCTCGACGGTCTCGTCGAGCGCTACGACCTCGAGGGCGAGAAGGTCGGCGAGGTCGTCGCCGGCGCCGTGCTCAAGCACAGCCGCGACTTCAACCTGGCGCGCGAGACGGTCCTCGGGTCCAAGCTCTCGCCCGAGACGCCCGCCGAGGACATCCAGCAGGCGTGCGGCACCGGTCTGCAGGCCGCGTTCCAGGTCGCCGCGAAGATCTCGCTCGGCAAGATCGAGTCCGGCATCGCCGGCGGCACGGACACCACGTCCGACGCCCCGCTGGCCGTGGGGGACAAGCTGCGCAAGATCCTTATCGAGGCCAACAACGCCAAGGACAACAAGGGCCGTCTCGCCGCCATCGCGAAGATCCGTCCCGGCTACCTCGCCCCCGACCAGCCCCGCAACGCCGAGCCCCGCACCGGGCTGTCGATGGGTGACCACCAGGCCATCACGACCCACGCCTGGGGCATCACCCGCGAGGCGCAGGACGAGCTCGCGGCGGCCTCGCACCAGAACCTCGCCGCCTCGTGGGACGCCGGCTGGCAGGACGACCTGGTCACGCCGTTCAACGGCGTCACCAAGGACAACCACCTGCGCCCGGACTCGACGGTCGAGAAGCTCGCCAAGCTCAAGCCGGTCTTCGGCAAGCAGCTCGGCGACGAGGCGACCATGACCGCCGGCAACTCCACCCCGCTGTCCGACGGTGCCTCCGTGGCACTGCTCGCCTCGGAGGAGGAGGCGCAGCGCCGCGGCTGGACGCCCCGTGCGTACTTCGTGGACTACGAGACGGCGGCCGTCGACTACGTGAGCGGTGCCGAGGGCCTGCTCATGGCCCCGGCGTACGCCGTGCCGCGCATGCTCGCACGCAACGGGCTCACCCTGCAGGACTTCGACTACTACGAGATCCACGAGGCCTTCGCCGGCCAGGTGCTCTCGACCCTCGCCGCGTGGGAGGACCCCGACTTCTGCAAGGAGCGTCTGGGCCTGGACGTCCCGCTCGGCTCGATCGACCGCAGCAGGCTGAACGTGAAGGGATCCTCGCTCGCCGCAGCGCACCCCTTCGCGGCCACCGGTGCGCGGATCGTCGCCAACCTGGCCAAGCTCCTGCACGAGAAGGGCCCGGGTAGCCGCGGCCTCATCTCGATCTGTGCGGCCGGTGGCCAGGGCGTCGTCGCCATCCTCGAGGGCGCCTGACCCCTGCGGCACCGACGACAGGACCCCCACGGCCCAGCCGTGGGGGTCCTGTCGTGGGGGTCCTTCGCGTCGGGCGGGCGTCCTGCGGGGACGAGGCAGGTCAGCGGCCTCGCGCCATCGCGAGGGCTCCGCGCAGCAGGTGGTCGAGGAGGTCGTCGGTCACGACCGGGTCCACGACGGGGAGCCCGGAGATGTGCTCGCGGACGGAGATCTGCAGGTGCGCCAGGTTCAGGGCACCGAGGCCCTGCGTGTAGAGGATGTTGGCGAGGAGGTTCGGGTCGGCCACGGCGAACTCGCCCTCGGCGTCCCCGGTCTCGAGGACCCGCACCACGTGGCCGAGGCAGGCGCTCATGGCGGTGCCGAGCCGGATCATCACGTCCTCGCTGACCTCTTCCATCAGCTCGACGCCGCGCCGACGCAGCAGCGTCTGCGCACAGTCGACGAAGGCCGGGTGCTCGAGTCCGTAGCCGAAGAACGCCCGCACGAGTGCGTCGAGGCGCTGGGGGCCCGTGCGGTCGGGGTCGTCACCCGGCGTCAGGGCCTCGTCGAGCTCGGTCAGGTAGCCCAGGAGGGTCACCGCGAACAGCTCCTCCTTGCTGGAGAAGTGCCGGTAGATGATCGCCCGGTTGATGCCGACGGCCTTGGCGATGTCCTCGATCTGCGCCTCGCGCACGCCGCGCTCGTCGAAGAGTGCCCGGGTGGCGGCGACGATCTCCGCCGAGCGCGCGGCACGTCGCTGCTCGGTGCGGGACCGGGGCCCGCGCGGGGCACCCACCGTGGGGGCGGCGGTCGTCCCACCCTCGTCGTGGGTCTCGCCCGTGCTCGTCTCCGCTGCAGACATGCATGCATCCTAGGTGTGGCCGATCACGGCCCCGCGGCAGGAGCGACGCCGGTGTCGGTGGCGGGTCGTACGGTGGAGGTCATGAGGCCCAAGTCCGCGCTGCGCCGTCAGGTCGCGCCGTTCTCCGTCGTGTCCGAGTACGAGCCCGCCGGCGACCAGCCGGCCGCGATCCAGGCCCTGCAGGAGCGCATCGAGTCGGGCACGCAGGACGTCGTGCTCATGGGCGCCACCGGCACCGGCAAGACCGCCACCACCGCATGGCTCACCGAGCGTCTGCAGCGTCCGGTGCTCGTGATGCTCCCCAACAAGACGCTCGCCGCCCAGTTCGCCACCGAGCTGCGCGAGCTGCTGCCCCACAACGCCGTCGAGTACTTCGTCTCCTACTACGACTACTACCAGCCCGAGGCCTACGTCCCGCAGACCGACACCTACATCGAGAAGGACTCCTCGATCAACGAGGAGGTCGAGCGCCTGCGCCACTCCGCGACCTGGTCGCTGCTCACCCGACGCGACGTCATCGTGGTCGCCACGGTGTCCTGCATCTACGGCCTCGGCTCGGCGCAGGAGTACACCGAGCGCATGATCGGCTTCAAGGTCGGCGAGGAGAAGCCGCGCGAGGAGCTGCTCCGATCCTTGGTCCAGGCGCAGTACGTGCGCAACGACGTCGCACCCACGCGCGGCACGTTCCGGGTCAAGGGCGACACCCTCGAGATCTTCCCCGTCTACCAGGAGATGGCGGTCCGCATCGAGTTCTTCGGCGACGAGATCGAGCGGCTCATGACGCTGCACCCGCTCACGGGCGAGGTCCTCAGCGAGGACACCGAGCTCTACGTCGGGGCCGCGACGCACTACACCGTGGGCCCCGACGTCATGACGCGGGCGATCGAGAGCATCGAGGTCGAGCTGGCCGAGCGGCTGGCCGAGCTCGAGGGCCAGGGCAGCCTGCTGGAGGCGCAGCGGCTGCGCATGCGCACCACCTACGACATCGAGATGATGCAGCAGGTCGGTACGTGTGCCGGCATCGAGAACTACTCGCGCCACATGGACGGGCGTGCTCCGGGTACGGCGCCGAACTGCCTGCTCGACTACTTCCCCGAGGACTTCCTCCTGGTCCTGGACGAGTCCCACGTGACCGTGCCGCAGATCGGCGCGATGTACGAGGGCGACATGTCGCGCAAGCGCACGCTCGTCGAGCACGGGTTCCGCCTGCCCAGTGCCATGGACAACCGGCCCCTCACGTGGGGCGAGTTCCTGGAGCGCATCGGGCAGACCGTCTACCTCTCGGCCACGCCCGGCACCTACGAGATGGAGAAGACCGGCGGCGAGGTCGTCGAGCAGATCATCCGTCCCACGGGCCTGGTGGATCCCGAGGTGATCGTCAAGCCGACCCGGGGCCAGATCGACGACCTCATCGCGCAGATCCGCGACCGGGTCGAGAAGAACGAGCGCGTCCTCGTCACCACGCTCACCAAGAAGATGTCCGAGGACCTCACCGACTACCTCCTCGAGGCCGGCATCCGCACCCGCTACCTGCACAGCGAGGTCGACACGCTGCGTCGCGTCGAGCTGCTCCGCGAGCTGCGCATGGGGGAGTACGACGTGCTGGTGGGGATCAACCTCCTGCGCGAGGGACTCGACCTGCCCGAGGTGAGCCTGGTGGCCATCCTCGACGCGGACAAGGAGGGCTTCCTGCGGTCGGGGCGGTCCCTGATCCAGACGATCGGTCGAGCCGCGCGCAACGTCTCCGGCCAGGTCATCATGTACGCCGACCGGATCACGGACTCCATGGCGCTGGCGATCGACGAGACCAACCGACGTCGTGAGAAGCAGGTCGCCTACAACCTCGAGCGCGGGGTCGATCCGCAGCCGCTGCGCAAGAAGATCGGCGACATCACCGACATGCTCGCGCGCGAGGACGCGGACACCGCCACCCTGCTCGCGGCCACGGGTGACCACAAGCGACGCGGTGCGCCCGTGCCGCTCGGACAGCACACCGCCGGGCTGGCGGACCTGCCGTCGGCCGACCTCGCCGCCCTCATCGAGCAGCTCAGCGAGCAGATGCACGCCGCCGCGGCCGACCTGCAGTTCGAGGTCGCGGCCCGTCTGCGCGACGAGATCGGCGAGCTCAAGAAGGAGCTGCGCGGCATGCTCGAGGCGCACGCGTGACGGTGCGGGCCGTCGAGGGGCCGCTCGCGGTCGAGATCGATCCCGACCACGGGGCGCGGCTCGTCTCGTTCACGGTGGCCGGGCTGGAGCTCATCGCGACGCAGCCGGTGCCCGGAGTGCCCGACACCATCACCCGGGGCAGCTATCCCATGGTCCCGTGGGCGGGCCGGATCGGCCACGGCGTCGTGGAGCACGGGGGCGTCCGGCACCGGTTGCCGACGGCCGACGACGGCAACGCGCTGCACGGTCTCGGACGCGACGCCGTCTGGACGCAGGTCGACGACCTCGCCTTCGAGGCCGAGCTCGGTGATCCGTGGCCGGCCGCGGGCACGGCGACCCTCCGCTACGCCCTCACCGCCTCGCGACTCACCTGCACCCTCGGGTGGGACGGCGCAGGCCCCGGGGCCTCGCTCGGGTTCCACCCCTGGTTCCGCCGCAGGCTCGCCGACGGCTCCGAGGCGGTCCACGACGTCGCTCCCGAGCGCATGGTCGAACGCGGCGACGCGATGCTCCCCACGGGCCGGTTCGTCGAGCCGGTGGCCGAGCCGTGGGACGACTGCTTCGCGCTGCAGCGGCCGCCGTCGATCCGCTGGGGCGACACGCTCACCCTGCGGCTCAGCAGCGACGCACCGTGGTGGGTCGTCTACACCCGACCCGAGCACGCCGTCTGCATCGAGCCGCAGACCGCCCCGCCCGACGCCTTCGCCCACCCGTCGTGGCACCGGTGGCTGGACGCGACGTCGATCACCTTCACCCTCGACGTCGAGCAGCACGGCGCGGCGGGTCGTTCTGCAGGTGTTGCCGCAGCCCCGTAGCGTCGAGGCGTCGGATGGTCCCGGGCGAGGGACACGAGCCCAGGGAGCCGCCATGCAGCAGACGGACGACACGCCCCGGCCCCGGCTCGAGCCCGGCTCGGGGGGCACCAGTCGGCGGGTGCTGCTCGGTGGCGCGCTGGCGGCGACCGCCACCATCGGGGGTCTCGCCCTCCTGGACCGCATGCCCTACGTCCGCGACCTGCCGATCCCCGGCCGCCGCAAGGTCCAGCTCACGTGGCTGCCCACCGCACTGCGTGACGCCGGGCTGCAGGTCGAGGCCACCGAGGGCTGGGCGGACCGCGGCCGCCCGTGGGCGTTCGACCCGTCGGGCGTGCTCGTGCACCACACGGCGTTCCGTGCCACCACCGCCGACCCGCACCCCGCGCTGGACACCGTGGTCGACGGCAGGACCGGACTGCGCGGCCCCCTGTGCCACCTGCTCATCGACCGCGACGCCGTGTGCCACGTGATCGCAGCAGGGCGGGCCAACCACGCGGGCGAGGCGCGCTCCAGCGGCCCCATGCCCGCCGGGGACGGCAACGCGTCCTACGTCGGCATCGAGATCGACTACGCGCCCCAGGAGCCGTACGGCCAGCGACCCACGGCGCGGCAGGGTGAGGTGGCGGTGCGCGCCGCGGCGGTGATCGTGGCCCGGTTCGGCACCGGCGCCGACCACGTGCGCTACCACTCCGAGACCAGCACCGCCGGCAAGTGGGACCCCGGGAACACGGTCGACGCCGACGAGTTCCGACGCCGTGTCGCGGTCGAGCTGGGCGACCGGTCCTGAACGTCTTTCTCGGGTCCCCGCGCGCGCCGCGGTGGCAGGGGGCAGGATGTGCCCATGAGGTGGCGTGACGAGCTCGACGCGCTGACGTTCGAGTCCGTGAGCCGCATGATCGCCGGCGGCATCGTCCTGGGGGGTCTGGTCGGCGCGACCCTGGTGGGGACGGGCACGGTCGGGGAGCGGTCGTCGGTGTCCGCCGCAGCCGAGCCGGTCGTCGAGACGAAGGAACGCTCGCCCGTCTGCCTGCGGGTCGACCCGCAGGAGATCGGCCTGAGCACACCGCTCGAGGCGGCGGTCGTCCAGGCGTTCCCGACCGCCGGGGACGACCTCTTCTCCGGCTGGCCGCAGCGGGTGGACGGTCGCTGGCGATGGGACCGGAGCACGCCCGACGACTCGGGCGAGGCCACGTCGGTGGACGTCGGTGCCGCCGCCAAGGACTCCCGCGGCGTGGCCTGGACCTCCCTGAGCTACGACCTGGTCGACGGCACGGCGGGACTCACGAAGAACCTTCGACTGGTCGTGCCGGCCGGCTACGTGGACGACGACCCGCCGTCCTCCGGCCTGCCGGGGGCCGAGGACCCGGCGCAGATCCCGCCGGGCGGCTCGCTGGTCCTCGAGGCCGACGCGTTCGAGGCGGCCGGCGACGAGGCGGCCCTGCGCGGGCTCGCCGAGGACCTGCCGGGCGGCGGGGGCGACGAGGTGGCCGCAGCGATCACGCCGATCGGCTCCGACGACGTCGTCGTGACGATCGGGACCGCGGCCGCCGTCGAGCGGACCACCGTGCTGTGGCCTGCTGTCACCGATGCGCACGCCGAGGTCGCGCCCGACGAGGACCTGCCCACGTTCGCCCTGCGCCAGGTCGTCCTCGACCTCTCCGGCGACCCCGGGCGGGAGGCGTACGCGGCGCTGCTCGACGGCGAGCTGCCGGCCGAGGCGTCGAAGGCCGTGCGCGCGACGTCGCTGGTCACCGGTGGTGCGCCCGCCACCGCGCGCGCACGGACGCTCGACTCCGGCCGCCTCGACGTCCCACCCTCGTTCTTCGCCGCGGGGGTCGAGCGGACGGTTCGCGAGGACGGTGACGGCGCAGTCACCCTCACCCGCTCGACCGACTCCCGCCAGGGACGGCTCCGCTTCGGCGAGGTGTTCGGAGCCGACGGGCGGGCCCGCGGCATTGAGGCCGCCATTCGCGTGCGCGACGTGAGCTCGGCCGTCGCCTCGACGTACAACCAGTCCTTCGCCGGCCGCCCGGCCGAGGTCTCGGGCTCGGTCAACCTCGTGCTCGGCCTCGACGCCGAGGACCTCGCGACCATCCGGTCCGACGCCCTCGTCGTCGCTGCCGACTGGTTCAACACCGACGGCGACGGCCGACGCTTCGCGCGTGACGTCCTGCGGCTGAAGGGTCTCGCGGAGGCCGACGACGTGAAGGCATGGATGGATCAGGCCCAGCCCGCCCTGGTCGACCGCATCGCGGGCACCATGGCCGCCGGCGGTGGTGGCACGCCCGACCACGCAGCCGGCGAGGTGCTGCGAGCGACGTCCGCGGACGGTGAGGACCCGTGGGCGACCTACGTGGCGTTCACCGGGGCCATCGATGACGCCACAGCCGGTGTCCCGACCGCGCTGAGCCAGTGGGGGGCCGCCGTGCAACGGGGGAGCCGGTCGGACTACTCCGGGTTCGGCGACGCGACCTGCACGAGCGTGAGCTGACAGGACCGCACCACGTCACACCGCCTCGACGTGCGCCCCGTCGCGCGCTCCTGCAAGAATGTCCGGCGGAGGGGAGTATTCCTTCGCTGCAGTGTCGTCATCACGGTGGTCTTCCGACCGTCCGGTGCTGTGGGCTCCGGGGGACCGTTCCCGGGGTGGAAGAGACCTCCGGTACACGTCTGTCGACCGGAGGAACCTGAGTGAACGTCTCGACCATGGAGTGGTCCATCACCGTCGGTGTGACCATCGCCATCATCCTCTTCGACGTGTTCGTCGTGGCGCGCAAGCCGCACGAGCCGTCGATGAAGGAGTGCGCCACCTACCTGAGCATCTACGTCGGCCTGGCGGTCGCCTTCGGCATCTGGACGTTCACGTACCACGGGTCCCAGTACGGCGTGGAGTTCTTCGCGGGCTGGTTGACCGAGTACAGCCTGTCGATCGACAACCTGTTCATCTTCATCATCATCATGGCGAGCTTCAACGTGCCGCGGAAGTACCAGCAGGAAGCGCTGATGGTGGGCATCATCATCGCCCTGGTCTTCCGGGCGATCTTCATCGCCGTCGGTGCCGTGGCGATCAACAACTTCTCGTGGGTCTTCTACCTGTTCGGCGCGTTCCTCATCTACACGGCCATCCAGCTGATCCGCGACACCGACCACGACGACGACGCCGAGAACGCCGTCGTCCGGCTGGCCCGCCGCCGCTTCAACCTGACGGACCGCTGGGACGGCCTCAAGCTGGTCGTGAAGGAGAACGGCCGGCGCGCCCTCACGCCGATGGCCCTCGTGATCATCGCCCTCGGCACCACGGACCTGCTGTTCGCGCTGGACTCGATCCCGGCGATCTACGGCCTGACCCGTGAGCCGTACCTCGTGTTCACGGCCAACGTCTTCGCCCTGATGGGCCTGCGCCAGCTCTACTTCCTGCTGGGCGACCTGCTCAAGCGTCTCGTGTTCCTGTCGCAGGGCCTGTCGGTGCTGCTGGCCTTCATCGGCGTGAAGCTGCTGCTGCACGCCCTGCACGAGAACGAGCTGCCCTTCATCAACGGCGGCGAGCACGTCCCCGTCCCGGAGATCCCGACGCTCGCGAGCCTCGGTGCGATCATCGTCATCCTCGGCACCACCGCGGTGGCCAGCCTCTGGTACGCCAACAAGTACCCGGAGCGCGTCAAGGACCACGCGGCTCCCAAGGCCGACGGCCACGAGGCGCACGAGCAGGCCACGCCCGACGTCGACGAGACGCCGGAGAAGGACGCCCGGCGCGGCGACCAGTAGCGGCACGCAGCACGTCGCGGGGAGGGTCCGGCTAGGCCGGGCCCTCCCCGCTCACGTGGTAGCGCCGCACGTGGGCGTCCTGCACGTCGGGGAGGGCGGTCCCGCCGTCGTCGGGGAGCGCGCGGAACGCCATCAGCGAGGACTCGTCGGTCCACTGCTCGTGCACCACGACGAGACCGGGGTCGACGCTGTCGGCCGCGACGGCGAAGGCCACGCACCCGGGTGCACGCCGGGCGAGCTCGACGGCGTGACGGCACGCGTCCACGTACGCGTCGCGGTGGGCGGCGTCGACACGGAGCCAGCCGGCGACGACGAGGGTGGTGGAGCCGTCAGCCACCCAGGCCCTCGACGTCCTCGAACGAGCTGTCGGCCGTGCCGGTGGCCTTGTTGATGAAGTACGTGACGACCCACAGGGCGACGCCGATGAGCATGAGCGCCCCGGCGATCTTGTAGACCTCGGGGTCGCGATCGACCCACGGTCCGGCGAGGAAGAGGCACAGGAAGGCGGCCACGGCGGGCAGGACCCCTGGCGACATGAAGTGGTTCCGCTCGGCGCCGGTGGTGTCGCGCCGCAGGATGAGGCACGCGACGTTGACGATCGCGAACACGCACAGGAGCAGGAACGCGGTCACGTTCGAGAGGTTGGCGACCACGTTGCTGTCGGCGTCGCGGGTGACGTAGAAGATCAGGCCCAGCGCCAGGACCGTGGAGAACCCGACGGCGACCCACGGGGTGCGTCGTCCGGGCAGCACCGCTCCGAGCTGGCGGGGGAGCACCCCTTGCTTGGCCATGCCGTAGAGGAGCCGGCTCGCCATGAGCATGTTGATGAGCGCGGTGTTGGCCACGGCGAACACGGCCAGGAACGGGAACACCCGGTCGATCGGGAAGTCGGGTGCACCCTTCGACACCACCTCGAGCAGTGCGCGCCCCTCGGAGTCGGCGATGTTCTTCAGCTCGGGGGCGGTGAGCACCGCCACGACCGAGACGGCGACCAGCATGTAGAGGATGACGGCGATGCCCAGACCGGTGAGCATGGTGCGGGGGAAGATCTTGTTCGGCTCCTTGACCTCCTCGACCATGTTGACCGCGTCCTCGAAGCCGACCATGGCGAAGAACGCGATGGAGGTGGCGGCGGTCACCGCGAGGAAGAGTCCACGATCCTCGTAGTCGCGGAAGGTCACGATCTCGCTCAGGTCGGCGCCGTTGCGGGTCATGGCGTAGAAGCCCACGCCGATGACGATCGAGAGCGCGGCGAGCTCGACGATGGTGAGGACGACGTTGAACTTCACGCTCTCGCCCACGCCACGCAGGTTGATGATCGCCAGGAGGATCATGAAGCCCATGGCGATCGCGACGATGACCCCGCTGCTGGGCGTGCCGTCGATCCAGCCGTTGACCTCGAGGCCGCCGGTGAAGTTGTCGGCCAGTGTCTTCGCCGACGTCGAGGCGCTGGTGATGCCCGAGCAGACGACCGCGAAGGCGATGAGGAACGTCACGAAGTGGATCCCGAAGGCCTTGTGCGCGTACAGCGCGGCGCCCGCGGCCTGTGGGTACTTCGTGACCAGCTCGAGGTAGGAGAGGGCCGTCATGGAGGCCACGACGAAGGCCAGGAGGAACGGCAGCCAGACGAGGCCGCCGACCTTGCCGGCCATCTGTCCGGTCACCGCGTAGATGCCCGCACCCAGGATGTCGCCGACGATGAAGAGCAGCAGCAGCTTGGGTCCCATGACCCGGCGGAGCTCGGTCGGTTCCTGGACCCCAGCGGTGTCGGTGCTCATGTGGCTCCTCGCGTCGTCACCCCCGGAGCACTGCGCCCCGAAGCAGAGTTTGGAGGACACCTTCCTCCGGCTCCGCCTCCAGCGCAACACCAGTAGTAGGTTCTGTGGGGTGATGGACGTACGCGCACGGCTCAGCTCCTGGTTGGGGAGCGTCGTCGTCCGCCGCATCCGGCGCAAGGGCATCGACCTCTCACGCATGTCCTTCATCCCCGAGGAGACCAAGGTCCCCCTCCAGCGCGACGGCACCGACCCGCTGCCGCGGCTGGCCGAGATCCGCGGCCAGGAGCGCCTGCACAAGCTGGCCCTGCCGTTCTCCTTCAACGCCTACCTCGTGTCGGGGTACGACGAGACGCGCACCGTGCTCACCGACCGCGGGGCCTACTCCAACGACATCCGGCACCTGTTCCACGGCGACGGCCCGGCCACGTCCGACGACATCGGCGGGCTGGGCTTCACCGATCCGCCGCTGCACACCCGGTTGCGCAAGATCGTCACGCCCGAGTTCACGATGCGTCGGCTCTCCCGGCTGGGTCCGGTCATCGAGAACATCGTCGACGACGCGCTCGACTCCTTCGAGGCCTCCGGCTCACCCGGCGACCTGGCGAAGCACCTCGCCTTCCCGGTGCCCTTCCAGACGATCTGTGCCCTGCTCGGTCTCGACTACGAGGACCGCGAGGCCTTCGCCGCGCTGGGCAGCGCGCGCTTCGACGCGACGAACGGAGCGGCTGCCGCCTTCGGCGCGGTGTCGGCGCAGCGGGAGTTCCTCTTCGAGGCCGTCGCCCGACAGCGGCTGGAGCCCGGCCCCGGCCTGATCGGCCAGATCATCCGCTCCGAGGGCGACGCGATCAGCGACGTCGATCTCGCCGGGCTCGCCGACGGCGTGTTCACCGGTGGCTTCGAGACCACCGCCGGCATGATCGCGCTCGGCACCATCGTGCTGATGCGCGACGAGAAGCACGCGGCTCTGGTGCGCAACGGCACGTCGCAGGACGTCGAGAAGGTGGTGGAGGAGCTGCTGCGCTACCTCGCCGTCGTGCAGGTCGCGTTCCCGCGCTTCGCCAAGGAGGACATGACGCTCTTCGGTCGGCGGATTCGCAAGGGCGACGTGCTGCTCGCGTCGCTCAGTGCGGCGAACCGCGACCCGGCCGGCGCCGGTGACGAACCGGAGGAGTTCGACCCCTTCCGCGTGCCGCGCAGCGCTCATCTCGCCTTCGGGCACGGCATCCACCGCTGCATCGGCGCCGAGCTGGCGCGCATCGAGCTGCGGACGGTGTTCCCTCGTCTGCTGCGTCGCTTCCCCGACCTCGCCCTCGCGGTGCCGGAGTCGGACCTGTCGTTCCGGCAGCTGTCGTTCGTCTACGGCGTCGACGAGCTGCCGGTCACCTTCTGAGCGACCTCCGGTCCGACGTCAGGCCTCGGACTCCTGGCCGGGGGAGTCCTCCGGCTGCGCGTCGCCGCACTGGCCGAGCGTCGTCGCCTGGTGGCGCTTGAACTCCGGGGAGCTCTCGAACGCCTTGCGGTAGTCCTTCGCCGGCAGTGTCGCGTAGTACTCGACGGCCTCGAGCAGCTCGTCGGCACGTTCGTCGTCACTGACCTCTGCGAGGTCCCGGGCGGGCTCCAGCGCCGCCTCGAACCGTTCGACCGTCTCGGCGTAGTCGTTCTCGTTGAACGCCGCCACGCCCGAGCGCACGAGCGAGCACGTCCGGTCGAAGGCCTGCTGGGAGGCGTCGGGCTCGTCGGACCCACCACCGATCGAGCACGCGCTCGCGAGCACCAGGACCATGGACGCGGCGGCGATCGACCTCATCGGACGAGCGTAGGCAGCCGGGCGCGTTCCCGCAGGGGAGCCGGGGCGACCGGGTCGGTCGTGCGCCCCGTCGCGTCGAGCGAGTCGGTGGCCCGCGTCGTGTCGTCGGACGGCTACCAGCCGCGCTCGCGCCACTCCGGCAGGTGGGGGCGCTCCGCGCCGAGGGTCGTGTCGTTCCCGTGGCCGGGGTAGACGTGCGTGTCGTCGGGGTGGCGGCCGAAGATCTTGGTCTCCACCTCGTCGATCAGCGTGGTGAAGTCCTCGGGCGACCAGGTCTTGCCCACACCACCGGGGAAGAGGTCGTCGCCGACGAAGAGGTGCACGACCCCGTCGGGGTCGTCGTAGGCGAGCACGATCGAGCCGGGCGTGTGGCCCACGACCTCGGTGACCTCCAGCTCGCAGGAGCCGACGCGGACGCGCGCGCCGGTCGAGACCAGCCGGTCGGTGGGCACGTCGATGCCCTCGGCGTCGTTCTCGCCCGCCACGGTCTCGGCTCCGGTGGCCTCGACGACGGCGGCGAGCGCCTGCCAGTGGTCGCCGTGGCGGTGGGTCGTCACGATGCGGGCCAGGCCGTCCTCACCGACCAGCTCGAGGAGCCGATCCGGCTCGGCGGCGGCGTCGACGAGCACCTGCTCGCCGGTCAGCTCGCACCGCAGGAGGTAGGCGTTGTTGCTCATCTCGCCCACCGCGAGCTTCGTGATCCGCAGGTCACCTGCGTGCTGGACGTCGGCCGGACCGCCGACCTCGACCTCACCCGTGTACGTCATGCTGTGATCCTAGGCGGACGGGGCTCGCCCGCCCGCGGCACGAGGGGGACACGTGGACGGCGCAGAGCTGGCAGGGCGACTGATCGGGCTCGTGCTCGTCCTGACCATCCCGATCGCGATGATCGTCGTCGCGCGACGTCGCAAGACGGCCTCGGCCGGGCAGAAGGGCGGCAAGCTGCTCGTCGCGGGCGTCGTCCTGCTGGTGCTCGTGGTGCTGGGAGTGCTCGCGCAGGCCGGTCAGGTGAACCAGGTCTGACCCCCGTGGGTGAGGTCACCGTCGCTCGAGGTGTTTCTGTCGGCGGTCGCCACTAGGCTCGACACGTATGCCTACACCTGCTGCCGGAACCTCGGAGGGATGTCCGTGACGTCGGACCGCATCGTCGTGCGCGGCGCGCGCGAGAACAACCTCAAGGACGTCTCGCTCGACCTTCCACGTGACTCGCTCATCGTCTTCACCGGCCTGTCGGGGTCGGGCAAGTCGTCGCTCGCCTTCGACACGATCTTCGCCGAGGGCCAGCGACGGTACGTGGAGTCGCTGTCGGCCTACGCGCGCCAGTTCCTCGGCCAGATGGACAAGCCCGACGTCGACTTCATCGAGGGCCTGAGCCCGGCCGTCTCGATCGACCAGAAGTCCACGTCGAAGAACCCGCGGTCCACGGTCGGCACCATCACCGAGGTCTACGACTACCTGCGCCTGCTCTACGCCCGCGCCGGGCGCGCGCACTGCCCCGACTGCGGCGAGCCCATCTCGCGCCAGACGCCGCAGCAGATCGTCGACCGCATCCTCGCCCTCGAGGAAGGCAGCCGGTTCCAGGTGCTGGCCCCCGTCATCCGGGGCCGGAAGGGGGAGTACCTCGAGCTGTTCAAGCAGCTGCAGCAGCAGGGCTTCAGCCGCGCGCTCGTCGACGGCGAGGTGCACAACCTCGCCGACGAGCCGCCCAAGCTGGCCAAGCAGAAGAAGCACACGATCGACGTCGTCGTCGACCGCCTGCAGGTCAAGGACTCGATGAAGCAGCGGCTCACCGAGTCCGTCGAGACCGCCCTCGGCATCGCCGACGGGCTGGTCCTGGCCGACTTCGTGGACCTGCCCGAGGATGATCCGCACCGCATCCGCCGGTTCTCCGAGAAGCTGGCGTGCCCCAACGACCACCCTCTCGCGGTCGACGAGCTCGAGCCGCGGTCGTTCTCGTTCAACGCCCCGTTCGGCGCGTGCCCCGAGTGCCACGGCCTGGGCACCCGCATGGAGGTCGACCCCGAGCTCGTCGTCCCCGACCCGTCGGCGTCCGTGGCCGACGGCGCCATCGCACCGTGGAGCTACAACCAGGTCTCCGAGTACTTCCTGCGGATCACCCAGGCGCTGGCCGAGGAGATGGGGTTCTCCACCTCCACCCCCTACGGTGACCTGCCGCAGAAGGTCCAGGACGTGCTGATGCACGGCCACCCCGACAAGGTGCACGTCACCTACAAGAACCGCTACGGACGTCAGCGGTCCTACTACACGGCCTTCGAGGGCGCGATCGCGTTCATCGAGCGTCGCTACGCCGAGACCGAGTCCGAGACCAACCGCGAGCGGCTCGAGGGCTTCATGCGCGAGGTGGCGTGCGGCGAGTGCGGCGGTAGCCGGCTCAAGCCCGTCATCCGGGCCGTGCTTATCAACCACCCCGAGCTCGGGCCCAAGAACATCGCCGAGGTCAGCAACCTGTCCATCGCCGAGGCCGCCGAGTACCTCTCCGGCCTCGAGATGACCGACCGCGAGCGCCAGATCGGCGAACGGGTGCTCAAGGAGATCCACGAGCGCCTTCGCTTCCTGCTCGACGTCGGCCTCGACTACCTCAGCCTCGACCGCGCCGCCGGGTCGCTGTCCGGCGGCGAGGCCCAGCGCATCCGCCTCGCCACGCAGATCGGTGCGGGCCTGGTCGGCGTCCTGTACGTCCTCGACGAGCCGTCCATCGGCCTGCACCAGCGCGACAACCACCGGCTCATCGAGACGCTCGTGCGCCTGCGCGACATGGGCAACACGCTCATCGTCGTCGAGCACGACGAGGACACCATCCGGGCCGCCGACTGGGCCGTCGACATCGGACCGGGCGCGGGCGAGCACGGCGGTCAGGTCATCGTGTCCGGGCCCGTCAAGGACCTCTACAAGAGCAAGGACTCGATCACCGGCAAGTACCTCTCCGGACGGGAGAAGATCCCGCTCCCCGAGGTCCGTCGGCCGCGTCAGAAGGATCGCGAGATCACGATCCACGGTGCTCGCGAGCACAACCTCAAGGACATCGACGTCACGTTCCCGCTCGGCCAGCTCGTCGCGGTCACGGGCGTCTCGGGCTCGGGCAAGTCGACGCTCGTCAACGACATCCTCTACACCTCGCTGGCTCGCCAGATCTACGGCGCGCGCACCATCCCGGGCCGTCACCGCTCCATCAGCGGCGCCGAGCAGATCGACAAGATCATCCACGTCGACCAGTCGCCCATCGGTCGCACACCGCGATCGAACCCCGCCACGTACACCGGCGTGTTCGACCACGTGCGCAAGCTGTTCGCGCAGACGCCCGAGGCCAAGATGCGCGGCTACCAGCAGGGTCGCTTCTCGTTCAACATCAAGGGTGGTCGCTGCGAGGCGTGCTCCGGCGACGGCACGATCAAGATCGAGATGAACTTCCTGCCCGACGTCTACGTCCCGTGCGAGGTCTGCCACGGAGCGCGGTACAACCGCGAGACGCTCGAGGTCCGCTACAAGGGCAGCACCATCGCCGAGGTCCTCGACATGCCGATCGAGGTGGCCGTCGAGTTCTTCGAGGCCATCCCTGCGATCGCCCGCCACCTGCGGACGCTCGTCGACGTCGGACTGGGCTACGTGCGACTCGGTCAGAGCGCCCCGACCCTGTCGGGCGGCGAGGCCCAGCGCGTCAAGCTGGCCTCGGAGCTGCAGAAGCGGTCCACCGGCCGCACCATGTACGTCCTCGACGAGCCCACCACCGGCCTGCACTTCGAGGACATCCGCAAGCTGCTCCTGGTCCTCGGCCGCCTCGTCGACGCCGGCAACTCCGTCGTCGTCATCGAGCACAACCTCGACGTCATCAAGACGGCCGACTGGCTCGTCGACATGGGTCCCGAGGGCGGCTCCGGCGGCGGCACCCTCATCGCCGAGGGCACCCCCGAGCACGTCGCCACGGTGAAGGCCAGCCACACCGGCCAGTTCCTCGCCCCCCTCCTGCAGTAACGCAGATTCCCAGGTCGACCTGGGATTCTTCCGGTTTGCACGAGAACCGCGCAGGAGCACGGGTTGCTTCCCGTGCTCCTGCAGAGAAATCGGGCATTGCTCACACCAGGTGCCGCCGTGCCCGCTCATGGAGCTGACGCGACCGAGCGAGCTCGTACGACCACCGGAGACCGGTGTCGTGCGACTGGCCTGGTCGCACCTCGTGGGCTGTCGCCCTGGACACTCCGAAGCTCAGTCCGCGGATCCGGTCCTCGCGGTGCTTCTCACGCACCACGACGTCGCTGGCGTCCTCACCCGGTCGCAGGTCGCGCCAGTACTTCCTCTGACCGTCCACTTCTCCGATGTGCCGATGCTCGGGCCAGGCCACGTCGGTCCACGCGAACACCTCGCCGTCCTCGACGATCGGGAACTGCGTGACCGGGACCGGCATGGATGCCTCGAAGCACGTCTGGCGCAGCAACGACTCTGCCGCAGTCTGTGCGCCGGGGTCGGCACGACGCAGCACGAACCGCGCCTGCCGCGACCCGGTCCAACCTCTGAACCTGCCTGAGATGTCCGCCAGCTCCTCGCGCACGGCGAGCTCCCGGTTCAGCGCCGAGTCCAGCACCACGAGGGCGCCTCGGACATCACCGGCACACGCCACCTGGAACGTCGCGTGAGCCGGTTCGACCGCCAACAGGCCTGAGGGCGTCTCGACGAAACCGAGCCCGGCGATGTTCCGGTGGTGGTGAACAGCCGACTCTGCGCGCCCCGACCCTGGATCGAGACGAACGACGTGCACCGTCGTCAGATCGACCGCCCAGGTCGCAAGTCCGTGGGCGATCGCTGCGCTGTGGTGCGACAGAGCGACGCTTCCTTCGGGGAACTTGGCCAGGACCGACCTTGCGAGCAGGAGGTGCCTGTCCTCGGGACTCGACGAGGCCAGGACGGCCGGGGTCGTGTAGGTGCCCACGCGGAGTCGGACGAGCATCTTCGCCCGACGAGCCTGACCGATGGCGCGATCCGTCCACCCCAGGCCCAGCAGGTCGCTTCTGAACACGAAGCCGCCGCGGGCCGCGATTGCCAGCTCCAGATCGTCCATCCCTCCACGGTGATGCGCTCGAGACAGGGGCGGGAGGGGTGCGACACATTCTGTGGACGACGCGACGCGGCCTCCGGGGGCATGTGGACGACGCCGGCGGATGCACGGCTTCCCTACGTCTGCACGGGTTGCAACCCGTGCAGACGCAGGGAAACCGTGCAGTCCGGCAGATTCCCAGGTCGACCTGGGAATCTCCGGGACGGGTGTGTCGGTGGGGGCTCGTAGGGTGGGGGCGTGGCGGATCCAGCGACCTACCGGCCGGCGCCGGGGGAGATACCGGTCGAGCCGGGGGTCTACCGCTTCCGCGACGCGCAGGGTCGGGTCATCTACGTCGGGAAGGCCAAGTCGTTGCGGGCGCGGCTCACCAGCTACTTCCAGGACGTCGCGGGGCTGCACGAGCGCACGGCGCGCATGGTCACCACGGCCGCGTCGGTCGACTGGACGGTGGTCACCACCGAGGTCGAGGCGCTCCAGCTCGAGTACACGTGGATCAAGGAGTTCGACCCACGCTTCAACGTCAAGTACCGGGACGACAAGAGCTACCCCTGGCTCGCGGTCACGGTCGGCGAGGAGGTGCCGCGAGTCCAGGTGATGCGCGGTGCACAGCGCAAGGGCGTGCGCTACTTCGGTCCCTACGGCCACGCGTGGGCCATCCGCGACACGGTCGACACGCTGCTGCGGGTCTTCCCCATGCGCTCGTGCTCGGCCGGCGTCTACCGTCGCGCCCAGGGCATCGGTCGGCCGTGCCTGCTCGGCGACATCGGCAAGTGCGCGGCACCGTGCGTCGGGCGGGTCACGCCCGAGGAGCACCGCGGCATCGTCGACGACTTCATGGCGTTCATGGGCGGGCAGACCGCTGGGTTCACCCGCTCCATCGAGCAGCGCATGAAGGAGGCTGCGGCCAACCAGGAGTACGAGCTCGCCGCGAAGTTCCGCGACGACCTCGGTGCCCTGAGCCGCGCCCTCGAGAAGCAGACGGTCGTGCTCGGCGACGGCACAGACGCCGACGTCCTCGGCTTCGTCGACGACCCGCTCGAGGTCGCCGTGCAGATCTTCTCGGTCCGCGGCGGGCGCATCCGCGGCCAGCGTGGCTGGGTGGCCGACAAGGCCGACGAGGCGGGCTTCCCCGAGCTCGTCCAGCGTGCCGTCATGACCCTGTACGAGAACACCGCCGCCGAGGCGATCCCGCGCCAGGTGCTCGTGCCGCGGCTGCCGGCCGACGTCGAGGCGGTCACCGAGCTGCTCACCGAGCTGCGTGGGGGACCGGTCCGCATCCGCGTGCCGCAGCGGGGCGACAAGAAGCGGCTGCTCGAGACGGTGGAGCAGAACGCCCAGCAGGTCATGGCGCGCCACAAGCTCAAGCGTGCCGGCGACCTCACGGCCCGGAGCAAGGCGCTCGAGGAGATCCAGGAGTACCTCGAGCTGCCCACGGCTCCGCTGCGCATCGAGTGCTACGACATCTCCAACCTCCAGGGCACCGAGATCGTCGCCTCGATGGTCGTGTTCGAGGACGGCCTTCCCCGCAAGGCCGAGTACCGCCGCTTCACCATCCGCCACGAGGGCCAGAGCGACGTCGCCGCCATGCACGAGGTCATCACCCGACGCTTCCAGCGGCTGCTCAAGGCCCGCAAGGAGGGTGACGAGATCCCGGGCATCGATCCCGAGACCGGTCTGCCGCGCAAGTTCGCGTACGCACCGGGCCTGGTGGTCGTCGACGGCGGTCCGCCGCAGGTGGCGGCCGCCCAGGCCGCGCTCGACGAGCTCGGCATCACCGACGTGGCACTCTGCGGACTCGCCAAGCGGCTCGAGGAGATCTGGGTGCCGCACGACGTCGATCCGGTCATCTTCCCGCGCACGAGCGAGGCGCTGTACCTGCTGCAGCGCGTGCGCGACGAGGCCCACCGCTTCGCCATCGCCCACCACCGACAGCGTCGGGCCAAGGCCATGACGGGCAGCGCCCTCGACGACGTGCCGGGCCTCGGCCCCACGCGGCGCAAGGCGCTGATGGCCGCGTTCGGCTCCGTCCGGAAGATCCGGGCCGCCACGGTCGACGAGGTGGCCGCGGTGCCCGGGTTCGGCCGGGCTACGGCAGAATCCGTCGTGGCGGCGCTCGCCGCCGACGCCCCAGGGCCCGCCGTCGACATGGCGACGGGCGAGATCGTGGAGGACCGATGACGCCGTTGACCACGTTCGTGCTCGTGACCGGCATGACCGGCGCCGGGCGCGGCACGGCCGCCAAGGCGCTCGAGAAGCTCGGCTACTACGTCATCGACAACCTCCCGGCCAGGATGATCGAGGGCGCCGTCGACGCTGCGGAGGGCGCCGACGTCGCCCGGCTGGCCGTGGTCGTGGACTCCCGCTCCGGGGCGTTCTACTCCGGGCTGGTCGACGCGCTCGAGTCGCTGCGCGAGCGTGGCATCCGCGCCCGGGTGCTCTACCTCGAGGCGGCCGACGAGGTCCTCGTCCGACGCCAGGAGGCTGCGCGCCGGCCGCACCCGCTCAGCATGGAGGGCCGCCTGCTCGACGGCTTCGACCGCGAGCGCGAGCTGCTGCGTGCCGTCCGTGGCCGGGCCGACATCGTCGTCGACACCTCGAACCTCAACGTCCACCAGCTCGCCCGCCGGGTGCAGGCCGCCTTCGAGGAGCCGGGGGCCACGGGTCTGCGTGCGTCCGTCATGTCGTTCGGCTTCAAGTACGGCATCCCCATCGACGCCGACATGGTCGCCGACATGCGCTTCCTGCCGAACCCCTACTGGGTCGACGAGCTGCGACCGCTGAGCGGGCTCGACGCGCCGGTGAGCGACTACGTGCTCAGCCAGCCGAAGGCCCCGGAGTTCCTCGCCGCCTACGAGAACCTCGTGGACATGCTGACGGACGGCTTCCTCCACGAGGACAAGCGGTTCCTCACGATCGCGATCGGCTGCACCGGCGGGCGGCACCGCAGCGTGGCCATGTCGGAGGCGTTCGCGGAGCGCTTGAGGTCCCACGGGGTCCGGACCCTCGTGGTGCACCGCGACCTGGGGCGCGAGTGAGCGGGTCGGCCGCACCCACGTCACCGACCGCCCCGAACGGCGGCGTGAGGGTCGTCGCCCTCGGGGGCGGTCACGGGCTGGCGGCCAGCCTGTCGGCCCTCCGGCTGCTGCACACCCGGCTGACCGGCATCGTCACCGTGGCCGACAACGGCGGTTCGTCCGGTCGGCTCCGCGAGGAGCTCGGCGTGCTTCCTCCCGGTGACCTGCGCATGGCCCTGGCGGCCCTCTGCGCCGACGACCAGTGGGGGCGTCAGTGGGCCACGGTGCTGCAGCACCGGTTCCAGAGCGGCGGCGCCCTGAACGAGCACGCCGTCGGCAACCTGCTGATCGCCGCCATCTGGGACATCCTCGACGACCACGTGGCCGGCCTCGACCTGGTCGGAGACCTGCTCGGGGCACGGGGTCGGGTGCTGCCCATGGCGGCCGTCCCCCTCGACATCGAGGCCGACGTGCGCCTGCACGCCTCCCCGGACCACGTCACGGTCGTGCGGGGCCAGACGCAGGTCGCCTCGGTCGACGGGCAGGTCCTGGCAGTGCGGCTCGATCCGCAGGACCCGCCGGCGTGCCCGGAGGCGGTGCGCGCCGTCGAGGACGCCGACTGGGTCGTGGTGGGCCCTGGCTCCTGGTTCACCAGCGTGATGCCGAACCTGCTCGTCCCGCAGCTCCGCGACGCCCTCGAACGCACCTCGGCACGCCGTGCGCTGGTGCTCAACCTGCAGGAGCAGGAGGGCGAGACCGAGGGGCTGTCGCCCACCGACCACCTCGACGTCCTCGCCGCCCACGCGCCCGACCTGCGCATCGACGTGGTGCTCGCCGACCACTCGCTGGTCGACGACGACGGTGTGCTGGAGCGTGCGGCGCGCGCCCTCGGGGCCCGCGTGGTGGCCGCGGAGGTGGCCGCCCGACCCGGCGCCGACCAGCACGACCCGGGCCGGCTGGCGGAGGCCTTCGAAGGGTTCTTGCACCCGGGCATACAGTGAGGGCTGACTGCCCGCGACGACGTTGGAGGACGCCCGGATGGCGATGACGGCCCAGGTGAAGTCGGAGCTCGCGAGCACGACGATCTCGAAGGCGTGCTGCCGCAAGGCCGAGGTGGCCTCGATGCTGCGGTTCGCCGGCGGCCTTCACATCGTCGCAGGACGGATCGTCGTCGAGGCCGAGCTCGACACCGGGGCGGTGGCACGTCGGCTGCGTCGTGACATCCAGGAGGTCTACGGACACGACAGCGAGGTGCTGGTCGTCCAGGGGACCAACCTGCGCAAGGGCACCCACTACGTGGTGCGGGTGGCCAAGGACGGCGAGGCGCTGGCGCGTCAGACCGGTCTGGTCGACGCCAGCGGGCGCCCCGTCCGGGGTCTGCCGCCGCAGGTCGTCTCCGGTGCGTCGTGCGACTCCGTGGCGGCCTGGCGCGGCACGTTCCTCGCCCACGGGTCCCTCACCGAGCCTGGTCGGTCGTCCGCCCTCGAGGTGAGCTGCCCCGGACCCGAGGCCGCCCTCGCCCTGGTGGGTGCAGCCCGACGTCTCGGCATCAGCGCCAAGGCGCGTGAGGTGCGTGGCGGCGACCGGGTCGTCATCCGCGACGGTGAGGCGATCGGCGCCCTGCTCACCCGCCTCGGTGCCCACGAGACGCTGCTCGCGTGGGAGGAGCGCCGCATGCGGCGCGAGGTGCGCGCCACGGCCAACCGGCTCGCCAACTTCGACGACGCCAACCTGCGCCGCTCCGCACGTGCCGCGGTCGCCGCCGGCGCACGCGCCCAGCGCGCGCTCGAGATCCTGGCCGAGGACGTGCCCGACCACCTCAAGATGGCCGGCGACCTGCGCGTGGAGCACCGTCAGGCCAGCCTCGAGGAGCTCGGCCAGCTGCACGTGCCGCCGCTCACGAAGGACGCGATCGCCGGTCGGATCCGCCGCCTCCTCGCCATGGCCGACAAGCGTGCGTCCGACCTCGGCATCCCCGACACCGAGGCCAGCGTCAACGAGGACTCCCTCCCTGAGGCCTGAGTCCGGGACCGGACCCACGGTCGAGGCTCTCGCCGCACGGCTGCGAGCCGCGGGCTGTGTCTTCGCCGAGGACGAGGCACACCTGATCCTGCAGGCCACCGACGACGAGGCCCTGCGCGACGAGATGGTGAATCGACGCGCTGAGGGCGCCCCGCTCGAGGTGCTGCTGGGCTGGGCCGAGCTCGCCGGGGTGCGCGTGAGCCTCCGGCCGGGCGTGTTCGTGCCACGTCGGCGGTCGTCGCTGCTCGTCGCGCAGGGGCTGGGCGCGCTGAGCCTCGACGCCGCCGTGGTGGTCGACCTCTGCTGCGGGTCCGGAGCCCTGGGACTGGCCCTGGCGCGCGCCCGACCCGACGTCGAGCTCCACGCGGCCGACCTGGACGAGGTGGCGTGCGGGTGTGCGTCCGAGAACCTGCGCGGCATCGGCGAGGTGCATCGCGGCGACCTGTTCGACGCCCTGCCGGTCGACCTGCGCGGGCGGGTGGACCTCCTGCTCGTGAACGCTCCCTACGTGCCGAGCGCCGAGGTGGCGCACCTGCCGCGTGAGGCGCGCGACCACGAGCCGCGCGTCGCGCTCGACGGAGGAGCCGACGGCGTCGACCTGCACCGCCGCGTGGCCGACCGGGCAGGGGAGTGGGTGGCACGCGGTGGGACGGTCCTCGTCGAGACCTCCGAGCGCCAGGCCCCGAGCACCGCCGGGGCCTTCGACCCGGACCGGTGGACCGTCGAGGTCGTGACCGACGACGAGATCGGGGCCACCGCCGTGCGGGCGACTCGCCGGTAGCCACGGCGACTCGATAGGCTGCAGACGATCATCACCTCGACCCCAGTAGGAGCAGGTTTCATCGTGACCGTTCGCGTGGGCATCAACGGCTTCGGCCGCATCGGCCGCAACTTCTTCCGGGCGGCCCGTGCCGCCGGCGCCGACATCGAGATCGTCGCCGTCAACGACCTGACCGACAACAGGACGCTCGCGACGCTCCTCAAGTACGACTCGATCCTGGGCCGCCTCGACGCCGACGTGTCCTTCGACGACACCTCGATCACCGTCGGCGACCAGAAGATCGCCGCCTTCGCCGAGCGCGACCCCGCGAAGCTGGACTGGGCCTCCGTGGGCGTCGACGTCGTCGTGGAGTCCACCGGCTTCTTCACCGACGCCACCAAGGCCAAGGCCCACGTCGACGGCGGTGCGAAGAAGGTCATCATCTCGGCGCCCGCGAAGAACGAGGACGCCACGATCGTCATGGGCGTCAACCACGAGACCTACGACGCCGACGCGCACACGGTCATCTCCAACGCCTCCTGCACCACCAACTGCCTCGCGCCCATGGCCAAGGCCCTCAACGACGCGCTCGGCATCGAGCGTGGCCTGATGACCACGATCCACGCGTACACGCAGGACCAGAACCTCCAGGACGCACCGCACAGCGACCTGCGCCGCGCGCGCGCCGCCGCGCTGAACATCGTCCCCACGTCGACGGGTGCCGCCAAGGCCGTGAGCCTCGTGCTCCCCGAGCTCAAGGGCAAGCTCGACGGCTACGCGCTGCGCGTCCCCGTGCCGACCGGCTCGGCCACCGACCTCACGTTCACCGCCTCGCGCGAGACGTCGGTCGAGGAGGTCAACCAGATCCTCAAGGACGCCGCCGAGGGGCCCCTCAAGGGCTTCCTGACGTACACCGAGGACCCGATCGTCTCCACCGACATCGTCACCGACCCCTCGTCGTGCATCTTCGACTCGGGCCTGACGAAGGTCATCGGCGACCAGGTCAAGGTCGTCGGCTGGTACGACAACGAGTGGGGCTACTCCAACCGTCTCGTCGACCTCGTCAAGCACGTCGGCGCCTCTCTCTGACGTGGCGGCCCAGACGATCGACGGCCTGCTCGACGAGCGCGGCGGGGACCTCTCCGGCACGCGGGTGCTGGTGCGCAGCGACCTGAACGTCCCGCTCGACGGCAGCACCATCACCGACGACGGCCGGGTGCGCGCCAGCATGCCCACCATCCGCCGTCTGGCCGAGGCCGGCGCGCGCGTGCTCGTGATGGCCCACCTGGGTCGTCCCAAGGGTGCGCCGGACCCGGCGTACTCCCTGGCCCCGGTGGCCGAGCGGCTGGCCGAGCTGCTCGGCAGCCCGGTGCTGTTCGCCAACGACACCGTCGACGTCGAGGCGCAGCGGATCTCCGCGGCGCTGCAGGACGGTCAGGTCGCCGTGCTCGAGAACGTCCGGTTCAACGAGGGCGAGACGAGCAAGGACGACGCGGTTCGTGGCGCCTTCGCGGACCAGCTCGCGGCGCTGGCCGACGTGTTCGTCTCCGACGGCTTCGGTGTCGTGCACCGCAAGCAGGCCAGCGTCTACGACGTCGCCACGCGGCTCCCCGCCGTGGTGGGCGGGCTGGTGCAGGCCGAGGTCGAGGTCCTGCAGCGGCTGACCGAGACCCCCGAGCGGCCCTACGTGGTCGTGCTCGGCGGGTCCAAGGTGTCCGACAAGCTGGGTGTGATCGACAACCTCATCGACAAGGCCGACAGCCTGCTCATCGGTGGTGGCATGGTCTTCACGTTCCTCAAGGCCGCCGGCCACGACGTCGGCTCCTCGCTGCTCGAGGCCGACCAGCTCGACGTCGCCCGTGAGTACGTGGAGCGCGCCGAGGCGAAGGGTGTCGAGCTCGTGCTGCCGACCGACGTGGTCGTGGCGCCGGAGTTCTCCGCCGACGCGCCGGCCACCGTCGTCGCCGCCGACGCGATCCCCTCCGACCAGATGGGTCTCGACATCGGTCCCGACAGCGCGGCCCGCTTCGCCGAGGTCGTGCGGGGTGCGCACACGGTGTTCTGGAACGGCCCGATGGGAGTGTTCGAGTTCGACGCGTTCGCCGCCGGCACGAAGGCCGTCGCGCAGGCCCTCACCGAGGTGGACGGCCTGTCGGTCGTCGGCGGTGGCGACTCCGCCGCCGCCGTGCGCCGCCTCGGCTTCTCCGACGACCAGTTCGGTCACATCTCCACCGGGGGTGGAGCGAGCCTGGAGTACCTGGAGGGCAAGACGCTCCCCGGCCTGCAGATCCTGGAAGGCGACAGCTGATGGCACGCACACCGCTCATGGCGGGCAACTGGAAGTCCAACCTCAACCACCAGGAGGCCGTCGTCCTGGTGCAGAAGCTGGCGTGGACCCTGCAGGACAAGAAGCACGACGGCACGCGCTCCGAGGTCGTGGTGATCCCGCCGTTCACCGACATCCGCAGCGTCCAGACACTCGTCGACGGGGACCGACTGTCCCTGCGCTACGGGGCGCAGGACGTCTCCGAGCACGACGGCGGTGCGTACACCGGTGAGATCACGGCGGCCATGCTGGCGAAGCTCGGCTGCTCCTACGTGGTCGTCGGACACTCCGAGCGTCGCGAGTACCACCACGAGACCGACGCCGTCGTGAACGCCAAGGCCAAGCGCGCGCTCGCCGCCGACATCACCCCGATCGTCTGCGTCGGCGAGGGACTCGAGGTCCGGCAGGCCGGTGAGCACGTCGCCCACACGCTCGCGCAGGTCGACGGCTCGCTGGCGGGCCTCACCCCGGAGCAGGTCGCCGGGCTGGTCGTCGCGTACGAGCCCGTGTGGGCCATCGGCACCGGCGAGGTCGCCACGCCCGAGGACGCCCAGGAGGTGTGCGCGGCCATCCGTGCCCGCGTGGCGGAGACCTGCTCGTCGGAGGCTGCTGACGCAGTGCGTATCCTGTACGGCGGATCGGTCAAGGCGGCCAACATCGCCGCGATCATGGCGAAGTCCGACGTGGACGGCGCCCTGGTCGGCGGTGCAAGCCTCCAGGCGGAGGAGTTCGCCGCCGTCGCCCGGTTCTACGACATGCCGGCCCTGCCCTCCTGACGGAAGACCCACACTGTGATCATCCTGTTCTCGTCCGTGCTGACGATCGCGAGCCTGCTCATGATCGTGCTGATCCTCATGCACAAGGGGCGCGGCGGCGGCTTGTCCGACATGTTCGGCGGCGGCATCTCGAGCTCGCTCGGAGGCTCCTCGGTCGCCGAGCGCAACCTCGACCGCATCACCGTCGGCATCGCCGTCATCTGGGCGATCTCGATCATCGCCCTCGGGCTGCTGCTGAAGGTGAGCAACTGACATGGCGGCAGGAGCCATCCGCGGCAGCCGCATCGGTTCGGGGCCCATGGGGGAGGCGGAGCGTGGTGAGGCCGCGCCTCGCAAGGCCGTCACGTACTTCTGCATCAACGACCACCAGACGCTGCTGCACTTCGCCCTCGAGGCCGAGCCGCCGGAGTCCTGGGACTGCCCGCGGTGCGGCATGCCGGCGAGCGCCGACTCCGACAACCGTCCGACGGCGCCCAAGACGGAGCCCTACAAGACGCACCTGGCCTACGTGAAGGAACGTCGCAGCGAGGACGAGGCCCAGGTGATCCTCACCGAGGCCCTCGACTCCCTGCGCGCACGCCGCAAGTCCGGCGACGTCATCTTCTGACCTGCCTCCGGCACGGTCCGGCCTCGACGCCCTCGTCCCACCGGACGGGGGCGTCGTCGCGTTCCGGGCTCGAGCTATCGCAGAGCGCTCGCCGCAGCCTCGTCGAGGAACCAGAGCGTCTCGTCCTGTCCGTGGGCCCCGCGTGCGGGAGTCTCGTCGATCGATCCCTCGCCGGCCCGGGCGCGGGCCACGGCATCGGCCTTGCCCTCGCCGGAGACGAGGAACCACGTGGCCCGGGTGTGGTTGAGGGCGCCGAAGGTGAGGCTGATGCGCTCCGGGGGCGGCTTCGGTGACCCGAACACCTCGACGCACCGGCGCTCCCGCTCGTGCAGCTGCGTGAACCCCGGGAACAGCGAGGCCACGTGCCCGTCCGGTCCGAGACCGAGGAGCACGACGTCGAACGGCTCGTCGGGCAGCGTGGCGCCGTAGGCGTCGGCCGCCTCGGCCATGGACGTGGAGCAGCCGTGCGCCGGCATCGACCGCACGTTCTCGGCCGGGACGCCGCACCGGTCGAGGAAGCTGTCGCGCGCCTGCCGGTCGTTGCGGTCCTCGTGCCCCTGCGGGACGAACCGCTCGTCACCGAACCAGTAGACGACGTCGGCCCAGCGTGCGGCGTCGACGTCGAGCCGCTCGTAGATCTCGATGGCGATGGTGCCCCCGGTGAGCACCACGTGCGGGACCCGTCCCTCCGCCTGGGCCGCGGCCACCCGCTCGGCCAGCCGGGTCGCCACCGCCTCGGCGAGGGTCGCGGCGTCGGGGTGGACGTGGGTGACGGGCTCGGGTGCCGTGGGGCTCATCAGGACTCCAGCAGGTGGGTGATCGTCTCGTGGTACACGTCGTCGGCGTCGAGCCGCCGCAGGTCCTCGGCGAGGAGCTCGGCGAGCGAGCGGGCACCGAGAGGCACGTGACGGGGTGCCGATCCCGGGATGGAGAACAGGCAGGACTCTGCGTCGATCCGCTCGATGGTCACGTCGCCCGTGGCCGTCTCGAGCACGACCCGCGCGATCTGCTCGGTGTCGCTGCGTCGCTGCGTGATCGGGACGCCGAGCCTGCTCTGCAGCCAGGCGGTGAGCAGCGTGGCGGCAGGATTGCCGGACCCGGCCTCGACGACACCACGCTCCACGGTGCCGGTGGCCTGGTCGAGGGCGGCGGCCAGCAGGGCGCGCCAGGGCGTGAGTCGCGTCCAGCTCAGGTCGGTGTCGCCCGGGGCGTAGTTCCGGGCGGTGCTCTTGAGCGTGCGCACCGGGGAGTCGGTCGCCTCGGCATCGGTCAGTCGGCGCTGGGCCAGCTGACCGATCGGGTCCTGCGACGGGCAGGCCGGCGGCTTTCCCGGCCACCACACCACGACGGGGGAGTCGGGGAGCAGCAGCGGCAGCACCACGGACTCGGCGTGCCGGGTGAGCGGCCCCGACAGGCGCAGCAGGATCGACTCGCCGGCGGCGTTCTCGCCCACCCGGACGGTGGCGTCGACCCGCGGGTGTCCGCGCCCGTCGCCCAGGACGATGCCGATGACGCGTGACGGGTGCTCGCGCGAGAGCACCGCGGCCGTGCGCAGCGCGTCGCCCACGGTCTCGTCGTCGGTCACGACCAGGGCCGTGAGCACCATGTCCATGGCCGGGCTGCCGGAGTCGACTCGCGCGCGCACCATGGCACGCGCGATCTCCGGTGAGGTCGTGTCGTCGAGGTTGATCTGCATCAGGGTCGCCTCCAGACGCGGCCGTCACGTTCCATCATGGCGTCGGCGGTCGGTGGTCCCCACGTCCCCGACGTGTAGGTGTCGATGGAGCGCTGCCGCGTCCAGTGCTCGATGACGGGGTCGAGGATCTTCCAGGACAGCTCGACCTCCTCCTGCTGCGGGAACAGCGGCGGATCACCGAGCAGCACGTCGAGGATGAGGCGCTCGTAGGCCTCCGGGCTGCTCTCGACGAACGCGCCGCCGTAGGCGAAGTCCATGAGCACGTCACGGATCTCCATCGTGGTGCCGGGCACCTTCGCACCGAAGCGCAGCGTGACGCCCTCGTCGGGCTGGATGCGCATGACGAGGGCGTTCTTGCCGAGCTCCTCGATGTCGTTCTTGCTGAACGGCTGGTGCGGTGCCGCCTTGAACACCACGGCCACCTCGGTGACCCGACGACCGAGCCGCTTGCCCGTGCGCAGGTAGAACGGGACCCCTGCCCAGCGGCGGGTGGCCACGTCGACGCGCACGGCCGCGTAGGTCTCCGTGCGGGACTCCTGCGGGATGCCCTGCTCCTCGAGGTAGCCGACGACGTGCTCGCCGCCGGCCCAGCCGGCGGTGTACTGGGCCTGGGCCGTGTGGTCGGCCATCGGCGTGGCCGGGCGGGCGTTGGCCAGGATCTTCTGCTTCTCGATCCGCAGGCTCTCGGCGTTGAAGGAGACGGGCTCCTCCATCGCGATGAGGGCCATGAGCTGGAGCAGGTGGTTCTGGATCACGTCACGCGCGGCGCCGATGCCGTCGTAGTAGCCCGCGCGCGTGCCGATGCCGATGTCCTCGGCCATCGTGATCTGCACGTGGTCGACGTAGTGGCTGTTCCACAGCGGCTCGAACATCCCGTTCGCGAAGCGCAGCGCCAGGATGTTCTGCACCGTCTCCTTGCCGAGGTAGTGGTCGATGCGGAACACGCTCTCGCGGGGGAACACCTCGGAGACGAGCGAGTTGAGCGTCCGCGCCGACTCGAGGTCGTGGCCGAACGGCTTCTCGATGACGACCCGACGCCACCCACCCGACTGGTCGGCCAGACCGTGCTGCTTGATCTTGCCGACGACCACCGGGAAGAGGCCCGGGGGGATCGAGAGGTAGAAGGCGTGGTTCCCGCCGGTGCCCTGCTGCTCGTCGAGCTCGGCCATGGTGGCGGCCAGCTGGAGCCAGGCGGCGTCGTCGTCGAACTCACCGGGCACGAAGCGGATGCCCGCCTCCAGCTGCGCCCAGACCGTGTCGCGCCAGGGTGTGCGGGCGCCCGCCTTCGCCGAGTCCTTGAGCATGTCGGCGAACTGCTGGGTGCCGAAGTCGTGGCGGGCGAAGCCGACGAGCGCGAACCCCGGCGGCAGGAGACCGCGGTTCGCGAGGTCGTAGATCGCCGGGATCAGCTTCTTGCGGGCGAGGTCGCCCGTGACGCCGAACATGACGACGCTGCAGGGCCCGGCGATCCTCGGGAGCCGACGGTCGCGCGGGTCCCGCAGGGGGTTGGAACCGGTGCTCGTGTCGGTCATGCGAGCAGGTCGCGCACGGTGGCGGCGGCAGCCTCGGGGTCGGCGAGGTGGAGCCGGAGCACAGGTCTGCCGTGGTCCTGGAGCACCTGCGCGTCGCCGGCGGCCTGGGACGCGATGAACTCACCGAAGGTGAAGTCGCGACCGGGCACGGCGAGGTCCTGCGCGGCGTCGCTCGTGAGCTGCAGGTAGACCCCGGTGGCCGGGCCACCCTTGTGGTACTGCCCGGTGGAGTGCAGGAACCGCGGCCCCCAGCCGAACGTGACGGGGCGTCCCGTGCGGCGGGCCAGCAGCTCGCGCAGACCTGCGTACGCGCTGAGCTCCCAGCGGTCGAGGTAGGCGTGCACGGCGACGTAGCCGTGCTCGGGGTCCAGCTCGTCGAGGAGTCCCTGGACCGCGTCGGTCAGAGAGTCGGCACTCGTGCCGAAGGCGCTGACCGGTCCGTCCGTGACGTCGGCCGCGACCTCGTCGTCCGAGCCGCCGCTGAGCTTGTCGCGCGCGGCCTGCTTGGCGCTCTCGACGTCGGGCTGGTCGAAGGGGTTGATGCCGATGAGGGCACCGGCCACGCTGACCGCGACCTCCCAGAGCAGCATCTGGCCGCCGAGGCCACCGGTCACGCCGGCGGACCAGCCCGAGGTGCTCGTGGGGGGCTGGGCGGAGCCCGTGACGACCAGGAACGAGTCGGGCGTGCTGGGGTCGACGTTGACGGCGTGCGTGCTGGGCACGACGACGGGCAGGATCCCGCGACCCTGCTTGCCCGTCGACTCGGCCACCAGCTGCTCGATCCAGTCGCCCACGCCCCACGCCCCGGAGGTGCCGGCGTCGTGGTCGAGCAGGACGAGCTTGTCGACCGCGGCCCGGTTGGCGACGCCCAGTGCCGCACCGAGGCGCAGCGCGGGGTTGGCGGCGTCGTCGGCGAACAGCTCCGGTCCGGCCGACTCGGCCTCGTCGAGCAGGGCGCCGACGTCGGCGCCGGCGAGGCCGCTGGGCACCAGCCCGAACGCAGTGAGCGCCGAGTAGCGGCCGCCGACCTCGGGGTCGGCGTGGAAGACGCGGTACCCCGCGGCGGTGGCCTGCTCGTCGAGCGGCGAGCCCGGGTCGGTGACCACCACGAGATGGTCGGCGGGGGAGAGACCCGCGTCGTCGAAGGCCTGCTCGTAGGCACGACGCTGGCTGTCGGTCTCCACGGTCCCGCCGGACTTGCTGGAGACGACCACGACCGTGCGCTCCAGACGGTCCGCGAGCGCGGACCGCACCATGTCGGGCTGGGAGGAGTCGAGCACGGTCAGCTCCACGCCTGCGGCGGCGCAGATGACCTCGGGCGCCAGCGACGACCCACCCATGCCACAGAGCACGACGTGGTCGAGCCCGCGCGCGTGCAGCTCGGAGCGCAGGGCCTCGATCTGCCCGACAAGGGGCCGCGACGTCTGGGCCAGCGACGTCCACGACAGTCGCTTCGAGGCCTCGGACTCGGCGTCCGGGCCCCACAGGGTGGCATCGCCGGCGAGCAGGCGGGAGGCGAAGCGATCGGTGACCAGGTCGCCGAGCGCAGCCTCGAGGTCCCCCTCGTCGCCGACCGTCAGGGTGACGTCGGGTCGGGACACGGCTCAGGCCTTCTCGAGCTCGGCGGTGACGGTCTCGAGCAGCTCGGCCCAGGACGCGTCGAACTTCTCCAGACCCTCGTCCTCGAGGACCTTGACCACCTGGTCGTAGGAGACGCCCGCCTCCTCGAGCGCGGCAATGACCGCCCGCGAGTCGTCGTAGGTTCCGTGCACCGTGTCGCCGGAGACCTCGCCGTGGTCGCCGAACGCCTGGAGCGTCTTCTCCGGCATGGTGTTCACCGTGCCGTCGACGACCAGCTCGCTCACGTAGAGCGTGTCGGGCAGGGCGGGGTCCTTGACTCCGGTGGAGGCCCACAGCGGCCGCTGCGGGTTGGCGCCCTTGGCGCGCAGTGCCGCGAAGCGCTCGCCGCCGAAGACCTCCTCGTACGCCTCGAACGCCAGACGCGCGTTGGCCAGGGCGGCCTTGCCGCGCAGCTCGTGTCCCTCGCCGAGCTGCTTGTCGACCTCGGAGTCGACGCGGCTGATGAAGAACGACGCGACGGAGTGGATGGCCGACAGGTCGCGGCCCTCGGCCGCTGCCGTCTCGAGACCCTCGAGGTAGGCGTCCATGACCCCGCGGTACCGCTCGAGCGAGAAGATCAGTGTGACGTTGACGCTGATGCCCTGGCCGATGGTCTTGGCGATCGCGGGCAGGCCCTCGAGCGTGGCGGGGATCTTGATCAGCGTGTTGGGGCGGTCGACGCGGTCCCAGAGCTTGCGCGCCATGGCGGCCGTCGCGTCGCTGTCACGGGCCAGACCCGGCTCGACCTCGATCGAGACCCGTCCGTCGACGCCGCCCGTCGCGTCGTAGACGCCCGTGAAGATGTCGCACGCCTGCTGCACGTCGGCGGTGGTGATCTCGAAGACCGCCTCGTCGACGTCGGCACCGGCGGCCTTCAGCTCCTTGACCTGCTCGGCATACTTCTCGCCCTTCGACAACGCCGAGGCGAAGATGGTCGGGTTCGTGGTGACACCGACGACGTTCTGGTCACGGATCAGCTCGGCGAGGTTGCCGCTCTCGATCCGCTCGCGGGACAGGTCGTCCAGCCAGATGGACACTCCGGCGTCGCTGAGGTTCTGCAGTCGCTCGTTCATGGTCGTCTCCCGATCGGGGTTGAGGTCTCGTGACGTGCTCAGGACTCGCGGTGGCTGCCGCCACCGGGTGCGTCCTGGTTGTCGCCCGGTCCCACCGGTCCGGAGGGGCGGGCGAAGAACGGGACGCCGCCGGTCTGCTGCGACGCCTCGATGGACTCCTTGGCCGAGGCCACGACGGCCTCGGCGGTGATGCCGAACTTCTCGTACAGGGTCCCGGCGTCGGCCGAGGCACCGAAGTGCTCGATGCCGACGAACCGGCCGGCGTCGCCGAGGACGTCGCGCCAGCCGAAGGACACGCCGGCCTCGACGGCGACACGGGCACGCAGGTGCGGGGGGAGCACGCTGTCGCGGTACCCCGAGTCCTGCTGCTCGAACCACTCGCGCGACGGCATCGAGACCACGCGCGCCTGGATGCCCTCGGCGGCCAGGAGGTCGCGGGCCCGAACGGCGAGCTGGACCTCAGAGCCGGTACCGACGAGGACGACGTCGGGCTCACCGTCGGTGTCGAGCAGCACGTAGGCGCCACGGGCGGCCCCGTCGGCGGCTGCGTACCCCTCGGTGCCGCGGGGGAAGGTCGGCACGTTCTGGCGGCTCAGCGCGAGGGCGACCGGCCGGTTGGTGATGCCCATGAGCGTGCGCCACGCCACCGCGACCTCGTTGGCGTCGGCGGGTCGCACGACGTCGAGGCCGGGGATGGCGCGCAGGGCTGCCAGGTGCTCGATCGGCTGGTGGGTGGGACCGTCCTCGCCGAGGCCGATGGAGTCGTGCGTCCAGACGTAGGTGACCGGGAGCTCCTGCAGGGCCGCCAGGCGGACCGCGGGACGCATGTAGTCGCTGAACACGAGGAACGTGCCGCCGTACGGGCGGGTGAGCCCGTGCTGGACCATCCCGTTCATGATGGCGCCCATCGCGTGCTCACGGATGCCGAAGTGCAGCACGCGGCCGTACCAGCCGCCCTGGAACTTCTCGGTGGACCACTCAGGGGGCAGGAACGACGGCTCGCCCTTGGGGGTGGTGTTGTTCGAGCCGGCGAGGTCGGCGGACCCGCCCCACAGCTCGGGGAGCTCGGGCGCGATGGCCGTGAGCACGTCGCCGGACGCCGCGCGGGTGGCCACGCCCTTCTCGCTGGCCTCGAACGTCGGCAGGGCCGACTCCCAGCCGTCGGGCAGGACCCGGTCGGCGAGGCGCTGCAGCAGGGCGGCGCCGTCGGGGTTGGACGTGGCCCAGGCGTCGAACGACTTCTGCCACTCCTCGCGCGCCGTGGCGCCGCGGTCGCGCACGGCGTGCGTGTGGGCGATGACGTCGTCGGCGACCGCGAAGGACTGCTCGGGATCGAAGCCCAGCAGCTCCTTCGTGGCCTTGATCTCGTCGGCGCCGAGGGCGGACCCGTGCGAGGCACCGGTGTTCTGCGCCGACGGGGCCGGCCACGCGATGATCGTGTGCAGCTGGATGAAGGACGGCTTGTCGGTGACCGCCTCGGCGGCCTGGTAGGCGTCCCAGAGCGCCTGCAGGTCCTCCTCGTAGCCCGTGCCGCCGTTGGTCCAGTCGACCGTCTGCACGTGCCAGCCGTAGGCGGCGTAGCGCGCGGCGACGTCCTCGGTGAACGCCACGTCCGTGTCGTCCTCGATCGAGATCTTGTTCGCGTCGTAGAGCACGGTCAGGTTGCCGAGCTTCTGGTGCCCGGCGAGGGAGGAGGCCTCGGCGGAGACACCCTCCTGCACGTCGCCGTCGGACGCGATCACGTAGACCTGGTGGTCGAAGGGGCTCTCGCCGGCGGCGGTGTCGGGGTCGAGCAGCCCACGCTCGCGGCGGGCGGCCATGGCCATGCCCACGGCGTTGGCGATGCCCTGGCCCAGCGGGCCGGTCGTGACCTCGATGCCCGGGGTGTGGCGGTACTCCGGGTGGCCCGGTGTCTGGCTTCCCCACGTGCGCAGGCTCTTGAGGTCGTCGAGCGTCATCGGGTAGCCGGCGAGGTAGAGCTGGATGTACTGCGTCAGGCTCGAGTGGCCGCACGAGAGCACGAACCGGTCGCGACCGACCCACTGCGGGTCCGTGGGGTCGTGGCGCATCAGCTTCTGGTACAGCAGGTAGGCCGCCGGGGCCAGGCTCATGGCGGTGCCGGGGTGGCCGTTGCCGACCTTCTCGACGGCGTCCGCCGCGAGGAGTCGGGCGGTGTCCACCGCCTTGGCGTCGAGCTCGGTCCAGTCCAGGGTGGTGGAGGTGCTGGTCACGGTGTCTGGCGCTCCTGCGATCGGGTTCGGATCAGGCTGTCGGGGCCCTGTGGAGCCCTCGGTTCGACCCTACTCGCGTGCGACTAGACTCTGCTACGTGAGTGCCCCGAGGTTGAGACGACGCGACATGTCCTCGGCCACCCCTCCCTCCGGAGCCCCCTCCGACGACGGTCCGGCCGACGCCGGACCCGCTCTCGGCCAGGGCCCCCGGATGGTGACGTCGGCCCAGGTGACCCGGTCCGGTCCGGTCGACGTGGTCAACGCGTACGTCGCGCTCATGAAGCCGCGGATCATCGAGCTGCTGCTGCTCACGACCGTCCCGGTGATGTTCCTCGCCGCACGCGACGTCCCCTCCTTCTGGCTGATCGTGGCCACCGTGGTGGGTGGCACGCTCTCGGCCGGGAGCGCCAACGCGCTCAACAACGTCTTCGACGCCGACATCGACCAGAAGATGCGCCGCACCGCGCGACGTCCGCTCCCGCGGCACGGCGTGTCGACCGCCGGGGCGCTGTGGTTCGGTCTCGCGCTCGCCGTGGTCTCCACGCTGGGCCTCGGCCTGCTGGTGAACTGGCTGTCGGCCTGGCTGGCACTGGCCGCGAACGTGTTCTACGTCGTGGGCTACACCATGATCCTCAAGCGCCGCACGCCGCAGAACATCGTGTGGGGCGGGGCGGCCGGGTGCTTCCCGGCCCTGATCGGCTGGACCGCCGTCACGAACGAGCTCGCGTGGCCCCCGGTCGTGCTGTTCCTGGTGGTCTTCTTCTGGACGCCGCCGCACTTCTGGTCGCTCGGGCTGCGCTACCGCGACGACTACGCCGCCGCAGGCGTGCCGATGCTGCCGTCGGTCGCCAGCGCCGCCGTGGTCTCCCGGCAGATCGTCGCCTACTCGTGGGTGATGGTCGCGACCTCGCTGGCCCTGTGGCCGGTCGCCGGCATGGGCTGGTTCTACCCGGGTGCGGCGATCGTGCTCGGCATCGTCTTCCTCGTCGAGGCCTACGACCTCCGCTCGCGTGCCAAGGAGTCCGAGGAGCTCTCGGTGATCAAGCCCATGCGGCTCTTCCACTTCTCCAACGCGTACCTCGCCCTGCTGTTCGTCGCCGCCGCGGCCGACCCGTTCCTGCGATGATCCCGGCGGCCTGGGAGCCGTACCATCGCCCGGACGACGGCGAGCACGTCGGCTACCTGCGCCCCGCCGGCGACCTGGTGGTGCCCTGCACCCTGCTCGGGACCGACCTGGCGGGACCGCTCGAGCGCGACGACGCGGAGAGGGTCCTCCAGGACGTCGGGCTGTCCTACCTCGCCGAGACCTGGTTGCTGCTCGACGACGACGGCACGCAGCGACGGGTGGTGCTCGTGGAGGTCGACGCGGCCCGGGCCGTGGTGGCCGATGCCGGCTCGGCGCTCGTGGTCGGTGCGCCTGCCGACGAGCGTGGCCGCCGGGAGGTCGCGCTCCCGACCGACCGGCTGCGACTCCGGTGACCACGACCGTCGAGCGGCTCGGTCCCGACGACTGGGCACGGTTCCGGACCGTGCGGCAGGCCTCGCTGCGCGGCGACCCCTCCGCGTTCGCGGCCTCCGCGCACCGCTGGCTCGACGAGCTCGACGTCGAGCAGCACTGGCGGGCGCGCCTCGCCGACGTCGTGACGCTCGTGGCCACGCGGTCCGGGGTGGACGTCGGCACCGCAGGGTTCGACCGGTCCGGGCAGCTGATCGGCATGTGGGTGGACCCCGCGGTGCGGGGCACGGGGGTCGGGTGGTCGCTGGTGGAAGCCGTGCTGGCGCTCGCGCCGCCGGACGTGCCGGTGCACCTGCGGGTGATGGCCGACAACGGCCCCGGCGTGCGGTTCTACGAGCGCTGCGGCTTCCACCTGGTGACCGCCGACGCCGACGCCGAGGGCTGCCTGGCGATGACCTACGCGCCGTCGCCCGGCCGCGCCTGAGCTGCGGAGCCCGGCGGGACCGCGGTCAGGCGGTCAGGCGGTCAGTCGCCAGCCCGCGACGTCGATCAGGAAGTGGGCGAGAACGAGCGCCCCGAGGTAGAAGGTCGAGACCGCCAGGGCGCCCGCGACCCGGTGCGCGAGAGGGCGTCCGCGGGTGAGCAGGAAGGCCGTGGCGGTGGCCCAGCCGAGCGCCGCCTCGGCGGGCAGGACGTAGAGCGCGACGCCGAGGACGCGCGTGGTCGCACCCGTCGGTTCCCACAGGCCGACCACCGGAGCGAGGAGCTCGGCGCCGGCGAACACCGCGAGCGCCGCCAGTGCCGATCGTCCGGGCCTCAGGCGTGCCAGGACCACGGCGAGGAACAACGGGGCGATCCACATCGCCGCCATCGCGAGCGGGATGACGTCGTCGACCCGCGGGCCACCGCGATCGGGGAACGCGAGCGTCCCCACGAGGTCCGCGAGCACCCAGTCGGGCAGGACCTGGAAGACGGAGACCGGCACCAGGAAGATCGCCAGCGCCGCCCAGTCGCCCCGGCCGACCGCCCGGCAGACCAGCGGGAGAGCCACCGCGTACGCCACGACGACGACCAGGATGCCCCACCCCTGCGCGGGGACGGGGAGCGAGAGGGCCACGCCGCCCCCGACGAGCAGAGCTGCGTGGACGAGCAGGAGGCCACGCAGGGCCGCGGCGTCCGGGGCCATGACGTCGTCGGTCGGAGCGGGGGTCGGGGACACGCGGACAACCTAGGGTCGACGCACCGCACCGTCAACGGTTCCGTCCGGGCCTGCGTCCCTCAGGCCGAGCGGCCGACGACCGCCTCGTGCTCGAGCGGCCGCGGCGCGGAGGGGGACGGGTGGACGGTCACGACGAGCCTGGTGGCCACGGCCACCAGCACCGCCGCACCGACGAGGTGCACCGCCACCAGGGCGACCGGCAGGTCGGTGAAGTACTGCACGAACCCGATCACACCCTGCCCGAGCTCGGCGACGAGCAGCCAGACGGCGGCCTGCAGCGCCGGCGTCCGGGACGTCGTGTCTCGGTCTCGACGCACGAGGACGATCGTCGCCACCGTCAGCCCGACGAGCAGGTAGACGGCCCAGGCGTGCACGTGGCTCCACAGCTGGGGGTCGAGGCCGTTGCGCGGCACGTCGAGGTCACCGGCGTGCGGGCCGCTGCCGGTGACGACGGTGCCGAGGTAGACCACCACCCAGAGCGTCGCGTAGACCGCCAGCACCAGCCGCCGGACCAGCACCGAGGAGGTGGAGGCGGCCTCGGCACGCACGCGCAGGAGCAGCCAGGTGGACCCCGCGACGAGGAACAGCGAGAGCACGAGGTGCAGCGCGACGACCCACGGGTTGAGGTCGGTGAGCACGGTGATGCCACCGATGACGCCCTGGAACGGGACACCGGCGGCCAGCACGACCGCGTGCCTGCGGAGGCGGCGACCCTCGCTCCAGCGCCAGACGGCCACGAGGGTCCCGATCGCGATCGCGATGAGCACGTACGTCAGCAGCCGGTTGCCGAACTCGATGAGACCGTGCAGGCCCAGCTCGCTGTGCGGCACGAAGGACTCCTCGGTGCACCGCGGCCAGGTCGGGCAGCCGAGCCCCGACGCGGTGAGCCGGACGAGGCCCCCCGTCAGGATGATGACCGTGTTCGCGACGAGGCTCGCCCAGGCCCACCGCTGCACGACGGCACGGTCGGGATGGCGCAGGCCCAGGGTCGGGTAGCCGGACGGCGTGGAGGTCATTCCCATCTGAAGGTCCTAGCAGTGAGGGCGGTGCCCACGGCGGCCCACGCCGCGAGCACCGCGAGGGGGAGCAGGTCGACCGTGCCGCCCTCGAAGGCCGAGCGCATGCCCTCGCCGAGGGCGCCCGAGGGAAGCAGGGCGAGCAGGCCCTGCGCGCCGTCGGGGTAGCGGGACAGGGGGACCAGCAGGCCCCCGCCGACGAGGAGGAGCACGTACACCAGGTTGGCCACGGCGAGCGTGGCCTCGGCGCGCAGCGTTCCCGCGATGAGGAGACCGAGCGAGCCGAAGGCGGCGGTGCCCAGCACCGCCAGCAGGACGAGCCACGCCCACGGGGCGACGCCACCGGCCGGGTCCCACCCGAGCAGCAGGGCGACGCACGCGAGCACGAGCAGCTGGACGAGCTCGACGACCACGACGGCCGCCGACTTGCCGGCGAGCAGTCCCCACCGGGGCAGCGGAGAGGCGCCGAGCCGCTTGAGCACGCCGTAGCGGCGTTCGAAGCCCGTGGCGATCGCGACGGAGGTGAACGACGTCGAGAGCACCGCGAGGCCGAGGACGCCGGGGGTGACCATGTCGATGGGGCGTCCTGCGCCGAGGTCGACCACGCGCCCCGACCGGGTGCCGGCGACGAGCAGGAGCAGCGGGATGACCAGCGTGATCAGCAGCTGCTCGCCGTTGCGGGCCAGCAGGCGCAGCTCCATCCGGGTCTGCGCGGCCACCATGGCCGAGGTCGAGGCCGCGCCGGGACGCGGGGAGAGGTCGAGGCTCATCGCAGGGCCCGTCCCGTCAGGTCGAGGAACCGGTCCTCGAGCGTCTGGCGCTCGACGAGCACGGACTCCGCGAGGACGCCCTGCCCGGCGAACCAGGCGGTGAGCGTGGCGAGCAGCGCCGGGTCGACGGCGCCGACGACGACGTACTGGCCCGGAGCCTGCTCGTGCACCTTGCTCTCCGGCGGTAGGGCCGACATGAGGGCGTCGACGTCGAGCGCCGGCCGTGCGGTGAACCGCACCGTGTTCTCCGCCCCGGACCGTGACAGGTCGGCGGGGGTGCCGCTCGCGATGACCCGGCCGGCGTCGACGATGTGGACGACGTCGCTCAAGGCCTCGGCCTCGTCCATGAAGTGGGTGGTGAGCACCGTCGTGACACCGCCGGAACGCAGCTCGTCGATCAGGTCCCACGTCGCGCGCCGGGCCTGCGGGTCCAGGCCGGCGGTGGGCTCGTCGAGGAACACCAGCTCAGGGCGTCCGACCACGGCCATGGCCAGCCCGAGCCGCTGCTGCTGCCCACCCGACAACCGGCGGTAGGCGGTGCGACCGCACGAGCCCAGGCCGAGCCGCTCGCTGAGGGCGTCGACGTCGAGGGGGTGGGCGTGCAGCGACGCCATGTGACGCAGCATCTCGTCGGCCCGCACGCCCGACCAGGCGCCACCGGCCTGGAGCATGACGCCGACGCGCGGGCGCAGGCGCACCGCGTCGCGCACCGGGTCCAGGCCGAGCACGCTGACGCGCCCCGAGGTGGGTCGTCGGAAGCCCTCGCAGGTCTCGACGGTGCTGGTCTTGCCGGCGCCGTTGGGACCGAGGATCGACGTGACCGTCCCGGCCTCGACCTCGAGCGAGAGGCCGTCGACCGCGGTGACGTCGCCGTAGCGGACCACCAGGTCGGTGACGGCGACGGCGGGCTGGTTCACCAGGACAGTCTAGTGATCGCGTGCCACGCAGGCGGCCCCGACCCGGCCTAGGGTGGGCCCGTGGACCTGCCCGTCATGCCGCCGCTGCGACCGATGCTCGCCAAGTCCGTGGCGGCCGTGCCGTCGGCGGTCGGGGACTACCTCTTCGAGCCCAAGTGGGACGGCTTCCGGGCCATCGTCTTCCGCGACGGCGACGAGGTCGAGATCGCGAGCCGTTCGACCAAGTCGCTGACGCGCTACTTCCCCGACGTCGTGGCGGCCGTCCTGGAGCAGCTTCCCGACCGGTGCGTCGTCGACGGCGAGATCGTCACGGCCGTCGGTGACCGGCTCGACTTCGACACGCTGTCGCAGCGCATCCACCCCGCGGCGTCGCGGGTCGACATGCTCGCCCGCGAGACGCCGGCCAGCCTGGTGGTCTTCGACCTGCTGGCCCTGGACGACACGTCGTTCGTCGACACGCCGCTCGGCGAGCGTCGGGCGGCCCTGGAACGCGCACTCTCCGACGTCTCCGCTCCCGTCCACCTCACCCGCACCACGGGGGAGACGGCCGAGGCCACCCGCTGGTTCCACCAGTTCGAGGGGGCGGGCCTCGACGGGGTCATGGCCAAGCGCCTCGACGGCCCGTACGTGCCCAACGGTCGATCGATGCTGAAGATCAAGCACGCCCGGACGGCGGACGTGGTGGTCGCGGGATACCGGTTGCACAAGACCTCCACGCCCGAGCAGCCGCTGCTCGGCTCGATGCTGCTGGGCCTGTTCACCGAGGAAGGCCGCCTCCAGCACGTGGGTGTCTGCGCCTCCTTCTCGGCCGCCCGCAGGGCCGAGCTCGTCGACGAGCTGGACCCGTTGCGTGCGGACCTCGACCAGCACCCCTGGGGTGCCTGGCAGAGCGAGGAGGCGCACGCCGACGGACGGCTGCCCGGTGGCCAGAGCCGCTGGACGGGCACCAAGGACCTGTCGTTCGTGCCGTTGCGGCCCGAGCGGGTCGTCGAGGTCGGGTACGAGCACATGGAGGGTCGGGGCGAGCAGGGTCGCTTCCGGCACACCGCGCAGTTCAAGCGGTGGCGCCCCGACCGCGAGCCCGGCTCGTGCACCTACGAGCAGCTCGAGGAGGTCGTGGCCTACGACCTCGGTGACGTCCTGACGTAGCCGAGGTCGGCTGCCGTGGTCCCGGTGCCGGGCCCGACCGGATCAGTCCGCGGCCAGACGGCGCAGCTGCTCGAGCAGCGCCTCCGACGGGACGAGCTCGTCGCCGGTCAGCAGGTCCTCGCGCACCTGACGGGGGAGCGTCTCCACCCCGTCCTCGCCCAGGTGGCGCACCTCGTCGTGGAGTGCCTCCATGCGTGCGTCGAGCGCGTGCGCGGAGTCGGCGGCGTCGCACAGTCGCTCGGCCAGGTCGTCGGGCACGGCGCCGCGGTACTTGTAGTGGATCTTGTGCTCGAGGCTGGCCCAGAAGTCCATCGCGATGGTGCGCAGCTGCACCTCCACCGTCACCGGCACCGGGCCGTCGGACAGGTAGACCGGGACCTCCAGGAGCGTGTGCAGGCTTCGGTAGCCGTTCTTCTTCGGGGCGGCGATGTAGTCGCGGACGTCGAGCACCGTGAGGTCGTCCTGGGAGGTGAGCAGGTCGTGGACGCGGTACACGTCGGAGACGAAGCTGCAGGTGACGCGGACGCCGGCGATGTCGGTGATGGTCTCGCGGATCGAGGCGTAGGTGGGGCGGGTGCCCTTCCGCCGCATCTTCTCGGCCAGGCTGTCGGGCGACTTCAGCCGCGAGGCGATGTGCTCGATCGGGTTCGTGTCGTGCATCAGGTCGAACTCGTCGCGCAGGATCGTCAGCTTGGTGACGACCTCCTCCATGCCGAAGCGGTGGCGGAGCATGAAGCGGCTGAAGTCCTGGCGGAGGAGCTTCGGGTCGCCGACGTGCAGGACGTCGTCGTCCAGGGGCAGGGTGGCTCGGCTGCTCAGCTCCACCCGGTCAGCGTACGTCCACGACCTCGTCGGGCTCCGTGGCTAACCTGTGAGTCGTGGGAGTCATGGACGACGCCGAGCGTCTCGCACCGGGGTCGAGGTCACGCTGGGGTGCCTGGCTGGCCGACCACCACGCCGACACGCGCGGGGTCTGGCTCGCGGTGCCGGACCGGCTCGCCGACGGTGACGACGCCCTGTCCTACGAGAACGCGGTCTGCGAGGCGCTGTGCTGGGGCTGGATCGACGGTCAGGCCCGTTCCGGCGGTGGCGTCGGCGGCTCGGTCATCTGGTTCTCGCCGCGTCGGCCGGGCAGTCCGTGGGCGGCGTCGAACCGGGCGCGCGTGGAGCGGCTCGAGGCGGAGGGCCGGATGAGACCCCCGGGGCGGGCGCTGGTCGACGGAGCACGGGGCGACGGCTCGTGGACGGTCCTCGTCGGTCCGGAGAACGGTGTGGAGCCCGACGCCCTGCGTCGGGGTCTGGACGCCGACCCCGCGGCCCGGACCTTCTGGGACGCCTTGCCCCGCAGCGCGAGGCTCTACGCCCTCACGCAGGTGGCCACCGCCAAGCGCGAGGAGACACGGCTCTCGCGCATCGAGAAGCTGGTGGCGCAGTGCGTCGCGGGGGAGCGGCCGGACCGCTGAGGTCCTGCGGGTCGGGTGGGCGTCGTGCTCCGCTCGCTTTCCTTGCTTCCATGCTCCCTCGCTGCTGCGCTGCCTCGGCTGGGTCCGGGCGTGGTCTCCGAGAGGGCCTCGACGGAGCAGCGGGCATCGCCGGCGGCCGAGCACGCCGACTCCGGTCCGGGCGGTGGATCCTCCACAGGATGGGCCACGGTGCGGTGCGTTCTCCACCGTGTGGCGCTGGATTCGGTGGAGAACGCACCGCCCGGGCCCCCCATCGGTGGAATCTCAACCGCACGTCGGCTCCTGAGGTTGAGGATCCACCGATGCCCCGGCCGGCTCGGCCCATCGGTGGAATCTCAACCGCAGGCCTGCCTCTGAGGTTGAGGATCCACCGATGCCCCGCCGGGCTCGACGCATCGGTGGAATCTCAACCGCAGGCCCGCTCCTGACGTTGAGGATCCACCGATGTCGGCAGCGCGGCTCGGCCACGGCGCGTCCGACCCGTCGAGGCCCCACCCGGGCCGCCTCCAGCACCAGCCGGAGCAGCGCAGCGGTGGCTGCAGGGGAGTCGTCAGCCCTGCTTGTTCCGCCTGTCCTTGCTCGGCTGCACGCGCTTGGGCTCGCCCGGCATCTTGGGGTACTCCGGCGGGTAGGGCATGTCGCCGAGCCCGCGCTCGAGGTCGGCGCGCCAGAGGTCGAGCAGGGGCTCGAGGGAGTGCGGCTGGGCGTCGAGGTCGGCCCAGGCGTCGCCGCCCTGGGACGCCAGCAGGTCGGGGACGGTCCGGAGCGTGAAGGCCATCGGGTCGTCCACCGCGGCGAGTCCGTCCCACGAGAGGGGGAAGGAGACGGGTGCGCCCTGCTTCGGGCGCAGGCTGTACGCCGAGGCGATCGTGCGGTCGCGGGCGTTCTGGTTGACGTCGACGAAGATGCGGTCGCCGCGCTCCTCCTTCCACCAGGCGGTGGTGAGCCGATCGCTGCGGCGCTCGAGCTCGCGGCCCAGCGCGATCGCCGCGTGGCGCACGTCGGTGAAGGTCCAGCGCGGCTCGATGCGCAGGTACACGTGCACGCCGTTCTTCCCGCTGGTCTTGGGGTATCCGCGCAGGCCCAGCTCCTCCAGCAGGGCCCGCACCTGCTCGGCCTCGCGGACGGCGTCGGCGAAACCGGTGGCGCCGTGCGGGTCGAGGTCGATGCGCAGCTCGTCGGGCCGGTCGACGTCGGCACGACGCACGGGCCAGGGGTGGAACGTGACCGTGCCCATCTGTGCGGCCCAGGCGACCACCGCGACATGGTCCGGGCACAGCTCGTCGGCGACCCGGCCGGACGGGAAGTGCACCCGGACCGAGCGGGCCCACTCGGGCATGCCGCGCATGAGGCGCTTCTGGTAGAACGCATCACCCTGCGGCCCACGACCGTGGGTGGCGTCGCGCGCGGTGAGCGTCATGCCGGGCAGCACGCCCTTGGGCCAGCGCTCGAGCGCCGTCGGACGGTCCCGCAGTGCTCGTACGATGCCGTCGGCGACCGCGACGTAGTACTCGACGACCTCGCGCTTGGTGATCTCCGGTCCGTGGTCGGAGGCGGGGAAGATCACGCGCTCCGCGCTCGAGACGCGTACCTCTCGTCCGTCCGCGTCGACCATCACGGCCGTGGCCTTCGCTGCCATGCCGGCCAGCCTAGGGCTGGAACGTCACGGATGCGCGGAAGTGAGGTAGACCTTGCTAGAAGTAGGGGAATCATTAACGGCACACTGGTGTTGTGAAATACATGCGTGCGGAGGAGATGTCGGCAGTCGTCGATGACGCCCCCACGCGCGAACGCGTGGCGACGTCGATCCTGGAGCACGGTCCGTCGACCGCTGCGGACCTCGCACGGCGCCTCGGGCTCACGCCCGCAGCCGTGCGTCGCCACCTCGACCTCCTCCTGGCCGACGGGGTCGTCGCCCAGCGCCAGCCCCGTGCCACCACGGGCCGTGGGCGAGGTCGTCCGGCCAAGGTCTTCATGATCACCGATGCCGGCCGCGACACGTTCGCGCACGCCTACGACGACCTCGCGGTCGACGCCCTCGGCTTCCTCGCCGAGACCGCCGGAGATGGCGCGGTCGTCGAGTTCGCCGCACGACGTCTGCGTGGTCTCACCGAGAAGTACCGCCCCCTCGTCGACGCCGCACCGGTCGACGAGCGCCCCCGCGTGCTGGCCGAGGCGCTCAGCGCCCACGGCTTCGCCGCGTCGGCCGGCACCACGCCGGCCGGCGCCCAGATCTGCCAGCACCACTGCCCGGTCGCGCACGTGGCCGCGGAGTTCCCCCAGCTGTGCGAGGCCGAGACGGCGATGTTCGCCGAGCTGCTCGGCTCGCACGTGCAGCGGCTCGCCACCATCGCCCACGGCGACGGCGTGTGCACGACCCACCTGCCCCATCCCCCTTCCCAAGCCACTGGTCCCACCACAGAGAGGGTGTCGTCATGACGACCAACTCGATCGAAGAGCTCAACCCCGGGCTCAAGGACGTCGGACGTTACGAGTTCGGCTGGTCCGACGCCGACGACAAGGGCGCGAACGTCCAGCGCGGTCTGTCCGAGGAGGTCGTGCGCAACATCTCCGGCCTCAAGGACGAGCCCGAGTGGATGCTCGCGCAGCGACTCAAGGGCCTGCGCCTGTTCGGCCGCAAGCCCATGCCCGTCTGGGGCGCCGAGCTCGACGGCATCGACTTCGACAACATCAAGTACTTCGTGCGGTCCACGGAGAAGCAGGCCGCCACCTGGGACGACCTGCCCGAGGACATCAAGAACACGTACGACCGGCTCGGCATCCCCGAGGCCGAGAAGCAGCGTCTCGTCTCCGGCGTCGCCGCGCAGTACGAGTCCGAGGTCGTCTACCACTCGATCCGCGAGGACCTCGAGGAGAAGGGCGTCCTCTTCCTCGACACCGACACCGCGCTGAAGGAGCACCCCGAGCTCTTCGAGGAGTACTTCGGCACCGTCATCCCCGTCGGTGACAACAAGTTCTCGGCGCTCAACACGGCCGTGTGGTCCGGCGGCTCGTTCATCTACGTGCCCAAGGGCGTCCACGTCGACATCCCGCTGCAGGCCTACTTCCGGATCAACACCGAGAACATGGGCCAGTTCGAGCGGACGCTGATCATCGCCGACGAGGACTCCTACGTCCACTACGTCGAGGGCTGCACCGCGCCGATCTACTCCAGCGACTCGCTGCACTCGGCCGTCGTGGAGATCGTCGTCAAGAAGGGCGCCCGCGTCCGGTACACGACGATCCAGAACTGGTCGAACAACGTGTACAACCTGGTCACCAAGCGCGCGGTCTGCGAGGCCGGCGCCACGATGGAGTGGGTCGACGGCAACATCGGCTCCAAGGTCACCATGAAGTACCCGGCCGTCTACCTGATGGGCGAGCACGCCCGCGGCGAGACGCTGTCCATCGCCTTCGCCGGCGAGGGTCAGCACCAGGACGCCGGCGCCAAGATGGTGCACGCCGCGCCGCACACGTCGAGCTCGATCCTGAGCAAGTCGGTGGCACGCGGTGGCGGTCGCACCTCCTACCGCGGCCTGCTGCAGGTCATGGAGGGCGCGCACGGCTCGGCCAGCACCGTCAAGTGCGACGCGCTGCTGGTCGACCAGATCAGCCGTTCCGACACCTACCCGTACGTCGACGTCCGCGAGGACGACGTGACGCTCGGGCACGAGGCCACCGTCTCGAAGGTCAGCGACGACCAGCTCTTCTACTTCATGCAGCGTGGCATGGAGGAGGACGAGGCCATGGCGATGATCGTCCGCGGCTTCGTCGAGCCCATCGCGCGCGAGCTCCCCATGGAGTACGCGCTCGAGCTGAACCGTCTCATCGAGCTGCAGATGGAGGGAGCCGTCGGATGACCCTCACCGACACCGACCGCACGGTCGAGAACATCGAGCAGGCGCTGGAGCTCGACCACGTCCAGTCTCACCTGCACCCTGTCCCGTCCTACGACGTCGCCACGCACCCGGTGCCGACGGGTCTCGAGGAGATCTGGCGCTTCACGCCGCTCAAGCGGCTGCGCGGTCTGCTCGAGGGCTCGCCGTCCGACGCGTCGCTCACGTGGGACGAGCAGCTGCCCGAGGGCGTCACGCTCACCCGCATCAGCACGCAGGAGGCGCAGGCGCTCGCCGTGAACGCCCCGTTCGACCGTCTGGGTGCGCTGGCCGTGGCCAACGCCGGGGGAGCGGTGCTGCTCGACGTCCCCGCCGACACCGAGCTCAGCGAGCCGGTGCGTCTGCGGCTCACCGGTGACTCGGTCGAGTCCACGGTGTGGGGCCACGTCGTGGTCCGGGTCGGCGCGCACGCCAGGGCCACGGTCGTCATGGACCACGCCGGCAGCGCCACGTACGACGCGTTCACGCAGGTCGTGGTCGCCGACGGCGGGTCGCTCGACCTCGTCACGGTCAACGACTGGGCCGACGACGCCGTCCACGCCGGCCAGTACAACGTGCGGGTCGGGCGCGACGCCTCGGTGCGCGCCTTCGAGATCTCCCTCGGCGGAGACCTCGTGCGCACCAACGTCAACGTCGACTACGCCGGTCCCGGCGGCAGCGCCGAGCTGCTCGGCGTGTACTTCGCCGACGCCGGCCAGCACATCGAGCACCGCCAGTTCATCGACCACACGGCGCCCCGCACGCGCAGCAACGTCGAGTACAAGGGCGCGCTGCAGGGCCAGGACGCCCACACGGTGTGGGTCGGCAACGTGCTGATCCGCAAGGTCGCCGAGGGCATCGACACCTTCGAGCAGAACGACAACCTCGTCCTGACCGACGGCGCCAAGGCCGACTCCGTGCCGAACCTGGAGATCGAGACCGGTGACATCGCCGGTGCCGGTCACGCCAGCACCACGGGTCGCTTCGACGACAACCACCTGTTCTACCTGCAGAGCCGGGGGATCGAGGAGTCCGAGGCCCGTCGTCTCGTCGTCCACGGGTTCTTCAACGACATCATCCGTCGGATCGGTGTGCCCGAGCTGCAGGAGCGGCTCGTCGCGGCCATCGAGGACGAGCTGTCCGGTGCGGACCTGTCGAAGCTGGACCGCCGCCCGGAGGCCCCGACCGAGGCAGGTGCCTGAGCCGATGAGCGAGCAGCAGACCGACCAGCAGGTCGGCGGACCGCGGTTCGCCGCACCCCTCGACGTCCTCGTCGAGGGGACGGCGACCCCGGTGACCGTCGACGGCGTCGACATCGCCCTCGTGCGCGACGGCGACGACGTCTACGCCATCCGCGACGAGTGCTCGCACGCCGCCATCCCTCTCTCCGAGGGGGAGGTGGAGGGCTGTGAGATCGAGTGCTGGCTGCACGGGTCGCGGTTCGACGTGCGCACCGGCTCGCCCCTGAACCTGCCGGCCACCGAGGCCGTGCCCACCTACCCCACGACCATCACCGACGGACGCGTCCTCGTCGACGTCTCCGCCCCCACCAGGAGCTGAACCACATGAGCACCCTCGAGATCAAGAACCTGCACGTCACCGTCAAGACCGAGGAGGGCGACAAGGAGATCCTCCGCGGCGTCGACCTCACGATCAACAGCGGCGAGGTCCACGCCATCATGGGCCCGAACGGCTCGGGCAAGTCCACGCTGGCCTACTCGATCGCCGGTCACCCCAAGTACACCGTCACCGAGGGCGAGGTGCTGCTCGACGGCGAGAACATCCTCGAGCTCAGCGTCGACGAGCGTGCGCGGGCCGGGCTCTTCCTGGCCATGCAGTACCCCGTGGAGGTCCCGGGCGTGTCGGTCGCGAACTTCCTGCGTACCGCCAAGACCGCCATCGACGGCGAGGCTCCCAAGCTGCGCACGTGGGTCAAGGACGTCAACGCCGCCCTGGAGCGCGTCACGCTCGACCCGACGTTCGCGCAGCGCAGCGTCAACGAGGGCTTCTCCGGTGGTGAGAAGAAGCGCCACGAGATCGCCCAGCTGGAGCTGCTCAACCCGAAGTTCGCCGTGCTCGACGAGACCGACTCCGGACTCGACATCGACGCCCTGCGGGTCGTCTCCGACGGCGTCAACCGGTACACCGGCCAGGGCGACCGCGGGCTGCTGCTCATCACGCACTACACGCGCATCCTGCAGTACATCAAGCCCGACCACGTGCACGTCTTCGTCGCCGGCCGCCTGGCCGAGTCCGGCGGCCGCGAGCTGGCCGACCAGCTCGAGGCCGAGGGCTACGACAAGTACGTGAAGGCCGCGGCGGTCTGAGCATGACGGTGAGCACTGCCGTGTCCTCGGTGGCGAACGGTGCGGGCTACGACGTCGAGGCGGTCCGCAAGGACTTCCCGATCCTCGAGCGCACCCTCGCCGGCGGACTTCCGCTGGTGTACCTCGACAGCGCCAACACGTCGCAGAAGCCGCGCCAGGTCGTCGACGCCATCGAGCAGCACTACCTGCAGCACAACGCCAACGTCGCCCGCGCCATGCACCAGCTGGGTGCCGAGGCGAGCGAGGCGTTCGAGCTCGGCCGCACGAAGGTGGCCGACTTCATCGGTGCGCCCCGCCGCGAGGAGGTCGTGTTCACCAAGAACGCGTCCGAGGCCCTCAACCTGGTGGCGCGCGTGCTCGGCGACGCCGGTCCGGGCCACGAGCACGGTGTCGGGGAGGGCGACGAGGTCGTCATCACCGAGATGGAGCACCACTCCAACATCGTTCCGTGGCAGCAGCTCACCCAGCGCACCGGCGCCACGCTGCGCTGGTTCGGCGTCACCGACGAGGGTCGCCTCGACCTCGACGACCTCGAGTCGCTCGTCACCGAGCGCACCAAGGTCGTCTCGCTCACGTGGGTCTCGAACATGCTCGGCACCATCAACCCCGTCGAGCGCGTCGTCGCCCGCGCCCACGAGGTGGGTGCCCTCGTCGTGGTCGACGCCTCGCAGGCGGTGCCGCAGATGCCGGTCGACGTCGCCGCGCTCGGGGCCGACCTCGTGGTCTTCACCGGCCACAAGATGGTCGGGCCCACCGGCATCGGCGTGCTGTGGGGCCGCTACGACCTGCTCGCCTCGCTTCCCCCGTTCCTCGGCGGCGGCGAGATGATCGAGACGGTCACGATGGCCGGCTCGACGTTCGCCGCTCCGCCGCACCGCTTCGAGGCCGGCACGCCGCCGATCGCCCAGGCGGTCGGCCTCGGTGCCGCGGTCGACTACCTGTCGTCCCTCGGCATGGAGAACGTGGCTGCGCACGAGCAGGCGATCACGGCGTACGCGCTGCAGCGGCTGCAGGAGGTCGACGGCCTCACCGTCGTCGGTCCCACCGAGGCCGTGCAGCGTGGGGGAGCGATCAGCTTCACCCTCGACGACGTGCATCCCCACGACGTCGCCCAGCTGCTCGACTCCCGTGGCGTGGCGGTGCGCGCCGGGCACCACTGCGCCAAGCCGGCGCACCAGAGGTTCGGTGTCCAGTCGACGACCCGCGCGTCGTTCTACCTGTACACGACCGAGGCCGAGGTCGACGCGCTCGTCGACGCGGTCCGGCACACCCAGCGCTACTTCGGAGGGCGGTGACCCATGAGCGACGCCACACAGGTCGACTCGCTGTACCAGGAGATCATCCTCGACCACTACAAGCAGAAGCACGGCGCAGGACTTCGTGACCCGTTCGAGTCCCAGGTGCACCACGTCAACCCCACCTGCGGTGACGAGGTCACGCTGCGGGTCCACCTCGACGGCAGCACCGTCACCGACGTGTCGTACGACGCCGTCGGCTGCTCCATCAGCCAGGCCTCGGCCTCGGTGATGAACGACCTCGTGGTCGGCAAGCCCGTCGACGACGCCCTCGCCGTGCTCGACGCGTTCCAGGCCCTCATGCAGGGCAAGGGTGCCGTCGAGCCCGACGAGGACGTGCTCGAGGACGGCATCGCCTTCGCCGGTGTCGCCCAGTTCCCGGCACGCGTCAAGTGCGCGCTGCTCTCGTGGATGGCGTTCAAGGACGCCACCAGCCAAGCTCTCATCACGCAGGAGGACGCATGAGCGACCCCGTCACCACCCCTGACCACTCCGACCTGCCCGACGTGTCCGCGCCGGCCGGTGCCACCACGGCCGAGGACGTGCTGGAGGCCATGAAGGACGTCGTCGACCCCGAGCTCGGCATCAACGTGGTCGACCTCGGCCTCGTCTACGGCGCCGACGTCGACGAGCACAGCAACACCGTGCTCTCCATGACGCTCACCTCGGCCGCCTGCCCGCTGACCGACGTGATCGAGGACCAGACGCGCGCCGCCCTCGACGGGATCGTCAACGACTTCCGCATCGAGTGGGTCTGGATGCCGCCGTGGGGTCCGGACAAGATCACCGACGACGGCCGCGAGATGCTCCGCGCGCTCGGCTTCAACGTCGGCTGAGCACCAGCACCCTCCCGGTCGCCCCCTGGTCCGTGTGAAGCGCGGACGAGGGGCGCCGTGCCCCGTCGCGGCGGCCCGGACCGGTGTGCGCCCGGCACCAGCAGGTTCCGGATGCACGTCCCTTGCCCCAGAACACTCCGTATCCTCGTCGGATGCAGGAGCCGGGGCACGCCGAGGACGCGCCGTCCGACCTGCCGCTGAGCAGGCCCGCGTCGGTCGCCCTGATCGTCGCGTCCAGCACCGCGACGGCACTCGCCGTGCTGACCTCGCCCTGGGGCTCCATCTTCTTCCTGGACGACCTCTTCACCCGCGCGGCGATCGTGGCGCCGATCGTCGCTGGTCTGCTCGTCGGAGCGCTGCAGACGGCGGCCTTCGGGGCGCGCCTCACCCTCGTGACGGTCGCCGCGACGACTGCTCTGGCGTCCTGCACGCTGCTGCTCGCGTACCCGGCGGTCATGCACCTGCTCGGGGTCGCTCTGGGGACGGCGCTCGCGTCCTCCGGGCGGCACCTGCCCGCGGTCCGTCGCGGAGCAGCACTCCTGCTCGCTTCCATCACGCTGGGCGCACTCGCGTACGGCATCCCGGTGCTGACGGCCCCTGAACCGCCACTCGTCGACCTCGTCGAGGGCTCGGGCCATCCCACGGTGGTGCTGGAACCGGGCACCAGAGCCCCTGAGATCATCGATCCGGTGACCGGCGTGCTCGTCGACGTGGGCGGATGCCTGGGACTGGCGTCGCGCGACGGTGGTACCGAGCGACATCGACTCGTGTTCTGGCCCGAGTCGACCGAAGTACGGACCGAGCCGTTCGTCGTCTCCTGGGAAGGTCGCACCTACGGGCTGGGGGACCGCCTGACGATCCGGGCTGCCGTGCTGGAGCGACGGGAGGGGGACCACGTGCACTACGCCGACGAGCTCCCCGATGGCTGCGAGCCGTTCGACATCCTGATGACGTAGATCTCGTCGGTGGAGTGCAGGGACGGCGGACCCGGTCCCGTAGACTCCTCGGGTGAGCTACTACCAGCGGGAGTGACGACCGGACCACGTCCGGCGTTCTCGCACTCCCTCTGACCTGTAAGGCTCCCCATGATCACCGTCCACGACGTGACGCTGCGCTTCGGCGCCCGCGTCCTTATGCAGAACGTCTCCTTCCGTGTCGACAAGGGCGACAAGGTCGGTCTGGTCGGGCGCAACGGCGCCGGCAAGACCACCCTCACGCGGATGCTCTCGGGTGACGGCCAGCCCGCCGAGGGCTCCATCACCAGCTCCGGGAAGATCGGCTACCTGCCGCAGGACCCGAAGTCCGGCGACCTGTCGATCACCGCACGTGACCGCATCCTGGGTGCCCGTGGTCTCGACGAGGCGCTCTCGACGATGCGCAAGGCCGAGCTGGACATGGGTTCGGCCGATCCCGACGTCGCCGAGCGCGCCATGAAGCTCTACGGCCGTGCGCAGGACGTGTTCTCCGCCGGAGGCGGCTACGCGGCCGAGGCGGAGGCTGCGACCATCTCGAACGCGCTCGGCCTTCCCGACCGCGTCCTGGACCAGCAGCTCCAGACCTTGTCGGGCGGTCAGCGTCGACGCATCGAGCTCGCGCGGATCCTGTTCAGCGACGCCGACACCCTGCTGCTGGACGAGCCGACCAACCACCTCGACGCGGACTCCGTCACGTGGCTGCGCGGCTTCCTCAAGACGTTCTCCGGCGGGCTGGTCATCATCAGCCACGACGTCGAGCTGGTCGAGGAGACCGTGAACAAGGTGTTCTACCTCGACGCGAACCGCGCCACGATCGACATCTACAACACCGGGTGGAAGCACTACCTGCGCCAGCGCGAGGCCGACGAGGCCCGTCGCAAGCGGGAGCGCGAGATCACCACCAAGACCGCCGAGCGACTCGTCGCCCAGGGCAACCGGATGCGGGCCAAGGCCAGCAAGGCCACCGCGGCCCAGCAGATGCTGCGCCGCGCCGAGCAGATGATGTCGGGCCTCGACGACGTGCGCCAGGCCGACAAGGTCGCCAAGATCGACTTCCCGAAGCCGGCCGCGTGCGGCAAGACCCCGCTCATGGCCGAGGGGCTCAGCAAGTCCTACGGCGCGCTCGAGATCTTCGCCGGCGTCGACCTGGCGATCGACAAGGGCAGCCGCGTCGTCGTGCTCGGCCTCAACGGTGCCGGCAAGACCACGCTGCTGCGCATGCTCGCCGGGACCCTGGAGTCCGACACCGGCAAGATCCTGCCGGGCCACGGACTGAAGATCGGGTACTTCGCGCAGGAGCACGAGACGCTCGACATGGACCGCACGGTCCTCGAGAACATGCAGCGGACGGCTCCGGAGCTGACCGACACCCAGGCACGCAGCGTGCTGGGCGCCTTCCTGTTCTCCGGCGACGACACCGCGAAGCCCGCCCGGGTCCTGTCCGGTGGCGAGCGGACGCGACTGGCCCTCGCCGGCCTCATCGTCTCGAGCGCCAACGTGCTGCTGCTGGACGAGCCGACGAACAACCTCGACCCCGCGTCCCGCGAGGAGGTGCTCGACGCAATCCGCCGCTACGAGGGCGCGATCGTCCTCGTGTCGCACGACGAGGGTGCCGTCCGCGCGCTCGATCCCGACCGGGTGCTGCTGCTGCCCGACGGCGACGAGGACCTCTGGAACGACGGCTACGCCGAGCTCGTGTCCCTGGCCTGATCGTCGGTCCTGGCATCGGGCCGGCGCCGTTCGAGCCACTCGGCGCGGGCGAACCAGCCGAAGCCGCCGATCGCCAGTGCGGCGAAGAACCACCACTGCAGGCCGTAGAAGAAGTGCGGCCCGCCGCCGAGATCGGGCTCCGGCTCCAGCTCCAGGCCCCCGGTCCCACCGGTCTGGCCGCGCAGGTTCAGGTAGCCCGAGCGGACCGGGTACGGCAGCGTGCTGCCCACGCCGACGCTCGAGATCGACCGGACCTGTCCGTCCACGGGCACCACGGCCTCGTCGCCGGCGCCGTTGTCCGGACGCAGCCAGCCCTCGACCTCCACCCGGCCCGTGGGGGGCGCAGGGACGTCCTCGGGGGCGGCCGAGGTGTTCGCGGTCGGCACCCAGCCGCGGTCGACCAGGACGGCCGTCCCGTCGTCGAGCAGGAGCGGCGTGACGACCTCGGCACCGGGCCGGCCGTCACGGGTGCGGAACTTCACCGTGACCTGGGACGTCGGGTCGTACCGGCCCTCCACGAGGACCCGGGTCCACTCCTGGTCCTTCGCGACCTTCCCACCGGCCGGGACCACCTCGTCGAGCGGGACGGGGTCGATCGCGAGGTGCTTCTCGACGAGCTCGTTGGAGGCGTGGCGCACCTCGCGCTTGTGCCACTGCCAGTCGCCCATGAGCACGCAGACGACCGCGAGAGCCAGCACGGCGAGGAAGAACCCGATCCATCGGGGTGTGAGCAGGAACCGCACGACCCGAACCTAGCCGGGCGGACCGAACGCCCACCGGCAGGGCTGGGCTGCGAACCCTAGGATGGAGCGATGGACCTCGGTGATCGGCACGGACGTGTGGCCACGGACCTGCGCGTCTCGCTCACCGACCGGTGCAACCTGCGCTGCCAGTACTGCATGCCGGCCGAGGGGCTCGACTGGATGCCCACCGCGGAGGTGCTCACCGACGACGAGGTCGTGCGCCTCATCCACGTCGCGGTGACCAGGCTCGGCGTCACCGACGTGCGCTTCACCGGCGGCGAGCCGCTGCTGCGACGCGGCCTCGCCTCGATCATCGCCGCCACCAAGGCCATGCCCGGCTCGCCGCGCACCGCGATCACGACGAACGCCCTCGGCCTGACCCGCACGGCGAAGGCCCTTGCCGCCGCCGGGCTCGACCGGGTCAACGTCAGCCTCGACACCACCGACCCCGAGATGTTCTCGAAGATCACCCTGCGCGACCGGTTCCGCGACGTGGTGGCCGGCCTGGAGGCCGCGGCCGAGGCCGGTCTCGCACCGGTCAAGATCAACGCCGTGCTGCTGCGGGGCCTCAACGAGGACGAGGGTCCCGAGCTGCTCCGCTGGGCCATGGAGCGGGACTACCACCTGCGCTTCATCGAGCAGATGCCGCTGGACGCCCAGCACGGCTGGGACCGCAGCCGGATGATCACGGCCGACGAGATCCTCACACGACTGTCCGAGCACGTCACGCTCACGCCGCTCGACGGACGCGGGAGCGCTCCGGCGGAGCGCTTCCTCGTCGACGGCGGCCCTCACACGGTCGGCATCATCGGCTCGGTCACCCGCCCGTTCTGCTCGGAGTGCAACCGCGTGCGGCTCACGGCCGACGGCCAGGTGCGCACCTGTCTGTTCGCCCGCGAGGAGTCGGACCTGCGGGGCCCGCTGCGCGACGGCGCCGACGACGAGGAGCTGGCGCGGCGGTGGTCGGAGGCCATGTGGGGCAAGCGGCCCGGGCACGGGATCGACGACCCGACCTTCCTGCAGCCGACGCGACCGATGTCGTCGATCGGCGGCTGAAGCAGCACGAGCGACCAGGGATCGGACGACTCAGTCGAAGCCGCGGCCCTTCGTCCAGGTGATCGTGCCGCCCGACCCGTCGAAGTCGACGCGGCTGCCGTCGCCGGCCACCGTCACCGACTCGAAGTCGTCGACGTCGTCGATCGTGCGCACGTCCCACACGTCGGTGACGCCCGCGAGCGCCGCGGCCACGACCTGCTGCGGGGGCTCGCCGTCGTAGCAGTAGAGGCCGATCCCGGCGGTCAGGGCCACCGTGCCGCCGGCCTGCTGCAGCTCGACGCCCTGGCACGGGTCCTCGGACGACTCGACGAGCGTGGCCGGTGCGCTCCAGTCGTCCTGGCCGGCGGGCCGCACCTGGACCACCAGACCGGTCCCGGCGACCAGGTAGGCGGCCACCCGCGCGCCGTCGTCCAGTGCGACCTCGGCGCGGAAGTCCTGCGGGTCCTGCCCCTCGGGAACGACCGGGGAGCCCAGCGGCTCTCCCGCTCCGGGGCTCGAGGTCTGCGACGGAGCGGCGGACGACGTGACAGGCGACGTCGGCGCGGCTGCGGGATCGTCGTCGCCGCCGCACCCGGCGGCGAGGGCGGCGATCAGCAGCAGGGCCGCGGCACGGTGGGGGAGCGGACGCATGCTCCGACCCTAGGCGACGTGCAGCGGGTCACCCGGGGGTGACGTCGTCCTGCAGCGGCAGCGTGTCGCGGTAGAAGTCGCGCGCCGACAGGAACGACCTCAGCGTCGGCTCGTGCTCGTCGCACGCCAACCAGGTCTTGCGCCGGTCCGGCGTGTGGATCTTCGGGTTGTTCCACTCGATCCGGTGCACCGCTGCGGCCGTGCATCCCTTGGACGAGCAGATCAGCTCCTCACTCACGCGGGGCGCCGTCGCCGATCTCGCCGAACGGGGACGGCTTCATCAGGTCGCTCCCGTCGGCCTTGCTGCGCACGCCGGCGTTGGCGAGGATGACCGAGGTGTACGGCAGGAAGACCGCACCGACGAACAATAGGACGCCGAGCCACAGCACGTGGTTCCAGACCAGGACGCCGCCGATGAAGCACAGCGTGCGGAAGCCCATGCTCAGCGCGTACCGCAGCTCGCGTGCGCCGAGCTCGTCGCTGTGGCCCGTGCTCGCCGACGTGATGGAGTAGACCTGCTCACCGCGGCGCTCGGCCGCCTCGTCGCGGCGCTGGGCAGCATCACCGCGGCGCTGTCCTGGGCCTGCTGACGAGGAGTCCGACGGTGTCTGGTTCACTCCTCCAGCGTACGTCGGTCCCGGTCGTCCCGCCGGGCAGGCATGATGTCCCCATGAGCAACCGCACCTACCGCGTGACCGAGATCGTCGGCACCTCCCCGGACGGCGTCACCGAAGCCATCGAGAACGGCATCGAGCGGGCCGGAAGGACGCTGCGCCACCTCGACTGGTTCGAGGTCGAGGGCATCCGCGGCCAGATCACCGACACGTCCGTCTCCCACTACCAGGTGACGATGAAGATCGGGTTCCGGCTCGAGGACGACGAGTAAGGTCCGAGACCCTTCAGGAGCCGTCGGCGTGGTCCTCGTCCGCGTCGGCGGCCTCGACCTCCTCGCGCGTGATGCCGAGCAGGTAGACGATGGAGTCGAGGTACGGCGAGTTGACCGACGTGCGTGCCTGGTCACGCACGACGGGCTTGGCGTTGAACGCGATGCCGAGGCCCGCGGCCGCCAGCATGTCGAGGTCGTTGGCGCCGTCGCCCACGGCGACGGTGTTCTTGATGCCGATCCGCGCCTCCGCGGCGAAGCGTCGCAGTGCCTCGGCCTTCCCGGCGCGGTCGACCACCCGGCCGACGACCCGGCCGGTGAGGCGCCCGTCGACGATCTCGAGCTCGTTGGCCGCCACGTAGTCGATGCCGAGGTCCGCGGCGATCCACTCGATGATCTGCGTGAAGCCGCCGCTCACGAGGGCGAAGCGGTAGCCCAGTCGCTTGAGGCTCCGGATCATCGTGCGCGCGCCCGGCGTGTAGGTGAGCGCGGCGTGGACCTCCTCGAGAGCCGAGGCGGGCACGCCCTCCAGACGCGCGACGCGCTGACGCAGCGACTCCTCGAAGTCGATCTCGCCGCGCATGGCCGACTCGGTGACGGCGGCGACCTCGTCGGCGCACCCCGCGTGCTCGGCCAGCATCTCGATGACCTCGCCCTGGATCAGCGTGGAGTCCACGTCCATGACGACCAGCCGTTGGGCATGGCGCAGGATCCCGCGCTCCTCGACCGCGATGTCGACGCCGTGCTCGTACGCAGCGGCCGCCAGGTCGGCCTGCAGCACGTCGGGGTCGGCGCCCGAGACCTCGAGCCGCAGGGCGGTCACCGGGTAGCGGGCGAGGCGCAGGATGCGGTCGATGTTCCCGTCGGCGGCCTTGATCCGGCTGGTCAGGGCCGTCATGGCAGCCGGCCGCAGCGGGTGGCCGAGCACCGTCACCTGGCTTCGCCCGACGCGGCGCGGGCGGTTGTCACCCACCCCGTGCTCGAGCTCGACGTCCATGCCGAGCTCGGCGGCCACCTCACGCAAGGACCGCTCCATGGGTGCGGGGTCCTGCTCCACTGGCTCGTTCCCTGCCGCCTCGCTCGCCAACGAGACGAGGACGCTCAGCACCAGGCGTCCTCGCACGACCAGCTGCTCGACGTCGACGACCTCGACGTCGAACGGCTCCAGGCACGCGAAGAGCCGGGTCGAGACGCCGCTGCGGTCGGGGCCGGTGAGCGTCACGAGCAAGGTCGGCGAGGTCAGGTGCACGGCTGGCACATGGGGCGTCATCGAGCACGAGGCTATCGTCCGGCCGCCGCCTCGGCGCATGGGACGTCGCGATAGGTTGGACGCATCGCGGCCGAGGACGAACGGCCGCGGCCGACCGCCGGCGAGAACAGTGCAGGAGACCCACTCATGGCCACCGCGTTCCAGCTCGACTCGGTGAGCGTGGTGAGGCCTGGCAAGGTCCTGCTCGACGACGTGTCCTGGACGGTGGGCGAGGACGAGCGCTGGGTCGTCCTGGGCCCCAACGGGGCGGGCAAGAGCACGCTCCTGCAGGTCGTCGGCGCCCACCTGCACCCCACCTCCGGCACCGCGGAGATCCTCGGGCAGCGTCTCGGCCAGACCGACGTGTTCGACCTGCGGACCCGCATCGGGCACAGCGCCACGGCGATCGCCGACCGCATTCCTCCCGCCGAGCGCGTCGAGGACGTCGTGGTGTCCGCCGCGCACGCGGTCACCGGCCGGTGGAACGAGTCCTACGACGAGGACGACCTGACCCGCGCGCACCAGATCATGGGCGAGCTCGGCATCACCCGGCTCGCCGACCGCACCTTCGGCACGTTGTCGGAGGGTGAGCGCAAGCGCACGATGATCGCCCGCGCGCTCATGACCGACCCCGAGCTGCTCCTGCTCGACGAGCCGGGCGCGGGCCTGGACCTCGGAGCGCGCGAGGACCTGCTGGCGAGCCTGGACCTGCTCTCCTCGACCGAGGGCGCGCCCGTGCTCGTCATGGTGTCCCACCACGTGGAGGAGATCCCGCAGGGCTTCACGCACGTGCTGCTGCTGCGCGACGGCAGGATCGTCGACGCCGGCCCGCTCGAGCAGGTCCTCACCGCCGAGTCCCTCGGACACACCTTCGGCATGCGCCTCGAGCTCGACCACGTCGACGGCCGGTACGCCGCGCGTCGCGCCCAGTACGGGCGCCGTGCGTTGCGGTGATTGCACGGCGATCCGACTGGTAGCGTGACGCACCCGGTGGGGGGCCAGGTCCAGGATCGACGGGCCGCCCCGACGACAGGAGGGCACCGATGATCGAGTGGATGACGGACAACGCCTGGGTGACCTGGGTCGGGATCGCGGTGCTGCTCGCCGTGGCCGAGCTGCTCAGCCTCGACCTCGTCCTGCTGATGTTCGCCCTCGGCGCGCTGGCCGCAGCCGTCGCCGCAGCGGTGGGGGCGCCCTTCTGGGTGGCCATGCTGCTGTTCGGTGTCGTGTCCGTCGGGCTGCTCTTCCTGGCCCGGCCGCCGATCGTCGCACGTCTGCACGCCGGGCCCACCCTGACCACGGGCCATCACGCCCTCGTGGGCCGCACCGGCGTCGTGCTCGAGCCGGTCGGCCCGTTCGGCGGTCGCATCACCCTCGCCAGCGAGGTGTGGTCGGCCCGCACCACCGACGACCGGGAGCTCGAGCCGGGCGCCGAGGTCGTCGTGACCAGCATCGACGGTGCCACCGCCGTCATCACCTCGAAGGAGCCCACCGCATGACCGCCTTGACCATCTTCCTGGTCCTGCTGGCGATCCTCGCCGTCGTCGTCGTGTCGATGACGGTCAAGATCGTCCCGCAGGCCCGAGCCGGCATCGTGGAGCGGTTCGGCAAGTACCGCACCACCCTGACGGCCGGCCTCAACATCGTCATGCCCTTCATCGACAAGGTGCGCTACATGATCGACCTGCGTGAGCAGGTCGTGTCGTTCCCGCCGCAGCCGGTCATCACCGAGGACAACCTGACGGTCTCGATCGACACCGTCATCTACTTCCAGGTCACCGACCCGGTGGCCGCGACCTACGAGATCGCCCACTACATCCAGGCCATCGAGCAGCTGACCATGACCACGCTGCGCAACATCATCGGTGGCATGAGCCTGGAGCACGCCCTGACGAGCCGCGACCAGATCAACTCCGGCCTGCGCGGCGAGCTCGACGGCGCCACCGGCAAGTGGGGCATCCGCGTGAACCGCGTGGAGCTCAAGGGCATCGACCCGCCGCCGTCGATCATCGACGCCATGGAGAAGCAGATGCGCGCCGAGCGTGACAAGCGCGCCGCGATCCTGACCGCCGAGGGTGACCGCCAGAGCCGGATCCTGTCGGCCGAGGGCCAGAAGCAGGCCGCCATCCTCACGGCCGAGGGCCAGAAGCAGGCCTCGATCCTCTCGGCCGAGGGCGAGAAGCAGGCGGCCATCCTCACCGCGCAGGGCGAGGGCCGGGCCATCGAGACCGTCTTCCAGGCGATCCACGACGGCAACCCCGACCAGAAGCTGCTCTCGTACCAGTACCTGCAGACCCTGCCGAAGATCGCGAGTGGCGAGAACGCCTCCACCTGGATCATCCCGGCCGAGCTCACCAAGGCGCTCGGCACCCTCGGCGGGACGGTCGGCACCGTGCCCGTTGACGGCGGCGGCAGCAAGAAGCGGGTCGACCTCGACGAGCCGATCGAGACGGGGACCTCGTCCTCGGGCACCGAGGCGGCCGTCCAGGCGGCACTCGAGGCCGCACGGGCGGCCGAGAAGCCCGGCGTCAGCCCGTCCAAGGAGCCCGACGTCCCGACGTTCGGTGGCGACGAGCCCCCGGCGGATCCCCCCACCCCGACGTCCTGACGGACACGCAGCACGACGACGGCCCCGGAGCACCTCGCTCCGGGGCCGTCGTCGTCGGTGTCAGTGCTGGTACGTGCCGTGCAGGATGGCGCGACCAAGCGTCTTGAAGGCCAGGTTGAAGCCGACGACGGCGGGGGAGGCGTCGCCGTCGACGCCCAGAGTCGGCTCACCCACCGCGTGCACCACGAAGTAGTAGCGGTGCGGCTGGTCACCCTCGGGCGGGGCCGCACCCATGAAGGCCTTGGTCCCGCCGTCGTTGCGCACGTGGAAGGCGCCCTCCGGGAGCGAGGCGTCGTCGGCGCCGGCGCCGGCAGGCAGCGACGTGACGTCGGCGGGGACGTCGACGACCGTCCAGTGCCAGAAGCCCGAGACGATCGGCGCGTCGGGGTCGAAGCACGTGACGACGAAGGACTGCGTGCCCTCGGGCGCACCGCTCCACGAGAGCTGGGGCGAGGTGTCGCCGTGCGCGTTGACCTGGTCGTCCTTCAGCGGGGCGCCGTCGGTCACGTCGTCGCTGGTGACGGTGAAGGGCGCGGCGGCCGGGAGCAGCGGGTAGGGGTCGGGGGTGACGGGGCGTTCGAGGCTCATGCCTCCACGCTAGCGACGACCCCCCGGTCGTGCAGGGCGGTCGTGCGGGGCGATCGGGGCGGGGCGCACGGCCTAGGGTGGTGCGGTGGCCAGGATCGAGCACGTCGAGGACCTCGACGACCCCCGTCTCGGCGACTACCTGGACCTGCGGGACGTGCAGATGCGGCTGGCGCACGAGAGCGAGCACGGCATCTACCTCGCGGAGGGGGAGAAGGTCGTGCGCCGAGCCCACGAGGCCGGGCACGAGGCCGCGTCGTTCCTCATGGCACCACGCTGGCTCGACGGTCTCGCCGACGTGCTCGACGCGAGTGACGCGCCGTGCTTCGTCATGGACGAGAAGCGGATCGAGCAGGTCACGGGATTCCACGTGCACCGCGGGGCCCTGGCCGCGATCCGTCGACCCGCACCCCTCTCGCCCGAGGTCGTGCTGGCCGCCGCCCACCGCGTCGTGGTGCTGGAGGACCTCGTCGACCACACCAACGTCGGAGCGGTCTTCCGGGTCGCGGCCGCTCTCGGCTTCGACGCCGTGCTGCTCTCGCCGCGGTGCGCGGACCCGTTCTACCGACGCGCCGTGAAGGTGGCCATGGGTGCGGTGTTCTCGGTGCCCCACGCCCGTGCGGACGACTGGTACGCCACGCCGGCCCTGCTCGCCGAGCACGGCTTCACGACCTACGCCATGACGCTCGCCGACGACGCGGTCTCGCTCGAGGACGTGCACGAGGTGCCCGAACGGCTCGCGCTCGTCGTGGGCTCCGAGGGCCCGGGGCTGACGGCGCACTGGCAGCGCAGCAGCGACGTGCGCGTGACGATCCCGATGGCGGCCGGCATCGACAGCCTGAACGTGGCGACGTCCGTGGCCGTGGCGTGCTGGCACCTGCGCGGTCGGTGACGGACCGACGGGGGAGCGGTCAGTCCTCCTCGATCGACGCCGGGGTGACCGGCCAGTCGTCGGGGTAGGCCTCGGCGAGCTCGTCGTGCCGCTTGTGGAGCTTCTTGCGCGCCTTGGCCGGCACACGGTCGCCGAAGACCGTGCCGAACAGGTGGTCGGTCTCGTGCTGCAGGCAGCGGGCGAGCAGCCCGGTGCCGTGGAACTCCACCGGCCGGCCGGTCTCGTCGAACCCGGTCACGCTCGCGACGTCGGGACGCGAGCACTCCGTGAAGGCTCCCGGGAGCGAGAGACACCCCTCGTCCGCGGTGTCGAGGTTGCGGTCCGCCGTGGCGGGCAGCGTGAGCACCGGGTTCACCACGACGCCCGTGACGCGCACGTCGTCGTCGTCCGGACAGTCGAAGACGAACACCTTGAGGTCGACGCCCACCTGGTTGGCGGCGAGACCGACGCCGTTCGCGGCGTGCATGGTCGCGGTCATGTCGCGCACGAGCGTGGCGAGGGCGTCGTCGAACTCGGTGACGTCCTTCAGCTCGTGGTGCATGACCGGCGTGCCCCACCGGGTGATCGGCAGGACGGTGCCGCCGTCGGGAAGTGGACGGGAAGAGGGGTGCGATGCCACGCGTCACAACGTATCGCGGACCCACTGGCGCCGATGCGTGGACTCCGACCTGTGACGTCGGATACGATCACTACGTCGTACTGCAACTCACAGTTACAGTACGGTCGGACGCAGCACCACCGGCACGACCCCCACCAGCACCATCCCCAGCCGTCCTGGGCGGGAAACCCTCTCGACCCGATCCACCCTTCGTCCCTGTCAAGGAGACCCCGTGGCGAACCGACCAGACCCCATGGGCATCGGTCTTGCGGTGCTCAACCGCATCGCGAGCTCACCGGCCATCGACAAGCTCGGCCTGCGCAAGGCCACCGAGCGCGCCGTCTACCAGGGCGCCAAGTCCGGCTTCCAGGTCGCGGCCAACGCCAACCGCACGTTCAAGCGGGTCAAGGGCTCGGGCAAGCCGAAGCGCCTCGACGCCACGAGCGACAGCGGTCTGTTCGACCTGACGCCCACCGAGGACCAGCAGATGATGGTCGACGTCATCGGCGAGTTCGCGTCCGAGGTCCTGCGCCCCGGTGCCGAGGCCGCCGAGAACGCCGACGACACCCCGAAGGAGGTGCTCGACCAGACCACCGAGTTCGGCCTCACGCTGCTGAACGTCCCCGAGTCCCTCGGCGGGCTCTCCGAAGAGCGCTCGGCCGTCACGGGCGTGCTCGTCAACGAGGCGCTCGCCTACGGCGACATGGGCCAGGCCGTCGCGTGCCTCGCGCCCGCCTCCGTCGCCACGGCCATCTCCCTGTGGGGCACGGATGAGCAGCAGCAGACGTACCTGCCGGCCTTCACCGGCGACGACGTCCCGGCGGCCGCCCTCGCGATCGCCGAGGCGCGCACGCTGTTCGACCCGTTCGAGCTGCAGACGACGGCGACCGCGACCGACGGCGGCTACCGCCTCGACGGCATCAAGTCCGGCGTGGTGCGCGGCACCGAGGCCGAGCTGTTCGTCGTGGGGGCCGTCCTCGACGGCAGTCCGCGGCTGTTCGTCGTGGAGTCCGGCACCAGCGGGATCTCGCTGGCCGCGGACCCCTCCATGGGTCTGCGTGCGGCCGGGCTCACCCGCCTGCGCCTCGACGGCGTCGTCGTCCCCGAGACGGCGCTGCTCGGCTCGACCGACGACTACCGCGAGTGCGTCCGGCTCTCCCGCCTCGCGTGGGCGGCCCTGGCCGTCGGCACCGGACGCGCGGTGCTCGACTACGTCAAGGAGTACGTGAAGACCCGCGAGGCGTTCGGCGAGCCGATCGCCCACCGTCAGGCCGTCGCCTTCATGGTGGCGAACATCGCGATCGAGCTCGAGGGCATGCGCCTCGTGACGCTGAAGGCCGCCTCGCGCGCCGAGCAGGGTCGCGACGCCTCCCGCGAGATCGCCCTCGCCCGCCGCCTGGCGAGCGAGTACGGCATGAAGATCGGCACCGACGGCGTCCAGCTGCTCGGTGGGCACGGCTTCGTCAAGGAGCACCCGGTGGAGCGGTGGTACCGCGACCTGCGGGCCGTCGCAGTCCTGGAAGGAGCAGTCCTCGTCTGAGGGCGGACCACATCATGATCAATCTCGACACCCCCAAGAAGTTCCGCGGGTTCGTCCAGCAGGCCCACGAGGTCGCCGACAACTTCCTGCGCGCCAACTCCCGCAAGTACGACCTCGCCGAGCACTCCTACCCCAAGGAGCTCGACCTGCTCGCCTCGCTGATCGACGGCATGGGCGACTCCGGCCAGGGCCAGGGCGCCGGTGCGGCCGGCGTCCGCCGCACCGAGGACGAGGAGATCAAGGGCAAGGGCAAGAACGCCGTCAAGAACGGCACCAACCTCTCGTCGGTCCTCTCCGTCATCGAGATGTGCTGGGGCGACGTCGGACTCCTGCTGTCGATGCCGCGCCAGGGCCTGGGCAACTCCGCCATCGCCTCCGTCGCGACCGACGAGCAGCTCGAGAAGTTCAAGGGCACGTGGGCGGCCATGGCGATCACCGAGCCGGGCTGCGGATCGGACTCCGCGGCCATCCGCACCACGGCGATCAAGGACGGCGACGAGTACGTCCTCAACGGCGAGAAGATCTACGTGACCTCCGGCGAACGGGCCGACTCCGTGGTCGTGTGGGCCACGCTCGACCCCAAGCTCGGTCGCGCGGCGATCAAGAGCTTCGTGGTGCCGAAGACCCTGCCCGGCATCCGGGTCGAGCGTCTCGAGCACAAGCTCGGCATCCGGGCGTCCGACACGGCCGTCATCGTGCTCGACAACTGCCGTGTGCCGGCCGCGAACATCCTCGGCAACGAGGAGATCGACACCAAGCAGGGCTTCGCCGGTGCGATGGCGACCTTCGACAACACCCGGCCGCTCGTGGCCGGGATGGCCGTCGGCGTCACGCGGGCCGCGTTGGAGCTCACCCGCGAGCTCCTCGAGGATGCGGGCGTGGTCGTCGACTACGACCGTCCCGCGACGTCGCAGTCCTACGCGGCGGCGACCTTCCTGCAGATGGAGGCCGACTACGAGGCGGCGCTGCTCCTGACCCTCGAGGCGGCCTGGCTGGCGGACAACCGCAAGCCGAACTCCATGGAGGCCTCCATGTCCAAGGCCAAGGCCGGTCGGGTCGGCAACGAGATCACGCTGCGCTGCGTCGAGCTCGCCGGCACCCTGGGCTACGGCGAGACCGAGCTGCTCGAGAAGTGGTCGCGCGACTCCAAGATCCTCGACATCTTCGAGGGCACGCAGCAGATCCAGCAGCTCATCGTCGCTCGACGACTGCTGAACCTCACGTCGTCCCAGCTGCGCTGAGACCCGACTTCCCCGGGTCCGAGGCCCCGTCACCGCGGTGACGGGGCCTCGGCGTGTGCGGGAGAGGCCGCGGTAGGACCCCCACCTAGGATGTGCGCATGGATCGGGAGCTGCCGCCGGACTTCGACGTCGACTACCAGCTGACACGGCTGGTACGGCAGGTCCGTGCGCGCTCGCTGCGCAACCTGGCCTCGATCCACGAGGAGCTCGACTACAGCACCTTCGTGCTGCTGCTCGCCGTCGTCGACGCCGGCACGGGCGAGGGCGAGGGGGTGCGAGCCTCCGAGCTCGCGGACTCGCTGCACGTGCACAAGTCGACGGTGAGCCGCGCGGTCCGACTGCTGGAGACGATGCAGCTGGTCGACCGCACGCCGCACCCCGAGGACGGGCGCGCCCACGTGCTGAAGGCGACGCCGGAGGCCACGCGCCGCGTCGACGCCTACCGCGAGAACAGCCACGCCCGCCTCGCGGCCGCTTTGGAGCACTGGGAGCCCACCGAGCTGCGCACCTTCGCACAGCTCCTGGGCCGGCTCAACGACGCCCTCGGCGTGGAGGACTGACCGTCCCACGGGACCGGCGGGCGGGCGCGCAGCGGCGCTGGCACGGTGTGCGAGGATCGACGGCATGACCTCCAAGCCTGAAGTGGACTTCATCGAGGGCCCCGCGCCCACAGAGCTGCAGATCAAGGACATCGTCGTCGGCGACGGCGCGGAGGCGACGCCCGGCGGCGTCGTCGACGTGCACTACGTCGGCGTCGAGTTCGACACCGGTGAGCAGTTCGACGCCTCCTGGGACCGCGGCCAGTCCGCGCGCTTCCCGCTCACGAGCCTCATCGGCGCCTGGCAGCAGGGCATCCCCGGCATGAAGGTCGGCGGACGCCGCCAGCTCGTGTGCCCGCCCGAGCTCGCCTACGGTCCCGCCGGTGGCGGCCACCGCCTGTCGGGCAAGACCCTCGTGTTCGTCATCGACCTGATGGGCGTCGGCTGACCGCCCGTCCCCACCCGATCCACCACGACGCCCCGCGACCACCTCGGTCGCGGGGCGTCGTCGTCAGACGGCGAGGTCGTCGAGCATGCGCCGCAGCCGCTTGACCGAGACCGGCCGGGACGTCCCGAGGTTCTGCGCCACGACGCTCACGCGCAGCTCCTCGAGCGCCCAGCGCACCTCCTCGACGTCGGCAGCGTGCCGACGCAGGTCGCCGAGCCCGTCGGTCCGGTCGTGGAACTCGGCCTCGAGCTCCTGCACGCGCAGCAGCTGCTCGTTCGCAGGAGTGGCCAGCCGACGCCGTGCTGCCTCGAGGTAGACGTGCAGACGCCGCACCTGGCCGACCCCGAGCTCGCGGACGAACCCCGGGTGGACGAGCCAGCTGAGCTGCACCCGCACGTCCTCCGCGGCCTCGCCCGGACCCTGGGGCTGCACCTGGGCGAGCTTCTCGAGGGCGCGCAGCACGTCGCGGAGCACCGCGGCGGTCGCGTCGTGCACCTCGGACCGGGCCTTCTCGCGCAGCGCCGCGAACGCGGCCTCGTCCCACACCGGGCCACCGTGCCGGGTCACCAGGTCGTCGAGTGCCGCGAGGCGGCAGTCGTCGAGCACGGCCGCGGCGTCCCGGTACGGGGAGGAGGCGAGCAACAGCTTCTGGCGAAGGTCGAGGGTGCGACCGAGCGACGGCGTGGTCGTGGGTGTGCCCAGGGCCAGCAGCCGTGCCTGGGCGCGCACCATGGCCACGTGCTGCTCTGCCTCGGTGTCGAGCACCGTGAGCGTCACCGAGGCACCGGCGTCGACCAGCGCGGGGTAGCCAGTCACCTGGCCCGCGGGAACGGTGCGCTCGATCGTGCCGACGTCCCACGACGTGATGCCCGTGCGCTCGGCCGCGGCGGCCACCTGCTCGAGGTCGCGACGCACGACGTCGCTCAGCTCGGCCCGCAGCGCCTCCAGGTCACGACCCCGCGCGATCTCGGCGCCGTCGTCGACCACGCGGAACGTGACAAGCAGGTGCTCGGGGACGGCTGAGAGGTCGAAGTCGTCGGGCGTGACGAGGGTGCCCGTGCGCTGCCGGATGCCGCGCACCAGCTGCTCCAGGAGCGGGCCACCCGAGGGGTCCAGCACCTCGACCAGCGCAGCGGCGTGGTCCGGGACCGGCACGAGCTCGCGGCGCAGACGCTTCGGCAACGAGCGGACGAGCGCGACCACCAGCTCGTCGCGGTGTCCGGGCACGTTCCACAGGAACTCGGCCGGGTCCACCGACAGCAGCGCGTCGACCGGGACGTCGACGATCACGCCGTCGGTGTCGCTGCCGGGCTCGAAGGCGTAGGACACCTGGTACTCGGCCGACTGCGACGTCCACGTGGTGGGGAAGTCCCGCTCCAGGTCGCCGACGTCGGCCAGGAGCGAGTCCGGGTCGAGGTCGAGCAGGTCCGGGGTCTCGCGCGAGGTCTTCTTCCACCACGCGTCGAAGTGCCGCACCGAGACGACGTCGGCCGGGACCCGTTCGTCGTAGAACGCGAAGAGGGTCTCGTCGTCGACCCGCAGCCCACGTCGCCGCACGCGGTCCTCGACGGCCTCCGCGGCCTCGATGCGCTCGGCGTTGCGCTTCACGAACCCGTGATGCGTGCGCCACTCGCCCTGCACCAGCGCGTGCCGGACGAACAGCTCGCGCGCCAGGACCGGGTCGTGGCGACCGAGGGGGACCAGCCGATCGACGACGAGCGGGATCCCGTAGAGAGTGACCCGCTCCTTGGCCATGGCCGCACCGCGGCGTGCCGACCAGTGCGGCTCCGCGTACTGGCGCTTGACCAGGTGCGGTGCGGCCTTCTCCACCCACTCCGGCTCGACGCGGGCCACGGTGCGCCCCCACAGACGTCCGGTCTCGACCAGCTCGCCGGCCACCACCCAGCGCGGAGGCTTGCGCGCGAGCGCAGAGCCTGGGAACACCATGAAGCGTGCGCCGCGTGCGCCGAGGAACTCCTTGGAGTCCTCCTGACGCACGCCCACGTGGGACAGCAGGCCGGTGAGCAGGGCACGGTGCACGTCGGCGGGGTCGGCGCCCACCTTCCCGGGCTTCATCCCGAGGTCGCGGACGGTGCGGCGCAGCTGGGCGTGCACGTCCTGCCACTCGCGGATCCGCAGGTAGTGCAGCAGCTCGTCGCGGCACAGGCGCCGGAACGCGCTGCTGCTGAGCTCGTCACGTCGCTCGCGCACGTACTCCCAGAGCACGAGCCAGGACAGGAAGTCCGAGTCGGGGCTGCGGAAGCGGGCGTGCAGCTGGTCGGCCCGTGCCTGGTGCTCGGCCGGTCGCTCGCGCGGGTCCTGGATGGACAGTCCGGCGACGATCACCAGCACGTCGGCGAGGCAGCCCTGGCGGTCCGCGGCCAGGAGCATGCGTGCCATGCGAGGGTCGGTCGGCAGGCGCGACATCGTCCGCCCGAGCCGTGACAGGCGCGGGCGTCCGTCCCGGCCCTCCTGCAGCGCGCCGAGCTCGGCCAGCAGCGCGCGTCCGTCGCCGACGGCACGGCGGTCCGGCGGGTCGAGGAACGGGAAGTCCTCGACGTCGCCGAGGTCGAGGGCGGCCATCTGCAGCAGGACGGATGCGAGGTTGGTGCGCAGGATCTCCGGGTCGGTGTACTCGGGCCGCCCGTCGTGGTCGTCCTCGGCGTAGAGCCGGATGCAGATGCCGTCCGCCACACGACCGCACCGTCCGGCGCGCTGGGCCGCGCTGGCCCGCGATACCGGCTCGATCGGCAGCCGCTGGACCTTCAGCCGCTGGCTGTAGCGGGAGATGCGGGCGTAGCCGGTGTCGACCACGTAGCGGATGCCCGGCACCGTCAGCGACGTCTCCGCGACGTTCGTCGCCAGCACGATGCGACGCCCCGGGTGCGAGGCGAAGATCTTGGCCTGGCCCTGGGCCGCCAGCCGCCCGTAGAGCGGCAGGATCTCCGTCTGGCGCCAGCGCAGACCCTCGAGGTGCGCCGCGGCGTCGCGGATCTCGCGCTCCCCGGACAGGAAGACCAGCACGTCGCCCTCGCGGGGGAGCTCGGAGATGGCCGCGGTGATCCCGTCGAGCATGCCGTCGTCGGGATCGGTGAGGGGGCGGTACCGCACCTCCACCGGGTACGTGCGGCCACTGACCTCGACGACCGGTGCGTCGTCGAACATCGCCGAGAACCGACCGACGTCGATCGTCGCCGAGGTGACCACGACCTTCAGGTCGGGACGACGGGGGAGCAGCTGCTTGAGGTATCCCAGCAGGAAGTCGATGGCGAGGCTGCGCTCGTGGGCCTCGTCGACGATGACGGTGTCGTAGCGGCGCAGGTCACGGTCGTGGTGGATCTCGCTCAGCAGCAGGCCGTCCGTGACCAGCCGGATCTGCGTCTCGCCGCTCGTGCGGTCGTCGAACCGGACGGCGTAGCCAACCTCCTGGCCCAGCTCGACCTCGCACTCCTGCGCGATGCGGGCCGCCACCGAGCGGGCCGCGATCCGTCGGGGCTGCGTGTGCACGATGCGTTCGCGGCCGAGGAGCCGCGCGATCTTCGGCAGCTGCGTGGTCTTGCCCGACCCGGTCTCCCCGGCGACGACCACGACCTGGTGGTCACGCAGGGCCTGGGCGATGTCGTCGGCCCGGTCCGCGATCGGCAGGCCGGGAGCGACCTCGATCTTCATCCCCCCGCCCATCAACGGAGTCCCAGCCGGTCGCCGAGCAGCAGGACACCGACGAAGGCGAACACGTCGAGCAGCGTGTGGGCGACCACGAGGGGCGCGAGGCGGCGGGTCCGGTGGTACCAGTAGCCGAACACCAGACCCATGACGAGGTTGCCGAGGCCCTGGCCGAAGCCCTGGTAGAGGTGGTAGCTGCCGCGGATCACGGCGCTCGTCCAGATGACGGCCCAGGGCCCCCAGCCGAGCTGGCGGAGCCGGGTGAAGAGGTAGCCGACCATGACGACCTCCTCCAGCACGCCGTTCTGGAAGGCGGCCAGGACGAGCACGATCGCCGTCCACCAGTACACGTTCTCGGGGACGGTGAGCACCTCGGCGGTCACGCCCAGCGCACGTCCTGCCAGGTAGAGCCCGATGCCGGGGAGCCCGATGACGGCCGTCAGGCCGATGCCCTCGGCCACCACGCGACGTCGGCTGCTGCCGGTGAGCCCCAGCCTGCGCAGCACGCCCGGGCCGTCACCGGCGAGCAGGAAGAGGGCGAGCGCGACGGGGACGAGCGCGAAGCCGATCCCGAGCAGCTGGTAGGTCACGTCCAGCCACTCGCGGTCGCTGCGCGAGGAGTTGAGGGTGGCGGTCGCGTCGCGCAGCGGCCCGCGGGTCAGGGCGGCCACCAGGCTGAGCACCGCGTACACCGCGGACTGTCCGAGGGACAGCCCCAGGACCAGCCAGACCTCGGCCCGGATGCGCGAGCGGCCCGGGGTGTGCGCCGCGGTCACAGGTCGTCGGTGGCGAAGGTGTCGCACTGGTTGGCGGTACCGCCCTCGTAGCCCCGCAGGAACCAGCGCTGGCGCTGCTCGCTCGAGCCGTGCGTCCAGGAGTCGGGGTTCACCGTGGCGCCCGAGGACTGCTGGATGTGGTCGTCACCGACGGCGGCAGCGGCCGACAGCGCCGACCGGACGTCGGCCTGCGTGAGTGGCTTCAGCAGGGTGTTGCCGTCCGCGTCCTCGGTGGTCGCGGCGTGGTGGGCCCACACCCCGGCGAGGCAGTCGGCCATGAGCTCGACCCGCACCCCGCCACCGGTCGCTCCGCTGCCCTCCTGCGCGCGTCCGAGCAGGCCGAGGACGTGCTGCACGTGGTGGCCGTACTCGTGCGCCACCACGTACTCCTGCGCCAGCGCGCCGTCGTCGGCCCCGAAGCGGCTCGAGAGCAGCTCGAAGAAGGTCGCGTCCATGTAGACGCGCTCGTCGGACGGGCAGTAGAACGGCCCCGTCTGGTTCGAGGCGGTGCCGCACGCGGACTGCGTGCTCCCGGAGTAGATGACCGTCTGCGCCGCTCGGTACTGACGGCCGACGTCGGCGGGGAGGGCGTCGTTCCAGTAGTCCTGGACGCTGTTGACGGTGCCGATGATCCGGCAGGTGTCGTCGCGGTTGGCGTCGGCGCCGGTCCGGCACTGGCTGAAGTCCTCGGTGGACTCCTCGCCCTGGGCGGCGACCTGGCTGGTGTCGAACGGGTTGCTCGACCCTCCCGTGACGCTGCTCAGGTCGACGCCGAAGAAGAGACCGATGAGCAGGACGACGATGCCGCCGACACCCCCGCCGATGACGGCCCCGCCGCGGGCCCGGCCCCCGGTGACCTGGCTGGTGTCGAGGCGAGCGCCCTCGTTGAAGCTCATGGCAGAAGTCTACGCAGCGTCATCAGCGACTCGGCGCTCTCGACCGGCCGACGCCCTCGCGCTCACCTACGCTCGGCCCGTGAGCACCTCCCTGACCGACCCCACCGGACCTGCGTTGTCGTCGGACCCCGCTGCCGACGAGGAGCGCCGTCGTGGCCTGCGCCGGATGCGGGTCGTCGCGACGTCGCTGCTCGTGGTCGCCGCGATCGTGTTCCTGCTGACGCGGGAGCGCGACGGCGCGTGGGGCTACGTGAACGCCGCGTCCGAGGCGGCCATGGTCGGCGCGATCGCCGACTGGTTCGCCGTCACGGCGCTGTTCCGTCACCCGTTGGGGCTGCCGATCCCGCACACGGCGATCATCCCGCGACGCAAGGCGTCGCTCGGGGCCAGCCTGCAGGAGTTCGTCACGGAGAACTTCCTGCGCCCGGAGGTCGTCAAGGAACGACTCGAGTCCGCCGAGCTGACCCGACGCACGGGTGTCTGGCTGGCCGACGGCGACCACGCGGCCCGGCTCGTGCGCGAGGGGTCGAAGATCACGGCCCACGCCCTCACCCGCGTGCGACCGGAGGACGTGGCCGCGCTCGTGGAGGAGGCGATCATCCCGCGTCTCGTCGAGGAGCCGCTCGCGCCGGTCGCCGGCAAGCTGCTGGGTGACGTCCTGGCCGAGCGCGCCCACGTGGGCATGGTCGACCTCGTCCTCGACGAGCTGCACGCGTGGCTGCTCGACAACGCCGACGAGGTGAGCGCGCTCGTGGGGGAGCGGGCACCGTGGTGGACCCCGCAGTGGGTCGACGAGCGCGTGGGCGCCCGCCTGCACCTCGAGGCCGTCTCCTGGGTGAGCGAGATCCGCAGCCAGCCCGACCACCGCGCCCGCCGCGCGTTGGACGGCTGGCTCGGCCGCCTCGCCGACGACCTGGAGGACGACGCCGAGACCCAGCAGAAGTTCGAGCGGCTCAAGACCCGCATGCTCAACCAGCCGCAGGTCACCCGCACGGGCGTCGCCGTGTGGGACGCCCTGCGTCGCGCCCTCATCGACACGCTGCAGGACGAGGAGGGGATGCTGCGGCGCCGCGCTCTGCAGGAGCTGCAGAACCTCGCCGTCCGCCTCCAGGAGGACGAGGCCCTCCAGGCACGCGGCGACCGGGTCGTCTCCGAGGCCGTCGCCTACATGGTCGACCACTACGGAGGCGAGGTCGCGACGATCATCTCCGCCACCGTCGACCGCTGGGACGGTGACGAGACGGCCCGCAAGGTCGAGCTGCACGTGGGTCGCGACCTGCAGTTCATCCGGATCAACGGCACCGTCGTCGGCGGTCTCGCGGGCCTGGTCATCCACACGGTCTCCCACCTCGTCTGAGCGGGGGTGGGGGTGCTGGGCGCTCACGGACCGGCTGGTACAGTTCCTGACTGCACCACGGATCCTCAGGGTCCACGTCCGGGTGGCGGAATTGGTAGACGCGCTAGCTTGAGGTGCTAGTGGCCCGATAGGGCTGTGGGGGTTCAAGTCCCCCCTCGGACACGTTGAAGGGACCGGCCCACTGGGCCGGTCCCTTCGTCGTTCCGCATCCGCCCGGCGCAGACGACGACCTCAGTGCTTGAACGGGTTGAACGTCCTGCCCAGGACGTACTGGAGGCGGAACGGCACCGGCCGCATGCCGTGGGAGAGGACCTTGTTGACAAGGCCGGGCACGCACACGGGCTTGCCTGCGTTGACCGACGCCCACCCGGCGCGCACGACCGCCTCGGGCTCCTGCCAGAGGACGGACGGAAGCGCGGAGGCGGCCTCCGCGCTTCCCATCGTCTGGTGGAACTCGCTGTGGGTGAACCCGGGGCAGAGCGCCGTGACGTGGACGCCGAAGGGCTTGAGCTCCATGTCCAGCGCCTGGGACATGTCGAGGACGTAGCTCTTGATGCCGGTGTAGAGCAGGCTCTCGCCGGGCGGGGCGAAGGCCGCGAGGGAGGACAGGTTGACGATCCGACCCCAGCGCCGCTGCTTCATGCCCGGGACGACGAGGTGCGTCAGCTCGGTCACGGCGGTCACCATCACCTGGAGCTCGGCAGCCAGCGAGTCCCACGGGGTCTCGGCGAAGGCGGTGCTGCCCGACATGCCGGCGTTGTTGACGAGGACGTCGACGACGAGTCCCCGGTCCTCGACGAACGCCATGATCGCCCTTGGAGCGCCCGAGTCGCTCAGGTCCGCGGCGAGGACCTCGCAGCGCACGCCGTGGGCGTCGGTGAGCTCCTGGGCGAGCTCGTCGAGCCTGTCCTTGCGTCGGGCGACGAGGACGAGGTCCAGACCCTCGGCCGCGAGGGTGCGGGCGAAGGTGGCACCGATGCCGGCGGATGCTCCGGTGACGAGTGCGGTACGGGTGGGAACGGTCATGAGGTCTCCTTCGAGCGGGTCGGCGTCGGGGGTACGTGTCGCAGGAGGAAGGCGAGCTGGTCCGAGACGACCGTCTCGAACAGGGGCTCGACGTAGGGATCGAAGTGGCCGCCGTCGTAGACGTGGACGGTGGACCGTCGGATCGTGGCCGCGGCCCGCTCCGCGACACGTCGGGGAGTGATCGCGTCCTGCGAGACGATCTGGACGAGCGCCGGGCACTCGATGCCGGCCGCCCAGCGGCGAGGTGAGTACGCGCCGATGCTCAAAGCGATGCGTGCCGCGACCGTTCGGGGATAGGCGTCCTCCGACAGGCCGGACTCGTGCACGAGCCGGAGCATCCCGGCGTAGGCGTCGGGGGAGGTCATCATCGCGGTGCGGCCCGGGACGTCGACGCTCGCGATGTAGACGGGGTCGCGGCCCAGTCGAGCACCGACGACGTCGCGGACGCCCGGCACGACGGCACGTAGGGCGGCGCGCAGCCCGGTCGACCTGACAGCGGCGGGGCCACTGACGTGGGGGACCTGGGCGATGATCGCCGCCAGAGGCTCTCCCTGCCCGGCGATGGTGATGACGTGGCCACCGGCGAAGGAGGTGCCCCACGCCACGATGCGACTGCGATCGACTCCGTCGAGGGACCTGGCGTGCCCGAGGGCCGCCCGCCAGTCCTGGTGCTGCATGGCGATGTCCAGCACCTGTCGTGGCTCGCCGTCGCTCTCACCGAAGCCGCGGTAGTCGAAGACCACGACGACGTACCCGGCTGCGACGAAGCGCTCGGCGTAGGCGTAGAGCCGGAGCGCACGCACCGACCCGAACCCGTGGGCCATCACCACGACGGGACGCTCCTGCGTCGCGCCGGACGGTCGGTACACCCGAGCGGCACAGCGGGTGCCAGAGGAGTCGAACCATTCCTCCGACGTCGTGAAGGCGTCGCTGGACGCGACCATGGTGGGCTCCTCGTCTGCGGCGGTGTGTCTTGAACAACGATCAAGACCGTACTTGGTTCTTGAACGGCGTGCAAGATACAGTGACGCATGCCTCGGAACCGCCGCCCCCGTGATCGCGAGGAGAAGTCCACCGAGATCGTCGTGGCAGCAGCGACGCTGTTCGCCGACGACGGGTTCGAGAACACGTCGATGGCCAAGGTCGCCCGTGCCGCCGGGGTCACCACCACGACCATCTACTGGTACTTCGAGGACAAGGACGCCCTCCTGGTGGCGGTCCTCGACCATCTCCTGGGGCAGGCGCTCCAGGGCGCGGAGGAGCACGTCGAGCAGCCTTTGACCGATCGGCTCCTGTGGGTCGTCGAGCGCCTCACCAGGCAGAGTCGGCTGGTGACGACCGTGCACTCGCTGGCCACCTCGTCCCCGAGGGTCGAGGCGTGGCACTCCGCTTTCCACGAGCTGACGGACGCCATCCTCGCCGACGGGTTGCGGCACGCAGGCGTTCCCGAGACCCAAGTGCCCGCGATGACGCGTCTGGGGGTCTTCGCCGTCGAGGGACTGCTCATGCATCCGCTGCCGGTCGAGGAGCAGCGCGCCGTCCTCGACGCGTTCTCGAACGGACACCGAGGTCGCTGAGCTCCGGTACCGTCGCGTCGGCGCCGCGGGTCCGGGCTCAGCCCTCGGACCGGGAGCGGATCTCGCTGCGCCGATCGACGATCTCGGCGGCCACCTCGCTGAGCTTGACGTTGCGGCCCTGGGAGAGACGCGTGAGGTAGGCGAACGCGGACTCGGCGTCGATGTCGAAGACCGTCATCAGGACTCCCTGGGCCTGTCCGATGGTGGTGCGGTTGTCGACGGCGCGCATGAGGTGGGCGCGCTCCTGCGCCGCGGCGAGGGCGACGGACGCGTGGGCCCCGAGGACGCTGAGGGCGTCCACGTCGCTGGTGCTGAAGGCGTCGCGGCGCCGGGCGTACACGTTCAAGGAGCCGTAGCGCCGGTCGCCGACGGCCAGGCGCACGCTCAGGGAGCTGGAGTAGCCGCGGTCCTCGGCGTAGACACCCCACTGCGGCCACCGGGGGTCGTGGGCCGCGTCGCCGGTGAAGAGGACGGAGGTGTCGGTGCGCACCACGTCGAGGCACGGTCCCTCGTCCAGCTCGGCCTGTCGGGCGTGCGCCTCGTTCACGACGCGTGAGGTGCTGACCGGAGTCTCGATCCGTCCGCGCGCTCGCAGGAGCAGGATGCCCGAGTCGTCGGCGTCCACGGCCCGACAGGCGTACTGCCCGATGCTCTCGAGAGCCTCCGTGTCGGTCTGCGGACTCAGCTCCACCGCCATCGTGGAGAAGAGCTGCTGGAGTTCCATGGTGTCGACCTCCGCTGGCTGGGTCCAGGGCACCGGGCCCGGCGCCTGGAGGGCGCCCACGAGCGCGGGCACCACCGGGCACGTACCCGGTGAGGACCGGAACTCACGGTGCCGATCGCAGGAGCCTCGTCGCCTACACCGACAGCGCGCGGACGTCCTGGCTGATCCCCTCGTCGGTGGTGCGCAGGAACACGACGTGGCCGAACTCGAGGTGGGACCAGTCGTCCTCCTCGTCGGTCAAGGGCTCGGAGGCGAAGATGGCCGACGTCGCCTCCTCGGGCGAGTACTGCCCGAACCCGTAGGTCCCGGCGTCGTGCTCGAAGTCGCGTCCCGCCGACAGGTACATCGGCTCCAGCAGCATCGACAGGGCGAAGTCGTCGGTACCCGGTCCGGCCTTGCGCAGCTCGCGCCAGTCGCCCTCGGGCGCGGTCTCGCCCTGGTGCCCGAGACCGGCGTTGACGCCGATGATGCGTCCGGGCGCGACGAGCGCCATCTTCAGCTTCGTCAGAGCCGGGAGGTCGAGCGTCTCCATCGCCTTGGCCACGAGCCGCAGCAGCTCCTCCACCGCGAGCTGCACGCCGTCGTCGCTGTCGTCACCGAGCAGGGACAGCAGGAGCACGTACAGGAACTCCGTGTCGGTGGTCCCGCGCATCTGGCTGAGGAACTCGTCCTTGCAGTGCTGCAGCAGCTCACGCTGCAGGAGCTGCCAGCCGGGCAGGTCGCCGTTCTGGGCGATGATCCACGGGGCGCCGCGGAACGAGAAGGGATGGCAGTTCTCGTCGGCCAGCACGCAGCTCGCGTCGTAGTCGGCGGCCCGCACGTGGGCCAGCAGCGTGCTGGCCTGCAGGCTGGGGACGATGCCGGGCGCGTTGTCGTCGTAGAACGCCGCCATCGGCCGGTGGTAGAGCAGGGGCTCGTCGGGCTTCAGCAGGTGCTCGCTCCAGATGCCGAACCCCCAGCCGGCCAGCTGGAGCTGCGGGTGACGCTCCGGGTCGAGCGACTGGTTGACCAGGCTGTTCTCCGGCGTGAGCAGCAGGCTCTCGACGGGGACCTCCGGCCCGATGTAGGCGAGAACTCGGCACATGGGCGTCCCTCACTGGTGATCGGCTCCGGCGAGATGTCGCCGCGGATGCGGCGCGTCCGATCGGGCGCGAGCCTCCGAGCCTACGGCTCGGAGCAGATCCTGCACGTCGCTGCGCGCCGCACGAACGAGCGCCCCTGACGACCGTGGTCGTCAGGGGCGGCCGCGCTCGCGCTCAGTCCTGCGTGCGCTCGTCCTTCTTGGCCTCGACGAGGTCGTCCAGCACCTCGGCGTCGGCGTGCGCCTCGGTGGCGGCCTCCTTGGCCTTCTTCGCCTCGTCCAGGCCGGCCTTGGCCTTCGTGCGAGCCGCCTTCTTCTTGGCCTCTGCGGCGGTGGCGACACGCTTCTTGCGCTGCTCGACGGTCTCGGTGCGGCGCGCGGCGACCTCGTCGGCGGCGACCTTCTTCTCCGACGCCTTGGCCTGGGCCTTTCGTGCGGCCTGCTGCTTGCCCTGCTCCTCCGCCCTCGTCGCCTCGGTGGCGCCGGAGGCGACGCGCTCGGCGGCCGCCTGACGCTTCCGCTCGGCCTCGCGGCGACCGTCGGCGGCGACGCGCTCGGCAGCCGCGCGACGCTCGTCGGCCTGCTTCTGGAGGCGGGCGGCCTGGACGAGGGCGTCGACCCGCTCGATGCGGGCGGTCCCGCGTGCGGCGAGGGCGTCGTGGTGCAGGAGCGTCCCGGCCGCGCGGTCAGCGGTGCCGATCGTGCGGTCCACCGTCAGGCGAACGGCCGACGACTCCGGCAGGCGCGACGTCAGTCCCCGGTCGATCACGGTGAGGGGCAGTCGTGCTGCTGCGTAGGGCAGGGCGATGAGGGTGCTGATCATGGTCATCCTTGGCTCGGGTCCTGGTCGCGCAGCTGCGCGGCCTGTCGTGCGGCGGCGTCGGCCTCGCGCTCGAGACGCGCTCGGTCCTCGGCGGCCTGACGCTCGGTGGTGGCGGCGTCGGCGGCCAGCGCCTCGGCGTCGCCCACGGCCGTCTCGGCCAGGTCCTCGGCGCGCTGCTCGGCGGCCTGACGCCCGACCGCCTCCTGCTGCGCCGCCTCGTGCTCGGCGGCGACGTGCTGCTCCTGGCGCTCACGGTCGACGGCACGCTGGGCGGCGTCGGCCTGGTCGTTCGCGGCCTCCTGGTGCGCCGCAGCCTCGTGGTTCGTCTCCCGGAGCTCGCGAGCGGCCTCCTCGCGCTTGGCGTCGGCGACGGCCTTCTCGGCCACGGCGTCCTTGCGGTGGGCGGCCTCGGCCTGCTGGAGCTGGCCCTCCTCGGCGAGGTCGTCACGGCCCGTCACCGCACCGACGACCTCCTTGGCCTTGCCGGCGATGTTGTCCAGCAGGCCCTCGCGGGCCTCGGCTGCTGTGTCGTCCTTGTCGTGGGTCATGGGGACGACGTGCCCACCCCGCCCCGAACCATGCAGTCCTTCACGTGTGACCTCGCACTCAGGGCCGCCGGGACGGGCTCAGGGGATGATCCGGGCCTCGCGGTAGCGCTCGAGGTGGTGGAAGAAGCTCTCACGGGTGTCACGGAACCCCAGGAAGCCGGCCGCGCGGCTCTTGTTCATGTCGGTCACGCACTCGATCGAGCGTCCCAGGTCGCCGTCGGTGTGCCACCAGGAGGCCACACGGCCGAGGTCGGGCTCCGCCAGGCCGTGCTTCTCCGCGAGGTCGCGCCATGCGTCCTCCATGCCGGCCATGGCCACCTCCAGCGGGCGCGGCTCGACCTCGAAGCCCTCCCACGGGACGCCGAAGTGCTCCGCGATGCGCGGCCACAGGGTCCGCCACCGGAAGACGTCACCGTTGGCGATGTTGAACGCCTGGTCCCGACCCGCGTCGTGGGTCGCCGCCCAGACGATCTGCTCCGCGAGCAGGTCCGCGTCGGTCACGTCGGTGAGACCGTCCCACTGCTGCTGCGACCCGGGGAAGACGAAGGTCAGCCCCAGCTCGCGGCACAAGGCGGCGTAGGCCGCGACCGTGAGCGTGAGGTTCATGGCGTTGCCGGTGGCGAAGCCGAGGACGGTGTGCGAGCGGTGGACGCTCCACGTGAAGCCGTCGCGCTCGGCCGCCGCGAAGAGCTCGTCCTCCTGGGCGTAGTAGAAGTTGGGGTGGTCCAGGCGCGGCTCCTCCTCGCGGAAGGGGGTGTCCGGGACCTCGCCCGTCCCGTAGGCCTCGAACGGGCCGAGGTAGTGCTTGAGCCCCGTCATGAGGGCCACGTGCTGCACGGAGCCGGACGGCGCGAGGGCAGCCAGCAGGTGTCGCACGGCACCCGCGTTCACCCGGATGTTCTCCTCCTCGGTGTCCTGTCGCGTCCACGCCGTGATGGCGACGAGCTGCGGGTCGACGCCCTCCAGCGCTCGCACCAGGCCGTCGGGGTCGCCGAGGTCGGCAGCCACCGGCGTGACGCCGTCGGGCGCACGGCCACTGCGCGAGAGGCCGAAGGTTTGCCAGCCATCGGCCGCCAGCGTCGCGGCGAGGGTCTGGCCGACGATGCCGGAGGCACCGACGACGAGGGCACGGCGGGCGGGAGCGTCAGTGGTCACGGAGATCCTTCGGTGGGGGAGGACCCGACGCGGAGGCGGACGGGCCCATCGACATCGTGCGTGGTCGCTCCACACGGCGCGCGTCGTCCGCTCCGGACGCGGCGCGTCGACCCTCCCGGACCGAGAGGGTCGACGCACGCCGCCGGGCGGCGGGACCTGGGCTGCCGAGGCCGCTCAGGGGTTCATGCGGTACACCTTCACGCTGTCGACCACGTAGTCGAAGGTGTCCTTGGTGTACTGCTGGTCGGGCATGCCCCAGTAGGACGAGCCGACCTGCATGTTCAGACGGATGTTGAACGGGCTGTCGAACGCGCTCTCGGCCCAGGGCACCTCCTCGACCGGGATGGTCGACAGCACCTGGCCGTCGTACGTGAACTGCATGCAGTCGGGCGTCCAGTTGAAGCCGTAGGTGTGGAAGTCCGAGTACACGCCGGGCGACTTCGACGCCCAGTTCGTGTGGGCCCAGGAGTACCACTCGCCCCGCTGCTTGCCGAGGTTGGTGTCCTCCCACAGGGTCGTCGTGTACGAGCCCGCGGGGTTCCAGCGCTGGATGGACTCGCCTCCGTACGCCTCCATGATGTCGATCTCTCCGTTGGTCCTGTCACCGCGGAGCCAGAAGGCCGGCCAGACACCGCGCGTCATCGTGTGGGCGGTCGGCAGCTTCGCGCGCATCTCCCAGCGGCCGTACTTCTGCGAGAACTTGCCGATCGTGTCGATGTAGCCGGTGTCGTACCAGCGTTCCCTGATGCCGGTGCTCACCGTCGCGGCGCTGCTGCGACGTCGGCCCTCGATCGTCATCGTGCCGTCCGAGACGTCGATCGCGTCCTTCGTCAGGTACGCGGCGTCGAAGGACAGGTGGGTCTTGTCCCGCACCCGCCACTTGCCGGGATCGAGACTCGTGCCGGTGAACTCGTCGGAGAACGCGAGCGTCCGCTTGCTCGGGACGTTGAGGTCGTTGCACGTCTGCGTCGAGGTGCTCGGCGGAGGCGTCGGCTCAGGTGTCGGGGTGGGCGTCGGGGTGGGCGTCGGCGTCGGGGTGGGTGACGGCGTCGGGGTGGGTGACGGCGTCGGGGTGGGTGTCGGGGTCGGGGTGGGCGTCGGCGTCGGAGTGGGTGACGGCGTCGGAGTGGGTGACGGCGTCGGAGTGGGCGTCGGCGTCGGRGTGGGTGACGGCGTCGGGGTGGGTGACGGCGTCGGGGTGGGTGACGGCGTCGGGGTGGGTGACGGCGTCGGGGTGGGCGTGGGCGTCGTTGCCGGATCGGTGACCGTCACCGTGGCGCGCCGGAAGCGCAGGGCCTCGCCGGCCGCGAGGCCGTCGCCCCGGTACACGACGCGGATGCGGCTGCCGGCGCGCTCGGTGCGCAGCTGCGCGCCGAGCCACACCCACGCACCGGCGGAGTCGCGGACACCGGCGAACGACTGGAGGATCGAGCCGTCCGGGGCGACCTCCTGCAGCGTCATCCGCACCGGTCTCACGGACCCGGCGACGTCGACCTGGCTCGCCACGTGCACCAGCGAGCCCGCCGACCTGACCGACTCGGTCGAGGTCCGCGACGTCGCCGTCACGTCGTCACCGGACGACCGGGTCTGCACCTGGCACGCGGGCTCGGCGCCTGAGAGCGCGGTGACGCTGGCATTGACCGACGGGGTCCACCCCGTGGCGCCGGACGTGCAGCCCGGGTTGGGGATCCACTCGCCCGGCTTCGCGGGCGGCTCGACCACGGTCACCCTCAGGGAGCGGACGAAGAGGTGCTGGCGGCCCTTGGCCTTCAGATTGAACGCCCGCACCGTGATGCGGCTGTCGTCACGCCCGATCGTGAGGGTGGTCGTCAGGGTCCGGTAGCGCACCGAGCTCTTCACGAGCGGGCTGGTCCGCCAGCGAGGGGCCGATGCGACGGCGGCGTGCTCCTGGGCGCGGAGGGCGATCCGGCCGGCGCTGCTGCTGGCGCGCACCTGGGCCGAGACCGTGACCCGGGTGCCGGCGGCGAAGGTCGTGGGGCTCACGCCGCTGCGCACGTTGATCGACTTCGTGCGGCGCGAGGTGTTGGTGACCGCGAGCGACCTGGCCGACCCCGACGAGCCCACGCTCAGACGAGCCCCCGCGTTGGGGTACCAGTACGCGCGGCCCTGCCGGAAGTCGTGGTTGCGGACGACGTCCGCCGTCGTGGGGGTCCAGACGGTCGCCGACGTCGGCGCCTCGCTGGTCTGACCGCCCACCGCGGGGGTGCCGAGCACCCCCACGGTGACGATCCCCGAGATCAGCACGACGCATCCCCGTCGTGCTGCGGACATCCCGGTGACGGTGCGTTCTCCCATGGCATGCCACCTCGTGTGTGTTGTTGTTCTCTCCCAGACGCGGTGCTGCGGTCTCCCATCCGCCCACCACGCTGCGCCGACTCAACCACACTTCGGGACTTTAGTCCCGACAAAGTTCAGAATTGATCGGAAAAGGACCCGGATAAACCCGGGCGAGTTTCTCGAGGTCGAGAACTCAGGCCGGAAGAAGTCGGCCGATGAAGGACTCGAGCTGCTCGATCGTGCTGCAGGCGTGCATCGGCACGACCTCGGCGTACTCGGGCGCCACGGAGTCGCCGAGGCCCCAGCGGGACGGGTGCTCGGGGTTGAGCCAGAAGGTGCGTCGCGCGCGGTCCACCACGGCGGCCAGGGCCGGAAGTCCCAAGGGCTGGTTGTTGTTGCGGGCGTCTCCCAGGATGAGCACGCTCGTCCGTGGTCCGACGGCTTCGAGGTGGGTCGTGGCGAAGTCGGCGAACGCCTCGCCGTAGTCGCTGGAGGTGTGCCACGAGGTCACGCGTGCCTCCTGCGCGATGCGATCGGCAAGGTCTCCGCCGTCCTTGACGATGTCGGTGACCTCCGCCGTGGCGTTCACGAAGGCGAACACCCTGATCTTGCTGAACTGGTCGCTCAGTGCGCGGACCAGCAGCATCGTGAAGGCGGAGAATCCGGCCACCGACCCGGAGACGTCGCACAGCAGCACCAACTCCGGACGACCCGGGTGGGGCCGCGCGTGCACGGGGACGATCGGCACGCCACCGGTGCCCATGGCGCGCCGCATGGTGCGCCGGACGTCGATCCGACCTCGGCGCGCGGCTCGGCGACGAGCGGACAGCCGGGTGGCGAGCCGCCGAGCCAGGGGGCCGACGGCCGAGCGCAGGTCCTCCAGCTGCTGACGGTTGGCACTCAGGAAGTCGATGTGGTCGCTCGTGGCGCGCACCGCGTGCCGGGTCACGACGTCACGCCCCCGCGACTCGGCCGTGCGTCGCCGTGCCTCCGCGGCCACCATCTGGCGGAACGCCTCGACCAGTCGGCGCACCTCGTCGCGCTCGAGCCGGTCGGTGAACGGCGCCTCGGCCGGCGCCTGGGGCGGCGCCGCCGAGCCCTGACCGGTCCCGGACCCACGTGCGGACCCGCTCCCCGGCCCCCCGGACCCGCGGAGCCCGAGCGCCGCGGCGATCGTCGTCTGCGGTGCCAGCCGGTCGAGGGTCTGGAACGCCGACCATCCCTCGGTCCGTGTGCCGGCGCTGCCCACGACGCCGAGGGCGTCCACCGCCAGCTCGGCCACCTGCTCCAGCGTCCGCAGGTCGCCGTCGGCCAGGGCCATGGCCAGGAGGTCGCGCAGGTCCTGGGCGTCCACGGGACCCTCGTGCTCCTCGACGGCGGCCGAGACACCCACCCCGGCGGGGAAGTACAGGTCGAAGGTCATGTCGAACACCTCGCGCTGGCCGCTGCGCCGCATCAGGGCCGCGGCGAGCCCCTCCCGCAGGAGCGTCCGGTCCTGCAGCCCCAGCACCGTGGCCACCTGGCCGGCATCCACCACCTCGCTGGTCCCGATGCGCAGCCCCTTCGACCGCAGGGCGCCGGCGAAGGCCACCAGGCGGGCGGCCAGGTCCTCCCCGGCGGCCGGACCGGCGGTCGCTCCCGACTCGTCGTTCGACACGGCTGTCCCGGGCCCGCTCAGGCCTCGAGGACCGCGCGCACGTCGAGCGCGTCGCGCGCCTTGTCGATGTCCTCGCGATGCTTGAGCACCACGCCGAGGGTCTGGTCGACCGCCTCGTCGTCGAGCCGGCCACCGAGCGCCAGCAGCGTCTGCGCCCAGTCGATCGTCTCCGAGACCGACGGCGCCTTGCGCAGCGGCAGCGCGCGCAGGGCGATGACGACCCGCACGAGGGACTCCGAGACGGCGTCGTCGAGGCCGGGCGCCTTGAGCGCGACGATGCGCCGCTCGAGCGCGGCGTCGGGGAAGTCCACGTGCAGGAACAGGCAGCGTCGGCGCAGCGCCTCGGACAGCTCCCGGGTCGCGTTGGACGTGAGCACCACGAACGGTCGTCGCGTGGCACGGATCGTCCCGAGCTCCGGCACGGTGACCTGGAAGTCACCCAGGACCTCGAGGAGCAGACCCTCGATCTCGACGTCGGCCTTGTCGGTCTCGTCCACGAGCAGGACCGTGGGCTCCGTCCGTCGGATCGCCGTGAGCAGCGGCCGGGGGAGGAGGAACTCCTCGCTGAAGACGTCCGTGCGCGCCTCGTCCCACGACTCGTCGCGCCCGGCCGTGATGCGCAGCAGCTGCTTGGCGTGGTTCCACTCGTAGAGGGCACGCGCCTCGTCGACGCCCTCGTAGCACTGCAGGCGCACCAGCTCCGCGCCCTGCGACTCGGCCACGGCGCGCGCCAGGTCGGTCTTCCCGACGCCCGCCGGACCCTCGACCAGCAGTGGCTTGCCGAGCACCGACGCGAGGTAGACGGTCGTGGACACCGCGTCCGAGGCGAGGTAGCCGACCTCGGCCAGACGTTCGGTGACGTCCTGGACCGAGCTGAAGTTCGTGGTGGCCATCGTGCCCCTTCCGGCATTGGTGCCTACCATCGTGCCGTGGGAGCTTTCGAGGTCGTCCGCGAGGTACCGATGGCACCGCCCGACGTGTTCGCGCGGCTCACCGACTGGGAACGTCATGGCGAGGTCGTCCCGCTCACACGGATCAGGCCGAGCGACACGGGGTTCGTGGCGCGCACGGCCGTGGGACCGGTCGGCTTCGACGACGTCATGGACATCGTGACGTGGGAGCCGCCGACCTTCTGCCGCATCGAGAAGCGTGGCCGGGTGGTCAAGGGCTGGGCCGAGCTGTCGGTCGAGCCGACGACGTCGGGATCGCGTGTCCGGTGGCGCGAGGAGGCGCACTGGCTCGGCGTCCCGCGGTTCGCCGCCGGCGTCGAGGAGGCCGCCGGTCGTGCGCTGTTCGGCCGCGTGGTCGACCATCTGCTGCGCACCTAGGATCGACGCATGGGGACTCCTGAAGCGCCGTACGCCGTCGACACCGAGGTGCTCGACATCTGCCGCGACCTGATCCGGCTCGACACGTCGAACTACGGCGACGGGAAGGGCCCCGGGGAGCGCAAGGCCGCCGAGCACGTCGCCGCGCTGCTCGCCGAGGTGGGCATCGAGTCCGAGATCATCGAGGCCGCGCCCGGTCGCGCCAGCCTCGTGGCCCGGTGGGGCGACCAGACGTCGAGCCGCGACGGACTCCTCGTGCACGGGCACCTCGACGTCGTGCCCGCGCAGGCCGACGACTGGTCGGTCGATCCCTTCGCCGGAGAGGTCAAGGACGGCTACCTGTGGGGACGCGGCGCCGTCGACATGAAGGACTTCGACGCCATGCTGCTGTCGGTGGTGCGGGCACGTCAGCGTGCGGGCGCCGTCCCGGACCGTCCCATCACGCTCGTGTTCACCTCCGACGAGGAGGCGGGCGGGCGCGAAGGGGCCCACTGGCTCGTGGAGCACCGCCCCGACCTGTTCGAGGGGTGCACCGAGGCCATCGGCGAGGTCGGCGGCTTCTCGATCGAGGTCGGCGGCCAGCGCCTCTACCTGATCGAGTCCGGGGAGAAGGGCATCAGCTGGATGCGCCTGACGGCCAGGGGCACGGCCGGGCACGGGTCCATGCGCCAGCCCGACAACGCGATCACCCACCTCGCCCACGCGCTCGTGGCCATCGGGGAGCACGCGTGGCCGGCGACTCCCGGACCGTCCATGGAGCTGCTCCTGGCGAAGATCGCCGAGCTCACCGGAGACGACGCGAACGACCCCGACGCGCTCCTGGCGCACGTCGGTCCGGCGATCCGCATGCTGGGCGCCGGGCTGCGCAACTCCACCAACGCCTCGATGCTGCAGGCCGGCTACAAGCACAACGTGGTCCCGGGGGAGGCTGTCGCCTACGTGGACGGCCGGTACCTGCCCGGCCACGCGGAGTCCTTCATGCCCGCCGTGCAGGAGATCGTCGGCGACCGGGTCAGCGTGGAGCCCTACATCCTCGACCGCGCCCTGGAGTACCCGTTCCACGGCGACCTGGTCGACGCCATGACGGTCGCGCTGCACGCCGAGGACCCCGACGCACACATCGCGCCCTACCTGATGTCCGGCGGCACCGACGCGAAGGCGTGGGACAAGATCGGCATCACGTCGTACGGCTTCACGCCGCTTCGCCTGCCGGGTGACCTGGACTTCACGGCCTTGTTCCACGGCGTCGACGAAAGAGTTCCGGTCGACGCGCTGGAATTCGGCTCCCGGGTCTTCGATCGCTTTCTCGACCTGGTCTGACGCGCTCCCGGAGCACGAAAAGAATGTGCTGATCTTGGAATATCAACAATAAATCAATTAGATGGTGGCGCGCACGCGGATGATCTTGCGCCGCAGCCTGATGGTGCGCCGCCCCGAGGGGTCCTTGCGGAGCCGGTCGAGCTCCCAGCCCTGGAACTCGGCCGCGTCGGTGAGCAGCCGACAGACCGCCGAGCGCGACTGCGTCCGCGGCAGCGCGAAGTCCCAGAACTCGTACTCCACCGTCGCGTTGCGCAGGGCCACGTCAGTCCTCCCAGGCGTGGGGTGCGGAGACGTCGTCGAGGGCCGAGACGATCTCCGCGGGCAGGTCGAGGGTCTCGGACGCGAGCAGCGTCCGCAGCTGGGCCGTCGTCCGGGCGCCGAGCAGCGTGGTGGCGACCGTCGGCCGTTCCCGCACCCAGGCCAGGGCCACGTGGGCGGGGGAGACGTCGAGTCCCTCGGCGGCCCTGACGACGGACTCGACGACGGGGGCGCACTCGGGCGACAGGTACGGCGCCATGAAGTGCTCCCACTGCGGGACCGCGGCGCGGGAGTCCGAGGGGACGCCGGAGCGGTACTTGCCGGTCAGCACCCCGCGGGCCAACGGGGACCAGGCGATCGTGCCGAGCCCGAGGTGCTGTGCGGCGGGGACGACCTCGTCCTCGATCGTGCGGTTGAGCAACGAGTACTCGACCTGGTGTGAGACGAGCAGCGGACCGAGCGCACGCGTGGCCGAGGTCCGGGCCACGCCGACCTGCCACCCGGAGAAGTTCGACACGCCGACGTACCGCACGCGACCGCTCGAGACGGCGTGCTCCAGTGCCGCGAGGGTCTCCTCCCACGGCGTGAGCGGGTCCCAGGCGTGCAGCTGCCACAGGTCGAGGTGGTCGGTCCGCAGCGCACGCAGGGAGGCGTCGAGCTGGGCGAGCACGTGGCCGTGCGAGGCGTCCGAGACGACCTGGCCGCGGCGCAGGCCCACGACGGCCTTGCTGGCGAGCACCACGTCGTCGCGCACCCCACGCTTGGCGAGCAGGTCGCCCACGAGCGCCTCGGCCCGACCCTCGCCGTAGACCGGAGCGGTGTCGACGAAGGTCCCACCGGCCTCGAGGAACGCGGTGAGCTGGTCCTCGGCCTCGAGCTCGTCGACCTGCGACCCGAAGGTCATGGTCCCCAGGCCCAGTCGCGAGACCTGCAGACCGGAGTGGCCGACGTGACGCTCCTGCATGGCAGCACCCTAGTCGGGCCCCTGGCGCCCGGCGTCTAGGCTCGCAGGGTGGATGTCCTGCGATCTGTCGTGCTCGGCCTCGTCCAGGGGCTGACGGAGTTCCTGCCCATCTCGAGCAGTGCCCACCTGGCGATCATCCCGCGGTTCCTCGGGTGGGAGGATCCCGGGGCCGCCTACACCGCGGTCGTGCAGATCGGCACCGAGCTGGCGGTGGTCCTCTACTTCTGGCGCGACATCTGGACGATCGGCACGGGCTGGCTCAAGGGTCTCGTCTCGGCCGACGCCCGGGCGCTGCCGGAGTGGCGCATGGGCTGGTTCGTCATCATCGGGTCCCTGCCGATCGTGCTCGTCGGTCTCGCCCTCGAGGACCTCATCGACCGCGACTTCCGCAACCTCTGGGTCATCGCGACCATGCTCGTCGCCCTCGGCATCGTGCTCGGCATCGCCGAACGGGTCGGACGACGCACCCGGCCCATCGAGTCCCTGACCCTGACCCACGCCATCGCCCTCGGCCTGGCGCAGGCCGCCGCGGTGGTCCCCGGGGTCTCCCGCTCGGGCGCGACCATCAGCATGGGCCTGGTCCTCGGCTACGAGCGGGCCGCGGCCACGCGCTACGCCTTCCTGCTGGCCATCCCGGCCGTCGTGGGCGCCGGCGTCTACAAGCTGAAGGACGTGCCCGGCGGCGAGAACGCCTACGGGTGGGGCCCGACACTCGTGGGCACGGTCGTCTCGTTCGTGGTGGGGCTGGCCGTCATCCACTGGCTGCTGCAGTACGTGAGCAAGCACTCCTACGCCCCGTTCGTCGTCTACCGGATCGCGCTCGGCACCCTCGTGCTCGCCCTGCTGGCCTTCGGCGTCATCGGTGCCGGCGTCTCGACGTCGGCCTGAGGTGGTCGACGTGAGCCGCCCCACCGCCCTCGTCACCGGCGCCTCCCGCGGCATCGGTCTCGCCGTCGCCGAGGACCTCGCCCGCACGCACGACGTCGTGCTTGTCGGCCGCGGCGCCGACGGCCTGCACGCGGTCGCGGACCGCCTCGCCGGTGCCGCCGTCCTCGTCCTCGACGTCGCGGACGAGCACGCGGTGGACTCCGCCGTCCTGCCGGACCGTCTGGACGTCCTCGTGCACGCGGCCGGCATCTCGGAGCACGGCACGGTCGAGGAGGTCTCGCGCGGCGACTGGCGCCACGTGTTCGAGACCAACGTCTTCGGCGTGGCGCACCTCACGGCTCGCGCCCTCCCAGCACTCCGTGGCGCGAGCGGCACGGTCGTGCTGGTCAACTCCGGTGCCGGCCTGTTCTCCACCCCCGGGAACAGCGTGTACTCGGCCTCGAAGTTCGCGCTGCGCACGTTCGGCGACTGCCTGCGCGAGGAGGAGCGGGAGAACGGCGTGCGGGTGGTGTCGATCCACCCCGGCATCGTCGACACGCAGATGGGTCGTGCCGTCCTCGAACGTCGTGAGGGCGGTCGCCCCGAGCGGATGATCGCTCCCGAGACGATCGCGGCCGCGGTCCGCACCGCCGTCGACGCACCGCCCGAGGCCCAGTTCGAGACCGTCTCGATCCGTCCCACGCTCGACCCGAAGGGTCCCTGAGCGCTACAGCCAGCCCGACTTCTTGAACCGGCGGTAGATGTAGAGGCAGAGGCCGCCGATGAGGGCGAGGCAGAGCGGATAGCCGTAGGTCCACGTGAGCTCGGGCATGTGCTCGAAGTTCATGCCGTAGATCCCGGCGATCGCGGTGGGGACGGCGAAGATCGTGGCGCCCGCGGTGAGCTTGCGCATGTCCTCGTTCTGCTGGACCGAGAGCTGCGCCAGGTGGGCGTTGAGCGCGTTGTCGAGCAGGTGGTCGATCGCGTCGATCGCCTCGGCCGCCCTCGCGAGGTGGTCGGCGATGTCGCGGAAGTAGGGGCGGGCATCCTCCGGGACGGCCACGCTCGCGAACCGCTGCACCGGCTCGCGCAGCGGCAGCACCGCGCGACGGAACTCGAGCGTCTCGCGCTTGAGCCGGTAGATGCGCGTCGAGTCGCTCGTCCGCTCGGTGGAGAAGACCGAGCTCTCGACCTCCTCCACGTCCTGCTCGAGCTCGCGGGCGACGTCCTCGTAGTGGTCGACGATGGTGTCGATGACGGCGTGGAAGGCTGCTGTCGGCCCGTGGGACATCGCGTCGCTGACGGCCTCGGCACGCTTGCGCGCCTCGCGCAGCGACTCGCCACCGTGGCGGACGGTCAGCAGGAAGTGCCCGCCGAGGAACAGGTTCACCTCGTGCGTACGGATGTCGTCGTCGCTGTAGGTGACGCTGCGCAGCGACGCGAACAGGTGGTCGGAGTACCGCTCGACCTTCGGGCGCTGGTGCGCCTCGAGGGCATCCTCCACGGCGAGCGGGTGCAGGTCGAGGGCGCTGGCGACCCGGCTCAGCTCGTCGGCACGGGGATTGGCCATGCCGATCCAGATGAACTCGCCCGCACCGAGGGTCGCGAGGGTCTCGCGCAGGGCGTCCGCGTCGTGGGAGGTGTCCTGACGGGCACCGTCGCGGTAGGTGGCGCAGTCGACGATCACGTGCTCATTCTGGCCCCACGAGGCCGATCCGCTTCGCGACGTGCCGCACGGCCCGCCGCGGATCACCTCGGGGAGGGTTCAGCGCTGGTAACGAGGCGGGTCCTGCGGACGCTGGTGACCGAGCTCCCCGCCGATGCGTCCGCCGAAGGGGCGACCGTGGTCGGCGAACTCGTCGCGCACGTAGGTCAGGCGCCACGGGCCCATCTCGATGCGACACCCCGTCCGCAGCGTCTGCACGGGGAGCTCGCGACCGTTGACGAAGGTCGGAGTCTGGCGTCCGCGGGCACCGATCACGTACTCGTCGGTGTCGGTGCGCGTGATGACGGCCTGCAGGTCGCTGACACCGTCCAGGCACAGGTCGGCGTCCGCGGTCGACCCGACCGTCGTCTCGCCCAGGGCCAGGTGGTGGACTCGCACCTCGCGGCCCGTGGCCGGGACGCGGGTGTCGGACAGGTACAGACGAGGGTGTCCGCCGCCGTACGGGTCGTGGGTGGTCGTGACGCGTCGCCGCGCCCACGGCGCCGTCGGCAGGTCGGGCCACGCGATCGGGGGCGGGAGCGCGAGAGCGTCGCCGGCGCCGGTGACCGCGCGTGCCTTGAGCCGGGCCGCGGCGCGCCAGCGCACGATCTGCACGTGGGAGGTGCCGGTGGCCAGCCTGTGCCAGAAGCGCTCGCGGACGGCGCCGAGACGCAGGATCGGGCCGACCTCGTCGGCGATCTCCAGGACGACGTCGGACTCGGCCAGGCGACGTGCGACCGTCCGGAAGTCACCTCCGGTCCGCCCGGCGGCGAAGGCACCCAGGTCGGCGGTGCGGAACGAGACGCGTCGGCCCACGGCCGTGACCTGGGCCGTCACCGGCGTGCCCCCGGGCGTGGCGACCTCGACGTCGACGAGAGCGCGCAGGCCGCTCACGTCAGCCCCGCGCCGGGTCCGCGCCGGGCATCTCGTCGTCGCTCGTGGTCACCCTGACGGTGCCGTTGAACTTCCAGAGGGCGCGCGGGGCGTCCGGGCCGGTGTCGCGCGGCACCTCGACCTCGAGGTCCTTGAGCTCGTAGCTCACGGCGGCGCCGCGCCCGGTCAGGTACTCCCACATCTCCCGCCCGAGGTCGGTCCAGTCGGTGACGGGCTGGGGGCCGGACGTCTGGCCACTGAGGTCGCGGGGCGAGGACGGTGTGCTGGTCATCGGGGGCTCCTTCGAAGCGGGTTCCTCCAGGGTGACGAGGCTCACACTCGACGGCAACTCGAACGGGGACGTCCCGCTCGAGGACGCGACGGGCGAGCGTCGTGCCCCGACGGATACGCTCGACCCATGCGTGCCTGGACCGGTCCCGAGATCCCCACGATCGATCCAGCGGCCCGGGACCAGATGCCCACCCTGCGTCTTCACGACACCCGGTCGGGCTCGCTCGTGGACTCCGCTCCCGAGGCCACGGCCCGGCTGTACGTCTGCGGCATCACGCCGTACGACGCCACCCACCTCGGGCACGCCGCCACCTACCTGACGTTCGACCTGCTGCAGCGCCAGTGGCTGGCCCGTGGGCTCGACGTCGTCTACACGCAGAACGTCACGGACGTCGACGACCCGCTGCTCGAGCGGGCCGAGGCAACCGGCGAGGACTGGCAGGCGCTGGCCGAGCGGGAGACCGAGCTGTTCCGCACCGACATGACCGCCCTGCGCATGCGGGCCCCGCAGCACTACGTGGGCGCGGTCGAGTCCATCGACCTCGTCACCGACCTGGTCGCCCGCCTCGGCGAGTCCGTCTACCGGGTCGACGACGACCTCTACTTCGACGTGCACGCCGACGCCGCCTTCGGATCGGTCTCGAACCTCGACGAGGAGTCCATGCGGGCCGTCTTCGGCGAGCGCGGGGGAGACCCCGACCGCGTCGGCAAGCGTGACCCCCTCGACTGCCTCGTGTGGCAGGCCCCCCGCCCGGGGGAGCCGTCGTGGGAGTCCCCCCTCGGGCCGGGGCGTCCGGGCTGGCACATCGAGTGCGCCGCCATCGCCCTGCAGCACCTCGGGACGGACTTCGACGTGCAGGGCGGTGGCTCTGACCTCGCCTTCCCGCACCACGAGATGTCGGCCTCGGAGGCTCGCGTGGCCACGGGCGAGGAGTTCGCCCGCGCGTTCGTGCACGCCGGCATGGTCGGCCTCGACGGCGAGAAGATGTCCAAGAGCAAGGGCAACCTGGTGCTCGTCTCGGCCCTGCGCGAAGCCGGCACCGACCCCATGGCCGTCCGGCTCGCCCTGCTGGCCCACCACTACCGCAGCGACTGGGAGTGGTTCGACACCGACCTCACGCAGGCCGAGGAGCGGCTGCGCCGCTGGCGCACGGCCGTCGAGCGTCCGACCGGGGCTCCGGCCGGCGCGCTCGTCGCCGACCTGGCAGCAGCGCTGTCGGACGACCTCGACGCGCCCCGTGCCCTCGAGGCCGTCGACGCGTGGACCGCACTCGACGGCACCGACGCCGAGGCGTCGCAAGAGGTCCGGGCCGCGGTCGACGCCCTGCTCGGCGTGGCGCTCTAGCACTCACGACGAGACGAACCGCCGGCTCGGGACAGAAGGGGGTGTGAGCCCCTCTCGACGTGTGGTCGTCCTCGGCTCGACGCTGGGGCTGCTCGCACCGCTGGGCGGACCTGCGCCTGCGGGTGCCCTCTCCTGCATCGGGCTCGCCGAGCAGCGACCGACCTCGCTCGTCCTCGCGGTCGTCAGCCATCTCCGGCCAGGTGGGTCGGGCGATCCCGCGCTCCTCTCCGTCGAGGTCAAGGAGATCTGGGTGGGCAGGGACGTCGCCGCCGAGGTCGAGCTCCGCCATCGGCACGCCGGCGGTGGACCGGCCCTGCGCACCGGAACCTGGGTGGTCGCTGCGCTGGACGCGGGCGGAGAGACCAGCCCGTGCTCGGTCGTGCCGACCGCACTGCTCGACATCGGGTCGATACGTCCCGAGCACCCTCGTGCGCCGGGGCGGGCACGTCCCGGCTGGTGGTCCGCCACGAGCACCGGCGCGTTCCTCCGCATCGAGTCGGCCGTCGTCAGGGGGTGAGCGACGTGCCGCGGCCCAGGTCGGCCCGCTCACCGCTGGCGTAGCCGTGGTCGATGCCGGTGCCGCTCAGGCGACGTCGGGGTGCCCGGCGCAACGATCCGTAACGGTCGTGCATGACCTGCTCGACCTCGTGGCTGCGGTCGGCGAGCACCATCTCGACCGACGGCTCGCCGTCGTCGCGCCCGGCCTGTGCCTGCGCTCGTGCGTCGTCCTCGACGGTCCGCAGCCGCACGTAGACCGCCTGGGAGAACCCCTGCCACCAGGACCGCTTGAACGCGGCGACGTGCTCGCCGCGCGGGATCTCGACCCGTGCGAGCTCGTGGGCGGCCTGGAGCAGCAGGCTGGTGACCAGGATCTCGGTGCACCGGACGTCGGCCTCGAGCCCGAACACGTGCACCGAGATGCAGGGCTCGGCACCCACCAGCACCGACTGGCAGCGCATCGCGTGGGCCACGTGCACGGCGAGGGTGGCCTTGTCGCGCACGTACGGCGCGTCGAGACGGACGAAGGCGTCGACGATCCCGACGGCGCGATGCCCGTCCTTGGCCAGCAGCGCGGCGTCGATGCCGTACTGCGCCATGAGCCGCTCGGCCTTGTCGCGGCACGTCTGCGCCTCGGCCGGCGTCGCCCCGGGGTCCTCGGCCAGCACCAGCAGCTGACGGATCTTGCGGAGCTTGGCGTCCTCGCTCACGCCTCGACGACCCTCAGGCGAGGCCCGCTCATGGCCCGCCGTCGACGTTGCGCCGACGCAGGTACCGCTCGAACTCGCGCGCGATCGCGTCGCCGCTGGCCTCGGGCAGCTCGTCGGTGGTGTGCTCGCTCTCCAGCTCCGCGACGTACTCGGCGATCTCGGGATCCTGGCCCATGAGGTCGTCGGCGCCGTGCTGCCACGCCTGCGCCATCTCCTCCAGCGACCCCTGGGGGAGCGCGACACCCACCGCGTCCTCCAGGGCGCCGAGCAGGGCCAGGGTGGCCTTGGGGCAGGGAGGGTCGGCCACGTAGTGCGGCACGGCCGCCCACAAGGAGATGGCGGGGAGGCCCTCGGCCGAGGCCACGTCGCCCAGGACCGCGTTGATGCCGACCGGTCCGACGTAGCTGGACGGGCGGAGCGAGAGACGCTCGGCGAGGACCGGGTCGATGGTGGAGCCGCTCACCGGCACCGGCCGCGTGTGCGGGGTGTCGGCCAGCAGGGCACCGAGCGTGACCACCTCGGTGACGCCGGCCAGCCTCGCCAGGCCGAGCACGGTCGAGCAGAAGCCCTTCCAGCGGAAGTTCGGCTCGGGCGCCTTGAAGAGCAGGACGTCACGATCGGACGACCGGGGGCGGGCATGGAACAGCGTCGGCGTGGGCCAGTGCAGCACCCGGGCGCCGTCCTCGTCGGGGTGGACGATCGGGCGCGAGACCTGGAAGTCGTAGTAGTCCTCCGGGTCGAGCTCGGCCAGGACCTGCGCGTCCCACTCGTCGACGAGGTGGTCGACGACGGACGACGCGGCGTCACCGGCGTCGTTCCAACCCTCGAACGCCGCCACCATCCAGGGATCGTTCAGAGGGGGGATCGACTGCACGTCACCACCCTACGGGCCCGGCGGGGGTGCCGGGCCCGGGGCGGCGAACAGCACCGGCGGGGGTGCCGGGCCGCCACGTGCCCTACTCGCTGTCGGGGCGGTAGCCGAGGTTCGGTGAGAGCCAGCGCTCGGCCTCCTCGACGGTCCAGCCCTTGCGCTCGGCGTAGTCGGCCACCTGGTCGCGCCCCAGTCGCCCGACCACGAAGTACTGCGACTGCGGGTGCGCGAAGTACCAGCCGCTCACCGAGGCGCCCGGCCACATGGCCATGCTCTCGGTGAGCTCGATGCCGGTGTGCTTCTCGACCTCGAGCAGGTCCCACAGGGTGCTCTTCTCGGTGTGCTCGGGGCAGGCCGGGTAGCCGGGCGCCGGGCGGATGCCGACGTACTTCTCGGCGATGAGGGCGTCGCTGTCGAGCGACTCCTGCGGCTGGTAGCCCCAGATCTCGCGACGCACCCGCTCGTGCAGGCGCTCGGCGAAGGCCTCCGCGAGCCGGTCGGCGAGCGCCTCGAGCAGGATGGCGCTGTAGTCGTCGAGCGCCTCCTTGAACTCGGTGATCTTGTCGCCGATCCCGTGGCCGGCCGTCACCGCGAAGGCGCCGACGTGGTCGGGGAGACCGGTCTCCACCGGTGCCACGAAGTCGGCCAGGCTCTTGTGCGAGACGCCGGCGCGGTGCTCGGTCTGCTGGCGCAGGTGGTGCAGGGTCGCGGCGACCTCCTCACGCTGCTCGTCGGCGTACACGACGGTGTCGTCGCCCGACCCGTTCGCCGGGAAGATCCCGACGACTCCGCGGGCGGTGATCCAGCGCTCCTCGATGATCCGGTCGAGCATCTCCTGGGCGTCCGCGTACAGCTTGGAGGCCACCTCGCCCGTGGCCGGGTTGTGCAGGATGTCGGGGAAGCGTCCCTTCATCTCCCAGGCGTTGAAGAACGGCTGCCAGTCGATGTACTCGCGCAGCTCCGCGAGCGGGTAGTCGTCGAGCACGTGCGGGACGCCCACCTCCCACTGCGGCTCGGCGGGGGAGTACTCCGACCAGTCGACGACCGTGCGGGCGGCGCGGGCGTCGGCGATCGACAGGAGCTTGCGGGTGTCCTGACGGGCGGCGTGGCGCTCGCGCAGGCCGTCGTAGTCGTCCTTGAGCGCCTCGAGGAACGGCGGGCGCTGCTCGTCGGAGAGCAGCGACGCGACGACCGGCACCGAGCGGGACGCATCCTTCACCCACACGACCGGGCCGTGGTACCGCTCGTCGACCTTGACGGCGGTGTGCGCACGCGAGGTCGTGGCACCCCCGATCAGCAACGGCACGTCGAAGCCCTGCCGCTCCATCTCGCCGGCCACGGTGACCATCTCGTCGAGGGACGGCGTGATGAGGCCGGACAGGCCGATCGCGTCGGCGTCGTGCTCGCGCGCGGCGTCGAGGATCTTCTGGACGGGCACCATGACCCCGAGGTCGATCACGTCGTAGTTGTTGCACTGCAGGACCACGCCGACGATGTTCTTGCCGATGTCGTGGACGTCGCCCTTGACCGTGGCCATGATGACGGTGCCGTTGCTGCGACCCTGGTCCGCGGCGTCCTTGGTCGCCTCGATGTAGGGGATCAGGTAGGCGACGGCCTTCTTCATGACCCGGGCCGACTTGACCACCTGGGGCAGGAACATCTTGCCGGCCCCGAACAGGTCGCCGACGACGTTCATGCCGGACATCAGCGGCCCCTCGATGACCTCGATGGGCTTGCCGCCGCGCTCCTCGATGAGGGCGCGCAGCTCCTCGGTGTCGGCCTCGACGTGCGCGTCGATGCCCTTGACGAGGGCGTGGGTGATCCGCTCGCCGATGGGCAGGGAGCGCCACTCCTCGCTGGCGGCCTCGGCCTTCTCGCCGGTGCCGGCGAAGTCCTGCGCGATCTCGAGCAGACGCTCGGTGGCGTCGTCGCGTCGGTTGAGGATCACGTCCTCGATCCGCTCGCGGAGCTTCTCGTCCACCTGGTCGTAGACCACCAGGGCACCGGCGTTGACGATGCCCATGTCCATGCCCGCCTGGATGGCGTGGAACAGGAACACGGCGTGGATGGCCTCGCGCACCGCGTTGTTGCCGCGGAACGAGAACGACACGTTGGACACGCCACCGGAGACCAGGGCCCCGGGCAGGTTCTGCTTGATCCAGCGGGTGCCCTCGATGAAGTCGATCCCGTACTCGGCGTGCTCCTCGATGCCCGTGGCGACCGCGAAGACGTTCGGGTCGAAGATGATGTCCTCGGCCGGGAAGCCGACCTCGTCGACGAGGATCCGGTACGCCCGCTCGCAGATCTGCTTGCGGCGCTCGAGGTTGTCGGCCTGACCGTCCTCGTCGAAGGCCATCACGACCACGGCCGCGCCGTACTTGCGGCACAGCCGCGCGTGCTCGCGGAAAGGTTCCTCGCCCTCCTTGAGCGAGATCGAGTTCACGATCGACTTGCCCTGCAGGACCCGCAGCCCGGCCTCGATGACCTCCCACTTGGAGGAGTCGACCATGACCGGGACGCGACAGATGTCGGGCTCGGCGGCCACCAGCTTGAGGAAGCGGTCCATGGCCGCGACCCCGTCGATCATGCCCTCGTCCATGTTGACGTCGATGACCTGCGCGCCGTTCTCCACCTGCTGGAGGGCGACTGCCAGCGCCGTGTCGTAGTCACCGTCGCGGATCAGGTTGCGGAAGCGGGCCGACCCCGTGATGTTGGTGCGCTCGCCGACGTTGACGAACAGCGACTCCGGGGTCACGACGAGCGGCTCGAGCCCGGAGAGCCGCAGCGCGGGATCGACCGTCGTGGGCACCCGCGGGGGCAGGCCCTCGACCGTCGCCGCGATGTGCGCGATGTGGTCGGGCGTCGTGCCGCAGCACCCACCCACGAGGTTGTAGAGACCGGCCTCGGCGAACTCGCGCAGGACGGCGGCCGTCTGGTCCGGCGTCTCGTCGTACTCGCCGAAGGCGTTGGGCAGCCCGGCGTTCGGGTAGCAGGAGACGAAGCAGTCGGCCAGGCGCGAGAGCTCGGCCACGTAGGGGCGCATCTCCTCGGCGCCGAGGGCACAGTTGAGGCCGACCAGGAGCGGCTTCGCGTGCCGGACGGAGTACCAGAAGGCCTCCGTGGTCTGCCCGGACAGCGTGCGTCCCGAGGCATCGGTGATGGTGCCGGAGATGACGATGGGCCACCGGCGGTCGTACTCCTCGAACACGGTCTCGACCGCGAAGATCGCGGCACGTGCGTTCAACGTGTCGAAGATGGTCTCGATGAAGACGAGGTCGCTGCCGCCGTCGAGCAGGGCGCGGGTCGCCTCGGCGTAGGCGTCGACCAGCTCGGCGTAGGAGACGTTGCGGGCGCCGGGGTCGTTGACGTCGGGCGAGATGGACGCGGTCCGCGTGGTCGGCCCGAGGGCGCCGGCGACGTAGCGGGGCCGACCCGTGGCCTCGGCGACGGCGTCGGCCTCGCGACGCGCGAGCGCGGCGGCCTCGTAGTTGAGCTCGTAGGCGAGCTCGACCATGTCGTAGTCACGCAACGAGATCGCGTTGGCGTTGAACGTGTTGGTCTCGATGATGTCCGCGCCGGCCTCGAGGTACTCGCGGTGGATGCCGGCGACGATGTCGGGCTGGGTGAGCGTCAGGAGGTCGTTGTTGCCGACCACGTCGCTCGGCCAGTCCTTGAAGCGCTCACCGCGGTACCCGGCCTCGTCGGGACGGTCGCGCTGGATCGCGGTGCCCATGGCGCCGTCGAGCACCAGGATGCGCTCGCTCAGTCGAGCGGTCAGGTCCGCGGTGGCGTCGGGGCGCCACGCCTGGGGTCGGGTCACACGCTGCTCCACGGTCGGCTCTGTCCTCCACGATCGACACTGCGAGACGCCCGCGCCGCGGCACGGACTCGGGCTCGTCGGGGTTGATGTGGGAATCCCCAGCCGGCGGCGGGCTCGCGTGGACCTTCGCGGAGATTCGCTCCCATCCTCCCACGAGAACGCAAGGGTCCGTGGGAGGTCACGGTCAGAGCGGGTGGGCGATCTCGTCGGCGGGCATCCGGGCCCACACGATCGCGACCGCGGCCACGACGAGCGGCACGGCGGCGGCGACCAGGAACACCTCGCGCAGACCCACCGCCTCCGCCGTGGGACCGGCGATCGCGACCGATGCGGGCACCAGCAGCAGCGAGACGAAGAAGTCGAGGCTGGAGGCCCGGCCGAGCAGCTCGGGCGGCACGCGACGCTGCAGCAACGTGCCCCAGATCACCATCGGCGCGGAGATGAGCACCCCGACGACGAACAGGGCGACGGCGATGAGCGGCACCGACGACGTGAAGCCGACGACCACGAGCGGCAGGCACCCGACGCCCCACATGAGGTTCATGACCGTGAGGTAGCGACGCGGCATGCGCAGCATGCTCATGCCGAGCGACGCGAGCGCGCTGCCGGCGCCGTAGGCCGCGAGGATCCACGCGTGCCCCGTGGCGTCGCCTCCGCCCTCCTTGACCACGAACGGGATGAGGACGTCCATCGGTCCGATGACCAGCAGGAGCATGAGGCACGCGAACAGCAGCGTGGCCAGGAACCACGGCGTGGTGACCATGTAGCGCAGCCCGATCCGCAGGTCGGCGAGAGCACCCCGCACGGGATGGCCACCGAGGCTGGCCGGGTCGCGGCGCAGCGGGACCGGGCGGAGCAGCAGCAGGGTGAGCAGGCAGCCGAGCTGGCAGACGGCCACGAGCAGCAGGGCCCACGCCGGCGAGGCGAACGCGACCACGACGCTGCCGAGCGCGGGGCCGCCCGCGTGCTGGAGCGTGGGCCGCAGGAACCCCTCCACGCCGTTGGCGGCGAGCAGGTCGTCGGACTCGACGATCGAGGGGAGCAGGGCGCTGTAGGCCGGGAAGTAGAAGCCGACAGCCATGCCCAGCACGGTGCCCCCGACCGTGAGGTGCCAGATCTCGAGCCCGCCCCCGAGCGCCAGGGCCGCGACGCCCAGGAGCACGACCATGCGGGTCGTGGCGGTGGCCATGAGGATGCGACGCTGCGGCACGCGGTCGGCGACGACGCCGCCGACCAGCACGGTGGCCACCATGCCGAGGGAGTAGCCCGTGATGGCGAGCGACAGGGCACCGGGGCCGCCCCCGAGCGCGATGACCTGCCACACGACCGCGATGACCCAGACGCCCTCGCCGAGCAGCTCGAAGGCCGCCGCACCGATCAGCGGTCGGTACTGCGGATGGCGGAACGGGCGCAGCGGTCCGCGGGCCCAGGTGCGCACGGCGTCGGCCCCGTGGGCGGGCGGGCGGGGCGTGAGCTCGGTCATGACGGGTCCAACCTAGGCGTGGAGTCCGACGGAGCGTCTTCTAGGCTCGTGCGGTGACCTTCCCCGCCGCCGTCCTGTGGGACCTCGACGGCACCATCGTCGACACCGAGCCGCTCTGGATGGCCGCCGAGACCGCCCTGGCGGCCCGGCACGGGGCCATCTGGACCGAGGAGGACGGCCTCGCCCTCGTGGGAAGCGACCTGCTCGAGGCCGCGCACCGGATCGAGGCCCGCATCGGCTCCGGGCTCCACCCCGAGCAGATCGTCGACCACCTCGTGAACGAGCTCGGCGAGGCGATGCGGCGAGACCAGCCCTGGCGTCCGGGCGCTCCCGAGCTGGTGCGGGCCCTCGCCGAGGCCGGTGTTCCCCAGGCCCTCGTGACGATGTCGTACCGCTCGATCGCCGCACCGGTCGTCGAGGCGCTGCCCTTCGACGCCGTCGTCACCGGCGACGAGGTCAGCCGCGGCAAGCCGCACCCCGAGCCCTACCTGGCGGCCGCCCGGATGCTGGGGGTGGACCCGGCCGACTGCCTGGCCGTCGAGGACTCCGCGACCGGAGCCGCCTCGGCGGACGCCGCCGGCTGCGTCGTCCTCGTCGTGCCGCACATGGTCACGGTGCCGGACGGTCCGCGCCGCCTGGTGCGGCCCAGCCTGGCCGGCCTCGACGTCTCGATGCTGAGGGAGCTCTGGGCCACCGCGTGACGCCTGGACCGCCCGCTAGGTTGGCGTCGTGAGCGTCCCGTCCAGCCCGCGTCCTGCAGGCACCGTCCGGTTCGGCCGGCTGGCGGGTGCTGACCTGCTCGCCCGGCCCTCGCTGCTGCTCATGGGCGTGGTGCTCGTCGTGCTGTTCGCGCCCCGCTTCGCCGTCGAGGCCAGCACGAACGCCTACGTGGTCGCCGCGTCGTTCGTCCTGGCGCTCTACGTCTCGGTCCTCGTGCACGAGCTCGCGCACCTCGCCGTCGCCCGGTCGTTCGGCATGCGGGTCCCGACGGTCACGCTGCACCTCCTCGGCGGCGAGACCGCCATCGAGGGCGAGAGCCGCACGCCGTGGCAGGAGCTGGTCACGTCGGTCGTCGGTCCCCTCGCCTCGCTCGCGATCGGTCTGCTCGCCCACGGGATCGCGGACGGCTCCACCGGCGTCGCCCGTGACCTGTGGTGGTCGATCGGCTGGGTCAACCTGCTGGTCGCCGCCTTCAACATGCTCCCGGGTCTCCCGCTCGACGGTGGCCGGGTCCTGCGCGCGATCATCTGGCAGCTCACCGGGTCCGAACGTCGGGGTGTCGTGGTGACCGCGTGGATCGGACGTCTGGCGGCCCTCGCCCTGGGCGTCCTCGTGGTCGTGCGGGCCGTCCAGGGCGCCGCCTGGGGCGCCCGCTGGTGGATCGACGTGCTGCTCGTCGGCTTCGTCGCCTTCTTCCTCTGGACGGGAGCCACGGCCGCGCTGCGCGGTGCCGACCGCGGGGCACGCATGAACGCGCTGCGCGCCGACGAGCTCGGCCGCCCCTTGGGCGACGACGTGTCGCCGGAGTGGCCGCGCCTCAGCGTGCGGGCCCGGGGCACCACGCTGCTGCGGGCGATGACCGCCCACCCCGCCGACGTGTACCTGCTCGTCGACGACGACGACCGCCCGGTGGGGATCCTGCTGGCGGCGGACGTCGACACGGCCTACCGAAGGGAATCATGACCACCTGGATGCGCAGTGGACCGTTCGTCGAGGGGGAGTGGGTACGACTCTCCGACGCGAAGGGGCGCAAGCACAACATCCGGCTCGAGGTCGGGCGTGAGTTCTCGACCAAGAAGGGCCAGCTCCGCCACGACGACATCATCGGCGAGCCCGAGGGCATCGTCGTCACGTCCACGCTCGACGGGCAGTACCAGGTGTTCCGTCCGCTGCTGTCGGAGTACGTGGTCTCGATGCCCCGCGGCGCCGCGATCATCTACCCCAAGGACGCCGCCCACATCGTCACGATGGCCGACATCTTCCCGGGCGCGCGGGTCGTGGAGGCCGGAGCCGGCTCCGGCAGCCTGACCGCCTACCTCCTGAGGGCGATCGGACCCGACGGGCACCTGGGCTCGTACGAGATCCGTGAGGAGTTCGCCGAGACGGCCCGCCAGAACGTCGAGCAGATCGTCGGGCCGGACCTTCCGCAGTGGACGCTCACCGTCGGTGACGTGCGCGAGGTCATGGCCGAGCCGGAGATCGACCGGCTCGTGCTCGACATGGTGGACCCGTGGTCGTGCGTCCCGCTCGCGGCCGAGCGCCTGGTCCCCGGTGGTCTCGTGTGCGCCTACGTGGCCACCACCACGCAGCTGTCGCGCTTCGTGGAGACCCTGCGTGCCGACGGTGGCTTCACGGAGCCGACGGCGTGGGAGACGATGCAGCGCGGCTGGCACCTCGAGGGACTCGCCGTGCGCCCCGACCACCGCATGGTCGGGCACACCGCCTTCCTGGTCACCGCGCGGCGCATGGCACCCGGACACCCGGCGCTGGAGAAGACCCGTCGCCCCGCCCCGGGGGCCTACGGACCCGACTACGACGGGCCCCGACCGGCGGGCATGTCCGACTGATCACCTCGGGCACCGCAGGCACGGCGAAACCGGATCGTCATCCGGCGCGCGCTCGGTCGACCCTTGGTGCAACCTGATCTCGGCTAGGGTCGAACTCGACGAGCAGGAGGTGGCGATCGTGAACGAGAACCCCGGTGGATCGGAACACGAGCTGGCGTACCTGCGCGCGGAGGTCGAGCACCTCCGGCGCCGGTTGGGCTCGGAGGGTTCCCTCGACTCCAGGCTGTCCGACCTCGAGGCCCGACTGTCCTCGACCAACGCGCAGAACGAGCGGCTCACGTCCACGCTGCGCGAGGCACGTGACCAGATCGTCACGCTCAAGGAGGAGGTCGACCGGCTCGCCCAGCCGCCGACCGGCTTCGGCACGTTCCTGCAGCTCAACGCCGACGAGACGGTCGACGTGTTCACCGGTGGCCGCAAGCTGCGCGTCACCGTGAGCCCTGCCGTGGACAGGGACGAGCTCCGCAAGGGCCAGGAGGTCATCCTCAACGAGGCCATGAACGTGGTCGCGGCGCTGGACTTCGAGACGACCGGCGAGGTCGTCATGCTCAAGGAGATCCTGGCCGACGGCGAGCGCGCCCTGGTCCTCGGCAACGCCGACGAGGAGAAGATCGTCCGGCTCGCCGACTCGCTGCTGGGGATGAAGCTGCGTGCGGGCGACTCGTTGCTGCTCGACGGCCGCGCCGGGTACGTGTACGAGCGGATCCCCAAGAGCGAGGTCGAGGAGCTCGTCCTCGAGGAGGTCCCCGACATCGACTACGAGTCGATCGGAGGCCTGCGCAGCCAGATCGAGTCGATCCGCGACGCCGTCGAGCTCCCGTACCTGCACCCCGAGGTCTTCATCGAGCACGAGCTCAAGCCGCCGAAGGGCGTGCTGCTGTACGGGCCGCCCGGCTGCGGCAAGACCATGATCGCCAAGGCGGTCGCGGCGAGCCTGGCCAAGAAGGTCTCCGAGCGCACCGGCGAGGAAGGACGTTCCTTCTTCCTCAACATCAAGGGCCCCGAGCTGCTCAACAAGTACGTCGGCGAGACCGAGCGGCACATCCGGCTCGTCTTCCAGCGTGCCCGCGAGAAGGCCAGCGAGGGCACGCCGGTCATCGTCTTCTTCGACGAGATGGACTCGTTGTTCCGCACCCGCGGCTCGGGCGTGTCCTCCGACGTCGAGAACACGATCGTCCCGCAGCTGCTCAGCGAGATCGACGGTGTCGAGGGCCTCGAGAACGTGCTCGTGATCGGCGCCTCCAACCGCGAGGACATGATCGACCCGGCCATCCTGCGCCCGGGACGCCTCGACGTGAAGATCAAGATCGAGCGACCCGACGCCGAGTCCGCCCGCGACATCTTCAGCAAGTACCTGACGCCCACGCTGCCGCTGCACCCCGACGACCTGGCCGAGTGGGGCGGTGACCGCACGGCCACGACGCAGGGCATGATCCAGCGCACCGTCGAGGCCATGTACACCGAGTCCGAGGACAACCAGTTCCTCGAGGTCACGTACGCCAACGGCGACAAGGAGGTCCTGTACTTCAAGGACTTCAACTCAGGGGCGATGATCCAGAACATCGTGGACCGCGCCAAGAAGATGGCGATCAAGGACCTGCTCGAGACCGGCCAGAAGGGCCTGCGCGTCCAGCACATGCTGCAGGCCTGCCTCGACGAGTTCAAGGAGAACGAGGACCTCCCGAACACGACGAACCCCGACGACTGGGCACGCATCTCGGGCAAGAAGGGCGAGCGCATCGTCTTCATCCGCACCCTCATCACGGGCAAGGGTGGCAGCGAGCCGGGTCGCTCGATCGACACGGTCGCGAACACGGGGCAGTACCTCTGAGCGCACGACCCGGGGAGCGCAGCGCGGCCGGTCCCTCGGACCGGCCGCTGCTGCGTCGTGCCCGGTACGCCGACCCCGACGTCGTCGCGATGACCACCGAGGTCCAGGCCGAGTACGGCCGGCTGTACGGCGGCAGCGGCGACATCTCGCCGATCGAGGACGAGCACTTCCTGCCCCCGCACGGGCTCTTCCTGGTGCTGGAGGTCGACGGCGCGGCGGCCGCGATGGGCGGCTGGCGTCGCGGCGGACCGCAGGGGGAGTCCGACGCGGAGATCAAGCGGATGTTCGTGCGCGAGGCGTTCCGCCGGCGGGGTCTGGCGCGTGTGGTGCTGACCGAGCTGGAGCGCACTGCGGCCGAGGCGGGGCTACGCCGGCTCGTGCTGGAGACCGGCACGCAGCAGCCCGAGGCGATCGCCCTGTACCGGTCGGCCGGGTACGTCGACGAGCCGGCGTTCGGCTTCTACGCGGCCTACGACGACAGCGTCCACCTGGCGAAGGTGCTCAGCTCCTGACCATGCGTCGGGTCGTCCAGTGCAGACGTCCGATGTCGTGCGGTCCGGTGCCGCGGTGCTGCTCGATCGCTGCGGCGTAGTGGCCGACGAGCTCGGAGCACACCGCCTGCCAGCTCCTCCCCTCCACGGAGCGGCGCGCCGCCCTCCCGAACGCCGCTCGCTTGGCGTCGTCGCCGGTCAGGTCACGCACCCGCTCGGCGAGGTCGGCGAGGTCGCCCGGCTCGTAGAGCCAGCCGGTACGGCTGTGGTCGACGAGGTCGACCGGCCCTCCGACACCGGCGGCCACGACCGGGACACCGGAGGCGAGGCCTTCCTGGACCACCTGGCAGAACGTCTCGGTCTCGCTCGTGCTGACCAGCACGTCCAGGCTCGCCACCGCGGTGGCCAACGCCGAGCCGTGGAGCATGCCGGTGAAGTGGGCCCCGGGCAGCAGCCGCTCGAGGCGGGTGCGCTCCGGTCCGTCGCCCACCACCACCAGCCGGATCCCGGCCTGGTGCTGCAGGGCAGCCAGGTCCTGGACCTGCTTCTCGGGCGCGAGCCGGCCGACGTAGCCCACGAGACGTTCGCCCGCGGGAGCGAGCTCCCGTCGCCACGTCTCGTCCCGCCGGGTGGGGGAGAACCGGTCGGTGTCGACCCCGCGGCGCCACAGCCGGAGCCGGTCGACCCCGCGCTCCTCCAGGGTCCGGATCGTGGCCGTCGACGGGGCGAGGGTGAGGTCGGCCCGACCGTGCAGGTCGCGGACCCGCTTCCACAGCAGGGTCTCCACGCCCCGCACCCCGTAGCGACCGGCGTAGGTCGGCACGTCGGTCTGGTAGACGGCGACCACGGGCAGGTCCAGCGCCGCTGCGGCCAGGGCCGCTCGCCAGCCCAGGGCGAACGGCGACGCGAGGTGCACCACGTCGGGGCCGAAGTCCCGCAGGATCGCGGTGAGCGGGGAGACCCGTCCGGTGGCGACCCGCACGTCGGCGTACCCCGGGAACGACCAGGCCGGCACGGTCACCACGCGGGCCCCGGCCACGGTGGCGGGCACGTCCGGTCCGGCGTCGGGTGCGACGACCAGCACGTCGTCCCCGCGGGCCGCGAGGTGGTCCAGGACGCGGAGCACCGAGTGCACGACGCCGTTGGTCTGGGGGAGGAAGGACTCTGCGACGATCACGATCCTCATGCCGCGAGCCTCGCGGGCGCCGACGACGCCACGGTCACCGCGAGGTGGCCGACGGTTGAAGGGTGGGCGACGAGCGTGCGCACGGTCCGGTCGTCGTACCCACCGGGCGCCGGACGTCGGGGGAGTGGGGCGGGGACGCCTACGCTGGGGCCATGACGGTGAGACGCGTGCAAGGCAGCGAGGTCGAGTACGGCATCGCCGTCCAGGGACAGCCGAACGCCAACCCGATGGTGGCGTCGACGCACGTCGTGAACAGCTACGCCGCCGCCCACGGGCTCACCCGGCGCGCCCGCTGGGACTTCGAGGAGGAGAGCCCGCTGCGCGACGCGCGCGGGTTCGACCTGAGCCGGGAGGTCGCCGACCCGACCCAGCTCACCGACGAGGACCTGGGCCTGGCCAACATCATCCTGACCAACGGCGCCCGCCTGTACGTCGACCACGCGCACCCCGAGTACTCCTCGCCGGAGGTCACGTCGCCCCGCGACGTCGTCGTCTGGGAGAAGGCCGGCGAGCTCGTGATGCGGCGCGGCGCCGAGCTCGCCGCCCAGGTGCCCGGCGCGGGCTCGATCGTGCTCTACAAGAACAACATCGACAACAAGGGCGCGTCCTACGGCTCGCACGAGAACTACCTCGTGGACCGGGCGGTCCCGTTCGACGCGATCGTCGCGCAGCTGACGCCGTTCTTCGTCTCGCGCCCCGTCGTCTGCGGCGCCGGCCGGGTCGGGCAGCGCCAGGACGGCAGCGTGCACGCCTACCAGCTCTCGCAGCGCGCCGACTACATGGAGGTCGGCGTGGGTCTGGAGACCACGCTCAAGCGACCGATCGTCAACACGCGCGACGAGCCGCACGCCGACCCGAAGAAGTACCGACGTCTGCACGTGATCATCGGTGACGCGAACCTGGCCGAGACGTCGATCTACCTCAAGCACGGCACCACCTCGATCGTCCTCGCCATGCTCGAGGCGGGGTTCCTGACCCCGCCTCCCGCCCTGGCGCAGCCGGTCAAGGCCCTGCACGACATCTCCCACGACACGACCCTCACCACGCTCGTGGAGCTGCAGGACGGCACCACCGCGACCGCCCTGGACCTGCAGTGGCACTACCTGGAGCAGGCACGGGCCTTCGTGGCCCGCGAGGGGTCCGACGAGCAGACCGACGACGTGCTGCAGCGCTGGGAGAGCGTGCTCACCCGGCTCGCCCGCGACCCGATGGAGTGCGTCCGCGAGCTCGACTGGGTGGCCAAGCTGTCGCTGCTGGAGTCCTACCGGGACCGCGACGGCCTCGACTGGGACCACGCCAAGCTCCACCTCGTCGACCTGCAGTACCACGACGTCCGTGCCGAGCGCGGCATCTACCACCGGCTCGTGCACTCCGGACGGATCGACCGGATCGTCAGCGACGCCGAGGTGGTGCGCGCCGTCGAGGAGCCGCCGCACGACACCCGCGCCTTCTTCCGCGGCCGCTGCCTGAGCACCTTCGCCTCCGAGGTCGCCGCAGCCTCCTGGGACTCGGTGATCCTGGACCTGCCGGGCTACGAGTCCCTCCAGCGGATCCCGACCATGGAGCCCCTCCGCGGCACCGCCGACCACGTGGGTGCGCTCTTCGAGTCCAGCGCCGATGCCACGGCGCTGTTCCGGGCGATCACCGGCCGCTGAGTCCCGCGCCCGCAGGCGACGCATCGGTCCGGCCGCGAAAAGCACCCGCCAGCGACAGGCCCGAACTCGAGCGGCGTGTGGGTCGCAGGGGGATAGGCTGACGGCATGGCCGAGCAGCAGCACAGGAACACGCGGAAGTCCTCCGACGACGAGGAGCAGGTCGAGACGTCGCACGTCGACGCAGCCCAGGACACCGAGCGCAAGGAGAAGCTCGACGACGACGTCGACTCGATCCTCGGCGACATCGACGACGTCCTGGAGGAGAACGCCGAGGAGTTCGTGCGGAGCTTCGTCCAGAAGGGCGGCCAGTGAGCGGCCCCGTGATGCTTCCCGACGGCTACCGGTCCGTGGGAGGCACCTCGTTCGCCGACCTCCTGGCCTCGCAGTCGCCCGAGATGCTCCCCGGTGCGGCCGGCGCCGCCTCCGGTGAGCTCGCCGGCGTCGCGCACGGCACCACGATCGTGGCCGCCACGTTCGCGGGCGGTGTGGTCATGGCCGGCGACCGCCGCGCGACGATGGGCAACGTCATCGCGCAGCGCGACATCCAGAAGGTCTTCCCCACCGACGAGTTCTCGTGCGTCGGCATCGCGGGCACGGCGGGCATCGCCATCGAGATGACCCGCCTGTTCCAGGTCGAGCTCGAGCACTACGAGAAGATCGAGGGCGCCACGCTCTCCACCGACGGCAAGGCCAACCGGCTCGCCGCCCTCATCCGCGGCAACCTCGGCATGGCGATGCAGGGTCTGGCGGTCGTGCCGCTCTTCGCCGCCTTCGACCTGGTGCAGCAGTGCGGCCGCATCTTCGCCTTCGACGTGACGGGCAACAAGAACGAGGAGCGCACCTTCCACTCGGTCGGCTCGGGCTCGACGTTCGCCCGCGGCTCGCTCAAGAAGCTGTACTCGCCCGACATGGACGAGCGCTCCGCGGTCACCGCCGTCATCCAGGCGCTCTACGACGCCGCGGACGACGACACCGCCACGGGCGGGCCCGACCTGACCCGGCGGATCTTCCCGCTGGTCAGCGTGATCACCGCCGACGGCTACCGCGCCTGGGACGAGACCGAGACCGCCGCCGTGGCCGACGCGGTCATCGGGGGCCGCATGACGCGCCCCGACGGGCCCTCGGCCCCCCTCACCTGAACGCCCCTCCGGAGGAGCAGCATGACCGCACCGTTCTACGTCTCGCCCGAGCAGCTGATGAAGGATCGGGCCGACTTCGCGCGCAAGGGCATCGCCCGGGGCCGCAGCGTGGTCGTCCTGCAGTACGCCGACGGCATCCTGCTCGTGGCCGAGAACCCGTCGCGCGCGCTGCACAAGATCAGCGAGATCTACGACCGGATCGGATTCGCCGCGGTCGGGCGGTACAACGAGTTCGAGAACCTGCGCATCGCGGGGGTCCGTCTCGCCGACATGCGCGGCTACGCCTACGACCGCCGCGACGTCACCGGCCGTGGCCTGGCCAACGCCTACGCCCAGACCCTCGGCACCATCTTCTCCTCCGGCGGCGAGAAGCCCTACGAGGTGGAGATCTTCGTCGCCGAGGTGGGCGACTCGGTCGAGACCGACACCATCTACCGGCTCATGTACGACGGCTCCGTGGCCGACGTCCAGGGCCACGCCGTGATGGGCGGCCAGAGCGACCAGGTCGACGAGCACGTCACCCAGCACTTCACGGCCGGGCTCGACCTCGCCGGGGCCGTGCGCCTCGCCACCCAGGCCCTGGCCTCCGACGCCGACCCCGCCCGCTCGATCGCCGCCGGCGACCTCGAGGCCGCGGTCCTCGACCGCACCCGTGCGCAGCCGCGCAAGTTCAAGCGACTCGACGAGGCGACGATCGCCACGGCCCTCGCCGGCTGACGCCTCCGCTCCGCCGGAGGGAGGAGGCGGCATCGGCCGCGCGACCGATGCGCCTGCCCGACCGCGACGCCTAGCGTCGTGAGGGTCACGTCATCGATCCCTCGGGGGGAACCCATGCGACGTCTCCTGTCGTGCGTCACCGCGGCCACGCTGGCCGCCGGCCTGCTGGCCACCACCACCACACCCGCCCAGGCCCGCAGCGGCTCGGAGCAGAAGCGGCTCGACCGCATCGCCACGCCCTCGCTGGACTGGGGGGCCTGCAGCGCGGGCGCGCCGGCGGGCTTCGAGTGCGCCACCGTGGAGCTGCCCACCGACTACGACCGGCCCCGCGGCGCCACCACCACCGTCGCGCTCACCCGGCTCCCGGCGAGCGACCCGGAGTCGCGGAAGGGCAGCCTGTTCTTCAACTTCGGGGGCCCCGGTGGCGAGGGTGTCTCGACCCTGCACCAGATCTCCGACCTCGTCGTCACGCCCGAGGTGCGCGAGCGCTACGACCTCGTCGGGTTCGACCCGCGCGGTGTCGGTCTGTCCGACCCCGCGCTCTGCTACGACGACGCCGCGGACGAGGCGGCCGCGTTCGAGGGGCTCCCGGCGTTCCCGGTCACCCGGGCCGAGGAGCGCGCCTTCGTCGGCCAGTCGGCACGGATCGCTCGCGCCTGCCGCGACGAGGCCGGCGACGTCATCCGCCACGCGTCCACCGCGAACGTGGCGCGCGACCTCGAGCTCCTGCGTCGTGCCGTGGGCGATGACACGCTCGCCTACCAGGGCTACTCCTACGGCACCTACCTCGGCGCGACCTATGCCCGGCTGTTCCCGGACCGGGTCGGCTCGATGGTGCTCGACGGCACCGTCGACGTGGACGCCTACTCCGGCGCGAACCGCGACCCGCGCTCGGTCGGCGCACGTCTCGCCCAGGGTCCGGCCGCGGAGGAGGCGTTCGACGCGTTCCTCGAGCAGTGCCGCCTGGCAGGTGAGCGCTGCTCCCTGAACGCGTTGGGTGATCCCTCGGACGTCGTCGGCCAGCTCCTGGAGCGGCTGAGGACGCAGCCCGTGACGCTCGACGTCCAGGGGACCGCTGTCGAGTACACCTACTCGCTGGCCATCTCGTCGATCTTCCTCCAGCTCTACTCGCCGAGCTCGTTCGCCGGGCTCTCGGACTTCCTCGTGCTCCTCGCCCAGGGCGGCGGCGAGCCGTCGACGACGCTGCAGCGGCAGCTGGCCCCGGCCCAGGAGCGCTACACCTCGCTCGGCAGCTCGTTGGCCCAGCTCTGCGTCGACTCCCGCTCGATCCTCCCGCCCGCCGCGTACCCCGCGCTCGCCGACCGCGAGGACCGGCTCGCGCCGCGGTTCGGACGCTTCCGCAGCTGGGTCGGCGTCCAGTGCCCGCAGATCGGTCTGCGGGACGGCGACGCCTTCACCGGGCCGTGGACGCAGACGACCGACGCGAGCGTCCTGGTGATCGGCACACGCCTCGACCCGGCGACGCCGTACGCGAACACCCGACCCTTCGCCGAGAACTTCGCGGACGCTCGCGTGCTGACGGTCGAGGGATACGGCCACACGACGCTCGGGGTCAGCGCGTGCGCCGACTCCGTCGTCGCGCGCTACCTGGTGGACGGGGACGCACCGGACGACGGGGAGACCTGCGCGCAGGACCGTGCCCCGTTCGCGGAGCAGCCCACCACCCAGCGCGCCCCGGCACCCGCACTGCCGGCACCGCTGCCCGGGCTCTGAGCCACCGCCCGACGACGTCCGCCCCCGCCGGTGCTCACCAGCGGGGGTGGACGGCCTCGCGCAGGTGAGTGTCGTAGATGCGCCGGACGCCCTCGAGCAGCTCGGGCCGGACGTCGACCGCGGCGGCGCGCGCGTTGGCGCGGGCCTGCTCGGGGGAGCGGGCACCGGGGATGACCGTGCTCACGCCCTCCTGGGCGACCACCCAGGCGACGGCGGCCTGGGCGGAGGAGACGCCCTGGGGCACCAGGTCGGTGAACTCGCGCGCAGCCTGCACACCGACCTCGTAGTCGACGCCCGAGAAGGTCTCGCCGACGTCGAACGCCTCGCCCTTGCGGTTGTACGAGCGGTGGTCGTCCTCGGCGAACGTGGTCTCGACCGTGTAGCGCCCGCTCAGCAGGCCGCTGGCCAGCGGCACCCGCGCGATGATCCCGACGCCGGCCGCCCGCGCGGCGGGGAGGACCTCGTCGAGCGGCTTGAGCCGGAAGGCGTTGAGGATGATCTGCACCGTCGCGACGCCCGGTCGCGCGATCGCGGCGAGCGCCTGGTCGCACGTCTCGACGCTCACGCCGTAGGCGGACATGACGCCCTCGGAGACGAGCGTGTCGAGGGCGTCGTACACCTCGTCGTCGGTCACGACCGCGCTCGGGGGGCAGTGCAGCTGGACGAGGTCCAGCGTGTCGACGCCGAGGTTGCTGCGCGATCGGTCGGTCCAGGCACGGAAGTTGTCCATGACGTAGTTCTCGGGCACCTGGTCGAGGCGGCGGCCCATCTTGGTGGCCACCGTGAGGTCGAGGTCCGGACGCGCACGCCGGAAGTCCGCGATGGCCTGCTCGCTGCGGCCGTCGCCGTACACGTCGGCCGTGTCGAGGAACGTCACGCCGGAGTCCACGGCGGCGTCCAGCACGGCCCGGGCGTCGTCGCGGCTCACGTCGCCCCAGTCCGCTCCGAGCTGCCACGTGCCGAGGCCGACGACCGAGGCCTCGCGGCCGGTCCTTCCGAGGGTCCTGTGCTCCATGGTCCCGACCCTACGGGCCGCCTGCGCGCCCGCGCCCCGAACGGTGCCGCGCGCACCGCGCCGCGACCGGCGCTTCGACCGACGGGGCCGGCGTCGCCGGACTAGGCTGACGACATGGACCGGCGGATCTTCGGGATCGAGAACGAGTACGGCGTCACCTGCTCGTTCAAGGGTCAGCGTCGTCTGTCGCCCGACGAGGTCGCCCGCTACCTCTTCCGCCGGGTCGTGTCGTGGGGGCGCAGCAGCAACGTGTTCCTGCGCAACGGCGCGCGGCTCTACCTCGACGTCGGCAGCCACCCCGAGTACGCCACGCCCGAGTGCGACGACCTGGTCGACCTGGTCACGCACGACCGCGCGGGGGAGCGGATCCTCGAGGGCCTCATGCTCGACGCCCAGCAGCGCCTGGCCGACGACGGCGTCGACGGCGACATCTACCTGTTCAAGAACAACACCGACTCCGCCGGCAACTCCTACGGCTGCCACGAGAACTACCTCGTCGGACGAGGCGGCGAGTTCAGCCGGTTGGCCGACGTGCTCATCCCGTTCCTCGTCTCGCGACAGATCATCTGCGGCGCGGGCAAGGTCCAGCAGACGCCCCGCGGCACGATCTTCTCGGTCAGCCAGCGCGCCGAGCACATCTGGGAGGGCGTCTCGAGCGCCACCACCCGGTCGCGACCGATCATCAACACCCGCGACGAGCCGCACGCCGACGCCGAGCGCTTCCGCAGGCTGCACGTCATCGTCGGCGACTCCAACATGAGCGAGACCACCACCTTGCTCAAGGTCGCCACCACGGACCTGGTCCTGCGCATGATCGAGGCGGGCGTCACGATGCGCGACATGACGCTGGAGAACCCGATCCGGGCGATCCGCGAGATCTCCCACGACATGACCGGACGGCGCAAGGTCCAGCTCGCCAACGGCCGCGAGCTCTCCGCCCTGGAGATCCAGGCCGAGTACTTCGGCAAGGCCGCCGAGTTCGTCGACCGGCACGGCCTGCACACCCCCACCATCGACCGCACGATGGACCTGTGGGAGCGCACCCTCAAGGCCGTGGAGTCCGAGGACCTCTCCCTCGTCGAGCGCGAGATCGACTGGGTCATCAAGTTCCGTCTGCTCGACCGCTACCGCACGGCGCACGGCATGAGCTGGGCCGATCCGCGGATCGCGCAGCTCGACCTGGCCTACCACGACATCCGGCGTGACCGCGGCATCTTCTACCTGCTGCAGAACCGCGGAGCGGTCGCGCGGGTGACGACCGACCTGGGGGTCTTCCAGGCCAAGTCGGTGCCACCGCAGACCACCCGGGCCCGGCTGCGCGGCGACTTCATCAAGCGTGCCCAGGAGCGCCGGCGCGACTTCACCGTCGACTGGGTGCACCTCAAGCTCAACGACCAGGCCCAGCGCACGGTGCTCTGCAAGGACCCGTTCCGCTCCGCCGACGACCGCGTGCAGCGGCTCATCGACGGCATGTGACGCAGCGTCGTGACCCCACGGCCGATGCACGGTCGCCGCTCAGGATCCTCTTGGGCGCCCGGGCTACGGTGATCGAGGCCATCACCCCGACGAAAGTGCTCCCGTGCGTCGAAACCTTGCGATCGTCCTGACCTCCGCCCTCGTCCTCGTCGGCTGCGGCTCCGGCTCCGGTGGAGGACTCGACGCCGTCGAGGTCGGCTCGAGCAAGAACCCGAGCGTCACGGTCCCGGAGGACTTCACCACCGACTCCACCGAGACGCGGGTCGTCAACGAGGGCAGCGGCGACGAGGTCCAGGACGGCGACACCGTCAAGCTCAACTACGTGGCCGTGAACGGTCGCACGGGCAAGCAGTTCGACAACTCGTTCAAGGCCGAGAGCCCGCTCACGACGCAGCTCACCGAGGGGAGCGTGCTGACCGGGTTCGTCAAGGGCCTGACCGGGCAGAAGGTCGGCAGCCGCGTGCTGGTCGCCATCCCGCCGAAGGACGGCTTCGCCGAGGGCCAGGCGCGCGACCAGGCCGAGCAGACGCTGGGCGTCAAGGCCGACGACACCATGGTCTTCCTGTTCGACATCGTCGCCAAGGTCCCCACCGAGGCGAAGGGTGCGGCCGAGAAGCTGCCCGAGACCGTCCCCTCGATCACCCTGAAGGACGACAAGCCGGCCGGGTTCGAGACCAGTGGCGACGTCACGAAGGACCCCGAGAAGGCGGCTGCGTACGTCGCGATCAAGGGCGACGGAGAGAAGGTCGCCAAGGGGGCCAGCATCACGGCGCACTACGTCGGCCAGGTCTACCCCGACGGCAAGGTGTTCGACAGCAGCTGGGACCGCGGAACACCGTCGACGTTCTCGCTCGACCAGGTCATCGCCTGCTGGAAGGACCTCCTGCCCGGCCAGACGATCGGCAGCCGCGTGGTCCTGGTGTGTCCCGCCGACTCCGCCTACGGCGACAGCCCGCAGGAGGGCAGCGGCATCGAGCCCGGCGACACGCTGACCTTCGCGATCGACCTGCTGGACGCCTCCTGACCGTCTGACATGCTGGGGGCGTGGCCGACCGCAAGACCGAGAGGTTGATGAACCTCATCTTCACCCTGCTCGTCACCCGTCAGTACCTGTCCAAGGAACAGATCCGCCAGGCGATCGCGGACTACCGCGCCTCGACCCAGGTGGCCTTCGAGCGCAAGTTCGAGCGCGACAAGGAGGAGCTGCGCGAGCTCGGCATCGCCGTCGAGACCGGCACCAACGACAAGTACTTCGACGACGAGCCCGGGTACCGGATCCGACGCGACGCCGCCGAGCTGCCCGACCTCGACCTCACCCGCGAGGAGGCCGCCGTGCTGGGGCTGGCCGCGCAGGTGTGGGAGCACGCCGGCCTGGCCACCAGCTCCACGTCGGCCCTCGTCAAGCTCAAGGCCGCCGGCGTCGCGGTCGACACCGACGTGCTGCGCATGGCCGAGCCCAAGCTGTCGGCGCACGAGCCGGCCTTCGAGGCGGCCCTCGACGCCGCCACCCGTCGTATCCCCGTGCGCTTCGAGTACCGGCGCCCCGGCGCCGAGGCCACGCAGCGGCGGGTCCTGCCGTGGCGGATCCTGTCCTGGCGTGGCCGCTGGTACCTCGTCGGCCACGACGTCGACCGCGACGCGCCGCGCATGTTCCGCCTCTCCCGCGTCGTCGGCGACCTGGAGCACGACGGCGAGCCCGGCGCGTTCGAGCGCCCGGCCGAGGAGGTCGTCTCCGCGGCCGCCACGGCCCTCTTCCCCCGTCCGTCCGACCGCACCGCGCGCCTCAGCGTCGCGACGGCCCGGGCCAACGCCCTGCGCCGCAGCGCCGCCTCCGTCACTCCGGGCGACGACGGTCGCGACGAGCTCGTCGTCCCGTTCTCCACCGGCTGGGACCTGGCCGCCGAGATCGCCTCGTACGGGCCCGACGTCGTCGTCCTCGACCCGCCGGAGCTCCGTGACCAGGTGATCGGCCGCCTGCGCGCCGTGCTCGAGGCCACGGGGGCGGCCTCGTGAGCCGACCGACGAACCGCTCCGCACAGCAGGTCGTGCGGATGCTCGCGCTCGTGCCGTACCTGCAGGGCAACGACGGGGTGCCGGTCCACGACGTCGCCCGCGAGTTCGGTGTCCCGCCCAAGCAGATCCGTGACGACCTTCGCCTGCTCATGTTCACCGGGGTGGGGGAGTACGCCGGTGAGCTCATCGACGTCGACCTCGCCGCGCTCGAGGGCGACGACGTCATCCACATCCGCGACGCCGAGTTCCTGTCCCGACCCCTGCGCCTGACAGCCGACGAGGGCATCGCGCTCGTCGCCGCGCTGCGCACCCTGCGCGCGTCGGCCGCCGGTCCTCAGTTGCCGATCGTCGACGCCGCCCTGGCCAAGCTGGAGACCGCCGTGGCCGGCGACACCGCCGTGGAGGCCGTCGACGTGCACGTCGCCGAGGTCGATCCCGCCATCCGCGACACCGTGGCGGCCGCGCTGGCCGACGGCCGCCGGCTCGAGCTGGACTACGCCACCGACTCCCGCGACGACGTCACGACCCGCCAGGTCGACCCGCAGCAGCTGTTCGCCCGGCAGGGCCACACCTACCTCGAGGCCTACTGCCTGCGCGCCGAGGACGTCCGGTTCTTCCGGCTCGACCGCATCACGCGCGCCGTCGACACCGGCCAGGCGGTCGAGCGCCACGACGCCACCGCCCGCGACCTCGGCGACGAGCTGTTCTCCGTGAGCGACCAGACCCCGTCCGCCGTCCTCGACCTCGACCCGGCTGCGCACTGGCTCACCGAGTACTACCAGGTCGAGGAGCTCGGCGAGGTCGACGGCCGTCGCCGCGTGCGCCTGTACGGGGGCGACGAGGCCTGGCTGCGTCGGCTCGTGCTGCGCAACGGTGGCACGGTGCACGTCGTCGAGCCACGCACACTTCGCGGACAGGTGATGGACACGGCACGTTCAGCACTCGCCGCGTACGATGGTTGAGACCGCACCCGACGAAAGAGACATCATGTTCAGGCAGATCGGCCCTACGGAGATCCTCCTCATCCTCGGCGTGGTCCTGCTGCTGTTCGGCGGCCGCAAGCTTCCCGAGCTCGCCCGCGGGTCCGGACGTGCCCTGCGGATCTTCAAGTCCGAGGTCAAGGAGCTGAACGACGGCGACGACAAGCGCGACGACGCCGACGTGGCCGCCGCCTCCGACCCGACGGTGCGCCCCGACCAGGTCGCCGACGACCTCACGGTGCGCCCCGAGCCGGTGCGCCGCGACTCCACCCCCGAGCAGGGCTAAGGCTTGGCCGCGATCAGCGGCACGCCGTCCGGGGCCACCGGCGGCACCATGCCGCTCGTGGAGCACCTCCGCGAGCTCCGGACGCGCCTCACGCGTGCCGTGCTCGCGATCCTCGTCTTCACGATCCTGGGGTTCGTCTTCTACGGCCCGATCCTGGACTTCCTCACCCAGCCGTACAACGACATGCGGCCGATCCTGCAGACGCAGGGCATCGAGTCCGAGCTGGTCATCACCGGCGTCGGCGGCGCGTTCCAGTTCCAGCTGAAGATCTCGCTCGTGTTCGGCCTGCTGGCCTCGAGCCCGCTGTGGCTGTGGCAGCTGTGGGCGTTCATCCTGCCGGCGATGCACCGGCACGAGAAGAAGTGGGCGGCCATCCTCGCCGGCACCGGCGCCCCGCTGTTCGTCGGTGGCGCCGCCCTGGCCTACGTCGTCCTGCCGAAGGCGATGGAGATCCTCATCGGGTTCGTGCCCGACGGGTTCGGGAGCCTCGTGACCGGGGCCGAGTACTTCGACTTCATCATCAAGATGCTGCTCGTCTTCGGCGTCGCCGCCGAGATCCCGCTCGTCGTGGTCATGCTGAACCGGCTCGGGATCGTGTCGGCGAAGCAGCTGGCGTCGGCACGGCCCTGGACCATCATCGGCATCTTCGTGTTCGCCGCGATCGCGACGCCCACCACCGACCCGCTCACCATGCTCTTCCTGGCCGCACCCATGACGGTGCTCTACCTCATCGCCGAGATCATCACCAAGATCACCGATCGGCGGCGCGGACGTGAGCGCGTCGACGCGACCGCCGACGACGACGCCTCCCCGCTCGACGGACCGTCACGCCTCGACGAGGACTGACCATCGTGCGACTGCGCGGGGTCTAGGCTGCGGCCATGCTCGTGACGCTCGTCGTGAACCCGGTCTCGGGCAAGCAGCGGGGCGAGCAGATCGCGCGGGAGGCGGGGGACCGCCTGACCCGCGCCGGTCACGACATGGTGCGGGTGCACAGCGCCGACGGCGCCCAGGCGCGCGCTGCCGTCGCGGCCGAGGTCGACGCGGGATCGGAGCTGGTGCTCGTCGTCGGAGGTGACGGCCTGCTGCACGACGTGCTGCCGGCGCTCACCGCGCGCGACGTCACCGTCGGCCTGCTGCCCGCCGGCACCGGCAACGACACCGCACGGTCGCTCGGGATCCCCGTGGGGGACCCCGACGCCGCGCTCGACGTCGTCCTGTCGGGCCGCACGCGCACGATCGACCTCGCCGACACCGACCACGGGCCGGTCGTCACCGTCGTGGCGTCGGGCTTCGACTCCAAGGTGAACGAGCGCGCCAACGCCATGCGCTGGCCCCGCGGCAACATGCGCTACAACCTCGCGATCCTCGCCGAGCTCCGCGCGTTCTCCCCGCTGTCGTTCACGCTGACCCTCGACGGCGTCAGGCTCGACACCGAGGCCATGCTCGTGGCCGTGGGCAACGGACCGTCCTTCGGCGGGGGGCTGAGGATCGCCGAGGGGGCGGTGCTCGACGACGGCCTGCTCGACGTCTGCATCATCAGGCCGGTCAGCAAGACGAAGCTCGTCCGCGTGTTCCCGCGGCTGTACCGCGGGACGCACGTGGACCTCCCGGAGTTCGAGCGGCACCTGGTCCGCGAGGCCGTCCTGGAGTGCCCGGGCATCGTCGCGTACGGCGACGGCGAGCGTCTCGGCCCTCTTCCGATGACGACCCGTGTGCGCCCCGCCGCGTTGCGCGTCCTCGTTCCGTAGCCGCGATCCGTAGGCTGGGGAGCATGACGAGCCCGGCCGAGAAGTTCGCCCAGGCCACGGCCTCGCGTCGCCACCCCCACCTCGCCGAGTTCCGTGGTCTCTACGGCTTCACGCTCGACCCCTTCCAGGTCGAGGCGTGCCACGAGGTCGAGGACGGGCGCGGGGTGCTGGTCGCGGCTCCGACGGGCTCCGGCAAGACGCTCGTCGGTGAGTTCGCGGTGCACCTCGCCCTCGCGACCGGGCGCAAGTGCTTCTACACCACGCCGATCAAGGCGCTGTCGAACCAGAAGTTCCACGACCTGGTCGAGCGCTACGGCGCCGACCGTGTGGGGCTGCTGACCGGCGACAGCACCGTCAACGGGGAGGCTCCGGTGGTCGTCATGACCACCGAGGTGCTGCGCAACATGCTCTACGCGGGCTCGCGCACCCTCGACGGGCTCGGCTTCGTCGTCATGGACGAGGTGCACTACCTCGCGGACCGCTTCCGCGGAGCGGTGTGGGAAGAGGTCATCATCGGGCTGCCCGAGTCCGTCAGCGTGATCTCGCTGTCGGCCACGGTCTCCAACGCCGAGGAGTTCGGCGACTGGCTCAGCGAGGTCCGGGGCTCCACCACCACGATCGTCGAGGAGCGGCGCCCGGTCCCTCTGCACCAGCACGTGCTGGTGGGTCGCAAGCTGTTCCCGCTGTTCGAGGACGACACGGCCGAGACCCGACCCGGTTCGAGCGGGTCGTCCGACGAGGGCCCCCGCGTCAACCGCCAGCTCGAGAGCATGGCGCGCCAGGACTGGCAGCTGGACCGCGCACGCAAGGGCGGCGGTCGCGGCCGGCCGGCCAAGGGCGGCAAGCGGCCGCAGAGCCGGCACCGCACGCCCAGCCGGGTGGAGGTCGTCGAGAAGCTCGCGGCCGAGGGCCTGCTGCCCGCCATCGTCTTCGTCTTCAGCCGGGCCGGGTGCGCTGCGGCCGTCCAGCAGGTGCTCGACGCGCGCATCATGCTGACCACGCCCGACGAGCGCAAGGAGATCGAGGCGCGGGTCGACGAGGCGTGCGCGCACCTGCCCGACGAGGACCTGCACGTCCTCGGCTTCCACGAGCTGCGCGACGGTCTGGGGCGAGGAGTCGCCGCGCACCACGCGGGCATGCTGCCCGCGTTCAAGGAGGTCGTGGAGCAGCTGTTCAGCGACGGGCTCGTCAAGGTCGTGTTCGCCACCGAGACGTTGGCGCTCGGCATCAACATGCCCGCACGCTCGGTCGTCATCGAACGGCTGACGAAGTGGAACGGAGAGGCCCACGTCAACGTCTCGCCGGGGGAGTACACACAGCTCACCGGGCGGGCCGGACGACGCGGGATCGACGTCGAGGGGCACGGTGTCGTGCTCTGGCAGCCCCAGCTCGACCCCCGGCAGGTCGCCGGTCTCGCCTCCACCCGCACCTACCCGCTCAACTCCTCGTTCCGGCCCTCCTACAACATGGCGGTCAACCTGGTCGACCAGATGGGCCGCCGGCCGGCACGCGAGCTGCTCGAGCAGTCGTTCGCCCAGTTCCAGGCCGATCGCGCCGTGGTGGGGATGGTCCGCCAGATCCGCAAGGCCGACGACGCGCTCGACGGCTACCGCGAGGCCGCCCAGTGCCACCTCGGAGACTTCCTGGAGTACGCGGCGCTGCGCCGCGAGCTGAGCGACGTCGAGTCCTCCGGAGCACGCCAGCGCAAGGCCGACCGCCGCCAGGAGGCCGTCGCGTCGATGGCGGCGCTCAAGGTCGGCGACGTCATCAACGTGCCCGGGGGCAAGTTCGCCGGGCTCGCCGTCGTGCTCGACCCCGGTGTCAGCGGGTCTCCGGAGGCTCCTCGTCCGCTCGTGCTCACGGCGAGCCGCCACTCGCGGCGTCTCGGGACGATCGACTTCCCGGTGCCGGTGGAGCCCATCACGCGGATGCGGATCCCCAGGTCGTTCAACGCGCGCAACGCCCAGGCGCGCCGCGACCTCGCGTCCTCGCTGCGGGACCGCGCCGAGGGCCTGCGCTGGCACAACGACACCGGCTACCACGCCGACCGCCCGACCGAGCGGGTCGCGGACGAGCGCACCGACCCGCGTGTGGCCGAGCTGCGGCGGGCGATGAAGGAGCACCCGTGCCACGCGTGCCCCGATCGCGAGGCGCACGCCCGATGGGCCGAGCGCTACACCAAGCTCGAGCGCGACACCGCCAACCAGCGGCGCCGCATCGAGCAGCGCACCAACACCGTGGCGCGCCAGTTCGACCACGTGTGCGAGGTCCTCGACGAGCTCGGCTATCTCGACGGCGACGAGGTCACCACCGACGGCCGTCGCCTGCAGCGGCTGTACAGCGAGCTGGACCTGCTCGTCAGCGAGTGCCTGCGGCAGGGGGTCTGGGACGGTCTGGACGCTGGCCAGCTGGGTGCCGTGCTGTCGGGCCTCACCTTCGAGAGCAGGATCGACGACCCGCCCGCCCCTCGGTTCCCGGACCGACGCACGCTCGACGTCTCGGAGACGATGCTCGCGCTGTGCGCCGACCTGCAGGCCCTGGAGCGTCGGAACCGGGTCCGCTTCCTGTCCACGCCCGACTTCGGGTTCGCGGAGACCGCGTCGGCCTGGGTCGGTGGAGCACCGCTCGACGAGGTCCTGCGCACCACGGGCATGGCCGCCGGTGACTTCGTGCGCGCCATGAAGCAGCTCATCGACCTCGTCGCGCAGGTCGCCGACGCCGCCGGCCCCGGACCGTTGCGCACGACCGCCCGGCAGACGCTCGACGGCCTGCGACGCGGTGTGGTGGCCTACTCCTCGCTCAGCGGCTGAGCGCCTTCACGAGACGCTCCGGCACGCCACCGAGGCCCCACCGCGCCCCGAACGCCTCGAGGGCGTCGCGCTGCTCGGGGGACAGCGGCGCCAGCGGCCGCACGACGTCGGTGCCGCACACGTCGTCGCGCACCCGCACGACCTGACGCATGACGTCGATCAGGTCGCGGGTGTCCAGCAGCGACTGCCGGACCCGCGGCTTGATCGAGGAGTCCGGGTCCTGGGCGGCCGCGACGATGCCGTCGAGGTCGTGGAACTCGCCCAGCAGCGTCGCGGCGGTCTTCTCGCCGATGCCGGCGACGCCGGGGATGCCGTCGGACGTGTCGCCGCGCATGGTGGCGAAGTCGGCGTACTGCTGCGGCTCCACGCCGTACTTGGCGCGGATCCACGCGGCGTCGACCACGTCGGCCGACGAGACCCCTCGCGCGGTGTAGAGCACGCGCACCTGCGCGTCGTCGTCGACGAGCTGGAAGAGGTCGCGGTCGCCGGTGACCACGTCGACCGGCCCGTCCCACGCCTGCGCGAGCGTGCCGATGACGTCGTCGGCCTCGGCGCCCTGCCTGCCGACCACGGGGATCCCGAGGATGCCCAGCGCCTCGGCGATGAGCGGGACCTGCGGGCTCAGCAGCTCCGGCGACTCCTCCGCGACCAGCTCACCCGAGGTCGGGTCGGCGACCTCGGCCACCCGGTGGGTCTTGTAGGAGGGCAGCAGGTCGACCCGCCACTGCGGACGCCAGTCGTCGTCCCAGCACGCGACCACGGCGTCGGGGGAGTGCTGGTCGACGAGGGTCGAGACGAAGTCGAGCAGCCCGCGCAACGCGTTCACCACCGTCCCGTCGGGCGCCTTGAACGAGTCGGGCACGCCGTAGAACGCGCGGAAGTACAGGCTGGCGGAGTCGAGGAGGAGCAGGCGTCCGGTGGTCACGTCGCCAGCGTAGGGCGTCGCCAGGGCGACTACCGTCCCGAACCCGAACACCATCGCCCTCCCGGTCGTGCTGGGAGGGCGATGGTGTTCCGAGACGCGAGGAACGCGTCAGCGCGGTGTCGTCAACGCGGTGTCGTCAACGCTGGGCCTGCGGCCCCTGGGTGACGGCCGGAGCCTTCTTGGCGCTCGTGCGGACCTTGGCCCGCGCGGCGTCGCCGTAGAGACCCTTCTTCGACAGCGCCAACGTCGCCGTCGCGTGCGCCGCACCGTCGCTCAGCTGGCCGAGCACCGTCGTGTTGATGTTGGTGATGTCGTCGGCGGCCGAGTGGTAGTTCTGGTCGAGCGTCTCGCCCGCCGTACCCCCGTAGATCGCAGCCTGCTCGGGCGTCTTGACGTCGTCGGCACCGCTGAACAGGCCGCCCGCCGGGATGCCGTACTGGATGAACGGTCCGTAGTCGGACCGGCCGTCGAACGCGGTCGGATCGGTCTCGAGGCCCGAGCCGTCGAAGAAGTCGGTGAAGACCTTCTCGATCTGGCCCGACCCGGCGGGACCGGCAGCGCCGAACGCGGACCCGTCCCCGTCGTAGACCAGCCGGACGAAGTTGGGCGAGCCCAGCATGTCGAAGTTCAGGTTCGCGTAGATCTTCGACCGGTTCGCGTCGGACAGCGTGTCGACGTAGTGCTGCGAGCCGAGCAGGCCCAGCTCCTCGGCACCCCAGAAGGCGAAGCGGACGGGGCGCTGTGCCCTCTTCGTGTAGCCGGTCGTGGCCATCTGCTCGGCGATCTCGAGGATCGCCGCGGTGCCGGTGCCGTTGTCGTTGATGCCCGCGCCCTCCGGGACGGAGTCCAGGTGGGCACCGACCACGACGACCTGGTCGTCGTTCTTCGTGCGCTTCGGCCAGTCGGCGATCAGGTTGTGCGTCTCACGCTCGAGGTCGGTCACCGTGTCCGTCGTGACGCGAGCGGTGGCACCGCCGGAGCGTGCGTCCTGGACGAGGGCGACGGCGTCGTCGTAGGACAGGCCCACGACCGGGACGTCGATCGGGGTGCCGAGCGTGCCCACGGCGAGCTCGGTGCGCTCGGGGTTGCCCTCGTTGAAGATGATGACGGCGTCGTAGCCGGCGGCCTTCGCGTTGGCCGCCTTGACGCCGAAGTCGCAGGTGCCGCGCTGGACCAGCGCGATCGCGGGATCCGCGGGGGCCGCCTCGAAGTCCGACGCCTCGCACCCGGAGGTGCTGCTCGGCTCGGGCGTGGCCGGGATGACCACGTCCTTCGTCGGCACGACGGTGCCGGTGACCGAACCCGATCCGGAGTACGTGAACACGGCCGTCTCGAGCGTCTTCTCGCCCGGCGTGAGCTGGGTCAGCGTGGCCGGGCCGTTCTCGGCGAAGAACGGGAAGGTGAACGTCTGCTTGCGCACGGTGTAGCCCGCCGCACGCAGCGTCTTGGCGACGTAGGCCGACGACGCGTCGTAGCCGGGCAGTCCGGACGCTCGGTTGCCGCCGTTGCGGTTGGCGATGGTCTGCAGCTGGCGCAGGTGCTGGAGCACCCCGTTGACCTGCACCGCCTTGGTCAGCTTGGTGGTGTCGACCTCGCCCTTCGAGCCACCGGCGAGTGCCGGTGACGCGGAGACGAGCCCGGCGGACAGGACGACGGCTGCGGTGGCAGCGACGATCTTGCGCATGGGACCCCCCGATCCTTCGATGTGATGTACGCCTCACCCTAGGCGACGGCGGCGGACGGGGCACCTGTCGAAGGTCCTGCGTTGGCCCACGACGTAGGCTCGGCGGGTGACTTCTCGCTGGATCCGCGCCCAAGAGCTCGCTCGTGCCCAGTCCGTCGGAGCCGTGCTCGTCACGCCCGGCGCCGACCTGCGCTACCTGACCGGCTACCACGCCAAGCCGCTCGAGCGTCTGACCTGCCTGGTGGTGCCCGCCGACGGGCCCGCGACCCTCGTGGTGCCCGCGCTCGAGCGGGCGGCCGCCGAGGCCGCCGGGGTCGACGTGGAGATCGCCACCTGGGGCGAGACCGACGACCCCTACGCCCTCCTCGCCTCGCTCCTGCCCGCCGACGCCACCGTGGCGGTCGACAACCAGATGTGGGCCGAGCGCGTCCTGGCCCTGCAGGACCGGTTCGCCCGGGTCAGCCTCGCCGGCCCCCTGCTCACCCAGCTGCGCATGCGCAAGGACACCGACGAGATCGCGGCCCTGCGCGACGCGGGCGCCGCCATCGACCGCGTGCACGCCCGCATGGGGGAGTGGCTCCGTCCGGGACGCACCGAGCGCGAGGTCGGCGCCGACATCGCCCGCGCGATCGTCGACGAGGGGCACGCGCAGGTCGACTTCGTCATCGTCGGCTCCGGCCCCAACGGTGCGTCGCCCCACCACGAGGTCTCCGACCGCACGATCGAGCTGGGTGACCCCGTGGTCGTCGACATCGGCGGCACGACGGCGGCCGGCTACTGCTCGGACTCGACCCGCAACTACCTCGCCGGCGGCAGCGCCCCGGCGGAGTACCTCGAGGCGTACGCCGTGCTGGAGGAGGCCCAGCGCGTCCAGCGCGAGCACGCACGACCGGGCGTCACCGCGGAGTCCGTCGACGCCGTGGGTCGCCAGGTCCTCGTCGACGCCGGCCTCGGGGACCTGTTCATCCACCGCACCGGGCACGGCATCGGCACCGAGACGCACGAGGAGCCCTACATCGTGGAGGGCAACGCCCTCGTGCTGGAGCCCGGCATGGCGTTCTCCATCGAGCCCGGCGTGTACCTCGAGGGGCGCTTCGGCGCCCGCATCGAGGACATCGCCGTCTGCACCGACGACGGCCTCGAGGTCCTCAACCACGCACCGCGCGCGCTCACGGTCCTGTGAGACGGTCACCCCGATGAGGTGGTACCTGGCCGCCGTGCTGGCGGCCGTCTCCGGACTGCTCAGCGCGGCAGCCTTCGACCCGTGGTCCGTGCCGTACACGATGGTCGTCGGCGTGGCCCTGCTCGTCTGGGTGCTGCGCCGCCAGGCGGAGGCTCGCGTGGTCGCGGTCATGACCACGGGTGCGGTCTACGGACTCGCCTTCATGGCGCCGCTCATCTGGTGGATGAACGCGGTCAGCAGCGGGGCCTACGTCGCGCTCGTGGTCGCGCAGACCGTGCTGCTGGCCGTCATCGCCCTGCCGCTCCGCGCGGCGCTACGGCTGCCCTGGTGGCCCGTGTGGGGCGCCGCTGCCTGGGTGCTGGGCGAGCAGGTGCGCGGCGGCTTCCCGTTCTCCGGGTTCCCGTGGGGACGCCTGGCCCACACGTCCATCGACACCCCGCTCGCCCCGTACGCGCGCCTCGTCGGGATGCCCGGCACGTCCGCCCTGCTGTTCGTGCTCGCGGCGATGCTGGTCGTGCTGGCCGGTTCCGGGGTCCTGCGTCGGACCGCGGCCGTCGCCGTCGTCGTCGCCGTCATCCTGGGCGGGCTGTTCCTGCCCACGGGGCTCGCGGACCCGGGTCCGGAGCGGCGCGTCGCCGCGATCCAGGGCAACACGCCGGGCGCCTTCCTGACCTGGCCCCGCGGCGAGATCGGCGAGCTGCACCTCGCCGAGACGAGCAGGTTGGCGGCGGCCGTGGAGTCCGGGCGGACCCAGGCACCGGACCTCGTCATCTGGCCGGAGAACGCGCTCGACGTCGACCCCTTCGCCGACGAGGCCCTCGCCGCCCGCATCGAGTCCCTGGTGCAACGGATCGGTGCGCCGATCCTCGTGGGCGCCATCCTCGACGGCCCCACGAACGACACCGCCTACAACGCCGGTGTGGTCTGGAACGGCGACGGCCCCGGCGAGGTCTACGTGAAGCGCAGGCTCGTGCCGTACGGCGAGTACGTGCCGTTCCGTCGCGAGCTGGGTGGGCTGGTCCCGCGCTTCGACCGCGACATCCCGCGCGACATGCTGCCGGGGGACCGGGCGGGCGACCTGCAGGCCGGGTCCGTCGTCGTCGGCGACACCATCTGCTGGGACATCGCCTACGACGGCATCGTCGAGGACGCGGTGCGCGGCGGGGCCGAGATGCTCGTGGTCCAGACCAGCAACGCCAGCTTCACCGGCACGTCGCAGCCCGCGCAGCAGTTCAAGATCTCGCGGCTCCGCGCGATCGAGACCGGCCGCTGGGTCGTCGTGCCGTCGACGAACGGCATCAGCGGCATCGTCGACGCCGACGGGCGCGTGGTCCAGCAGGCGCCCACCGAGGAGCCCGCCACGCTGGTCGCCGACGTCGGCACGGCCACCGGGACGACCCCGGCCACCGCCGCGGGCCGCTGGCCCGCCGTGGCGCTGGTGTCGATCGGTCTGCTGGGCTGGGTCCTCGGCATCCTGCACCGCCGTCGCGCGGTCCGGAGGACGTCGTCGTGACCGTCCTGGTGATCATGCCGACCTACGACGAGGCGGAGAGCCTGCCCGGCACCCTCGAGCGGCTCCGCAGCTGCGTCCCCGACGCCGACGTCCTCGTGGTCGACGACGCCTCGCCCGACGGCACCGGCCGGCTCGCCGACGAGCGAGCGCTGCGCGACCCCGCCGTCCACGTGCTCCACCGCACGGGCAAGGACGGGCTCGGAGCCGCCTACCGGGCCGGCTTCGCCTGGGGCCTGGACCGCGGCTACGACGTCCTGGTGGAGATGGACGCCGACGGCTCCCACCTGCCCGAGGAGCTGCCCGACCTCCTGGCCGCCGTCGCGTCGGCCGACCTCGTCATCGGCTCGCGCTGGGTCCCGGGGGGCTCGGTGGTCAACTGGCCCTGGCACCGACGGATGATCTCGCGGGGCGGCACGATGTACGCCCGCCTCGCGCTCGGCCTGCCCGTGCACGACACCACTGCCGGCTTCCGTGCCTTCCGGGCCGACACGCTGCGCCGGATCGCCTTCGCGGGCGTCGCCTCGCAGGGGTACTGCTTCCAGATCGACATGACGCGCCGGGTCCACGCGGCAGGACTGCGGATCGTGGAGGTGCCGGTCACCTTCGTCGAGCGCGCTCTCGGACGGTCCAAGATGAGCTCGGCGATCGTGCGCGAGGCGCTGTGGCGCGTGACCCTCTGGGGCCTCGCCCGCCGGGTGCCCCGCCGGCTGCGGGTGGGAACGCTCGCCCGGGCCGCGCTGCCCCGCCCCAGCGACGCCGGACCCGGACAGCACGAGACCCCGGTGCAGGACCGGGGTCTCGGGGCGGGCTCGGACGGGTCGGGCTGAGCCCGACGGGCCGTCAGGCCGTCTTGCGCTTGCGACGGTGCAGGTGCGGCGGACCGATCTCGCCGGAGCGCAGCAGCTCCAGGCGCTCGGTGAGGATCTCCTCGAGCTCGGACTCCGAGCGTCGCTCCAGCAGCATGTCCCAGTGGGTACGCGCCGCCTTCTCCTCCTTCTTCGCCGGCTCCGCGACGTCGGCCTGCTTGCCGATGCGGCCGGTCTTCGGGTCCTCCCACTCGTAGGGGACCTCGGCCTCGACCGACATGGTCACCGTGAAGGTGTGTCCGTCGTCGCAGACGTACTCGATCTCCTGACGAGGGGCCATCTCGACCCCGCGCTCGTCCTCGAAGCTCTGGGCACCCAGCCGGGCCCCGCGCAGTGCTCGTTCAGCCATGGGTCACTCCTCTCATCGGTACCAACGTAGGGCACCCCCTTGAGATTCCCCTGAGTACGTCGTCACCGCACCTCGAGTGCGCGGTCGCGGACCTGGGGAGCGACCAGGAAGAGGGCCGCGAGCCCGGCGGCGAGGACCACGAGGATGCCGACGATGCCCCACCGGTCGTCACCGCCGATGAAGGCGAAGAGCCCGAAGAGGGCGGGGGAGAGGAACGACGCGGCACGCCCCGTCATGGCGTAGAGGCCGAAGTTCTGGCCCTCCTTGCCGACCGCCGTGAGGCGCACCAGGTAGGTGCGGGACGCCGACTGGGCCGGACCGACGAACAGGCACAGCAGCAGCCCGAAGATCCAGAACCCCGTGCTGCCCTCGACGAACAGCAGCACCGTGCCCACGACCATCATCGACACGAGCGAGAACACCACCACGCGACGCGGCCCTCCACGGTCGTCGAAACGACCGGCCAGGATCGCACCGCCCGCCGCGGCCACGTTGGCCACGATGCCGAACGGGATCACGGTCTCGTCGGTGAAGCCGTACACGGACACGGCGATGACCGCACCGAAGGTGAACACCCCGGCCAGACCGTCGCGGTAGAGGGCGCTGGCGATGAGGAACTTGAGGGTCTCGCGGTCGTCGCGCCACATGGTCCGCACCTCGGCGAACAGCACGCGGTACGAGTCGACGAAGCCGGTGCGGGGCAGCGGGCTCGCCTCGGCCGGGAGCTCGGGGACGAACAGCAGCACGGGCAGCGCGAACACGAGGAACCAGACGGCGGACACGATCGCCACGAGCCGGATGTTGAGCCCGTCGTCGGTGGTCACGCCGAGGAGGCCACCGTCGCCGCTGATCAGCCCGACGAACACGATGATCAGCAGCACGATGCCGCCCAGGTAGCCGAAGCCCCAGCCGAGCCCGGACACCCGGCCGACCGTCTCGGGCGTGGACACCTGGCGGAGCATGGCGAAGTAGGGGACCTGGGCCAGCTCGAACAGCACGATGCCCAGCGAGATCAGGAGCAGGCCGAGCCACAGGTAGTGGTAGTCGTCCTTCACGAAGAACATGAGGGCCATCAGGACGACGACGGCGCCCGTGAGCAGGGCCAGGGAGCGCTTGCGCCGCCCGCCCGCGTCGGACCGCTGGCCCAGGACGGGGGCGAGGACGGCGATCACGAGGGAGCCGGCCGCGATCGACCACGCCAGCCACGTGCTGGCCGAGACCGGTCCGGGCAGGTCCTTGCCGACGCCGTCGGTGAGGTAGACCGAGAACACGAACGTGACGATCACGGCGTTGAACGCGGCCGAGCCCCAGTCCCAGAAGGACCAGGCCAGGACCTGGCCCCGGCTGGTGCTGCGGGCGACCGCCCCGCCGCCGTCAGCGTGACTCGTGCGTCCGGTGCTCATCGTGGCCAGGCTCCTCGTTCGGTCAGCACGTCGCGCAGGACGTCGGGACGGTCGGTGACGATGCCGTCGACGCCGATGTCGAGCAACCATCGCATCTCGTCGGGGTCATCGACGGTCCACACGTGCACCTGCAGGCCGGTCGCGTGCGCGTGGCGGACGAATCGTGGCGTCACGACCGTCACGGGGCCCCTGCGCACCGGCACCTGCAGGCAGTGGACACCGCGCCGGGCGGCGTACCGGCGGATCGCCGCGACGGGACCCAGCCGCAGCGCCGCGACCTCCAGCGGCCCGGCCGAGCGGGCGGCCTCGGGGCAGATCCGGCGGAGGTGAGCCAGGCGACGGCCGGAGAACGAGGCGAGGCAGACCCGCTCCTGCGCCCCGGCAGCACGGATGACCTCGACAGTCGGGACGACGGCGGCGTCGGACTTCACGTCGATGTTGAACCGCGCGTGCGGGAAGGCCTCCAGCAACGTCGCCAGGCGCGGCACCGGTTCCTTGCCGACCACCCGCACGGCGTCGACCTCCTCGGCCGTCAGGTCGGCCAGGGGCGTGTCGACCCCGGTCAGGCGACCCAGGTGCTCGTCGTGGAACGCGTAGACGACGCCGTCCCGCGAGGCGTGCACGTCGGTCTCGAGGTAGCGGAACCCGAGCGCCACCGCGTTCGTGAACGCTGCCAACGTGTTCTCCAGGCCCCCGTTCACCGGCAGCAGGGCGCCACCGCGGTGGGCCAGGGCCAGGGGGAGGGGCGCGTCGAGGTACGGGTGGCTGGACACCACCTCACGCTAGCGCCCGCAGGGTCCGCGGGACGCCCTCGTCGTCAGATGTCGCGGAAGGTCTCGATCTGCGCACCGAGGGCGTTCAGCCGCTCGGCCAGGTCCTCGTAGCCACGGTTGATGACGTACACGCTGCGCAGCACGGAGGTGCCCTTGGCGGCGAGCATGGCCAGCAGGATGACGACGGCCGGTCGCAGCGCCGGCGGGCACACGATCTCGGTCCCGCTCCAGTGCGTCGGTCCGTCGACCAGGACCCGGTGCGGGTCGAGCAGCTTGACCCGCGCGCCCAGCTTGTTGAGCTCGGTCAGGTAGATCGCGCGGTTCTCGTAGACCCAGTCGTGCAGCAGGGTCTGACCCTCGGCCGTGGCGGCGATGACCGCGAAGAACGGCAGGTTGTCGATGTTGAGGCCCGGGAACGGCATCGGGTGCACCTTGTCGATCGGTGCCCGCAACGACGAGGGGTGCGTGGTGATGTCGACGAGCCTGGTCTGGCCGTTCTCGGCCGGGTACTCCTCGCTGCGGTCGTAGTGCAGTCCCATCTCCTCCAGGAGGGCGAGCTCGATCTCCATGAACTCGATCGGGACGCGGCGCACGGTGATGCTGGACTGCGTGACGATCGCGGCGGCGATGAGGCTCATCGCCTCGATCGGGTCCTCGCTCGGCGCGTAGTCGACGTCGGTGTTGATCTTCGGCTTGCCGGTGACCCGCAGGGTCGTCGTGCCGATGCCCTCGATGCCCACGCCGAGCTTCTCGAGGAAGAAGCAGAGGTCCTGGACCATGTAGTTGGGGCTCGCGTTGCGGATCACGGTCACGCCGTCGAAGCGGGCGGCGGCCAGCAGCGCGTTCTCGGTGACGGTGTCGCCGCGCTCGGTGAGCACGATCGGCCGCTCCGGCCCGACGCCGCGGGCGGCGTCGACGTGGTAGCTGCCCTCGGTGGCCACGACCTTGAGCCCGAACGGGCGCAGTGCCGTCATGTGGGGCTCGACGGTGCGCGTGCCGAGGTCGCAGCCGCCGGCGTAGGGCAGCTCGAACTGCTCCACGCGGTGCATGAGCGGTCCGAGGAACATGATGATGCTGCGGGTGCGCCGGGCCGCGGCCTCGTCCATCGCGGCGAGGTCCAGCTCGGCCGGGACGACCAGCTCGAGGTCGCCGTCGTCACCCAGCCAGCGGGTGCGCACGCCGATGGAGGACAGCACCTCCAGGAGCCGGTTGACCTCCTCGATCCGCGCGACCTTGCGCAGGATCGTCGTTCCCTCGTTGAGCAGGGACGCGCAGAGCAGCGCCACACCGGCGTTCTTGCTGGACTTGACGTCGATCGAGCCCGAGAGCCGCGTGCCGCCCTTGACCCGCAGGTGGCTCGGGCCGGACGTGCCGACGCTGACGATCTCGGAGTCGAGCGCCGTGCCGATGCGCGCGATCATCTCGAGGGTCAGGTTCTGCTGGCCCTTCTCGATCCGGTTGACCGCGCTCTGGCTGGTGCGCAGCTGCGTGGCCAGCTCGGTCTGCGTGAGACCGCTGTGCTGACGCGCGTCGCGGATGAGGGTGCCGATGCGGGCGAGGTAGTCGTCTCGTGAAGTCACCTGACCACACTATCTCAGTTGTGAGATAAGACAACGACGGTCAGGTCACCTCCGCGGGGGCCGACGTGCGACGAGCGCCACGACCACGCCGAGCACGGCCAGGACCCCGCCGAGCAGGCCCAGAGGGGACACCGCGACGTCGGGATCGACCACCTCGACGACCTCCGCCGCGACGACCTGGCCGGCGATCGAGCACAGCCCCAGCACGAGGACACCGTGGATCTGCACGGCCACGGCGGAGATCGCGATGAAGCCGACCCCGAGGACGCCGCCGACGTAGTACCACCACTGCGTGGGGAAGCCGTCGATCCGGCCGGGGAGGGCCAGGCTCACCACGAGCAGCACCAGGAGAGCGGCCGTGCCGACGACGAAGTTGTTCCACGTCGTCGCGAGAGGACCGCCGATCGCCGAGACCCGACCGTTCAGCGCCTGCTGCACCGCCTGCAGGCACCCGGCCACCAGCGCCAGGGACGCCAGCAGCAGGGAGAGCCCGAGCTCGGTGCCGTGGAGGTCGCCGAGCACCTTGACCGTGACCGCGGCGACGGCGAACAGGGCGGCGATCGCCCGCGGTCGGGACGCGGCCTGCCGGCCGCCCGGTCCGAGCCCCACGTGGTCGACCACGAGCGACGCCACCGACTGACCGGCCGTGAACGCCACGATGAACAGAGCCACCCCGATGATGCCGACGGCGATGCCTTGGCTCGCCACGAAGAAGGCCCCGCCGAGGCCGCCGAGCAGCTCGACCGGCCGCAGCCTGCGGAGCCGCAGGGCGTCGCGCACCCGCAGCAGCCCGGCCCGTCGGCGCGGGTGCGACAGGACCACCAGCGTGAGCAGGAGGAAACCACTGCCGAAGCTCACGACCGCGGCCAGGGCGCCGGCCCGCAGACCGTCACCGAGCTGGCCGGCGAGCGAGCCGTTGACACGCGACTGCAGCGTGACGAGCGCACCGACCAGCAGCATCAGCGGGACCGTCATGGCCCGCAGGAGGGGGCGTTCCACCTCAGGCGTCGAGGGTGTCGCCGGGGGCGAGGCGGTGCGCCTGCTCGGCGTCGACCCCGCCGTGGTTCACGGCGTGGTTCCAGTACAGGTCGTAGGCGACGTCGGCGATGGTCGCGTCGTGGATGGGCAGGAAGCCGCGCGGCGCGACGCCGGACAGGAAGGCCACCGTGTCGCTGATCCTCGCCCAGGGGGCGCTGAGGGGCAGCGCCAGCAGGTCGACACCGGCCGGGGTCGACTCGTAGGAGTCGCCGGGGTGGAAGAGCGTGGTCGTCCCGCCGTCGCTGCTCGGGCCCTCCACGAGCACGCCGACGTTCGCGACCACCGGGATCGAGGGCAGGATCGTGGCGTGCCGGGCACCGACGCCGGTGAGGGTGATGTCGCCGACCTGCGTGACCACGCCGTCGGCGTGCGCGCGCCACGGTCCGCCCTGCTGCTCGGCGGTCTCGGGATCGGCCAGGAAGACCGCCCCCGGGCTGGCGGCCACGACCTCGGCGGCGCGCGCCGGGTGCAGGTGGTCCGGGTGCTGGTGGGTGACGACCACGGCGTCCAGGTCGCTCAGCTCGAAGGCGGCGTCGAGGCTGAACGCGCCCGGATCGACGAGCACCCTCGCCCCCGACGTCTCGAGCAGGAGGGCGGCGTGTCCGAGTCTCGTGATCCTCACACGCCCATGATGCACCTGCGCCGATCCGGACGCAGCGCGGTGTCGAATGGCACACATGGGCTGGTACGCGGACGCCACGGCGCTCCTGATGAACCTCACCGCACCGCTGACGGTGCGCTACGGCGACGCCCTGCAGATCTCCGGCGCCGACGTCGAGGACCCCGAGACCTGGCGGGTGCCGACCCGGCACGGGACCGTCCGCTGCTACGTCTACCGACCCACGGCAGGCCGGCACGCGGCGCGCTCCGGGGACGCCCCCTCGGCGCCAGGCGTCTACGTGCACCTGCACGGCGGGGCCTTCCTCATGCGGCACGCGGCGATGGACGACTTCTTCGCCCGGCACGTCGTCGCCACGACCGGTGCGGCCGTGGTGAACGTGGACTACGACGTGGCGCCGCGACACCGGTACCCGGTGGCGCACCACCAGGCGCACGACGTGGTCGAGTGGGTCGCCCAGAACGCCGGGACGCAGGGCCTCGACGGACGCCGCCTGGTGGTCGGCGGCTTCAGTGCAGGCGGGAACCTCGCCGCGTCGGTCTGCCTGCAGGCCCGGGACCAGGGGCACCAGCCGGCGCGTCTGCAGCTGCTCGGCGTGCCGTCGCTCGACGTCTCGACCACCCACAAGCCCGCCACGGTCCCGCGACCGATGATCAGCGAACGGACGGTCCGGCTCGTCCGCGCGACGTACTTCAAGGACGCCTCACGCCGCAGCGAGCCGTACGCGTCACCCCTGCTCGCCGACGACCTGCACGGGCTGCCACCGGCGCTCGTCGTCACCGCCGAGCACGACGCGCTGCGGGCCGAGGGGGACGCCTACGCGCGGCGTCTCGCCGACGTGGGCATCCCGGTGGAGCACCACGTCGTCCCCGGTCAGGACCACTACTTCCTCGACCCGGCGGACCTGCGCCAGGCGCGTCGCTGGATGGACCTCATGGCCGACGCGATCGCACGGGCACTCGTCTAGGACGGCACGTGCGGACGGTCCTCACCGCCGATCTACCCTGGGTCCGTGACCGACGCCATCTACGCCCGCGAGGTCGGCGACACGGGGGAGCGGGTCGTCTTCCTGCACGGACTCTTCGGCCAGGGCCGCAACTTCACGCAGGCCGCCAAGGCGCTGCAGCCCGAGCTGCGCTCGCTCCTCGTCGACCTGCCCAACCACGGCCACTCCGCGTGGACCGACTCCGTCGACTACGTGGACGTGGCCGACCAGGTGGCGGCGTTCCTGAGCGAGCGGTGGGCGTCGGGGGGTCGCACCCACGTCGTGGGGCACTCCATGGGCGGCAAGGTCGCCATGGTGCTGGCCCTGCGTCACCCGGACCTCGTGGACCGACTCGTCGTGGTGGACATCGCCCCTGCTCCGAGCGACGGCGCCGGGGAGTTCGAGCACCTGCTGGACAGCCTGGCCTCGCTCGACCTCGACACGCTCGCGCGGCGCGGCGACGCCGACGAGCAGCTGCGCGAGCGGATCGACGACGACACGGTGCGCGGGTTCCTCCTGCAGAACCTGCGATCGATCCCCCCGAGCGAGGGCGGAGGGTTCCGCTGGATGGCGAACCTCGCCCTCCTGCGCCGGGACCTGCCGGTCATCGGCGGCTTCCCCGAGATCGACGGGACCTTCGACCGGCCCGTCCTCTGGCTCGCGGGGGAGCGGTCGGACTACGTCGGCGACGACGACGCCGAACACATGCGCACCCTGTTCCCCCGCACACGCCTCGTGACCGTGAAGGGCGCCGGCCACTGGGTCCACTCGGAGAAACCGGACGCCTTCGCCTCGGCGCTACGGACCTTCCTCCTGGCCTGAGCCGTCAGTGCCGGTCCTCGAGACCGACCGCGTCGCGCAGGCGCTGCACCGACTCGCCCAGCCGTTCGTCGTCGCGCGCCCGTGACTCCATCAGGTCGGCCAGCGCCTCGGCGATCACGTTGAGCTTCTCCTGCGACGCCTCCTCGGCCCGCCGCCCGGCGTTCTCCAGCAGGGCGAGCAGGAACAGCGACTGGACGCTCGCGACGGTGTGGATCGCGACCTGCCACGCCTTCAGGTCGGCCCAGAGCGGCAGGCTGACCGCCCACGCCACCACGATGCCGGCGCACACCAGGAAGAACGGAGCCCGGGTGACCACCGACTCCGCCGACTCCACGAAGCGGTCGAAGACGGACCGGTCGTCGCCGCCGCGGGCGGCCTCCTCAGTACCCATGACGGCACGCTAGGGCGTGCGGCGCTCCCGCGCAGCAGGAACGACGAGCGCGGACGGGACCAGCAGGGCGGCCACCACGAGCAGCGCCTGGAGCGTGCCGGAGTGCTCGCCGACGAAGCCGACCAGGGGCGGGCCGGCCAGGAAGGCGGTGTACCCGATCGTGGAGACCACGCTGACCCGGGCCGCGGCGCGGCGCGGGTCGTCGGCGGCGGCGCTCATGCCGACGGGGAACCCCAGCGAGGCGCCCAGGCCCCAGAGCAGGATGCCGACGACCGCGAGCTCGGGGACGGGCGCCAGGACGGTGAGCAGCACGCCGACGAAGGCCAGTCCCATCGTCGACCAGAGCACCGTCACCCGACCGTGGCGGTCGAGCAGCGCCGGGCCCACGACCCGGCCCAGCGTCATCGCCGTGACGAAGGCGCCGAAGCCGAGCGCACCGGCCCAGTCCGGCACGTCGTAGCCGTCGACCAGGGCCACCGCCAACCAGTCGTTGGCCGTCCCCTCGGTGAAGGCGAGAGCCAGCACCATCAGGCCGATGAGCAGCGTGCGCGGCTCCGTCCAGGCCGACGCGGACCGTGCGCCCTGCGGATCCTCGCCGTGGTCCTCGTGGCCGGGCAGGAACGCCCGGACCGCCGCGAGCGCGCCCACGAGACCGATCGTGCTGGTGGCCGCGAGATGGACGCGCAGGTCGAGGTCCAGCGCCGCGGCACCGGCGCCCAGCCCCGCACCGACCACGGTGCCGAGGCTGAAGCCTGCGTGGAAGCGGGGCATCACCGTACGACCCATGTGCTGCTCGACACGAGCGCCGTGCAGGTTCATCGCCACGTCCCACGCACCGATGCCGAAGCCCATGAAGGCCATCGGCACCGCGGCGGCGAGCGCGACGCCCGACTCCGCCCCGGCGGCCGCGGCGGTCTGCGCCAGGGCGACGACGACCGCGGACACGGCGACCACGCGGGCGGCGCCGAACCGGTCGCACAGGGCTCCGGCGAGCGGGAGGCCGGTCAGCGACCCGGCGGAGATCGCGAGCAGGAGCAGGCCGAGCTGGGCAGGGGACAGCCCGAGCGCGTCACGGACCGCGGGGAGCCGCGCCATCCAGCTGGCGAACATGAACCCGTTGAGGGCGAAGACGACGGCGACGGCGTTGCGCGCCGCTCGGACGGCGGGCGTCACGTGTCACGCCCCGGGCGGGGTCGCGCCGCGCGGGGCCAGGCTCCGCAGGACCACAGCGCCCAGAGCACGAGCAGCGGCTGGAAGAGAAGGCGGACGAGCCGCGCGCGGTCCGTGTCGAGGCCGAACGCGTCGACCCCCTCCACGTACTGCGCGACGTTGCCCGGGAAGACCAGGACGAACAGGGTCGCGACGAGCAGCCCGACGAGCGCCCGCCGTGCCGCCGGTGCCAGCAGCACCGCCAGACCGAGGACCAGCTCCACCGCACCCGACGCGAGCACGGTGAGGTCCTCGTCGACCGGGAACCACGACGGAACCTGCGCACGGAACTCCTCGCGCGCCACGACGTGCGCCACCCCGGCGAGGACGAGGAAGGCGCCGAGCAGCACGCGGGCGACGTGCTGGACCACACGGTGGGGAGTACTCACCGCACGAGGATGCCAGGTGGCTCGCCACGGCTCCGATGCTGGGCGCGGACGGCAACCGGCGGTCCCGCGGATCGCTAGCCTGGGCCCATGGCCCACACCGCCGACACCCATGACGTCATCCGCGTGCAGGGCGCCCGCGAGAACAACCTCCAGGACGTGAGCGTCGACCTGCCCAAGCGTCGGCTCACCGTGTTCACGGGGGTGTCGGGCTCGGGCAAGAGCTCGCTCGTGTTCGGCACGATCGCCGCGGAGTCCCAGCGCCTCATCAACGAGACCTACAGCGCGTTCCTGCAGGGCTTCATGCCGTCGCTCGCGCGGCCCGAGGTGGACCACCTCGAGGGGCTCACGACGGCGATCATCGTCGACCAGGAACGCATGGGCGCCAACCCGCGATCCACCGTCGGCACCGCCACCGACGCCAACGCGATGCTGCGGATCCTGTTCAGCCGCCTCGGCGACCCCTTCGTCGGCCCGCCGACCGCCTTCGCGTTCAACGTGCCCACCCGCACCGCCAGCGGCGTCATGCAGACCGAGAAGGGCGGCCGGGTCGAGAAGCGCGTGGCGCGCAAGGAGGTCTACCTCGGCGGCATGTGCCCACGCTGCGAGGGGATGGGGTCGGTCAACGACTTCGACCTCACGGCCATCTACGACGCCGGCAAGACCCTCGCCGACGGCGCGCTGCTCGTCCCGGGCTACAGCATGGACGGCTGGTACGGCCGCATCTTCGCCGGCGCCGGCCTGCCGATGGACACGCCCGTGGGGGAGTTCACCCAGGACCAGCTGCAGACGCTCCTGCACGGCGAGCCCACCAAGATCAAGGTCGACGGGGTGAACCTCACCTACGAGGGCGTCCTGACCAAGGTCAAGAAGTCGATGCTGAGCAAGGACCTCGAGGCCATGCAGCCGCACGTGCGTCGGTTCGTGGAGCGTGCGGTCACGTTCACGACCTGCCCCGACTGCGACGGCACCCGCCTCACGCCCGAGGCGCTCTCGTCCCGCATCCGGGGCAGGAACATCGCCGACCTCTGCTCCATGCAGGTCAGCGACCTGGCCGAGTGGCTGCGCGAGCTCGACGAGCCGTCGGTCGCACCGCTGCTCAAGGGCCTGCAGCACCTGCTCGACTCCTTCACCGACATCGGCCTGGGCTACCTCTCGCTGGAGCGCCCCGCCGGGACGCTGTCGGGCGGCGAGGCGCAGCGGACCAAGATGATCCGGCACCTCGGGTCGTCGCTGACCGACGTCACCTACGTCTTCGACGAGCCCACCATCGGCCTGCACCCCCACGACATCGAGCGGATGAACCGGCTGCTCGTGCAGCTGCGCGACAAGGGCAACACCGTGCTCGTCGTCGAGCACAAGCCCGAGACGATCGCCATCGCCGACCACGTCGTCGACCTCGGACCCGGAGCCGGCTCGGGCGGAGGGACCATCTGCTTCGAGGGCGACGTCGCCGGACTGCGGGCCAGCGACACCGTGACGGGTCACCACCTCGACGACCGCACCCGGGTCAAGGACACCGTCCGCCGGCCCTCCGGCCACCTGGAGATCCGCGGCGCCGACACCCACAACCTGCAGGGCGTCGACGTCGACGTGCCACTGGGCGTGCTCTGCGCGGTGACCGGCGTGGCCGGCTCGGGCAAGAGCTCGCTCGTGCACGGCTCGATCGCAGGGCGTGACGGGGTCGTCGTCATCGACCAGGGCGCCATCAAGGGGTCCCGACGCAGCAACCCCGCCACCTACACGGGCCTGCTCGAGCCGATCCGCAAGGCGTTCGCCAAGGCCAACGGGGTGAAGCCGGCGCTGTTCAGCTCCAACTCCGAGGGCGGCTGCCCCACGTGCAACGGCGCCGGCGTGATCATCACCGAGCTGGGCGTCATGGCGACCGTCGAGTCGCCGTGCGAGGAGTGCGGCGGCCGTCGGTTCCGCGCGGAGGTGCTCGAGCACACCCTCGGGGGCAAGGACATCGCCGAGGTGCACGAGATGTCGATCATCGAGGCGGCGGCGTTCTTCGCCGAGGGGGAGGGGCGCGTCCCCGCTGCCCAGAAGATCCTCGCGCGCCTCGTCGACGTGGGCCTGGGCTACCTGACGCTCGGGCAGCCGCTCTCCACCCTCTCCGGCGGTGAGCGCCAGCGGCTGAAGCTGGCCGCGCAGATGTCGGACGCCGGCGAGGTGTATGTGCTCGACGAGCCCACCACCGGCCTGCACCTCGCCGACGTCGAGAACCTGCTCGGGCTGCTCGACCGGCTCGTCGACGACGGTCGCTCGGTCGTCGTGATCGAGCACCACCAGGCCGTGATGGCCCACGCCGACTGGATCATCGACCTCGGTCCGGGCGCGGGCCACGAGGGCGGCCGCGTGGTCTTCGAGGGAACCCCGGCCGAGCTGGTCGCCGCCCGCGCCGGTCTCACCGGGGAGCACCTGGCCGGCTACGTCGATGCCTGACGGCGCACCCCGAGGGCGGGCCGTCGGCGCGATCGTCCTCGCCGCGCTGTGCTTCGCGACCACCGGGACCGCGCAGGAGCTGGCTGACGTGGCCGGGTCGCCCGTCGCCGTGGGGCTGGCCCGCATCGCCCTGGGCGGCACCCTCCTGGCCCTGGGAGCGACGTGGCTGTCCCGGGGCCGGGCGACCGGCGTCGCTCCACCGTCTCCCGCCGGCGCGAGGATGCCCGCCTGGGTGGTCGTCGCCGTCGGCGCCGGAGGAGTCGTGGCCTACCAGCCCACGTTCTTCGAGGGCACGGCCCGCAACGGCGTCGCCGTGGGCACCGTCGTGGCGCTCGGGTCCGCACCGGTCGTGACGGGGGCGCTCGAGGCGGTGCTGCGCCGTCGCGTGCCCGGCGTCCGGTGGGGCGTGGCGACGACCCTCGGCATCGTGGGCGTGGTGCTGGTGTCGGGCCTCGCGTCGGGGTCGGCGGTCGCGGGCTCCGCGGTGGGGTGGTCCGTCGGAGCCGGCGCCTCCTACGCGCTGTACACGCTCGCGGCGAAGGAGCTGCTCGGCCGCGGCTGGTCGTCGGGCCGGACCATGGGGGTCCTGTTCGGCACGGCCGGCGTCGTCAGCCTCCCCGCCCTCGTGCTGCTGGCCGGTCCATGGCTCTGGAGCGGGCCCGGGCTCCTGCTGGTGCTGTGGCTCGGCGTGGTCACCACCGCGGTCGCGTACCTGCTGTTCGGCTGGGGGCTGGCACGCCTGCCCGCCGCCGACGTCGCCACGCTGACGCTCGCCGAGCCGCTCTGCGCCACGGTGCTGGGTGTCGTCGTGCTGGGGGAGCGGGTCGGCGCCGTCGCGGGCCTCGGCCTCGTCGTGCTGGCGTGCGGCCTCGCGGTGCTCGCCACGGCACGCACCGACCCGTCACGCCCCACCCGGGGCCGGTCCGGTCTCAGAGCGGACGCTTGAGCCCCAGGTGGCTCGCCTCGTACCCGAGGCGCTCGTAGAACCGGCGGGCGTCGACGCGCGACGTGTCGGTCGTCAGCTGGCTCAGCACGGCACCGCGGGCACGTCCGTGCTCGTGCGCCCACTCCAGCAGGGCACCACCGAGCCCTCGGCCGCGCCACGCCGACGCCACCCGCACGGCCTCGATCTGCAGCCGTGTGGCGCCGCCCCGTGACAGCCCGGGGATGACGGTCAGCTGCGCGGTGGCCGCCACCGTGTCGCCGTCGCGCACGACCACGAGCAGCTGGGACGGATCGCGCACCAGGGCGTCGTAGGCGTCCTCGTAGGCGGTCGCGTCGGCCAGCTCGCGTGTCGCGCCGATCGGGTCGTCCGCGAGCAGCGCGAGGATCGCCGGCACGTCGTGCCGCTCGGCCCGTCCCACCTGGAGCAGCGCACCGTCGACCTCCAGCGTCGCCCCGGCGTCGCGCGCAGCGCGGCGGATCTCGTCGACGACCTCGTCCAGCCACCCTCCGACGCTCGCCCGCGCCTGCTCGGTGTCGGGGTAGCGGCACCGCAGGTGCATCCCCGCCTCGTCGAGCACGAACCAGACCATGACGCCGTCGGTGCGCCCGGCCGCGCTCACATACTGGGCCTCGAGCCCCACGTGGTCGACGTGCACCGGCAGCCGCCGCAGGTCCAGCCACGAGATCGCGAACATCCCCGGCGACTGCGGCATGCCGCCCCAAGGCGCGAACACGTCCTCGAGCGGCCACGAACCGAGTCCGATGGCCTCCTTCACGGCCGCGGCGCACGCCACGGGGTCGGCGTCGGGGGAGTCGAGGACGGCGTTGGTGATGAACCACCCGACCGAGTCGTGCCACGTGTCCTCGTACCGGCTGTGGACCGGGAACACGGCGCGCAGGGGAGCGTCGGCCAGGTCGCGGGTGACCTGGGTCAGGGCCGAGGTCACGAGCGCGAGCGTCGACACGGTGCGGGCGCGCGCCCCTCGCGACAGCCAGGCGAGGGCGTCGACGTCGAGCACGTCGCGCAGCTCGACCCGCTCGGGAACCGGTCGCTCCACGTCGCCCAGCGGGAGCGGGAAGCGCGGCATGGTGTCGCCGCACGCCTCGATGACCTCGTTCCAGCGCTCGCGCACCGACTGCGGTGCGCGCTCACGCTCGACGAGCGCGGCGGTGTGGTCGGCGAACGGTCGCGCCGGAGCCGCGTCGTCGAGGGTTCCGGCGAGCGCGCGCTGCAGGTCCCGCACGACGACCAGCAACGACCACATGTCGACGTGTGCGTGGTCCGCGGCGACCACGACGGTGGGCCGGTCGTGCGACTCGACCACGCACAGCCGGTGCGAGGGCGACGAGAACGGCGTGCAGTGCTCGTCGAGCACCCCACGGATCGCGTCGCTGAGCCGCGTGCCGGGACCCACCGGGTGCTCCCGCCACCGCCCGGGACCCAGCTCGACCTCGTGCAGCGTGGGACCGGTGTCGGGCCCGTCGGAGGGGGCGGGGGAGAAGACCGTGCGGAGCGTGCCGTGGCGCCGGACCACCGACAGCCAGGCCGCCGCCAGCGTGTCGCGGTCCACGTCGGGCGGGCGGAAGGTGATCGCCATCCACGACCCGGCACGGTCGCCCAGGCCCACGTGGCGAGCCTGGTCGAACGAGATCGGCAGCTGCTCGCCGACGGGTCCGACGTCGAGGTCGTAGCCCACGATGCGACCGAACGGCAGCCGGAGGTGGGCCACATGGGTCAGCCGCATGCGGCTCACTCTAGGCCGATCGAGCCACCGGTCAGGGCAGGCACGTGTCGGCTCGGTCACACGTGGGGTCGCGCCGGCGCTCCGAGCGTCCCGGTCGTCGTAGCCTGGGCCGTCAGGGGAGCCGAGCACGAGGAGCAGCCACCGTGTCGTCGTTCGCGGTACCAGGGGCCACGCTCGACTTCGACGTGACCGGTGCGGACGGGCCTGCGGTGGTGGCGCTGCACGGCCTCACGTCGAGCCGGCACCGCGAGGCGGCCCTGGGGCTCGACGTCGCCGGTGGGCTCGAGGGCGTGCGACTCCTTCGCTACGACGCCCGTGGGCACGGTCGGTCCACCGGGCGCGACCGCATCGGCGACTACTGCTGGCCGCAGCTGGCCGACGACCTCCACCTGCTCGTCGAACACGTGTTCGGTGGGGAAGTGGTGCACGGGATCGGGGCCTCCATGGGCACGGGGACGCTCCTGCACGCCGCCCTCGGCGACCCGGCCAGGTTCGCGACCCTCACGCTGATGATCCCGCCGACCGGTTGGCGGACCCGCGCGTCGAAGGCGTCGGAGTACGAGTGGGCGGCGCGGCTCGTCGAGTCCAGCGGCGTGGCGGCCTGGATGGCCGCCGGCGCAGGCGCTCCGCAGCCTCCGGCAACCCGAGGACGTCCTGACACCCTGCCCGACGTGCCACCGAGCCTGCTCCCGACGGTGCTGCGCGGAGCGGCGTCGTCGGACCTGCCGTCCAGGTCGTCCCTGACGACGCTGGACGTCCCGACACTGGTGCTGGCGTGGACTGCCGACCCGGCGCACCCGCTGGAGACCGCCGACGAGCTCGGCGCCGTCCTGCCGCACTGTCGCAGCGTCGTGGCGGAGGATCCGGACGACGTGCGCCGGTGGGTGAACGACCTGGCCGACCACGTCGGCGCGGTGGCCCCGACAGGCCACTCTCGCCCACTCTGACAATGCTCCGATAATGCACATTATGTCAAGTAAGCCTCCCGTGCCGGCCCTACCGCTGCCGAAGACTCCCCTGACCGAGCCAGGCATCACGACGTCCTCCGGTCCTAGGCTGCAGGCATGGCGGAGCGGTGGTCGGAACTCGAGTACGCAGCGCGGCGAGGAGCTCGATCGTGATCTGCCGTCGAGCCACACCCGCTGACGTCGATGCTCTCGTCGAGTTCCCCGACGACCCTGGACTGGTGGGCCTGCCGCGCGACCAGGTGCGCGACGACTTCGACGCCGGCCGCATGCGGCCGGAGTGGTCCTGGGTCCTCGAGGACGAAGGACGTCTGGTGGGCCGCGCGTTGTGGTGGGGTCGAGACGGGTCGACGCCCAGCGCCCTCGACGCCCTGGACGTCCTCCCGGAGGTCGATGACCCACGCACCGCTGCGGTGGACCTGCTGCGTGCCGGCCTCGGCGAGCACGCGGCGGCCGCCGGGAGCCAGCTCCCCTCGTTCACGGTGCGAGTCCCCGGTAGCTGGCGTGACGACGAGCGGTCCGTCCGCGCTGTGGCGTGGCGGTGCAAGGCGCTGGCCGACGTCGACATCACCGAGTCGCTCGAACGTCGCCAGTACGCGTGGACGCCGGAGTACGGGGTTCCGGCGGCCAGCACGCGGGTGAAGTTCCGGCCGGGCTCCGACGCGGAGTTTGTGGAGCTGTTCCGCCAGGCCGCCCGAGGCAGTCTCGACGTCGAGACCCGTCGAGCACTGGTGAGCACGGACGAGCTCAGCCAGGCCCGGGACGACGTCGAGTTCTACGCGGGCTGTCCAGGAGAACGCGCCTGGTGGAAGATCGCGACGGGCCGCGACGGCGAGGCGGTCGGCTTCATCGTGCCGTCGGCGACGCCCTACCACCGCAACGTGGGCTACCTCGGGGTGCTGCCGGGACACCGCGGGAAGGGACTCGTCGACGACCTGCTGGGCGAGGTGACCCGCGTGCACGCACAGGCGGGCGCCGACCGGATCACCGCCACCACCGACATGACGAACCTGCCGATGGCGACCGCGTTCGAGCGAGCCGGGTACCAGCTCACCGAGGTTCGCCTCGTCCTGGAGGCGCCTCGCTAGAGATCGTCCCGCAGCACGCTCGCGGGAACACCACCGACCAGCGTCCGCGGCGCGACGTCGCGCGTCACCACCGCACCTGCCGCGACGACGGCGTCGTCGCCCACGGTGACGCCCTGCAGGACAGTTGCTCCCGCGCCGATCCACACGCCGCGGCCGATGCGGACGGGTGCACATGTGGACACCGATCGCCGGGTCGAAGGATCGAGCGAGTGTCCCCCGCTGACGAGCTGCACATTCGGGCCGATCATCACGTCGTCGCCGATCTCCACACCGCCGACGACCACGACCGTGCACCCGTGGTTGACGAAGACGTTCCGGCCGAACCGGAGCCGGTTCCCCCCGTCGGGATGGAACGGCGGCACGACCCGGACCGACGAGTCCATCTCACGACCGGTGAGCTCCTCGAGGAGCGTGCGCATCGCCGCGAAGTCCCCCGGTGCCACTGCATTCAGACGTGGCCACATCTCCCAGGCGCGTTCGACCTCTCGCAGCATGGCCCGAGACTCCTCGGTCCCGCTGGCGAAGGCCCGCGGCCCTGTTCCGCGCACCGTCACGGTGTCCCCGTCGTCGACCATGCTCGGACCCTAGCCGCCAACGTACAGGGCAGGATCATCACGTGACTCCCCCGCACGATGCCGTCGAGCTGAGCGAGCACGACCTGCGGGTCGTCGCGGCGTTCGCACTGAAGTGCGCCGAGCCCGTGCTCCACCTGTTCGAGGCCGTCGCTCCTGACGACTCGCGTCCGCGGGAGGCGCTGGCCGCCGCGCGGGTGTTCGTCGCAGGCGCTCGACGGTCGGCCAGGCAGCGCACGGCCGCTCTGGAGGCGCACCGAGCCGCGCGTGAGGCCGGCGAGTCCCCCGCCAGGTACGCAGCGCGCGCAGCAGGAGACGCGGCCGCGGCCGCCTACCTGCACCCGATCGCCGCGTCCACCCAGGTCGGCCACATCCTGCGGGCCGCCGCCTGCGCGGCACATGCCGCGGCCCTGGCCGCCGACGACCCCGCCGAGGCCGACCGCGTCCTCGACGACGCTCGACACCTCGCCTCCCCCGCGCTCGTGGCGATCCTGCGCCGCTATCCCCCGGTGCCGACGGGTCGCACGCCGGTCGCCCGACTCATGACCCGCCTCGACGTGAGCCTGCGAAGCGCGGACGAGTAGCTCCACTCCCCCGTCCCGATGCTCCTGGCACCGAGGCGAACGCGGCGAAACTCGATGTCGGGCGTCGAATGTATGTTCGTTACATGACCTCGACGGACTCTCTCCTCGGCCTCGCGACGGATGCGTCGCGAGCGCTGTGGCGGGCCGAGGCGGCGCAGGCGGCGGCGGTGCTGGCGTTCGTGGACGGCCGCCGGTCCGACGCGGTCGCGGCCGGGCGGAGCGCGGCTTCGGCCGAGGACGCCCGGCAGGTCGCGATCCTGGAGGTCACGGTCGAGCTCGAGGTCGCGTCGGGCTTCGTCGCGCACCTGGTCGCGGCGACCAGGACCCTCACGACGGACCTGCCGACGGCGTGGGCCGCGCACAGCGCCGGAGAGCTCGATCGGGCGAAGGCCCGCGCGATCGCCTCGGCCCGGTGGCGCCTGCACGAGGTCGCGTCGGTGGAGCTGCTCGACGAGTCCGTCGTCCCCTACGCGACGACCCACACCCTGTCCCAGCTCAAGGGCTGGCTGCGCCGGTTCGTGACCCGGGTCGAGGCCGACGATGCTGCACGGCGCCGCCGCGAGGCGACCGCCCAGCGCCACGTGACCATCACGGCCATGGACGACGGGATGAGCCTGCTCCAGGCGTTCATCCCGACCCACGACGCCCTGCTGATCGAGCGCGAGCTGTCCCTGGCCGCCAAGGCCTCCCGTGCCGCCGACGCAGCCGACGACCGCCGCCTCTCCCAGGCCCGCGCCGACGTCCTGACCGACCGACTCCTCGCCCGCACCACCGACACCCCCGGCCGCGGCCGGTTCCACGTCGGCATCACCGTCCCCCTGGCCACCCTGCTGGGGCTGGACGACGAACCCGCCGTCACCGGCGACGGCCAGCACGCCGTCGACCCCACCCTGGTCCGCGAGCTCGCCACCACCCCCGGCACGCTGTTCAGTCGCCTCCTGACCGACGAGGCCGGCGGCATCCTCGACGTCACCGAGCTCGGCCGCTTCCCCACCGCCCCACTACGCCGCGCCCTCGAGCTCGTCGACGGCGTCTGCGACATCCCCACCTGCGACAAGCCCGCAGAAGCGTGCGACCTCGACCACCAGCGACCCTTCGACCCCGACCGCCCAGACCGCGGACCCACCACCGCAACGAACCTCCACCCACGATGTCGGTCCCACCACGGACTCAAGACCCGCGGAGCCCTCCCCGTCGACCACGACGAGGCCGGCACCACCCGATGGCACCTGCCCACCCGCACCGTGCCCGGACGCACCGCCTTCACCCGCACCTGGACGAGGAGGGCCGAACCCGTCGTCGTGCTCGCCGAGCACTACCCCGCCGCGGGGGCCTTCGAGTACGTCGCCGCCTGACGAGGCGTCGACAGCCGACGTCAGCGCCGATGCCGACCGACGCCGCGCCGTGCCCCGGGGCGTGCCGGAGGACCCTCCCCCGGCGACGCTGCGTCCACGACTGCTGGGTGAGCCGTCAGCACGTGGTGCCGAAGGACTGCGACGTCGCTCTCGTCGCACTCCAGGCGCAGCACCAGGACGCCCTCGTCACCCTCGAGCCAGCACAGCTCGACCTCGGGGGCCCGCACGAGCAGTCGCGTCGACACGCACAGGCTCGCCCCGGAGTCCGCAGGCATGTCGAAGGTCAGGACGGGCAACGACGACCTCCTCGCGACCCCCGATCGATGTCATCACCCCCAACGAGCGCGGAACCCCGGAGGTCACGACCCGACGGCTCGACTCCCCCGACCTGGAACACCCTCCCGGTCCCGGCGGCGCCGCACCCCCACGCGATGTGACGGGGGTCACGATAGGCTCGATGCACACCGACCGAGGCGTCTCGGGGGACGTCCGCACCGAGCGGGCGACGAGTCTGTCGGGTCGGCCGGGGGGACCACGTGCTCACAGACATCTTCCTGCCCGAGGTCATGGGCACCGCCACGCTCCTGCTGCTCGGCTGCGGCGTCGTCGCGAACGTCGCGCTGGCCAAGACGAACGGCAACGCCGGCGGCTTCCTCATGGTCAGCTTCGGCTGGGGCCTGGCGGTGTTCGCGGGCGTCTACGTCGCCTACAAGTCCGGCGCGCACATCAACCCCGCCGTGACCCTGGGGCTCGTCGCGTCCGGCGACGACCTCGGCGGCAACACCGCCGTCAAGGTGCTGGTGTACCTCGCCGCGCAGCTGCTCGGCGCCTTCATCGGCGCCACGCTGTGCTGGCTTGCCTACCGCGACCAGTTCGACGACCCGGAGAGCGATCCGGACGACAAGCTCGGCGTCTTCTGCACCGCACCGCAGATCGCGCGCACGTCCTCCAACCTCATCACCGAGATCATCGGCACCTTCGTCCTCGTGTTCGTGATCATCGCGTTCGGCAAGACACCCACCGAGCTCGGCCCCCTGGCCGTCGCGCTGCTCGTCGTCAGCATCGGCGCCAGCCTCGGCGGTCCCACGGGCTACGCCATCAACCCGGCGCGCGACCTGGGCCCACGCATCGCCCACTTCGTGCTGCCGATCAAGGACAAGCGCGACAGCAACTGGTCCTACTCCTGGATCCCTGTCGTCGGACCCGCCATCGGTGGCATCCTCGGAGGCCTCCTGGCCGCCGCCGCGAACTACGTCTGACCCGCACCCCGACCCCACACAGAATCGAGATTCGAGCATGGCCGACAACACGTACGTCCTCGCCATCGACCAGGGCACCACCTCGACCCGCGCGATGATCTTCGACCACGCAGGATCGGTGGTGGCCGTCGACCAGGTCGAGCACGAGCAGATCTTCCCGCGAGCCGGCTGGGTCGAGCACGACGCGCTCGAGATCTGGACCAACACGCGCGACGTCATCGGCGGCGCCCTGGCCAAGGCGAACTTCAACAGCAAGAACATCGCCGCGGTCGGCATCACCAACCAGCGCGAGACCGCCCTCGTGTGGGACAAGTCCAACGGACAGCCGATCTACAACGCGATCGTCTGGCAGGACACCCGCACCCAGAAGATCGTCGACGGCCTGGCAGCCGACGGCGGGCTCGACCGCTACAAGGAGACGGTCGGGCTGCCCCTGGCCACCTACTTCTCCGGGCCCAAGGTCCGCTGGATCCTCGACCACGTCGAGGGCGCCCAGGAGCGCGCCGAGGCCGGCGAGCTGCTGTTCGGCAACATGGACACCTGGGTGCTGTGGAACCTCACGGGCGGCGCGGAGAACGACGGTGTCCACGTCACCGACGTCACCAACGCGAGCCGCACGCTGCTGATGGACCTCGAGACCCTGCAGTGGGACGACAGCATCGCCGCCGACATGAACATCCCGCTGTCGATGCTGCCGGAGATCAGGTCGAGCTCGGAGGTGTACGGCGAGTGCAAGCCCGGCATCCTCAACGGCACCCCGGTCGCCGGCATCCTCGGCGACCAGCAGGCCGCGACCTTCGGGCAGGCCTGCCTGGAGAAGGGCGAGGCCAAGAACACCTACGGCACCGGCAACTTCATGCTGCTCAACACCGGCACCGAGGCCGTCCCGTCGGAGAACGGGCTGCTCACCACCGTCTGCTACAAGATCGGCGACGAGCCCACGGTGTACGCGCTCGAGGGCTCCATCGCCGTCACCGGGTCCCTCGTGCAGTGGGTCCGCGACAACCTCGGCCTCATCGGCAGCGCGCCGGAGATCGAGGACCTCGCGAAGCAGGTCGACGACAACGGCGGGGCGTACTTCGTGCCGGCGTTCTCGGGCCTGTTCGCCCCGCACTGGCGCCCCGACGCACGCGGCGCCCTGGTGGGCCTGACGCGCTACGTGAACCGGGGCCACATCGCCCGGGCGGTGCTGGAGTCCACGGCGTACCAGACGCGCGAGGTGCTCGACGCCATGAACGCCGACTCCGGCGTCCCGCTCACCGAGCTGCGCGTCGACGGCGGCATGGTCGTCAACGAGACCCTCATGCAGTTCCAGGCCGACATCCTCGGCGTCGACGTCGTCCGCCCGAAGGTCGCCGAGACCACCGCGCTCGGCGCTGCGTACGCCGCGGGTCTGGCCGTCGGCTACTGGGAGAACGAGGACGACATCCGCACCAACTGGGGCGAGGACAAGCGGTGGACGCCGCAGATGCCCGAGGACGAGCGCGAGAAGTACTACCGCAGCTGGAAGAAGGCCGTCACCAAGACCCTCGACTGGGTCGACGACGACGTCGACTGAGGATCGGCCGAGCGGCCGGTGTCGTTCCTCCTGCCTAGAGTGGTGGCAGGAGGAACGATGTCCGACGACCCGCGACGCCGAGCGGCGCACTACCGCCTCGGTGACGACCCGGCGCCCGACACGTCGCGCGCTCCCGACCCGGACGCCGCTGACGAGGGCGCGGGCCCCGCACGCGGGCGGCGCCCCGAGGACCAGGCTCTCTACGTCGACGGCCAGATCCGAGCCGCGATCGCCCGCGGCGACTTCGACGACCTGCCGCTGGCCGGCAAGCCGTTGCCGCCCCGGGTCTTCCGCCACGATCCCGACTGGTGGCTCAAGCAGCTGATCGAGCGCGAGAACGTCTCCGGCGTCCTGCCACCCGCCCTGGCGCTGCGCAAGGAGGACGCCGAGCTCGACGACCTCCTCGACTCCACCGGCTCGGAGGAACGCGTCCGCGAGATGCTCGCGGACTTCAACCGTCGCGTCGTCGAGGCACGACGCCAGCTCCAGGGCGGTCCGCCGGTCATCACCCCGACCCGCGACGTCGACGACGAGGTGCGCGCCTGGCGCGAGCGCCTGCGCCGGCGGGCTGCGGCACGCCCCTCCCCTCCCCCGCCCCGGCGGGTGTCGTGGCGCGATCGCCTCCGCGCCCGACGCGGCGGCGCGTGACCGACGAAGGGCTGCGCCGCACCTGGCGCAGCACCGCACCCCTCGACGTCTGGCGCACGTTGTCGACCCTGCGCCGCGGCCCCGCCGACCCCGCCTTCCGCGGCCGGGGTGCCGAGGTCTGGCGCGCCACGCGACCGCCGTCGGGCCCGGCCACGCTCCACCTGCGCCAGCTGGACGCTCACGTCGTGGAGGCCGTGGCGTGGGGTCCGGGTGCGGCCGAGGTGCTCGACGAGCTGCCTGCGTGCCTCGGCGGGGACCAGCCGCACCGCCCTCCCCTGGCCCACCCCGTGGTCGCCGACGCCCATCGACGACACCCCGGGCTCCGGGTACCCCGCACCCGTCGGGTGGTCGAGGCGCTCGTCCCGGCGATCATCGAGCAGAAGGTCCTGGGTGCCGACGCCTTCCTCTCGTGGCGCCAGCTGCTCACACGGCACGGTGAGGTCCCGCCGGGTCCGGCGCCGTCGGGCATGCGGCTGCCGCTGACGGCCGAGGCATGGGCGGCGCTGCCCTCGTGGGAGTGGCACCGGGCCGGGGTCGACCCCAAGCGGTACCGGACGGTGCAGGCCGTCACGCGTCTGGGCGAGTCCCTCGAGCGACTCGCCGACCGCGAGCCCACCGACGCCTCGGCCGCCCTGCGGTCGCTGCCAGGAGTCGGCGTCTGGACCGCGGCCGAGGTCGGCTCGCGGGCCTTCGGCGACACCGACGCGGTGCCGTTCGGCGACTACCACCTGGCCAGCACGGTCGGGACCGCCCTGCTCGGTCACCGGCTCGAGCACGACCACGAGGTGGCGGAGGTGCTGGAGCCGTTCCGGCCCCACCGCTTCCTGGCGCTGCGCCTCATGCAGCTGAGCCCACACGTCCGGGTCGAGCGGCACGGGGCCCGCATGTCACGCGTCGACCACCGCGCCCGCTGAGGGATCTCACCGACGCCGCGCGTAGCGTGGCGTCGTGCCGTCCTGGTTCCGAGCCGCGCTCGCGCTCTTCGCCGTGGGATGGGGCGCGAACCAGTTCGCCGCCCTGCTGCCGGTGTACCGGGAGGTCGACGGAGCCACCGCCGGTCAGGTCACCGCGCTGTTCGGCGCCTACGCGGTGGGGCTGGTCCCCGCCCTGCTGCTCGTGGCCCCGGTCTCGGACCGGATCGGACGCGGCCGCGTCCTGCGCCCGGTGCTCGTGCTGTCCTTCGTCGCCACCGTCGTCCTGATGGTGGGCGGGCACTCGCTCACCCTGCTGCTCGTCGGTCGCCTCCTGGCCGGCGTCGCGAGCGGCGCCGCGTTCGCACCCGGCACCGCGTGGGTCAAGGAGCTGTCCGACGCCGCGCCCGGCACCGGTGCGCGCCGGGCGGCGATCGCGCTGTCGGCCGGGTTCGGCACCGGTCCGCTCGTCACCGGGGTGCTGGCGCAGTGGGCACCGGCGCCCACGGTGCTGCCGTACGTGCCGCACCTGGTGCTCACCGTCGCGGTCGCGGTGCTCCTGCGTCCGGCGCCGGAGCCCGATCCGGACGACGTCGCCACCAGCGATCCCGACGCCGCGACCCTGCGTCAGGTGCTCGGCTCGCGCCGGTTCCTGACCCAGGTCGTGCCGACGGCCCCGTGGGTGTTCGGCACGGCGACCCTCGCCTTCGCCACGCTGCCTGCGGTCGTCGACGTCCCCGGCCCGGCCTACGCGCTGGTCGGGGCGCTCGTCTTCCTGACCCTCGGCACCGGGGTCGCGCTGCAGCCGTACGGCCGCAGGCTCGCCACCGGCGTCACGCTCGCCGTGGGCATGGGAGCGGGTGTGGCCGGGTTCGGCGTGGGGGCGCTCGCCGCCACCACCGGCGCGTCCTGGCTGGTCGTCCCGGCCTGCATGCTGCTGGGCACGGCCTACGGCTTCGTCCTGGTGGCCGGACTCCGGACGGTCGAGACGATCACCCCGGCACGGGACCTGGCCACGGTGAACGCCGTCTTCTACAGCCTCACCTACGTCGGCTTCGCGGCGCCGTACCTCGCGACCCTGCTGCTGTCGTGGCTGGACGGCACCCAGACGATGCTGCTGCTCGCCGGTCTCACCGCGGCCTCCGCGCTCGTCGCAATCGCCGGTCGCCGCACCTCAGCGACCCGCTGAGCGGGCGATCCTCACCAGCTCCTCGGCGAGCTCGCTCGGTCGGGTCAGGGCGTTGAGGTGGCCGCCCGGCACCTCGGTCACCCCCAGGCCGAGCCGCTCCTGTGCGACGCGTCGTTGGAAGTCGGGCGGGAAGAGCCGGTCGTCGTCGGCGACGAGCACGACCGTGGGGACGTCGGGCCAGGCGTCGGCCGGCCAGACGGACCCGAAGGAGGCGTCGGACTCGTCGCGGTCCTGGTCAGCGACCTCGGTCAGCACGTCGTCGGCGGCGTCGTGGAAGAAGACCGCGAGCGGGTCGAAAGGAGCCTGAGGATCGCGACCGGCCGCCGCCTCGGCCTCGCGCCGGGCGCCCGAGAGGCCCACGGCCGACCACCACGCGCCGCCGGACTCGCCCGGGGACGGGATCATCGCGTTCAGCAGCACCAGCAGGTCGACCGGCTCCCGCGCGGCGGCCGCCGACGTGCTGAACCCGCCGAAGGACTGACCGACGAGCACCACGGGTCCAGGCGTCTCCCGCGCCGAGTGGATGGCGTCGACGACCAACGCCACGTAGCCGTCGAGGTCGACCGTCGGGTCCGGACCGGGGAGGTCGACGACCACGCACCGGTGGCCGGCGGCCTCGAGCAACGGGGTGAGCCGGCTCCAGCTCCACGGTGCCCCTCCCGCGCCGGGGACGAGGACGAAGGTGGCCGGTCCGCTCATCGGAAGCGGTCGGGGTCGCCGGCGCCCTCGCGGACGATCTCGGGGACGCCGTCCACGAAGTCGACCACCGTGGTGGGCTCGGCGACCACGTCGCCGGACTCCACCACCGCGTCGACGAGGTGGTCCAGCTCCTCCTTCACCAGCCACCCCTCGGTCATGGGCTCGTCGTGGTCGGGCAGGATCAACGTGCTCGACAGGATCGGCTCCCCCAGCGACTCCAGGAGCGCGCGCACGACCACGTGGTCGGGGATCCGCACGCCCACCGTCTTCTTCTTCGGGTGCAGCATCCGCCGGGGAACCTCGCGGGTGGCCGGCAGGATGAACGTGTACGGGCCGGGCGTCGCGCTCTTGACGGCACGGAAGATCGCGTTGTCGACGTGCACCAGCTGGCCGAGCTGGGCGAAGTCCTTGCACACGAGCGTGAAGTGGTGCTTGTCGTCGAGCCGACGGATGCTGCGGATCCGGTCCAGGGCCTCCTGGTTCCCGGGCGCGGCGCCGAGGGCGTAGCCGGAGTCCGTCGGATAGGCGATCAGACCGCCGTCGCGCAGGATCGCGGTGGCCTGCTCGACCGCGCGGGGCTGGGGGTTCTCCGGGTGGATCTCGAGGTAGCGCGCCATGGCTCGACCCTACGAGCCCGGTGCCGTCCGGTCACCCCCGTCAGGTCGACCAGAATCGCCAAGAGATCTTTGCAAAGACTCCTTTGTGATCTAGCCTCGCGTCATGACCGACGAGTGCGACGCCCCGACCGCCGACAGCGTCACCCCGTCCCCGACGGGACTGCGAGCCCTCAGCCACCCGCTGCGCCTGCGCCTGCTCGGTCTGCTGCGGCTCGAGGGACCCGCCACCGCGTCCGAGCTCGCCGCGCGGACCGGGACGTCGTCGGGAGCGACCTCGTACCACCTGCGCCAGCTCGCGGTGCACGGCTTCGTCGAGGACGCCGGCGACGACGTCGACGCCCGGACCCGGCGGTGGCGTGCCTCGCACCGCAGCACGTCGACCGGCAGCCCCCGCGATTCCGACGAGCTCGCAGCCGTCGACGCCTTCGCCCAGGCGGTCGCGGTCGTGCACGCCGAGCAGATGCAGCGCGCCGTCGAGGAGTTCTCTCTGCTGCCCCAGGCCTGGCGCTCGGCCTCGACCCTGAGCGACTACGTGCGGCGCCTGCGCCCCGAGACGGCCCAGCGGCTCGTCGAACGGCTGGAGGCGGTGCTCGAGGAGGTGCAGGACGAGGACCACCCCGAGGCCCGTCCCGTCGTGGTGCGCCTGCACGCCAACCCCTGGCCCGGGAGCGTGACGGGAACGTGACCGGGCGTCCGCTCACCGACCGGGGTCGGCGGGTCCTGGCCGCCTGGCTGCTCGCCGACGCCCTCGCGCTCACCGGGACGCGGCTGGCCGCGGTCGCCCTCCCCTGGCTCGCCCTCACGACCACGGGATCCGCCACCGCGGCGGGCGTGGTGGCCTTCGCCGAGCTCGCTCCCCTCGTCGTGGCGAAGGTGCTGTCGGGGCCGGCCATCGACCGCCTCGGCGCCCGGCGCGTGGCGGTCGGCTGCGACGCCGCGAGCGCGTTCACGGTCGCCGCCATCCCCGCGCTGCACCATCTCGAGGCGCTCTCCTTTCCCGCGCTCCTCGTGCTCGTCGCCGCCACCGGCGCCCTGCGCGGTCCGGCCGACGCCGCCCGGCACAGCCTCGTCCCGGTGCTCGCGGAGTCCACGCGACAGCCCATGGAGCGCGTCACGGGGCTGGCGTCCACGGTCGAGCGCACCTCGAGCCTCGTGGGCGCGGCGCTGGCAGCGGGCCTGGTCGCCCTCGTGGGCGCCGCGGACGCCCTGGCCGTGAACGCCGCGGGGCTCGCGCTCGCGGCGGTCGTCCTGGGCCTCGGAGCCCGCTCGGTCGGCCGTGGCGTGCCGGCCGACGACGATCCTCACTCCTACCTCGCGCGGCTGCGCGCGGGGTGGCAGTTCCTGCGCCGCGACCCCGTGATCCTGGCGCTCACGGTCATGATCGCGTTCACCAACCTGCTGGACGTCGCGTTCACCGCGATCCTCCTGCCCGTCTGGGCCGTCGAGACCGGGTCCGGGGTCGGCGCGGTGGGACTGCTGCTCGCGGTCATGGCGGGGACGTCGGTCGTCGGCTCGCTCGTGGCGGCCGCGTGGGCCGACCGGATGCCCCGGTTCGCCGTCTACGTCGTCGCGTTCGTGGTGTGCGGCCTGCCCCGGTTCGCCGTGCTCGCCTGGTCCGACGTCACCTCGGCACCGGTGGTCGTCATGGCCGTGGCCGGACTCGCCTCCGGGTTCCTCAACCCGGTCGTGGGAGCCGTGTTCTTCGAGCGCATCCCGCGACACCTCGTGGGCCGGGTCGGCGCGATGTCGACCGCCGTGGCCTGGGGCCTGATGCCGTTCGGGGGTCTCGTGGGCAGCGCCCTGCTCGCCCTGCTGGACCTGCGGGCCGCCCTCCTGGTGGCCGGCGTGCTCTACCTCGTGACCACGCTGGCACCGGTCGTGGACCGTCGCTTCCGGGCCATGGACCGCGTGACCGTCGAGGTGTCCTAGCGCACCTGTCCACGATGCGGCGACCGCTCTCACCGCTCGGGACCGCCGCCTACGCTGGGACCATGTCCGAGACCATCCCGCCCGCGGGACCGACGCTCGCCGAGCGTCGCGCCCGTCAGGTCGCCCACGACGAGGCCCGCGTGGAGCACCACCGCACCCGCGAGGCCGTGCTCGGCCCGCGACGCGACCCGGCCTCCCTGCGCGCCGTCGCCGAGCAGGCCGAGGCCCGGTTCGCCGACCAGCCGGCCGGCCCGGACGGCACCCGCGCGGTGCTCGCCTGGGTCGCGGAGGAGTTCGGGTACCGCACGGCAGTCGCGTGCTCCATGGCCGACGCCGTGCTCCCCCACGTGGTCGCGCAGCACCTGCCCTGGGTCGACACGCTGTTCCTCGAGACCGGGTACCACTTCGCCGAGACGATCGGCACCCGCGACGCCGTCGAGTCGTCCATGGAGCTCACGATCGTCGACGTCAAGCCGCGCCAGAGCGTGGCCGAGCAGGACGCCGAGCACGGCAAGGACCTCTTCGCCCGCGACCCGGGCCTGTGCTGCCACCTGCGCAAGGTCGAGCCGCTCACCCGCACCCTCGGCGCGTACGAGGTGTGGATCACGGGCGTCCGCCGCGACGAGGGCCCGACGCGTGCCGACACGCCGCTCGTCACCTGGGACGAGAAGAACCAGCTGGTCAAGGTCAACCCGCTCGCTGCTTGGACCTTCGACGAGGTGCTCGCCTACGCCGACGAGCACGACGTGATCGTCAACCCGCTCGTCAACGACGGCTACCCCTCCATCGGGTGCGCGCCGTGCACTCGGCGGGTCGCCCCGGGCGAGGACCCCCGCGCCGGCCGCTGGGCCGGCGTCGACAAGACCGAGTGCGGCCTGCACACGTGAGCGCCCCCGCACGACCGCCGAGATCGAGAAGGAACGCATGACCGTCGTCGACGACGCGCCCGGCACGGCCGGCCGCCCGACCTACCGGCTCGACCAGCTCTCCTGGTTGGAGTCGGAGGCCATCCACATCATCCGCGAGGTGGCGGCGGAGTTCGAGCGGCCCGTGCTGCTCTTCTCCGGCGGCAAGGACTCGGTCGTCATGCTGCACCTGGCCACGAAGGCCTTCTGGCCGGCGCCGGTGCCGTTCCCGGTCATGCACGTCGACACGGGCCACAACTTCCCCGAGGTGCTCGCCTTCCGCGACGCCACGGTCGAGCGGCTCGGCCTGCGCCTCGAGGTCGCGTCGGTGCAGGACTACATCGACGACGGCCGTCTTCGCGAGCGCAGCGACGGCACCCGCAACCAGCTGCAGACCCAGCCGCTGCTCGACGGGATCACCGACCACAAGTTCGACGCGGTCTTCGGCGGCGGCCGTCGCGACGAGGAGAAGGCCCGCGCCAAGGAGCGGGTGTTCAGCCTGCGCGACGAGTTCGGCCAGTGGGACCCCCGCAACCAGCGCCCCGAGCTGTGGAACCTCTACAACGGCCGCCACCGTCCGGGTGAGCACGTGCGGGTCTTCCCGCTGAGCAACTGGACCGAGCTCGACGTCTGGCAGTACATCGCCGCCGAGGACATCGCGCTGCCGGAGCTCTACTACGCGCACGAGCGCGACGTCTTCGAGCGCGACGGGATGCTCGTCAGCGTCAGCGACGTCTCGCAGCCGCGGCCCGGCGAGACCGTCGAGCGCCGACTGGTCCGCTACCGCACCGTCGGCGACATGTCCTGCACCGGTGCGGTCGAGAGCGACGCCGCCACCGTCGACGACGTCGTCGTCGAGGTCGCGGCCACGCGTCTGACCGAGCGGGGAGCCACCCGGGCCGACGACCGCGCGTCCGAGGCCGCCATGGAGGACCGCAAGAAGGAGGGGTACTTCTGATGCGCACGCTGCCCACCAAGACGCTGCTCAGGCTCGCCACGGCCGGCTCCGTCGACGACGGCAAGTCGACGCTCGTCGGTCGGCTCCTCTACGACTCCAAGTCGGTGCTCGCCGACCAGTTCGACGCCGTCGAGCGGGTCAGCCGCGACCGCGGCCTCGCCTCCGCCGACCTGGCGCTGCTGACCGACGGCCTGCGCTCGGAGCGCGAGCAGGGCATCACGATCGACGTGGCCTACCGGTACTTCGCGACCGCCGAGCGGTCGTTCATCCTCGCTGACTGCCCCGGGCACGTGCAGTACACGCGCAACACCGTCACCGGCGCCAGCACCGCCGACGTCGTGGTGCTGCTCGTCGACGCCCGCAAGGGGCTGCAGGAGCAGACCCGTCGACACCTCGCGGTCGCGTCGCTGCTGCGGGTGCCGCACGTGGTCGTGGTCGTCAACAAGATCGACCTGGTCGGCTTCGACGAGGCCACCTACGAGCGCGTCGCGCACGAGGTCGTCACCTCGGCGGCGTCCCTGGGTCTCACCGACGTCACCACGATCCCGGTGTCCGCCCTCGACGGCGACAACGTGGTGGAGCGGTCGGTGCGCACCCCCTGGTACGACGGACCGAGCCTCCTCACGTTCCTGGAGACGCTCTCGCCCGCGGGCGAGCCGCACTCCGAGCCCCTGCGCTTCCCCGTCCAGCTCGTCATCCGGCCTCAGGCGGCCGGCGGCGAGGAGCACCGCGACTACCGCGGGTACGCGGGGCAGATCGCGTCGGGTCTCGTCCGCCCGGGCGACCCGGTCACGGTGCTGCCGAGCGGCCGCACGAGCACCGTCGCCGCCATCGACACGGCCGACGGCGAGCTGACGGAGGCCTTCGCACCGCAGTCGGTCACCCTGCGGCTCACCGACGACGTCGACGTCGCGCGCGGAGACCTCATCGTCACCTCCCGCAGCGTCCCGTCGCTCACCCAGGACGTGGACGGCACGATCGCCTGGCTCGCCGACCACTCGCTGGCGCCGCGGACGAAGGTCCTCGTGAAGCACGGCACCAGGACGGTGCAGGCGATGGTCACCGAGATCACCGGCCGGCTCGACCTCGAGACCGCCAGCCTCGACGCGGCCGACCGCCTGGAGCTCAACGACATCGGCCACGTGCGCCTGAGGCTGGCCTCGCCCGTCCCGGCCGAGGAGTACCTGCACGCCCGCGCAGGTGGCTCGTTCCTGCTCGTCGACGCCCAGGACGGCACGACCCTCGCGGCCGGCATGGTCGGCGACGCGTTGCTCGCGACCGCCTCGGTCTGATCATGCCGCTGCCGCTGACCCTGCGCCCCGAGGGACGCCGTGTGGTGGTCGTCGGGGGTGGCAACGTGGCGACCCGACGGGTCCACGCCCTGCTGGCGGCCGAGGCCGACCTCGTGGTGGTCTCCCCCACGGTGAGCGCACGCATCCGGGAGCTCGCGGTCGAGGGCCGACTGGCCTGGATCGAGCGTGGGTACCGCCCGGGCGACCTCGACGGCGCCTGGCTCGTGCAGACCGCCACCGACACCCCGGTCGACGACCAGGTGGCCGCCGACGCCGAGCAGGCACGCGTGTGGTGCCTGAAGGGGGGCGACCCCGACGGGGCGACCGCCTGGATGCCGGCGGTCGCCGCGGTCGACGACGTGCACGTCGCGGTCAGCGGCGGTGGCGACGCCCGTCGAGCCTCCACGCTGCGCGACGCCGTCGCGGCGGCCCTGCAGTCCGGCGACCTCCCGCTGCGGCACCGGACCCACCACCCCGAGGGCTTCGTGGCCCTCGTGGGCGGGGGCCCCGGCAGCGCCGACCTCCTGACCACGCGCGGGCGGCGTCTTCTCGCCGAGGCCGACGTCGTGGTGGTCGACCGCCTCGCCCCGCTCGACGTGCTCGCGGAGCTGCCGGCCGACGTCGAGGTGATCGACGTGGGCAAGCTGCCCGACCACCACCCGGTCCCGCAGGACGAGATCAACCGGCTCCTCGTCGAGCACGCCCGCGCCGGCAAGGTCGTCGTGCGGCTCAAGGGCGGGGATCCCTACGTGCTCGGTCGCGGCGGCGAGGAGCGCCTGGCGTGCGAGGCCGCCGGGGTGGCCGTGGAGGTCGTCCCCGGGGTCACGAGCGCGATCGCCGTGCCGGCGGCTGCCGGCATCCCCGTGACCCATCGCGGCGTGGCCACGGGGTTCAGCGTGGTCACGGCCCACGACGAGCTCGGTGAGCTGCCCGTGTCCCCGGGCCACACGATCGTGATGCTCATGGGCGTGCGCCGGCTCGCCGAGAGCGCGCACAGCCTCGTCGCGGCGGGGCACGCGCCCGGCACACCGGTGGCGGTGGTCGAGCGTGGCTTCGCCCCCGACCAGCGCACGACCGTCGGCACCCTCGGCACGATCGCCGACCTCTGCGTCCAGCGGGGAGTCCGCTCCCCCGCCGTCACCGTCGTGGGCGAGGTCGTGCGGCTCTCCCCCGACTGGGCCTCCTGACACGACCCCCACCACACGTCACCATGACGACATGAGGTCCGCCCGCGTCGTCGTCGGTGGCGTCGCGCTGCTCGCCGCGCTCCTCCCGGCCTGCAGCCCGGACCCGCAGGACGCTCCACTGCCCGACGGCGTGAGCGCCCTCGTCGACCAGGGCCGCATGCAGCGTCAGGACCGTGGGGCGTTCGTGCGGATCAGCAACCGCAGCGACCGCGACCTGGTCGTCTCCGACCTGGTGCTGACCTCCAGCCGCTCCCGCGCCGTCGTCTGGACCGGCACCGAGACGGTGGGAGCGGGGTACGACACCGACGTGGTCGTCACGATCCCCCGTGGGCGGTGCGGTGGCACGACGCGTTACACCGTGACCCTGACCTACCGGGTCGGTGACGACGGCGAACGACGATCCACCCTCGCCGTCGAGGACCGCTACGGGGCCGTGACGCGGGTCCTGGACGGCGACTGCGCCCGCGCGACGCTGGAAGGAGCCGCGCGGCTGGACGTCGGCCTGCCGGTGGAGGACGGCGGTGCACTGCGCATCCCGATCACGCTCACGCCGCGCGATCGGGCGAGCGCGGTCCGGATCGTGGGCTACCGCCCCACGCCGCTCGTCCGGCCCACCCGTGGGTCCGCGACCGACGTGGCGGTCGGTGGCGCTCCGGTACGCGCCGACCTCGTCCTCGAGCCGGCGCGCTGCGACCCGCACGCGATCGCCGAGGACAAGGTGGGTCGCCTCGTCCCCGTCGAGGTCTCCGCTCCCGGTCTGCCCGACGGGACCACCTTCGTCCTGCCGCTCGACCGTCAGCGCCGGACCGCGATCCTCGACTACGTGCGGTCGGCCTGCGGCCTGGACTGAGCCTGGCCCGCGGTGCGGTGCAGCCACCACAGGCCCACGAACGGCAGCACCAGGGGGATGTACCCGTACCCGGCACCGAAGTCGGACCACACCGTCTGGTCGGGGAACAGCGCACCGTCGACGAGCGACAGCACACCGACGCCGAGCACCCCCACCAGCTCGAAGCCCACGGCGGCGACGGCCAGCCGGTGCCGGTCCGTCGCGAGCGCCACGGTCGCCACGACGTAGACGACGCCGGCGACGGCGGAGAGGGTGTAGGCCACCGGGGCCTCGTCCGCCTTCACGAGGAGCTGGTAGACCGACCGTGCCGTGGCCGCGACGGCGAAGACCGCGTAGACGGCGACGAGGGCGCGGCCCGGCCCGGTGGACGTGCGACCCGGCGACGGGGCGGACGACTCAGACATAGGTTCCCTTCCAGATGCCCAGGAGCCGCACCATGAGGGCGGCCACGGTCAGGAGCGCCACCACGACGACCCCCGTGCCCCAGCGACTCTTCTCGGCGATCCCCCAGAGGACGGCCGCCGGCGGGATCACCACGACGGTCACGAGGTAGGAGACGAAGAGCCCACCCGCGACGTCGCGGTCCGTGCCGGCCAGCGCCACGAAGGCCCCGACCATCACCACGAGGAGCACGGCCTCCAGCACGGCGACGGCGTAGAAGAGCGGATTGCCGAACGGGGCGTCCCGGACCGTGTGGCCCGCCGCGAACACGGCCACCACGGTCGCGAGGAGTGCCACGCCGTAGGCGATCGTGTCGGTCACGTCAGGCTGGTCCTCTGGTGGCGTCGTCGTCGTGGTCGTGGCGGCCGTCCGCCCGTGCGCCGACGATCCGCAGGACCGAGTCTTCCACGAACGCGTTCCAGGCCCGCACCCGCCGGAACATGTAGTGCCCGGCGCCGGCGAGCGACTCCCAGGTGGCCTCGGTGGCCACCCGTCGAGCACGTTCCACGAAGTCGGCGCTGAGCCGTGCCGACGTCCACCGGTCCATCGTGCCGTGCAGGACGTGCAGGGCACGTCCGGAGAGCGCGCCCACGGGCTCACCCTGCGGCAGCCACGGCGCCAGGGCCACGACACCGACCACCGAGGGGTCGTCGGCCGCGCGGCACGCGGTGCGCCCACCCATCGAGTGCCCGACGAGGACGACCGGCAGGTCGCCGTGCCGCTCGCGGAGCGCGGAGAGAGCCGAGCGCGCGTCGGCCACGGGCCACGGGCGGGCCGCGTCGTTCCATCCGCGTGCGCGGTACTGCAGCAGGTGCACCGCCAGGTGCTCACGGCGAGCGGTGCGCGCGAACGCCTTCGACAGCAGGGCCATCCGCCACCAGCTCGCGTGCCGGTTGCGCACCGGCTCCTCGCTCTGCTGCCGGCCTCCGTGCAGCATCAGCACGACGGCCCTCGGCCGCTGGGGGACGTGCACGTCGTCCAGGCGACCCGATCGCTGCTCGGCGTCCATGCGACCACGGTGGCACAGCGGGACCACGGTCGCAGGGCGAGCAGAGGGTCCCGCCTAGGATGTTGTGAGAACTCCTCCCCTGCACCACCCATCCGACTCGAAGGCAGCCGCGAATGGCACGTAGAAGCTTGTTCGGGAAGGAGTCGCGCATGAGCCAGTCAGCAGCCGATCGGCTCGCCGCCGTTCCCGAGTCCCAGGAACCCGTCGAGCCCGACGACCTCTTGGTCCTCGTCGCACGAGGGGACGAGACGGCCTTCGCCGCTCTCTACGACGCCCTGGGTGCCACCGTGTTCGGGATGGCCCGCCGGGTCATCCGCGACCCCGCGCGGGCCGAGGAGGTCGCCCAGGAGGTCTTCCTCCAGGTCTGGCAGACCGCCGCCCGCTTCGACCCGGCCCGTGGCAGTGCCAAGAGCTGGGTGCTGACGCTGGCCCACCGCCGCGCGGTCGACGCCGTCCGGCACGACCAGGCCGCCACCAACCGCGAGAACAGCTATGACTGGTCCCCCGGCGTCGACCACGACCAGGTGCTCGAGACCGTCACGGTGCGGCTGGAGCACGAGCAGGTGCGTCGCTGCCTGGAGGGACTCACCGACCTGCAGCGCGAGGCCGTCAACCTCGCGTACTACCAGGGATACACGTACGCGGAGGTCGCCCAGGTGCTCGACGCCAACCCGGCCACCGTCAAGACCCGCATGCGCGACGGGCTGATCCGCCTGCGCGACTGCCTCGGGGTGGAGGCCTCATGACCACCGATCTGCACGGACTCGCCGCGCCGTACGCGCTCGACGCCCTCGACCCCCACGAGCGGGGCCGCTTCGAGGCCCACCTCGACCAGTGTGCCGAGTGCAGGCAGGAGCTCCGCGGCTTCCACCTGACCGCTGCACGCCTGGCCGAGGCCGAGGCCGACAGTCCGCCGCTCGCCCTGCGCGACCGGCTCCTGGCCGAGGTGGCCACCACCGCCCAGGAGCGGCCGGTGGTCACGTCGATCGCCCAGCACAGCCGGGTGCGGCGAGCCGTGCCCCGCCTGCTGGTCGCGGCGTCCTTCCTGGTGGCCGCGGTGTCCGTCGGTGGGTACCTCGTCGAGCACGACCGGGCCGAGGAGCTGCGGGCCGACACCGCAGGCATCAGCGCGGTCATGGTGGCCGACGACGCGACCATGCTGGACGGGAGCGTGCGCACCGGGGGCACGATGCGCATCGTCGCCTCCCCGTCGCACGACGCGGCCGTCGTCATGGGCACCGATCTCGAGACGCTCGACGACGACCACGTCTACCAGGTCTGGGCGATGCACGACGGGATCCCGCGCTCCGTCGGCGTCCTCGGACGCGGAGCCGGGATGATGTACGCGAAGTCGATCAGCGGTGCCGACGCGTTCGCCGTCACCGTCGAGCCCGACGGAGGGTCGCCGGCCCCGACGACCGACCCGGTCGCCGAGATGGACGCCTGAGGCTCGACGCCCCTGCTCGACCCTGGCGGTCGGCCGGTCGGCGCGGTACGTCACGATGACGTTCGTGTCCGACCCGATCGTGCTCGTCTCCCCCGCCATGGCCGTGCCGTCGCGCTTCTACCGGCCCCTCGTCGCCGCCTTCGAGGACGTGGGGTGGCAGGCGCGCGCGCTCGGCCGACGAGGTTTCGAGCCGGACACCCCGGTCGCCTCCCGCTCGGCCGACTGGTCCTACGGCGACGAGATCGCCGACCTCGCCGACGCGGTCTCGGCCGCCCGTCGTGAGGACCCCGAGCGCCCCGTCCTGCTGATGGGCCACAGCCTCGGGGCGCAGCTCGCGATCGGCCTTCAGAGCAGCGCCGACCCCGGACGCACGGCCGACGGCCTCGTGCTCGTCGGCGCCTCCGTCCCGCACCACCGGTACTACCCCTACGGAGGGCTGCCGATGCTGGCGTTCGCCTCGGCCGTCCCCGTCCTCGCCCGGGTCCTCGGGCACCTGCCCAAGCCTGCGTTCGGCGCACCCGGTGCCGCCACGCTCATGCGGGAGTGGGCGCACTTCGTGCGCACCGGCGAGCCTCCGTTCGACGCCTCGTCCAAGGTGTCGACGCCGACCTTCGTCGTGCACCTCCAGGCCGACGCCTACGCCGTGTCGGCGGCCAACAAGCGCTTCATCGAGCTGTTCTGCGAGCCGTCGGCGGTCACCCGCTGGGTGTACACGCAGGACGCCACCCCCGACGGCGGGACCACCGACCACGTGCAGTGGGTGCGTCACCCCTCCGTCGTGGTCGACCGGGTCGTCCGTTGGTGGGGCGACGCGGCCGACCGACGCTGAGGTCCCGGCGCCGTCAGGCGAAGGCCTCGATCGGCGGGCACGAGCAGGCCAGGTTGCGGTCGCCGTAGGCCTGGTCGATGCGGCCCACCGGCGGGAAGTACTTGTCCTGGGTGCTGCCGGTCGGGAACACGCCCGTGGCGATCGGGTAGGCGTGCTGCCAGTCGAGCAGCTCACGTGCGGCGTGCGGCGCCTGGGCGAGCGGGTTGTCGCCCTCGGGCCACTCCCCTGCCGCGACCTGGTCGATCTCGGCGCGGATCGCGAGCATCGCGTCGCAGAAGCGGTCCAGCTCGGCCAGGTCCTCGGACTCGGTGGGCTCGACCATCAGGGTGCCGGCCACCGGGAAGCTCATCGTGGGGGCGTGGAAGCCGTAGTCCACGAGCCGCTTGGCCACGTCGTCCACGCTCACCCCGGTCTGCTTGGCGATGCCGCGCAGGTCGAGGATGCACTCGTGGGCCACGAGCCCGGACCGTCCGGTGTAGAGCACCGGGAAGGCGTCCTTCAGCCGTGCGGCGACGTAGTTGGCCGACAGCACGGCCACCGACGTGGCGTCGGTCAGTCCCTGCGCCCCCATCATCGACACGTACGCGAACGGGATCGGCAGGATGCCGGCCGACCCGTACGGGGCGGCACTGATGGCACCGATCCCCTCACGGCGCGCCGCGACCGGGTGCAGCGGGTGGCTCGGCAGGAACGGGACCAGGTGCTCGGCCACCGCGACCGGGCCCACGCCCGGTCCGCCGCCGCCGTGCGGGATGCAGAAGGTCTTGTGCAGGTTCAGGTGCGACACGTCGCCACCGAACGTGCCCGGCTCGGCGTGGCCCAGCAGGGCGTTGAGGTTGGCGCCGTCGACGTAGACCTGGCCGCCGGCTGCGTGGACCACGTCGCACAGCTCGGTGATGCCGTCCTCGTACACCCCGTGGGTCGACGGGTAGGTGACCATGATCGCGGCGAGGTCGTCCGCGTGCTCGGCACACGTGCGGCGCAGGTCCTCGAGGTCGACCTCGCCCACCTCGGTGGCCTTGACGATGACCACGCGCATGCCGGCCATGACGGCCGAGGCGGCGTTCGTGCCGTGGGCCGAGCTCGGGATCAGGCAGACGTCGCGGGCCTCGTCGCCGTTGCTGCGGTGCCACGCCCGGATGGCCAGCAGACCAGCCAGCTCGCCCTGGGACCCGGCGTTCGGCTGCACCGAGACCGCCGCGTAGCCGGTGACGCTCGCGAGCCAGGACTCGAGCGTCTCGACCAGCTCGATCATGCCGGCGGCGTCCTCGGCCGGCAGGAAGGGGTGGAGGTCGGCGAAGCCGGGCCAGCTGATCGGCTCCATCTCGGCGGTGGCGTTGAGCTTCATGGTGCACGAGCCGAGCGGGATCATCCCGCGGTCGAGGGCGTAGTCGCGATCGCTCAGCGTGCGGAGGTAGCGCAGCAGCTGCGTCTCGCTGCGGTGCTCGGAGAACACCGGGTGCGTGAGGATCGCGTCGTCGCGCAGCAGGGCGTCGGGCAGGGCTGCCGGGGCGGGCGCCGTGTGCGAGGTGTCGGCCCCGAAGGCCCGCCAGACGGTCTGCAGGTGGCCGAGGGTGGTCACCTCCGACGTGCTCACCGCCACGTGGTCGGTGTCCACGCGGCGCAGGTGCAGCCCCTCGGAGCGAGCCCGGCCGACGACGGCGTCGGCCTCGCCCGGCACACGGGCCACGACCGTGTCGAAGAACGACTCGTGGAGCACCTCGACGCCACCGGCCACCAGACCCGCCGCGAGCGTGGCAGCCGTGGTGTGCACGTGGTCGGCGATCCGCCGCAGGCCCTCCGCGCCGTGGTAGACCGCGTACATCGACGCCGTGACGGCGAGCAGCACCTGGGCGGTGCAGATGTTCGACGTCGCCTTCTCCCGGCGGATGTGCTGCTCACGCGTCTGCAGGGCCAGCCGGTAGGCGGGTCGGCCCGCCTTGTCGACCGAGACTCCCACGAGTCGCCCGGGCAGGTGTCGCTCCAGGCCGTCGCGCACCGCCATGAAGCCGGCGTGCGGTCCGCCGTAGAACATCGGCACGCCGAAGCGCTGGGACGACCCGACGACGACGTCGGCACCCAGCGACCCCGGCGAGCGCAGCAGGACGAGCGCGAGCGGGTCGGCCACGACGACGGCGAGCCCTCCGGCGGCGTGCACCGCCTCGATGGCTCGGCTGGGATCGGTCACGGCACCGTCGGCCGCCGGGTACGCGATGATCGCGCCCGCCACGTCGGCCGGCACGTCGTCGACGCCCAGGTCGACGTCGAGCAGCTCGATGTCGAGCGCCTCGGCACGCGTGCGCACCACGGCGATCGTCTGCGGCAGCAGGCGCGAGTCGAGCACGAGGGGCCGCAGGTCCTTGCCCCGCGCGGCGCGGCGCACCAGCGTCATGGCCTCGGCGGCGGCCGTTCCCTCGTCGAGGAGGGAGGCGTTGGCCGTCGACAGACCGGTGAGGTCGGCGACCATCGTCTGGAAGTTGAGCAGCGCCTCGAGCCGTCCCTGCGAGATCTCGGGCTGGTAGGGGGTGTAGGCCGTGTACCAGGCGGGGTCCTCGAGGACGTTGCGGCGGATCACGGCCGGGGTGACGGTCGGGTGGTACCCGAGCCCGATCATCGAGACGCCGGGGTTGTTGCGCGTCGCGAGGGCCTTGAGGGTCGCGAGCGCCTCCGGCTCCCCCAGGGCCTCGGGCAGCGCGGGCGGAGCCGAGGCGCGGATGCTCTCCGGCACCGCGGCCCGCATGAGCGAGTCGAGGGAGTCGTGGCCGATCCGGGCCAGCATGGCCTGCTGGTCGCTCGCGCGCGGTCCGATGTGACGGTCGACGAAGTGGTCGGTGTCGCGGCGCAGGGCCGCCGGGACCGACGGCGGCCGGTCGGGGGACGCGGTGCTGTCGAGGGCGGGGCTGTCGAAGGAGGGGCGGTCAGAGGACATGAGAGGGCTCCAGGGGTCGTCGACTGGGTCCCTCCCCACCTGTCACCCCCGCCGGAACGGGTGCTTCAGGGTCGCCTTGTCCGCGTGGTCCGTGGTGCCTGAGAGGTTCCGGGGAGGAATTGCCCCTTCGGCGCCGCCTGGGCGATCTCTCCCACGCGTGCTCGACAGCACGCTCACGGTACCAGCGACGGCACGCGCGAGCGGCGAGGCGGGCCCTCAGCTGGTCAGACGGGCGCGGCGCCGCGCGGCGAGCTCGTCGGCGGCGGTGTCGTCGGAGACGGAGAGCTCGCTCGGCAGCTCGTGCAGCGTGCCCTCGATCTCCTTCCAGACACCGCCGATGGCGATGCCGAAGACGCCCTGGCCACCCTGGAGCAGGTCGATGACCTCGTCGGCCGAACGGCACTCGTAGACGCTCGCGCCGTCGCTCATGAGCGTGACCTGGGTGAGGTCGTCGGTCCCGCGCTCGCGCAGGTGCTCGACGGCCGTGCGGATCTGCTGCAGCGAGACACCCGCGTCGAGCAGTCGCTTGATGATCTTGAGCAGCAGGATGTCCTTGAAGGAGTACAGCCGCTGCGTGCCCGAGCCGGTGGCCGACCGCACGGTCGGCTCCACGAGCTTGGTGCGTGCCCAGTAGTCGAGCTGGCGGTAGGTGATGCCGGCGGCGCTGCAGGCCGTGGGGCCACGGAACCCGGTGTTGCGGGGCAGCGGCTCGAGGTCGTCGGTGAACAGCAGACCCTGGTCGCCGGCCTGCGCAGCGGCCTCGGCGGCCTCCGCAGCAGCCGGGGCGTCGTCGCGTCGCTCGATCATGGGTCTGGCCTTCCAGATGGGGAGAAGAAAGACCACCTCGGCGAAACTACAACGGTGTTCGCTTGCGGCAGTGGTCTCACGGTAGGCCCGCGGGTGCCCCCGGTCAATCACATCGGCGTTCACCGGCGTGTCGCAACCCTCACGCGAGGGTTGAGGGTTCATCCGGTCGTCCGACCTCTCAGGCGAAGTCCTCGGGCTCGACGTCGTCCAGGAACGCGCGGAACCGCTCCACCTGCTGGTCCTCGTCGGTGGTCGAGGCGATGCCGGCCTCGTCCAGCACGTCCTCGGCACACACGATCCGCGCACCCGTCCGCAGGGCGAGCGCGATCGAGTCCGACGGCCTGGCGTCGACCGTCGCGCCCGAGCCGAAGACGAGCGAGGCGAAGAAGACGCCGTCCTGCACGTCGGTGATGCGCACCTCGTCGAGCTCGTCGCCCAGCACCTCCACCACCCGCTGCATCAGCTCGTGCGTCAGGGGGCGGGGCGTCGCGTCACCCTGCTGGGCGAAGGCGATGGCCGACGCCTCGACGGCACCGATCCAGATCGGAAGGTAGCGCACGCCGTCGCTCTCGCGCAGCAGCACGAGCGGCTGGTTCGTGGGCATCTCCACCCGGACGCCGACCACGTCGAGCTCACGCACGGCGTCAGTCCCGGAGGTGGTGGCGCAGGAGAACGGTGTGCAGGCGCATGGTGAGGGCCGCGAGCTCACCGAGCTGCTCGGCAGCGGCGGCCTTGTCCTCCCGCCGACGACGCTCGGGCACCACGCGGGCCAGCAGGTCGGACTCGCGCTCGGCGGCGGTGACGACCGCGCGCAGGTGGCGCGGCTCGACCCCGAGGGCCGCCAGCCGGACCACCGCGTCGACGACGACGAGGTCGTCGCCGTCGTAGGCGCTCTGGCCGGGTCGGCGGGCCAGCAGCCCGTGCTGCTCGACCTGCTCGAGCAGCTCCTCGGTGGCGCCGGAGCTCTCGAGCACCTCCGCCCGGCTCAGCCGCACCCGGCTGCGTCCCTCCAGGAACGCCGCGGGCGTCGGCAGGCCGTCGGCGTCGCTCGAGACGTCGGGCACGCGGATGTTGCCGTCGATGTCGGTCTGCGGGACCAGACCTCGGTCCATCTCGTCGAGGGCCTGACGGATCGCGCTCAGGGGCCAGTACCGCTTCTGCTGGCGCAGCACGAAGCGCAGCCGCTCCACGTCGTCGAAGGAGAACTTGCGATAGCCCGAGGGGGTCCGCTCGGGCTCCAGCAGACCCTCGCGCTCGAGGTAGCGGATCTTGCTGATCGTGAGCGACGGGAACTCCTCGCGGAGCTCGGCGAGGACCTTGCCGATGCCGAGCCGCGCGAGCTCGGGCAGCGGCTGGGTCACGCCTGGCCTCGCTGCGCGCCGGCGAAGTAGATGAGCCGGTACTTGCCGATCTGGACCTCGTCGCCGCCGCCGAGCGTGATGTCGCCGTCGATGCGGTCGCGGTTCACGTAGGTGCCGTTCAGGCTGCCGAGGTCGCTCACGACGTAGCCCTGGCCCGCGCGGGCGAACACGGCGTGACGCCGCGAGACGCTGATGTCGTCGAGGAAGATGTCGCTGTCGGGGTGACGCCCGACCGAGACCTTCTCGGTGTCGAGCAGGAACCGTGCACCGGCACCCGGACCACGCTGGACGAGCAGCATCGCGCTGCCCAGCGGCAGGTTCTCGACCGCGGCGACGTCGGTCGACGACATCTCCTCGGTGTCGGCGTCGATCAACGGGATGTGCGTCGTCTCGTCCGGGATGTTGCCGTGCTCGGGACCGGGCGAGGACATCGGATCACTCCTGGCTGTACGTGTGCTGGGCGTGGGCTGGACGGTGGGACCATGTCTGACCCCGAGGTCGAGGTTCAGGTGTCCAACCTAGCACCCGTGGACGGTCGCCCAGGGCCCCTCCGCGAAGGTCAGGACGAGACGAGAGCGGTGTACTGCTCGGGGCCGAGCAGGGCCTCGGTGGGGTCATCGTCGGCGGGGCGGACCTTGAACAGCCAGCCCTCGCCGTAGGGATCGGAGTTGATGACCTCCGACGCCCCGTCGAGGCTCTCGTTGCGGGCCACCACCTCGCCGTCGACCGGGCAGAAGATGTCGCTGACCGACTTCGTGGACTCGAGCTCGCCCACGACGGACCCGGACTGGACGTCGTCGCCGACGTCGGGGAGGTCGACGAACACGATGTCGCCGAGCTGGTCCTGCGCGAAGTCGGTGATCCCCACGACGAGGACGTCGCCCTCGACGCGCACCCACTCGTGCTCTTCGCTGTAGTACAGGTCCTCAGGGATCACGCGTCGCTCCTGGTCAGTGCTGTCGTGGTGGGGTGGGGTCGTGAGATCAGCTGGGGCCGGTTCACGAGCCGCCGACGTCGGGACGAGCGTACTCGGGGGTCTTCACGTCAGCCAGGGCCGTGATGGTGATGGTGTCGCGCCGGGCCACCGAGGCCTGGGCGCCGCGGGCGCGGAGGATGTCGATGATGCCGCCGCGGAACGACGCCGCCTCGTCCAGGGTGCCGGGATCCCCGATGACGTCGATCACGTACGGGCTGGTGACCTGGCGACCTCCGATGCGCAGGCCGTCCTCGTCGTCGAGCACGTAGGTCTGCGCCACGACGCGGGCGGTCTCGTTCACGACGATCGCCTCGGCCCCCGCCTCGCGCAGCTCCTGGAGCACGTCGAGCACCAGTCCCGCGTCGACCACGCCGTCGGCGTCGTCGATGCTGAGCCGGACGCCGGGGCCCGTGGCACCGATCGAGCCGGCGAGCACGGCGAGCTGCTCGGCCCGCTGGCGCGCCACGTCCTCGGCCTCGCCGGAGTCGCCGCGCGAGCTCAGGAGCCGGTCGCGGGTGGCGGTCAGGTCGTCGATCTGGGCCGCGAGGCGCTCGTTCGCGACGTCCACCGACTTGAGCAGCTCGACGAGCTCGATCCCCCGCAAGGACCCGAAGTCGGTCGAGTCGTCCTGACGGACCTGGACGGTGACACCGAAGGCGAGGGCGCCCACGAGCAGGGCCACCACGGCCTGCGACGCGAACCGGTTGCCGGACTCCTGGGCGACGGGCGCGGCGTCGTCGGGCTCAGGCATGGAAGATCCTGCGCCGGATGGCCGCCGCGTTGGCGAAGATGCGGATGCCCAGCACCACGATCACGCCGGTCGACAGCTGCGAGCCCACGCCGAGCTGGTCGCCGAGGAAGACCATGAAGCCGGCGATGAACACGTTGGAGATGAAGGAGACCACGAAGACCCGGTCGTCGAAGCGTCGTTCCCCGAGCGCGCGCAGGGCGCCGACGACGGCGTCGAGGGCGGCGACGATCGCGATGGGCAGGTACGGCTGCAGCCACAACGGCACTTCCGGCTGCAGGAACAGCCCGAGCGCCACGCCCACCACGAGTCCGAGCACCGGGATCATGCTCAGCCCTCCCCTCGCGCGTCGTCCGCCGACGCCGGCAGAGGCTCGGCGCGGCGCAGGCCAGTCTGCTCCTCGGGCGCGGACGGCACCTCTTCGTCGTCCGATGGTGCCATGCCCACGGAGATGCCGACGCTGTCGGCCCGACCCGCGAGGTACCGTCCCGCCGGGTTGGACTCCAGCCGGGAGCGCAGGGAGGCGCCGTCGCCCAGGGCGACGATGCGCACCGGGACCTCGATGCGCGAGAAGTTGACGGTGAGGTTGCCGTCGATGCTGCTGATCGCCGACTCCGACGTGAGGCGCTGGCCACCCACCGAGATCGCCTCCGCACCGGCGTACCAGAGCCCGTTCACCACGGTCAGCAGGTCCTGCACCGTCAGGCGACCCGCGCGCTCGCCGTCCGGGCTGCCCGTCATGGTCACCACGAGCGCCGTGCCACGCAGCGCCCTGCCCCCGGCGAGCACCGTGTCGGAGGCGACGTCGGTCGACGTCTCGGGGCCGGCGCCGCCCTGGAGCGCTGCGACCTGGTCGCGCAACGCCTCGGCGGCACCCTGACGGGCGGCCAGGACGTCACGCCGGTCGGCCACGTCGGCGGCGAGGGTGCGCCGCTCGAGGTCGGACCCGGGCCGGTCGTTCTGCGTCTGGACCGCCGTGATGGTCAGCAGCGCCGCGAGGACCGCCACCACGACACCGACCGCGGGTGTCGTCGCGGAGCGGTCGCCGTACGGCTCCCCCGCCCGCACGACGTAGTAGTCGTCGTCGAGCGCGTTCTCGGCCACCTGCTCCAGCAGGTTCTCGGCGGGACGGACGGCGGACACCCAGCGACCTCAGCGCGGGACGCGCTCGGTGGTGGCCAGCAGCCGGCGCACCTGGAAGGCGTACAGCACCCCGCCCCACCAGTAGAGACCCACGCCCCAGATGGCGAAGGCCCAGCCGAAGACGTCGGCGAGGTCGGCGACCGTGCCGCTGCCGTCGCCCAGCAGCAGGAGCGGGAAGGCGTAGAGCAGGCCCGCCGTGGCGGCCTTGCCGAGGAAGTGCACCGGCAGGGAGCTGTAGCCCCGGGTGCGCAGGAACGGCACCAGGCTGAACAGGAAGACGTCGCGCAGGGGCAGCATGACCGCCAGCCACCACGGGATGATGTCGCGCAGCGCGAGCCCGACGACCACGGCGAGGATGTAGAGCCGGTCGGCGACGGGGTCGAGGATCGCGCCGATCTTCGAGGTCTGGTTGAGGCGCCGGGCGAGCTTGCCGTCGAGGTAGTCGGTGATGCCGGAGACCACGAGCACGAGCAGGGCCAGCACGTCGGCCTCGGGCACGAGGACCAGCCAGAGGAAGACCGGCAGCAGGACGATCCGAACCACGCTGAGCAGGTTCGGGATCGTCAGGACCCTGTCCTCACCCACGTCGATCCTCCTGCTGCTCCGTCATCGCGGGGATCAGCCTAGGGCATCGCACCGCACGGACGGGGACGTCCCGGACCGGCGCGACGAAAGCTCCCCGCGTCCGCATGGCGGGCCGCTCTTGCGCGTGCGGGAGCGACTGACAGACTGAACGAGCACGACCAGATTCGAAACCGCGGGCACCACGTGTGCCCCGACCTAGGAGGACGCGTGGCCGACTACACCCTGCCCGAGCTGCCCTACGACTACGGCGCACTCGATCCGCACATCTCCGGCAAGATCATGGAGCTGCACCACAGCAAGCACCACCAGAACTACGTGAACGGCCTCAACACGGCCCTCGAGAAGCTCGAGGAGTCCCGCGCGGCCGGGTCGTACGACACGATCAACCTGCTCGAGAAGAACCTCGCGTTCAACCTCGGTGGTCACATCAACCACTCGATCTTCTGGAAGAACCTGTCCCCCGACGGCGGCGACAAGCCGACCGGCGAGCTCGCCGCGGCCATCGACGACAACTTCGGCTCGTTCGACGCCTACCGGGCGCAGTTCGAGGCCACGGCCCTGGGCATCCAGGGCTCGGGCTGGGCCATCACGGCCTGGGACACGCTCGGACAGAAGCTCGTCATCGTGCAGCTGTACGACCAGCAGGCCAACATCCCGGCCACGCTGATCCCGGTCTCCCAGCTCGACATGTGGGAGCACGCGTTCTACCTCGACTACCTCAACGTCAAGGGCGACTACGTCAAGGCGTTCTGGAACATCGCGAACTGGGCCGACGCCCAGGAGCGCTTCACGGCAGCCACGAGCGGCGGCCAGGTCATCTTCTGAGGACCTGTTCCCCCTCGTCACCGGGGCCCCGCACCGAGTTCGGTGCGGGGCCCCGGTGCGTGCAGGACGTGGGCGTCCGGGCCGAGGGCGGGCCGTCAGGCGTCCGGGTCGCGCCGCTTGCCGTGGGCGGCGAGGTCCTGGAGCCGGGCGTTGTACGCCGCGAGCTCGGCGTCGCCGTCGCGGTCGGCCGCCCGGTCGAGGCGCCGGGCCTCCCGCTGGTCGGAGCGGAACCACTGCGCGAGCAGGGCGATCATCACCAGGATCAGCGGGACCTCGCCGAGCGCCCACGAGATGCTGCCGCCGAGGTACTGGTCGGCCAGCAGGTCGGTGCTGTAGGGCCGCTCGAGCGTCGTCCAGTACGACTGCGCGAGGACGGTCGCCGACGACATGATCGCGATCGAGAAGAACGCGTGGAACGGCAACGTCACGAGCATGACGCCGAACCGCGCGAGCGGCGGGAGGCGTCGCGGCGAGGGGTCGACGCCGATGATCACGTAGTAGAACAGCGAGCCCACCAGCAGGAAGTGCACCTCCATCGCCGTGTGGCCCCAGTGCTCGCGCATGAGGAACCCGAACAACGGGGTGAAGTACAGCGCGTAGAGGCTGCCGACGAACAGGGCCGGACCCACGACGGGGTGGGTCAGGAACGCCATGAGCCGTGAGTGCAGGAACGACGTCAGCAGGGTGCGCGGCGAGACGTCACCCGGCTGGCGCGGGCCCGGGAGGGTGCGCAGGGCGAGGGTCACCGGCGCGGCGAGCACCAGGAAGATCGGCGCCACCATGGAGAGCAGCATGTGGGAGACCATGTGGGCGCTGAACAGCACGTGCGAGTACTCCCCCAGTCCACCGACGGTGCTCCAGGCCACGACGAGCAGCCCGACGAACCAGGAGATCGTGCGGCCCACCGGCCAGTGGACCCCACGACGGCGCAGCGTCCACAGACCACGGAGGTACAGCGCGGCGCCGAGCGCGACGATCGTCAGTCCGAGACCGTTGGCGGACCACCCCCAGGCGAGGCGCAGCGCGTCGGGAGCCGGCGGCAGCGGTCCGCCGAGCAGCTCCTGCGCCGGGGAGGTCAGCACGTCGCCGACCGGGGTCGGGGTGCGCGACAACGCCACGGCCAGCCCGATCGTCGCCGCCATCAGCAGCACCTCGGAAGCGGCGATCGGCAGGAAACCCGCGTCGCGGTCCGCGAGGCGTCGCCGCTGGACCCAGCCGAACCAGCCGAGCAGCACGAGTGCCACGACCTTGGCGATGACGAGCTGCCCGTACCCGGTGCCGACGACGTCGGAGACGCTGCGCAGGCGTACGGCGGCGTTCACCACGCCCGAGACCCCGACGATCACGAAGGCCCACAGCGCGAGGCTGGAGAAGCGACGGAGCGCGGGCGTGAGTCGTTTGCTCCCCCGCCACGCCACCCAGGTCAGGGCGACGAGGCCGCCGACCCACAGGCAGACGCCGACCAGGTGGAGCAGCAGGCTCAGGGCCGCGAGGTCGTGGGACCCCGACTGCGCCGAGTGACCCGCGAAGGAGACGGGCACGAGGGAGGCGAGGACGATGCCGAGGCCGACCGCCAGGGCACGGACGGAGATCGTCCACCGCAGGACGCCCCAGGCCACGGCACCGACCACCACCTGGAGCAGGACCACGCCGCCCGTGGACGTGGTCGCCAGCTCGGTGAGCAGAGGGAAGGTGATCGACCCGATCGTGCGGGCGAAGACGTCCGCGACGGTGAGGACGTACAGCGCGACACCCACGACCGACCACGCCGCGGCTGCGCGGGCGGCCCCACGGACGGCGTCGACGCTGAGGCCCTGCACGACGTCGCTCGACGACGGCAGGAGGAACACCGCGGCGAGCAGCAGGCCGATGAGCACGACCAGCAGGGCGTCGGAGACGACGCTGAGCAGCGGCAGGCCCCACCCGACCAGCTGCCCGGGGTCGGGCAGACCCTCGGGCACGGGCTGGGGCGCGCCGCCGCCCAGGCTCAGGGCGGCGACGCAGGCCGCGGCGGCGACGAGGAACGCCGCCGCGCTCGACCGCAGGACGCTCACGAGTCGACCTCGCTGCGTCGGCGGAGGAGCGGCCACAGGATGAGGCCGACGGCCACCAGGCCACCACCGACGGCCCACCAGAGGTGCTCGGCGTGACGGTGCAGGAACGACTCGTCGTCCTGCACCTGGTCCACCTGCTCGACGGCCCGGCCCGACGTGGTCTCGAACTCCGACGTCCCGGCGATCGGGTGCCCGTCGGCCGAGACCACCCGGAACGCGATGGTGTACGTGCCGCGCTGGGCCTCGGCGTCCGCGCCGACGCTGCCGGTCACCTCGCGGTCGCGCGCGGACACCTCGAGGGGCACGCGCGACCCGTCGGGCGCGGTCAGCACGAGCTCGGAGCGGGTCACCGGCTCGTTGAACTCGAGGGTGACCGACGCCGGCGCCGTCTCCAGCACGGCGCCGTCGCGCGGGTCCGTGCCGACGAGCGCGGCGTGCGCGCTCGCCGGCAGGGGCACCGCGACCACGAGGGCCGCGACGAGCGCCGCAAGGAGAGGACCGACAGATCTACGCACGGCGTCGATCCTGCCGCACGACACCCAGCAGGGCGAGCGCGGCGACGGCGAGCGCTGCAGCGGAGAGCACCCTGCTCCATGTGTCGGAGCCTCCCTGGTCGTCGCTCGCGCTCGAGGCCTCGTCGGTGTCTGCACCCGCCCCGTGGCCACCGGAGCCGTGGGCGTCGGCGGAGGCAGCGAGGAGGGTGAGGGTCGGGGCGGGCTTCTCGGGCTCCTCGTCGCCCTGCTGCACCTGGTCCCAGTCGACGACCTCGCCGTCGTCGTACGTCTGCTCGGCGGCGAACCGGACCGAGTCGGCGTCGGGGAAGGGGCCGCCGGAGAGGGCGAACTCGTCGAACTCACCGGGTGCGATGCCGTCACCCTCGGCGGTCCAGGTGACCGTGCGGACGGCCTCGGTGATCTCGGTGCCGTCGACCTCCACGGGCTCGGGCAGCGTGCCCTCCTGCATGGAGACCTTCCACCCCGGCTTGGGCTGCGCGGTGAGGTGGAGGAACGGGGTGTCGGCGGGGAGGGTGACGACGAGCTTCGTGGTGTCGGCCGTGTCGGACTCGGTGGGGACGCGGAACACGACCTTGCCGTACCCCTCGCGCGCGGCGTCGGGAGAGGAGACGGACACGTGGGCCGAGGCCGGTCCCGCGAGGGCGAGGACGGCGGCGGCGGTCACGAGTGGAGCGGCGGTCAGCCGGACAGGCAGACGCGAGTGGTGCATGGACATGAAGAAACCTCCGGGTGGTGCAGGAACGGGTGGTGCAGGACGGTCGGGTCGCTCACGCCGCCGAGGGCGGCGCGCGGCTCCTGACCGTCCGGACCACCCGACGACCGCGGTGGACGGTCGTCGTCACCCGGACGACGTGGTCGACGACAGGCACGGGCACGACCTGCGGGACAGCCAGCACGTCGCCGACGGCGTCGGCCAGACGCCACCAGAGGTCCTCGGCGTGGCGCAGCGCCAGCAGGCTGATGCCCGTGGCCACCACGTGCGTGAGGACCATCGAGGCGTCGTGCGGACCCGATCCGGACCCCAGGACGTGCAGACCCACCTGGCCGAGCGCCAGCAGACCGACGAGCTGGCCGGTCGTGAGCCGCCGTCCGGCCAGGAGTGCGGTGGTCGCCGAGGCGACGACCGCGACCGTGAGCAGGGCTCCTGCCCCGACCTCTCCCCCGGCACCCACGTGCGCCGTGGCGCCGCACAGGGCCACGGTCAGGCCCACCAGCACCGACCGGAGCGCACGCACGGCGGCGCCCCGCGGGCTGACGGTGGGCATCATCGACACGGCACGACCCTAGGCCAGGGGCATCGGCGACCTGGCGGCGGCCGTTACCGTGGTGGCCATGTCCGACACGCAGACCACCGCAGGGATCATCGCGCTCGACGACCAGTGGGGGGCGCACAACTACCACCCGCTGCCCGTCGTGATCGCCGAGGCCGAGGGCGCCTGGGTCACCGACGTCGAGGGCACGCGCTACCTCGACTTCCTCTCCGGCTACTCGGCTCTCAACTTCGGTCACCGCCACCCCGACCTCGTCCGGGCCGCGCACGAGCAGATCGACCGGCTCACGCTCACCTCGCGGGCCTTCCACAACGACCAGTTCGGGGCGTTCTGCCGCGAGCTCGCCGAGCTCACCGGCACCGAGATGGTGCTCACCATGAACACGGGCGCCGAAGCGGTGGAGTCGGCCATCAAGGTGGCCCGCAAGTGGGCGTACGAGGTCAAGGGAGTGGCCTTCGACGCCGCCGAGATCATCGTGGCCACGAACAACTTCCACGGTCGCACCACCACGATCGTCTCGTTCTCCGACGACCCGGCCGCGCACGACAACTACGGTCCCTTCACCCCCGGCTTCGTCACGGTGCCCTACGGCGACGCCCAGGCGGTGCGCGACGCGATCGGCCCGAACACGGCGGCCGTGCTCATGGAGCCGATCCAGGGCGAGGCCGGCGTCGTGGTCCCGCCCGAGGGATTCTGGGCCGACGTCCGCGAGGCGTGCACCGAGAACCAGGTGCTGCTGATCGCCGACGAGATCCAGTCGGGCCTGGCCCGCACCGGACGCCTGTTCGCGCTGGACCACGAGGACGTCCGCGCCGACCTCTACACGCTCGGCAAGGCGCTCGGCGGAGGGATCATCCCGGTCTCGGCCGTGGTCGGCCGCGCCGACGTCCTGGGAGTGCTCAAGCCCGGCCAGCACGGCTCGACCTTCGGCGGCTACCCGGTGGCCTGTGCCGTCGGGCGCGCCGTCGTGCAGCTGCTGGCGTCCGGGGAGTTCCAGGAGCGTTCCGCCGACCTCGGTCGCCATCTGCACGACCGCCTGCAGGCCCTCGTCGGCCAGGGCGTCGCCGAGGTCCGGGGCCGCGGACTCTGGGCGGGCGTCGACATCGACCCGATGGCCAAGACCGGACGCGAGGTGTCCATGGCGCTGCGCGACGAGGGCGTGCTGTGCAAGGAGACGCACGAGCGGACCCTGCGCATCGCTCCCCCGCTGGTCATCACGCGCGACGAGATCGACCACGCGGTCGACGCGCTCGAGCGCGCGCTCAAGGCCTGAGCGGACCGGCATGGACGTCCTGCTGACGGTGCTCGGCCTGGTGGCGGGTCTCGTCCTGCTGCTGGTCGCGGCGGCCGTCGTCCGCGTGGTGCGTCTGCGCCGCCAGCACCGGCGTCGGGTGGCCGAGCTCCGCCCCGAGCACACGGAGCAGGCCGTCCTCTTCGCCGTGGCGTCGGACCGTCAGACCCAGGTCCGTGGCATCGGCTCGCTGCTGCTCGGGCCCGAGCACCTGGCGTTCGTCACCCTCGTGGCCGGCCGCGACGTGGTGGTCCCGCGGGACACCGTCACGTCCGCGTCCGTCTCACGGACGTTCATGGGCCGCTCGTCCGGCCAGGACCTGCTGGTGGTCACGTGGGAGCGCGAAGGGCTCGGCGACGCCGCCGCCTTCCAGGTGGGCGATCCCGCCGCGTGGCGCGAGCGGCTCGTCTGAGCACTCCTCGGGGCCTCAGGAGAAGAACGTCGCCCCGCCGGGCGGTGCGGGTGAGGGCTCGGTGCGCTCGTCGGTGAAGGCCTCTCCCCCGGCGAGCCTGTCCCGGACCTGCGCGGTGTCGAGGACCCGGTAGGGGAACGGCGAGCTGGCCGCACGACGCGAGAGCGGGCCCGGATCGACCGGGCACCGGGACGCGACCACCAGCACGTTGCCGTGGCGTCGTCCCTTCAAGGTGGCCGGCTCGGCGCTCACGAGCAGGTGCGGGAGCGATGTCTCGATCGCCCGCAGCGCGTTGCGCACGAAGCCGAACGGAGCCCGGTCGGCGAGGTTCAGCAGGACGATCCCGCTGGAGCCCGCCACGCGCGCGACGTCGGCGTACCACTCGCGGGTCACCAGGTCGGCCGGCACGCGGGCGCCGTCGAAGGCGTCGACCACCACCAGGTCGTAGGCCTCGTCGCGCAGGCTGGCCACGCCGGCGCGACCGTCCTGCGGCCGCACGCGGATGCCGCTGCGCTCGGGCAGCGGCAGCTCGCGGCGCACCAGCTCGGTGAGGGCGGCGTCGGGCTCGAGCACCAGCTGGCGCGAGCGGGGGCGGGTGACGGCCACGTACCGCGCGAGCGTCATGCCCGCTCCCCCGACGTGCAGCGAGCGCACCTGCTCGCCGGCCGGCCACGAGGTGTCGACGACGTCGGCCATGCGACGCACGTAGTCGAACTCCAGGCGGGTGGGATCGTCCAGGTCGACGTACGACTGCTCCGTGCCGTCGACGCGCACGGTGGCGGCGCCGGGCCGGTCCCGGTCGGCGACGACCTCCACGGTGCGGCTCACCAGGGCACGTCGACGTCGCCGTCGCCGGAGCCCGTCTCGACACGCAGCACCCGCGCACCCTGCGGGGTCGCGATCGTCACCACCGAACCGGCGTGCAGCTGACGTCCGCGCCGGGTCTCGACCTCGCCGTCGACGCGCACGTCGCCCGAGGCGACCAGCTCACCGGCCTGGGCCCCCGACTCGGCGACGTCGGCGAACTTCAGCAGCTGCCCGAGCCGGATCATCTCGCCGGTGATCTCGATGGTCTCCGCCTCGTCGGGTCGTGTCATGGCTCCAGCCTAGATCCCGGGATCTACGCTGGACGGGTGGAGCCGACGAGCGTGCGCGCCGACGTGTGGGTGTGGTCGGTGCGGCTGTTCGGCTCGCGGTCGGCCGCCACGACCGCGTGCAAGGGCGGCCAGGTGCACGTCAACGGCAAGCGCGCCAAGCCGTCGCAGGCCGTGCACGTCGGTGACCGCGTCGAGGCCACCACGCCCGGCGGTCCCCGTGTCGTCGTGGTCCGCAGGGTGCTGCTCAAGCGGGTCGGTGCGGCCGTCGCCGTCGAGTGCTACACCGATCACTCGCCTCCCCCTCCGCCCCGCGAGGAACGCCTCGTGATGCCCCGACGTGAGCGAGGGGCCGGTCGCCCGACCAAGCGTGAACGCCGCGAGATGGACCGCTTCCGGGGCCGGTGAGACCGACCGGCTCAGAGCCCCCGGACCAGCCACGGCAGGAGGTGGTCCGAGGCCAAGGGAGCGAGCGCGACGTCCGGGTCGGCGGGGTCGACCCACCGCGCCTCCTCGATCTCTGCGGCCGCAGCGTGCCGAGGATCGTCCAGACGCAGCGTGAAGCAGTGCGCGAGGAGGTCGTGACCGGGCTCGTTGGCCGCCACGGTGCGGATCGTGGCGAGGGGATCGAGCGCGTCGGCGGCCACGTCGAGGCCCAGCTCCTCGGCCAGCTCGCGGCGCAGTGCCGCCACGTGCGCCTCACCCGGCTCGGGCTTGCCGCCCGGGTTCATGAACAGACCCGTGCCGCGCTTGCGCACGAGCAGGGTACGGCCGTCCGGACCGCTCACCAGCGCCGCGACGACCTCGATGACGGGTCGGTCGGGCGGTGACGGAGACAGGTCGCTCACGGCGTCGGGGTCGGCAGCGCGCCGCCCCACTTGTCGGTCCAGCCCGGCGGCTCGGCGAGGCGGGCGAGCAGGCGCTCCAGGTCGTCGTCGACCGTGACGATGTCCTGCTGCTCCGGGCGGACGAAGCCCTCGGCGACCATCCGGTCGAGCATCAGGCGGATCGGGGACCAGAAGCCGTTGACGTCGAGGAAGCCGCACCGCTTCGCGTGGATGGTGAGCTGGGCCCACGTCCACTGCTCGGCGATCTCCTCGAGCGTGCCGGCGCCGCCGGGGAGGGCGAGGAACGCGTCGGCCAGCTCGGACATCCGCAGCTTGCGCTCGTGCATCGTCTCGACCACGTGCAGCTCGGTGACGCCCGTGTGCGCGAGCTCTCGCGCGTGCAGCGACTGCGGGATGACGCCGACCACCCGGCCACCGGCGGACAGCGCGGCGTCGGCCACGGCCCCCATGAGTCCCACCCGGCCACCGCCGTAGACCACCGTGACGCCGCGCTCGGCGAGCGTGCGGCCCACCTGGGCGGCCGCGTCGCCGTACGCCGCGTCGGACCCGAGGCTGGATCCGCAGAACACCGCGACGGCTCGCTCCGCACGGGCCCCGGCCGTCACGGCGCCGCCTCCAGCGCGCCTCGGAGGGCGGTCACGCTCCGGCGCCCACCGGCCACCGACCAGGTGAGCCCGTCGACCGCCACCTGCTCCGCCACGCCACCAGCACCCCTGACGAGCGCGGCACCGGGCAGCCAGTCCCACGCGGGGGTGCTGTGCTGGAACCAGGCACCGAGTCGTCCGGTCACCACGCCGACGAGGTCCATCGACCCCGAGCCGTGCATGCGCAGGGTGGCCGGGAGCGCCGCGGCACGCAGGAACGGGTCGCGCACGTGCGCGTCGCCCACGTTGCCCGGGTGCAGGTAGGTGGCCGCGCCGACCAGGCGGATCTCGTCGTCGGCCATGGGTCCGACCTCGCGACCGTTCCAGGTGGTGGGCGTCCCGGGACCTCCGACGAGCACCCCGTCCCGCGCGTGGGCCACCGCTCCGAGGAGCAGCTCGTCGCCGTCGACGAGGGCGACGGCGGAGCACCAGTAGTCCGAGCCACTGGCGAAGTTGTAGGTGCCGTCCACGGGATCGATCACCCAGCGGCGGCCGGACGAACCGGTCTCGTCCGTGCCCTCCTCGCCCAGCAGCCCGTCGTCCGGCCGCTCCGCCCGCAGCGCCTCGACGACGAGCGCCTCGGCGGCGTGGTCGGCCGCCGTGACCACGTCGGAGACGGAGGTCTTGCTGCGCACGTCGAGGTCGGAGCCCGCCCGCATCCGGGCGGCCAGCGCGGCGGCCTCCGTGACGAGCCTGACAGCGAGGTCTGCATCGGCGGCGAGTTCACTCACGCGACCATCCTGCCGTCCGACGCCGCCCGGACGCGGCGCGGGTCAGGCTTCGCGGGGTGCGTACATGATCACCGCGACCCCCACGAGACAGACCGTGGCACCGAGCACGTCCCAGCGGTCGGGCCGGAAGCCGTCGACGAGCATGCCCCACAGCAGCGAGCCGGCCACGAACACGCCGCCGTACGCGGCGAGGATCCGGCCGAAGTTCGCATCGGGCTGCAGGGTCGCCACCAGGCCGTAGATCCCCAGCGCGACGAAGCCGGCACCGATCCACAGCAGGCCGCGGTTCTCGCGGACGCCCTGCCACACCAGCCATGCACCGCCGATCTCGGCGACGGCCGCCAGGACGAAGAGGACGACGGACCGGACGAGGTCGAGGCGCTCGGGCTCCATGCGCTCAGGCTCCCGCGGCCGCGCTCAGGCGCTCCCGCACGGTGCCGACGAGCCGCCGCAGCGTCACGAGGTCGGCCTCGCTCATGTCGAGGATCTCGGCGCCGTGGGCGTAGATGCGCGCAGCGAGGGGCCTCAGCGCGGCGCCCTCCTCGGTGAGGGTCACGAGGGTGGACCGCTCGTCGGCGGGGTTGCGCGCGCGCACCACGCGTCCGTGCGCCTCCAACCGCTTCACCAGCGGCGACAGCGTGCCGTAGTCGAGGTGCAGACGCGCCGCCAGGTCCTTGACGCTCTGTCCGTCCCGCTCCCACAGCGCCAGCAGGACCAGGTACTGGGGGTACGTCAGGTGGTGCTCGTCCAGGATGGGCCGGTACGCGGCCGTCATCTGGCGCGAGGTGGAGTACAGGTCGAAGCAGAGCAGGTCGGACACCGTGGGATCGGTCATCGGGCCAGATTACATCGCGGACGATGCAATATGGGCCGTGCGCGCGCTCCGTCAGTCGAGCGAGACGCGCACCAGCACCGGGTTGTGGTCGGAGACCAGCGGCGCGGCGTAGCGGGTCCCCGCCATCGGCGCCGCGTTCTCCCAGCGGCTCACGACCGACCGACCGGGCACGACCCACACCTTGTCGACGTGGTCGCCCCAGGTCACCGACGTGGTCGGGGAGGTCTCCCAGTCGTTGTAGCTGTTGTGGTGCTGACGGCCCACGCTGCGGGCGAGGTCGAAGGCGTCGCGATACCCCGCTGCGCGGAGCACCGAGGCCTGCCAGTCGTTCGACCGGTTGCGGTGGCTGTTCCAGTCACCCGCCAGCACGACGGGCAGACCGTCGGGATTGGCCTTCGCGACAGCGTCGACCAGCCTGGTCACCTCGGTCCGGCGCGTCCTCGCTGCCGCGTCGCTCTTGCCGCTCGTGAGGTGCACGCTCACGTAGATCACGTGCTGGCCCGTGGCCAGGTCCTCGACCTCGGCCCACACCGCGTACTTGCCTCCACCGAGCGAGAAGCAGCCGTACCGTCCGTCGTCGGCCTCGCGGCACTCGCGCAGGGTGCCATCGATCTCGTCGCGGGTGGTGTCGCCCTTGGTCACCACGCCGTAGACGGAGGAGTCCAGGAACAAGGACTTGCTGGAGTAGTAGGCCGCGCGGGTGTAGTCGGGCACGGCGGTCGGACGTCCGGAGGCGAGCACCTTGGACTCCTGGAGGGCGAGCACGGAGGGCTTGCGGGCCTTCACGAAGGCCTGGAAGGCCGCCTGGCGACGCGACCACGCTCCGCCTCCGGAGACACAGCCCGACTTCTCCGTGCACAGGTTCCACGTCGTCACGCTCCGAGGCGCGTGGGCGCCGGATCCCTGCGAGACGATCGTCGTCCGTCCCACCCGCGAGGCGCGGGCGCCCTTCGTCGAGCCGTTCACGCCGCGGACGGTGATGAAGTACGTCGCGCCCCGCTTCAGTCCCGCGAGGGTGATCGACGTCTTGCTGGTGCGCTTGTAGACCTTGGCCTTCAGCACGCCGCTGTAGGACGGCGAGATGAACAGCTCGTACGACCTGGCGTTGCGGGCCGCGGGCCAGCGCAGCGAGAGCGACGCCTTGGTCCCGCTGAGGCTCGCACCCGTGAAGGTGATGAGCCCGACCTTCGACGGCTTGGCGGCCGCCTCCGCGGGCACGCCGAGCAGTCCCACCACGAGCACGGCTCCCACGACGGCAGCGCTGACACGACTCCACACGATGATCTCCCGTGACGCCTCTCCCAGTGCCTCCCGGCACGACGTCGGTGCGAGCCTAGGCGAAGGTCCCGGGCGCTGCAGGACTTTCGTCACTTTCGCCGCGACGGTCGCCCCGCTGCGCCCCCGCGGTGACGTACCGCTCCCGCCAGTCGCGCCGCCGCACCTTCCCGGTGTCGGACCGGAGCGACTCCGTGACAACCTCCCATGAGCGTGGGCGCTTCTCCCGGTCGAGCCGACCGGCGACCCACCTGGTCAGCTCCGCGACGCTCGCGGTGGTCTGCACGACGGCATGCACCACCTCGCCGCGCTCCTCGTCGGGACGTCCGACGACCACGGATCCAGCCACGTCCGGGTGGGCATCGAGCACTTGCTCGACGTCGGCGGGCTGCACCGGTCCCCCGGCCGTCACGATGACGTCGTCCAGGCGGTCGCCGACGTAGAGGTACCCGTCGGCGTCGAGGTGGCCGCTGTCGCGCAGGGTGTGCCAGCCGTCGCGCACCTGCGGTCGGGCGCCGACGTACTCGTACGTGGGCGCGTCCCGACGCATGACGATCTCGCCGACCTCGCCGGGGTCGCAGTCCGACCCGTCCGGCCGGACCACGCGGAACCGGGAGCCGCCGCAGCCCCGACCGACCGACCCCGGGTGGTCGAGCCACTCCCGTCCCGAGATCGTCGCGATCCCCTGGGACTCGGTCCCGGCGTAGACCTCGACGACCCGGTCGGGCCCCAGCCAGTCGATCCAAGCGCGCTTGAGCCAGGGCGCACACCGCGCCCCGAGGTGCAGCACCGAGTCCAGCGACGAGACGTCGGCGGCGTCGAGACGGTCCTGACCCAGTCGGTGGATGCGGTGCATCATCGTCGGGACGAGCATCCCCCAGGTCACCCGGTGCTCGGCGACGAGGGAGAGCCACGCGTCGGGGTCGAAGCCCGACATCAGCACCACCTCGTGACCCGTCATCAGGCCCCGCATCGCGTAGACGAACGGGGCGGCGTGGGTCAGCGGGCCGGCGACCAGCTGCACGGCGTCGCGCGGGACGAACTCGGCGACCGGCCCGTGCGGGTCGACGGTGCCCGCTGCGGCGGCGCGCACGAGCTTCGGACGACCGGTGCTCCCGCTCGAGACCGGGGCCTTCCACGACGCCGCGACCCGGTCCGGCACGGGGGCGTCGTCGCCGTCCACGACGCCGATCGGCTGGTCGACCACGAGTGCCGGCCGGGCCAGCTCGAGGACGCGGTCACGCTCCTCCGCCCCGATCGTGGTCGACAACGGCTGTGGGGTCGCACCGAGCTTCCAGGCGGCGAAGCAGGCCCGCACGAAGTCGAGGCCGTTCGGCAGCGCGACGGTGACCAGGTCGTCCTGGCCCACCCGGTCGGACCACCGGCGCGCCAGGCGCGTGGTGTCGAGGTCCAGCTCGCGTCGGGTCATGGTGACGTCGCCGTGCCGGACGGCCACGGCGTCGGGTGCCTCCTGGGCCAGCACGTCGAGGGCGCGACCGATGCTGACCGTCATGCCCGCCCTGCGTGTCGCGCGTAGAGGTCGAGATGGGCGGACGCGGCCGCCTCCCACGACGACGAGCGCGCCAGGACCCGACCGGCCTCCGGGTCGGGCGGGTTCTCGAGCACGTCTGCGAGCGATCCCGCGATGCTCATCAGGTCCGAGGCGAAGACGACGGCGTCACCGAAGACCTCGCGGAGCACCGGCAGGTCGCGGGCGACGACCGGCACCCCGGCGGCCAGCGCCTCCATCGCGGCGAGACCGAAGCCCTCCTTGGTCGACACGAACGCCATGGCCGACGCCGCGGCCACCAGGGACGGGAGCTCGTCGTCGTCGACCACGCCGAGCAGGGCGGGCTGCAGGTGGAGCTCGGACGCCCGCCGGTCGAACGCGGCGCGGTAGTCGCGGTAGTCGAACAACGTCTCGCCGCCCGCGAACACCAGGCGCATCTCGGGGCGTCGGCGGCGGATGAGCGCGAAGGCCTCCAGCAGGTCGATGCTGCCCTTGCGGGGCTCGATGCCGCCGAGCGCGAGCACGTACGGTCCGAGCTCCTCCTGCCACCGACCTCGAGAGGCGGCGGCGTCCGGCCCGGCCGCGCGAGCGAAGCGCGCGGCGTCGACGCCGTTGGGGATGACCACCGGTCGCACGCCGAACTGCGCCGCGACCTCCATCGCCACCGTCTCCGACACGCAGACGTGCCCGCTCGGCTCGACGACGGCGCGGTCGTGGCAGGCCACCAGCTCGGGGGTGGTGAAGGTGTCGAGGTGGTGGATCGTGCGCAGGCAGGGCAGCCCGGCGGCCAGCACGGCGTTGGCGCTGATGCAGTCCTGGGCGTGGACCACGTCGTAGGAGACGTCGGCGAGCGCGGCGGCCAGCGTGTCGATCGAGCGGACGATGCGGGCCCCGACGCCCTCCGCCGGCACCTCCGGGAACGGCACCGCGTGGACGCCGACGGCCGGGTCGACGGATCGGAAGAAGGTCCGGTCACCTCCGCGCGCCAAGGTCCAGACGTCGACGTCGCAGCCCTGGCGGGCCAGCGCCTCGGCCAGGGCGAGGGTGTGCACCACGCCGCCGCGGGGCTTGGTCGAGTAGGTGAGCAGAGCGACGCGCATCAGCGTCCCCGACGATCGGTGACGTAGCTGCTCGGCGTCAGCTCCTCGAGGTGGTGGAGGATCCGGCGTGACCGGGCGATCTCGTGCTGGACGTCGACCTCGGCGACCGCCAGGGCACCCTTCGACCAGGTGCGGGCGAGCACGTCCCCGCCCGGGCCGACGACCTTGGCCTGGCCGAGGAACCGCAGGCCGCCCATGACCCCCGTCTGGTTCGAGGACACCCACACGACCTGGTTCTCGGCGGCCCGCGCGCTGTCGTACAGGTCGAACAACCGTGACTGGCGGTCCTGAGGCAGACGGGACGCGCGGTCCGTGATGCTCGCCGGCCAGGCCGAGAGGCAGGCGACGACGTCGGCGCCGTCGAGGGCGAGCGACCGGGCCGACTCGGGGAACGTCTTGTCGTAGTCGATCACCATGCCGAGCCGGCCGACCGGGGTGTCGAACGCACCGAACCGCTCCCCCGCCCGGTAGGCCAGCGCCTCGCCCGCGGGCTGGTGCACCTTGCGGTGACGTCCGAGCACCCCGTCGCCGGTCACGCAGAGCGCCGCGTTGTGGTGGACGACCTCCTCGCCCCGCGTCGTCTCCTCGGTGTAGCCGAAGCAGACCACCATGTCGCCCGCCATCTCCACGACGCGGGCGATCTGCCAGGCGTCCTCGCGCAGGGCGGGCGGCATCGCGTCGGCGGACGGGTGCCGCAGGTCGGTGAGGTAGCCACCCAGGGTGGCGTCGGGGAACACGAGCAGCTCCACGCCGCTCGTCCGGGCGTCGTCGACGATCCGCTGCATCTTCTCGAGGCCCCGGTCGAGGTCGCGCCCGAAGTGGGCGGCGACCGCGCCGATCCGCACGTCAGGCCTCCTGCACCACCGGGCGGAGGGCACCCGTGATGCAGTCAGCCACGTGACCGGCGTCGGCCGCGACGCCGAGGAAGCGCCCGGACCCCCAGGTGTGCATCCACGGGAGGCCGACGAAGTGCAGGCCGGGCACCGACGTCACGCCCCGCGTGTGGGTGGGTCGTCCCGTGCCGTCGAACACCCCGACGCGGAGCCAGCGGTAGTCGGGCCGGTAGCCGATGGCCCACACGACGGACGTGATCCCCTCGGCGGCGAGGTCCAGGGACGTCGGGTCCTCGGCGGGCGCCCAGGGAGGCGCGTACGGATCCTCGACGGGGGCGTCGATGCCCTCGCGCTCGATGTAGCGATCGATGTCCCGCTGGATGGAGGTGTACACGGCGTCGGCCGCGTCGAGCGAGGCCGTCAGGGTCGGCGCGACGTCGAGGGAGGTGCCACGGGCGTCGACGACGGCACCGTAGAGACGCATGCCCTCGCGTGCGAAGACGCGCAGGTCGATGTCCCGCCCGCCGTCGCGTCCGGTGACGTAGTGGTTGGTCTTCTCGCGCGCGGCGAGCCCGCCCGGGTACTGCTGCACGGCCGTGTCGTAGAGCCCCATGTCGGCGAGCCAGGTCATGCAGTCGCGACCGCGGTAGGTCCGTGCCACCCGGGGTGCGTTGCCGAGTGCGAGGTGGACCTGGCGGCCCTCGAGGTGGAGGTCCTCGGCGATCTGTGCACCGGACTGGCCGGTCCCCACCACCAGCACGGCACCGGCCGGCAGCTGGTCGGCCCGCATGTACTCCTGCGAGTGCAGCTGGACGATGGACGGGTCGATGGCCCGGGCGAACGCCGGCTCGATCGGACGGTGGTAGCCGCCGGTGGCCACGACGACGTCCTGCGCCTCCATCGACTCCGGGCCGTCGGGGGTCTCGAGGTCGAGGACGAACCCGCCCCCTTCCCGCTCCCGGACCTCCACGACGCGGGTGTGGTCCCGGACGGGTGGGTCGAACGAGCGCACGTACCCGTCCAGCCAGGCGACGACCTCGTCGCGGGTCATGAACCCGTCCGGGTCGGGCCCGTCGTACGCGTAGCCCGGGAGACGGCAGTGCCAGTTGGGGGTCACCAGGGTGAAGTTGTCCCACCGGCTGTCCGCCCACTCGTGGGCGGGCGTGCCGGCCTCGAGGAGCACGTGCTCGACGCCCCGCGCCATGAGGTGGTGGCTGACGGAGAGCCCGGCCTGCCCGGCTCCGACGATCGCGACGGGGATGGTCATGCGGGTCCTCCTGGCAGGGGCGGGTGCATCGCGACGACCTCGACGCTCGCGTCGGGGGCGAACGCCGACGCGGCGTTCTCGATGCGCTCGCGCGAGGCGTCGGACGCGCTGCAGGCGAAGCCGTACCGCGCCCGGACCCGCTCGCTCGCGACCGAGAGCGCCTCGGAGGAACGTCGGACGAACTCCTCGACGGCGTAGGTCCGGCCGACCTCGAGGTGGTCGTGCACCACGAGCGAGGGCGAGTAGCACGGCTCGATCCGTCCGTCGGGCCAGCGCACCGAGAACGTCATCTCAGGCATGGACGGGCTCCCGGTAGGTCTCCGGACGGCGGTCACCGAGGTGGAACATGGCCCGTCGTGCACCCTCGAGCTCGGCACGGACGTCGAGACTCGCGACGGCCGTGCCGCCGTCCGTCCCCGTCGTCGCTCGGACGTCGCCGCCGGGACCGACGATCTTCGCGCTCCCGACGAACCGCAGCGAGCCGAAGGTGCCGACCTGGTTCGAGGCCACCCACACGATCTGGTTCTCCAGGGCCCGCGCGCTGTCGAACAGGTTGAAGCGGTGCGTCCAGCGATCGTCGGCGAGGTCGTCCGCCGTCGCCGTCCGGGAGGCCGGCCAGGCGGAGATGCAGGCCACGACCTCCGCCCCGTCGAGGGCCAGGGCGCGCGCCGCCTCGGGGAAGGCCTTGTCGTAGCAGATCAGGGCGCCGAGGCGGCCGACCGGCGTCGAGAACGCCTCGAAGGTCTCGCCCGCCGCGTAGAAGGAGCCCTCGCCGAGGGGTTGGTGCACCTTGCGGTGCACGCCGAGCACCCCGTCCCCCGTGACGATCGCCGCACTGTTGTACCGGGTGGCCCCGTCGGACTCGCAGAGGCCGACGACGAGGGTCATGTCGCCGGCGATCTCGGCGACACGACGCAGCTCGGGACCCTCCACGTCCATGACGGGCGGCAGCGACTCGGGCTGCTCGTCGTGGCTGCCGTCCCGGCCCCGGCCGAGCACGGACAGGTAGCCGCCGAGGCAGGCCTCCGGCAGGGCGAGCAGGTCGACCCCGCGTCCGCGGGCGGACGCTGCGAGCTCGGCGATGCGCCTGAGGTTCTGGTCGACGTCGCGCCCGAAGTTCTCCGAGACGGCTGCGAAGGTGGTCATGCTGCTCCCATTCCGGTGACGGGACCGCGGACGGCCTCCGTCACCACTCCGTCGGGCCAGCGCAGCCCGACCCCGGCCCCGGCGGTGATCTCGCCGCAGACCTCTGAGGTGACGAACCCGGGCAGGTCGCCCGCGTCCGCCGTCGGTCGATCCGTGGTGACCATCGCGAAGCCGGGGAAGCAGGTGAACCAGTCCCCGTGCGTGGCGCCCCGCGGTGTCGGCACGCGCTCGACGTCGACCAGGGCGCGGACACCGCTGGCCTCGGCGAGCATGCCCGTGCTGCCGACGAGGCCGGACATGCTGACGTCCTTCGCCGCAGTCGGCGCGAGGGAGCCGACGACGCCACCCAGGGCTCGCAGCTGCTCGCCGGTGCGGTGCGACGAGGAGTCCCACTGGGCTCCCGTGTAGCCAGGTCGCCAGCCTCCGCCGAGGTCGGCCGTCAGTCGCAGCGCCTCGCCGGGGCTCGCTCCCCCGCCGGGCACCGGGCGCGACGTGCGTCCGAGGGCGGTGACCGACAGGGCGGCCGGCACCCCAAGCTGGGTGTGGCCCCCGAGCACGGGCACCTCCCACGCCTGGACCGCGGAGCGGAGCCCGGCCACGATGCGTTGCGCGAACGAGGCGTCCCGGGCGCCCACGGCGTCGAGCAGACCGACCGGTGCGGCGCCCATCGCCGTCAGGTCGTTGAGGTTGACCAGCGCCGCACACCAGCCGGCCCACTCGGGGTCGCGCTCGACCATCGAGGGCAGGATCGCGTCGCACGCGGCGACCAGGTCCGAGCCCGGCACGGGGACGCCGTCGTCCCCGCGGAACCCGGCCGGCCCGTCGAGCCCGGCCAGGAGGGCACCGAGCGGCGCCTTCGTGGCGGTCGCGAGCCTCTGGACCCGACCGATGGGCCAGTCGACGAGGACGTGCGGCTGCCCCAGCAGGTCGACGTCGCCGCGGGCCTCCCACCCGAGCCGGGTGAACAGCGCTGCGTGCCGGGCCTGGACCTGTGCGTCGAAGCGCAGGGCGCCCGACGACTCGGCGCGGGCACAGGCGGCCCGCACCAGTGCGGCACCGACGCCGACGCCGTGACGCGCCGCCGGCAGGACGGCGAGGCGGCTCCCGCGCCACCAGCCGATGTCGCGGCCGGCGGTCGACGGGTGCGGCGCCGGGTGCACGCGCACGCCCCCGAGCACCTCGCCGTCCGTCGTGCGGGCGACGAGGACGACGGTGCGGGGGTCGTCGTCGGCGTCGTCGCGGTCGTGGCCCTCGAACAGTCCCTGCTCGCGGACGAACACCTCGCGTCGCAGCCGTCGGTACGCGTCGATCTCCGGCGGGCCGGCCTCGACCACGATGAAGGCCTCCGTGGCCGCCACGGGGACACGGCGGATGCCGGTGAGGATCCCGTTGTCGACGGTCATGTCAGGCCCCCTCGCAGCTGAGGGCGGAGCACGCGCCGCACGCGGCGCAGCCTGCGGCCTGGTCGGACCCGGCCATCCCGGAACGACGCAGCGCCGCCGCCACGCGGATCGTCACCGAGCCGACCTTCGACGCGGCCGGTGCCGGGGCGTGGTCGACGTCGGTGGCGAGCGTGCCCGCGAGCGGACGGAACGGGACGACGAAGGGGTAGACACCCATGTCGATGAGCTCCTGCGCCGCGGCGACGAGCTCGTCGGGGTCCTCGCCGAGCCCCACGAGCAGGTAGGTGGAGACCTGGTTGTGCCCGAAGACGCGCACGGCCTCGCGCCAGGCTGCGCGGTACTCGTCGATCGACACCGTGGCCTTGCCCGGGGTCCAGCGCCGCCGCACCTCGTCGTCCATCGACTCGACGTGGATCCCGATGGACCGGGCGCCCGCGTCGTACAGCTGGGTGATCGACGCGAGGTCGGCCGGTGGTTCGATCTGCACCTGGATCGGCAGGTCCGGCAGGACCTCGCGGACCGCCCGGACGCAGCGGGCGAGGTGGGTCGCACCTCGGTCGCGTCCTCGGGAGGTGCCGGTGGTCATGACCATCTGGGTGATGCCGTCCAGGTCGTGGGCGGCCTTCGCCACCTCGGCGACCTGCTGAGGCGTCTTCACCGCGATCGTCGTGCCCTGCTCCAGCGACTGCTCGATCGCGCAGAAGCGGCAGCGGTCCGACTCGTCGTACCGCATGCAGGTCTGCACGACCGTCGTGGCGAGCACGTTCGCGGCGTGGAGGCGGGCGATCTTCTCCATGCTGGTGCCGTCGGAGGTCGTCAGGTCGTAGAAGGCCGGCCTGGACACCGCCTCCACACCGAGCCCGGTGTCGGCGCCGTCGAGCAGCAGACGTCCGCCGTCGACGGAGTAGGGGCTGCGGGGGTTGAGCGGGATGGCCGCACCGATCCCGTCGAGGAGCACGTGCCCGTCGGCGCTCGGGCCCGCGCCGTTGGGGCGGGTGATCGGGGCGTCGAGCAGGCGGATGCCCTGGATCGCGACGTCGACCCGCGTGCTGGTGCGCGTCTCCTCGGAGGACGGTGCGGTCATCCCGGCCGCCTCAGAGGTTGTACGTCGAGTTGATGATGGCGCCCTTGCGGGCGTAGTGGATCAGCGCGTCCTGCACGTCGAGCGGGTGCGCCGGGATGACGCCCTCGATCAGGTCCTCCTCGCGGAGTCCGTGCAGGGCCAGCCCGAAGCGACAGCAGTAGACCGTGCCGCCCTCCCCGATGAACGTCTCGAGCGAGGCGTTCATGTTGAGCTCGCCCGGGAAGCCGGCGTCCCCGGTCGTCGGGAAGCCGCGGGTGGCCATGCAGGCGAGCGTGCCGGGTCCGTAGAAGTACATCGCGGAGTCGAAGCCCTTCCGCAGGGCACGCGTGGCCTGCAGGATCGCGACGAAGCTGACCGACGACTCGTGCGGGATGCCGTGCACGAGCGTGAAGTACGACTCGCCGTCCTCGGCCTGGTAGTCGGGGAACAGCTTCGTCGAGCCGTAGAGGTTCGTGCCCTTCGGCTGCGAGGGGTGCGGGATCTCGGCGAGCGACTTGGCGATGTTCTCGGCGATCTGGTCGTCGATGTCGGTCATGCGGCTTCTCCTGGATGTCGGTGGTGCGGTCGGTCGTGCACTGGTGCCACGTCGGTGTGGTCCAGGGACTGGGGGCTAGGTGCCGTAGAGCGCCTCGAAGTTGCGGCGGAAGAAGTGGTCGGCGAGCTCACCGTCACCGGCTGCGGCGGCGAGGCGCGCGTGCTCGCCCTCGAAGTCGCCCCAGGGTGCGTCGGTGGCGAAGAGGATGCGGTCGTGGCCGACGCCGCGCCTCTCGATCTCCTGGACCAGCCAGGCGGGCGCGAAGCCGATGGTCCACGACGTGTCGGTGTAGACCTGCTTGCCCGCCTCGATCCAGTCGAAGAGACGACCGCCGATCAGCTTCATGTGGCCGCTCATGCCCCCTCCGAGGTGGACCAGGTGGATCTTGGTGTCGTCGCCGTACCGCTCCACGAGCGTGCCGACCTCGTCGACGTCGGACGCCGCCCCCGGCGACGTGTGCACGTGGACGACGAGGTCGTGAGCGGCGGCCGTGGTGAAGATGCGGTCTATCTGCTCGGCGCAGTCGGGGTCGGACGGGCTGCCACCGAGCAGGAAGCTCGTCTTGAGCGCCTTCACGCCCTGCTCCCCCACCAGCGCGAGCGCGGCGTCGTTGCGGGCTGCGTCGGAGGCCTTGGGCGAGACCCACAGGCCGCAGCTGATGCGGTCGTCCTTCTGCGCGGCCTCGATCGCGAGGGGGTTGAGGTCGAAGGCCGCGTCGGGGACGGGGACGCCGTAGTTGGGCAGGACGAGCGCCCGATCCGTGCCCTCGGCGTCGAGGGTGGCGACGAACTCGGCGACGGTCGCCTTCGCCGTGACGTCGGCGCGGATCGCCGGGCCCCCGTAGAACGGGTAGGCCGGCAGCGCACCGATGTGGCGATGGGAGTCGAGCTGCGAGCGGGCCATGACTCAAGTCAGCCTGGCTGTCGTTTCAGGCTGGTCACGTCCGGAACAAAGCCGCGATAAGCGGTGATGTCGTTCCTGTTTCGACGCCCTCGCAGCTCCGTCGTGCGCGGAGTGCCCTCACCCGGGCCGGGCGTCACCGGGCGAGTGAATCACCCGTCGAGGAAGTCGTCCCGGCCGCTGGGATCGCCGGCGCGCTGCAGGTGGACGCGCCGCGCAAGTCGGATGAGCGGCCGCGCGAGCAGCTCCACGCTCCCGGCCACGAAGAACCAGGTCCCGATCGTGGTGGTGGACTCCCAGAGGAACAGGATGCTCCCGACCAGGAACCAGAGGGCGACGAGGACGTCGTTGACGATGCTCAACGTCTCGTAGCGCTGGCGGATCACCAGCGTCTCCCGGCCCACGGTCAGCGTGAGGTCGTCGTCCTTGGTCATCGTCCACTCCCTCTCGATGTCCCGTGCCGGCGCAGGAACGGGCTGAGAACGAGGCAGAGGCCGCCCCCGCGGCGAGCGGGAACGGCCTCTGACCTGCGGTTTTCTCGGTCGGGCTGACAGGATTTGAACCTGCGACCCCCTGACCCCCAGTCAGGTGCGCTACCAAGCTGCGCTACAGCCCGATGAACCTCCGCAACCCTACCCCACGCGGCACGGCGCACCGGCGCGAGGTCATCGGTCGTCGACGGTCAGCGGCAGGCTCCGCCGACTCGTGAAGGTCCGTGGCCGCTCGTCGACCGGGTCGACGAAGGACAACGTGTGGGCGAGGAGCTGCAACGGCGTGCTCATGTCGTCGACGGGCAGGTCGAGCACGTCGGGGTAGAGCGGGTCCCCGACGATCGGGACACCCAGCCCACACAGGTGCAGGCGCAGCTGGTGGGTGCGGCCCGTGGCCGGGCTCAGGCGGTAGACCGCGAGCCCGCCGCGGACCTCGTCGAGGTCGACGTGGGTCACCGCGTTCACCGGGGCGTCGGGCACCACCTCGGCACGCAGGGTGCCCCGGTCCTTGCGCACGTGGTTGCTCACGGTCAGCGGGAGCGAGAGCCCGGGGTCGTGCCGAGCGAGCGCCAGGTAGGTCTTCTGCACCTCCCGGCGGGCGAACAGCGACTGGTAGGCGCCCCGCCAGCGCCGTTCCTTGACCAGCACGAGGACCCCGGACGTCACCCGGTCCAGCCGGTGCGCGGGCGTCAGCTCGGGCAGGCCGAGCTGGTCGCGCAGTCGGACCACGACGCTCTGGCGCACGTGGCGCCCGCGCGGGATCGTGGCGAGGAAGGCCGGCTTGTCGACGACGAGGAGCCGGTCGTCCTCGTGGAGCACCGGCATGTCGCCCGGCACCTCGGGCTCGTCGCGCAGGTCGCGGTGGAACCAGACGAACGTGTGCGGGCGGTAGGGCTCGTCACCGACGAGCGGTGTGCCGTCGCCCAGCACGAAGCGACCCGCCTCGAGCATCGCCTCGACGTCGACCCGCTCGGGCAACCGGTCGCGCAACCACGCGCCCAGCGTCGGCGCGGGGGCCGGAGAGGTGCGGTCGTGGTCGGGCGTGCGCACCCAGGCCGCACCGAGCCCGTGGCGTGGCGGCAGGGGTGAGCGCGGCGGCACCTCGGGTCAGCGCCTGCCGCGCTTCTCGCGAGGACGCTGCTGGATGTGGATGGGCGTACCGACGAACCCGAACTCCTCGCGCAGCCGACGCTCGACGAACCGGAGGTAGCCGGCCTCGAGCTTGCCGGACGTGAAGAGGACGAACGTGGGCGGCGCCGTCGACGCCTGGGTGCCGAACAGGATCTTGGCCTGCTTGCCACCACGCACCGGGTGCGGGTGCTCGGCCACGAGGCGGCCGAGGAACGCGTTCAGCGCACCGGTGCCGACGCGGGTCTCCCACCCCTCCAGCGCGGCGTCGAGCGCCCGCACCAGACGGTCGACGTGCCAGCCCGTGCGGGCCGCGAAGTTGATCCGCGGCGCCCACTGCACCTGCACGAGCTCACGCTCGATCTCGCGCTCCAGGTAGTAGCGCCGCTCCTCGTCGACGAGGTCCCACTTGTTGAAGGCCACGACGAGGGCCCGGCCGGTCTCCGCCACCGACGTGACGATGCGGATGTCCTGCTCGGTGAACGGCTGGCTGGCGTCGACGATCACGACGGCCACCTCGGCGCGCTCCACCGCGGTGGACGTGCGCAGGCTGGCGTAGTACTCGTGTCCGGAGGCCTCGCGGACCCGACGGCGGATGCCGGCGGTGTCGATGAAGCGCCACTCGCGACCGCCCAGCTCGACGAGCTCGTCGACCGGGTCGACCGTGGTGCCTGACGCGTCGTCCACGACGACGCGGTACTCCCCCGCCAGCTGGTTCAGCAGGCTGGACTTGCCGACGTTGGGCTTGCCGACGATGGCGACGCGACGCGGGCCACCGAGCTCGGGGTCGCGATCCGGCGGCGCGTCGGGCAGGACGGCCAGGATGGCGTCGAGCATGTCGCCGCTGCCACGACCGTGCAGGGCCGAGACGGGGTAGGGCTCGCCCAGGCCGAGGTTCCAGAGCGATGCGGCCTCGAGCTCGCTGCGCTGGTCGTCGACCTTGTTCGCCGCGAGCACGACCGGCTTCTTGGCCGCCCGCAGGATCTTGACGACGGCCGCGTCGGCGTCGGTGATGCCGACCGTGGCGTCGACGACGAACAGCACGGCGTCGGCGGCCTGGACGGCCACCTCGGCCTGGGCGGCGATGCGCTCGGCGAGTCCGCGTGCGTCGGGGTCCCAGCCGCCGGTGTCGACGACCGTGAAGGCCTTGCCGTTCCACTCCGCGTCGTAGGGCACGCGGTCGCGGGTGACGCCGGGGACGTCCTCGACGACGGCCTCGCGGCGTCCGATGATGCGGTTGACGAGGGTCGACTTGCCGACGTTCGGACGGCCGATGATCGCGAGGACGGGCAGAGCGGGGTCGACCGGCTCGCGGGCGGGGGTGTCAGACATCGGTACTTCCTCGGGGCAGGGGGCCGGGCAGCTGCAGGTGCCCGGTGGCCGCGGCCCACTCGACGTGGTGCCGCAGGTGCTCGGTGATCCGACGCCCGACCTCGGCCACGTGGGCCCGCGTGCGGGGCCACGGGACGGGCGTGATCCGTAAGGGTTCACCGTAGACGACATCGATGCGAGAACCACGCTCGGGCCTGCTCTCGGAGGGCTCACCCGGGGCTCGGGTGCCGAAGATCGCGACCGGCACCACCGGGGCGCCGCTCACCATCGCGAGCCAGGCGACGCCGTCCTTCGTCCGGGCCACGTCACCGGCCCCGCGCAGGCCCTCGGGGTACACGACGACCGACTGGCCGCTCGCGAGCGCCTGCGCCGCGGTCCGCAGGGCCCCGACGTCGCGTCGGAACCGGTCCAGCGGGATCTGCCCGGCGAACCGCAGCAGGCGTCCGGTTCGACCTTCGAACGCCTCGACCTTCACCAGGGCGTGGGCCGGCCTGGGGGTGCACAGGATGAGCAGCGGACCGTCGAGCCACCCGATGTGGTTGCTCGCGTAGATCACGGGACCGTCGTCGGGCACCCGGTGCTCACCGCGCTGACGCACGTCCCACCGGCGGTCCAGGTACCGCCGCGCGAGCGGTCGGAGCACCCGCAGCCCGGTCTCCGGGAGGCCCTGTGGAGGGCGACTCCCCCGCGCTGCGGAGAGGAGGTGCTCGCTCACGCCGTCCGGGCCTCCTCCACCAGGGCGGCGACGGCGTCGACGACCTCCTCCAGGCTCAGGTGGGTGCCGTCGATCTGGACGGCGCCGTCGGCGCGGGTCAGGGGCGACGTGGCGCGCGTGGAGTCGATCCGGTCGCGGGCGGCGAGCGAGGCGGCCGTGGCCTCCTGGTCCGCGCCTCCGCGCTCCGCGGCCCTGCGGGCCGCCCGTGCCTCGGCGTCGGCCACCAGGTAGACCTTCACGGCCGCGTCGGGCGCGACGGTGGAACCGATGTCGCGTCCCTCGACGACGATGCCCTGGTCCGCCGACGCGATGACCCGGCGCTGCAGCTCGACGAGGAGCGTCCGCACCTGCGGGACCGCCGCGACGGGACTCACGTGCGCCGTGACGTCGTCCTCGCGGATGGCCTGCGACACGTCGGTCCCGTCGGCCGTGATGGTGGGGGCCTGCGGGTCGGTGCCCGAGACGATCTGGACGTCGGCCGCGTCGCGGGCGATGGCGTCGGGGTCACCGAGGTCGGTGCCGCGCTGGAGCAGCGCCCACGTGACGGCGCGGTACATCGCCCCGGTGTCGAGGTAGGCCAGCGACAGTCGCGTCGCGACTCCCCGCGCGGTGCTCGACTTGCCCGAGCCGGACGGTCCGTCGACGGCGACGACGAGGGTGCTGCTCACAGGGGATGACTCCTTGGGGTGCTGGTTCGGGATGAGGGACGAGGTGGGACGGGTCAACGGTAGGCCGACCAGCCCTGGTCGGCGAGGCGCTCCACCAGGGTGTCGGCCCGATCGGCCGCGACGGAGATCTCGACGAGGCCGACCGGACGACCGAGCTCGTGGTCGATGCGCAGGTCCTCGATGTTGACGCCCGACTCCCCCACGTGCGCGAAGAGCCGCGACAGCGCCCCCGGCGTGTCGGGGATCTGGACGTTGACCACGACGAGCTCGACGGGGTCCCCGCCGTGCTTGCCGGGGATGGACCGGGTCCCGGCACGACCGGCCTCGAGCACCGTGCCGACGGCGTCGCGGTCGTCCAGCGCCGCGATCATGGCGTCGAGGTCGTCGCGCACGGCACCGAGGACCTGGCCGATCTCGGCGGCGTTCGTGGAGATGATGTCGCGCCACAGCGCGGGGTCGCTGCCGGCGATGCGGGTCACGTCGCGCAGCCCCTGGCCGGCGAGGGCCAGGTGCGCCGGCGGCGCGTCGACGAGGCGTGCCGCCGCCAGTGTCGACAGCACCTGGGGCACGTGCGAGACGAGCGCGACCGCACGGTCGTGGGCGTCGGCCTCCATGACGATCGGGACCGCACCGAGCATGACGGCGACCTCCTCGACCAGCCGGACGGCGGCGTCGCTCGCCCCGTCGACGGGGGTGATCACCCACGGACGGCCCTCGAAGAGCCGCGCCGAGGCGGCCAGCGGACCGGACCGTTCGCTGCCGGCCATCGGGTGGCTGCCGACGTAGCGGTCGATCTCACCCGTCCGGTCGAGCGCGCGGACGATGCTGCCCTTGACGCTCGCCACGTCGGTGACCACGGCCTCGGGGAAGGTCTCCAGCGCCTCGCGGACCGCAGCCGCGGTGGCACCGGGCGGCACGGCCACGACCACGAGGGCGGGGTCGCGCACGGGCTCCGGACTGCCTGCACCCCGCTCGACGGCGGCTGCGACGTGCTCGGGGTCGCGGTCGGTGAGGTGCACGTCGATCCCGTGCTCACGCAGTGCGAGAGCCACGGAGGTGCCGATGAGGCCACAGCCCACGACGAGGGTGGGGGGCAGCGACGTCATGGGGCCACGCTATCGAAGAGGTCCCCCAGCTCCTCGCGTGACAGCTCGCGCGACCGACCGACCGCCAGACCGCCCAGACGCACCGGTCCGAAGCTGGTCCGCGTGAGCTCCACGACCGGGTGCCCGACGGCGTCGAGCAACCGCCGCACGATCCGGTTGCGCCCCATGTGCAGGTCGAGCTCCACGAGCGAACGGCTCCGCCCGCGGTCCTTCACCACGAAGCGGTCGACCGAGGCGGCCCCGTCGTCGAGGTCCACCCCGGCACGCAGCCTCCGACCCACGGAGTCGCCCACGGCGCCCTCGACGAGCGCCACGTAGGTCTTGGTGATCTCGAACGAGGGGTGGGCCAGTCGGTGGGCGAGGTCGCCGTCGTTGGTCAGCAGGAGCAGCCCCGACGTGTCCGTGTCGAGACGGCCGACGTGGAACAGGCGTTCCTCGCGGCCGGCCACGAACTCCGTGAGGTCCCGGCGCCCCTGCTCGTCGGCCATGCTCGAGACGACGCCGCGCGGCTTGTTGAGCACGAGGTACACGTGGTCCGACGGCGGAGGGATGCGTCGGCCGTCGACGCGCACCACGTCGGCGAGCGGGTCGACGCGGACCCCCATCTGCGTCACGACCTCGCCGTTGACCTCCACCCGGCCGGTGGCCATGAGCTCCTCGCAGCGACGCCGACTGCCCACGCCGGCCTGCGCGAGCACCTTCTGCAGGCGCACGCCCTCGACCTCACCGCTGCTCATGCGGCACCTCGTCGGACTCGGGGGCGGGCGCGCCGTCCTGCTCCTCGGGCTGCGGGTCGTCGATCGCGTCCTCGGGTCCAGCAGCGTCCGCAGGGGCCGTCAGGGACACGACCTCGTCGTCCATCTCCTCGATCTCGGGCAGCATGGGCGCGATGTCGGGGAGCTCGGCGAGGGAGGCCAGCCCCATCCGCTCGAGGAAGTAGCTGGTCGTGCGGTAGAGGAAGGCGCCGCTCTCGCTGTCGGTGCCGGCCTCCTCGAGCAGTCCGCGCGTCACGAGGGTGCGGACCACGCCGTCGACGTTCACGCCGCGGATCGCCGAGATGCGCGACCGGCTGATCGGCTGCCGGTACGCCACCACGGCCAGGGTCTCGAGCGCCGCCTGGGTGAGCCTGGCCTGCTGGCCGTCGAGCACGAAGCGCTCCACCGCGGGGGCGAACGTCTCACGGGTGAAGTAGCGCCACCCTCCGCCGACGTTGCGCAGCTCGAAGCCGCGCGCCTGCTCGTCGTACTCCGCGGCGAGCGCCCCCAGCGCCGCCTCGACCTCGGCCGGCGGGTGGCCGACGGCCTGCGCGAGCGTCAGGTGGTCGAGTGGCTGGTCGGCGACCATGAGCACGGCCTCCAGGGCCGGCCGCAGCTCCAGCAGCTCGAGCTCCAGCTCGTGCGGGCCTCGGGGCAGCGACGGGTCCGAGGCCGGGCCCCCCGGCTCCGGGGCCTCACGGCCCCCGTCGTCGGTCCCGTCCTGCGTGGAGGTCTCCAGCGGGGTCTCGGTCGTGTCCTCAGACATCGTCGTCCTCCGGGGTGGTCGGTGCGGTGGGCTCCTCGACCGGGCCGCCGTCGAACTCGTCGCCGACGTCGATGTCGACGTCCGCGTCGTCGGTGCCGGTCCAGCGCAGGTGCAGGTCGCCGAGCGGGGTGGCCTGCTCGAAGCCGACCACACCCTCGCGGAACAGCTCCAGCAGGGCCAGGAAGCGCGCCACGGTGGTCATCAGGTCGGCGTCGGCCGTCAGCGCTCGGAAGGTAGTGCTCCGCTCGCGGCGCAGCCGGTCGACCACGAGGTGGGCCTGCTCCCGCACGCTCACGGTGGGCGCGTGCAGGTGGGCGAGCGAGACGATCGGTTCGGGCCTCGGCTCGAGCGCCCGCGCGGCCAGGGCGGCCAGCTCGTCCGGCCCGACGGACACGATCACCTCGGGCAGCAGTGCCGCGAAGCGCGGCTCGAGACCGACCTGGCGGGGGTGGCGGCGCCCCTCGGTGGCCAGCCGGTCCGCGACGAACCGCGCCACCTGCTTGAAGGCCCGGTACTGCATGAGGCGGGCGAACAGCAGGTCACGCGCCTCCAGGAGGGCGAGGTCCTCCTCGTCCTCCACGTCGGCCTGGGGCAGGAGCCGCGCGGTCTTGAGGTCGAGCAGCGTCGCGGCGACCACCAGGAACTGCGTGGTCTGCTCGAGGTCGCCGCCCAGCTCGCGCACGTAGCCGATGAACTCGGACGTCACGGTCGAGAGCGCGACCTCGGTGATGTCGAGCTGGTGCTTGGAGATGAGCGAGAGCAGGAGGTCGAACGGTCCCTCGAAGACCCCGACGTCGACGTGGAAGCCCTTCCCCTCGTCGACCCCGTCCGTGCCGTCCGTGTCGAGGCCGGCCTCGTCGACCGGCAGGCTCATGCGGAGCCGAGGCGACGGGCGAGGTCGCTCTCCTCGCCCCGGATCTCGAGGTCCTCCAGGGCCAGCGCGATGGCGGCACGCACGAGTCGGCCGCGGTCGACGTTGCGCCCCACGGTGCCGCGCAGCCCGAGCCGCGCCTGCTCGATCGCCAGCAGCTCGGCCGACGTCACGTACACCGTCATCTTCTCGTCGTGCTTGACCCGCCCGCTGTCACGCGGCGGGGCCTGCGACGCGTCGTCCCGCCCCTGTGCCGGCGGGCCGTCCGCACCCCCGCCGGTGGGCTTGCGGGCCTGCGACGCGGGGGCGGTGGGGCGGAACAGCTCGTCCGCCCCGGGCATGCTCACGCGTCGGGGCATCGATGCAGCACCTCCTGGGCCAGCTGGCGGTACGACGCGGCACCCGGGGACCCGCCCGCGAACTCGGTGATCGGCAGACCCGCGACCGTGGCGTCGGAGAACTTGACGGTGCGCCGGATGACGGTGTGGAAGACCAGGTCGCCCCACCCCTGCACGAGCGTCTGCAGCACCTCGCGGCCGTGGAGGGTGCGCCCGTCGTACATGGTGCCGAGCAGACCGATGATCTTGAGGTCGAAGTTCGTGCGGTCGCGCACCTTCTCGATGGTCTCCTTGAGCAGCGCCACGCCCCGGAGCGCGAAGTACTCGCACTCGAGCGGGATGATCACGCCGTCGGCCGCCGTGAGGGCGTTCACCGTGAGCAGGCCGAGCGACGGCTGGCAATCGATGAGGACCACGTCGTAGTCGTGCAGCACGGGGTGCAGAGCACGGGCGAGCACCTGCTCACGACCGACCTCGGTCACCAGGCGCATCTCGGCGGCCGAGAGGTCGATGTTGGCCGGGACGAGGTCGAGGCCGGGCACCGCGGTCTCGAGGACGATGTCCTTGAGCGTGAGCTCGCGGTCCATCAGCACGTGGTAGATCGACTGCTCGAGCTCATGGGCGTTGAAGCCGAGCCCGACGGTGAGCGACCCCTGCGGGTCGAAGTCGAGCAGCAGCACCCGACGGCCGGCCTCGACGAGGGCGGCACCCAGGTTGATCGTGGTCGTGGTCTTGCCCACGCCGCCCTTCTGGTTGCACATCGCGATGATCTGCGCAGGCTGCCCACCGCGGCGGGGGGACGGCTCGGGGAAGTCCGGTCGTGGGCGTCCGGTGGGCCCGAGGTCGTCGCTCATCTGTCTCCTTCACGCCGCGTTGGTCGCCTGCCCGGCGATCGTCGTGTCACTGTATCGCGATCCGTGGGTGGCTCTCGGCAGCCGGCGCCCGAAGACCGGCGCACCGTGACCGGCACTCGGTCACCAGCACTCAGTAACCAGCGCGGGGGTGCGACGTCGCGTAGACCTCGCGCAGCCGGTCGACCGTCACGAGCGTGTAGATCTGCGTGGTCGTCACCGAGGCGTGCCCGAGCAGCTCCTGCACCACGCGCACGTCGGCGCCCCCGTCGAGCAGGTGGGTGGCGAAGGAGTGGCGCAGGGTGTGCGGCGAGACGTCGACCCCGACGCCGGCCGCGCGGGCGGCGCGCACCAGGACCGTCCAGGCGCTCTGCCGGCTCAGCCGTCCACCTCGCGCGTTGAGGAACAGGGCTGCGCCACCGGTGCCCGTCACCGAGACGAGCCCCGGCCGCGCGACGGTCAGGTAGTCGGTGATCGCACCTCTGGCGAAGGATCCGACGGGCACGAGCCGCTGCTTGCCACCCTTGCCGCGCAGCAGGGCGGTGCCCTCCTCGAGGTCGACGTCGTCGACGTCCAGACCGACGGCCTCGGAGATGCGGGCCCCGGTCCCGTACAGGACCTCGAGCAGGGCTCGGTCGCGCTTGGCCAGGCTGGTGCCCGCCGCACCGGAGGCCTCGAGGATCGCCTCGACGTCGGCCAGCGGGAGCGCCTTCGGAAGCCTGGAGGCCGGTCGCGGCGGCTTGACCGCGGCCGTGACGTCCTGCGCCACCAGCTGCTCACGCAGGCAGAACTTGTGGAACCCCCGGACGGCCACCACGGCGCGCGCCGCACTGGAGGCGCCCAGGGGTGGGTGCTCGTCGTTCCCGGTGCGCAGGGCCGCCAGGAAGGCCAGCACGTCGGTCTCGGTGACGTCGGCGACGTCGGTGACGTCGGCACCGTGGAGGTGCTCGCGGTACCGCCGCAGGTCACGGCGGTAGCTGGCCAAGGTGTTGGCGGCCAGGCCGCGCTCGACCCCCAGGTGGCTCACGTAGTCCAGGATCGAGCGGTCGAGGTCGCCGGTCCCGGTCGTGGACCCGTCGCTCATCGGGACCGACGGTGGGCGGCCTCGGCGAGCACCGCGGCGCACATCGTCGCGTCGCGCACGCTCCCGTCGAGCACGGCGTCGACGACCTTCTCGAAGGGCACCCACCACTGCTCCATGCCGGCCTCCTCGGCCCGCCGCTCGGTCCGCTCGTCCTCGGGGACCGCGCTGAGACCGCTGGCCCGGAAGATCTGGCAGGCCTCGCTCGTGTACCCGGCGCTCGACAGCAGCGAGATCAGCGGCGCCCACTCGGCGGCCACCACGTCGGCCTCCTCCGCGAGCTCGCGAGCCGCAGCCTCCTGGGGCTCCTCCCCCTCGACGTCGAGGGTGCCGGCAGGAAGCTCGACCAGCCGTGCGGCCACGGGGTGTCGGTACTGCACGACGAGCAGCAGTCGGTCGTCCTCGTCGAGCGCCAGCACGCCGACGGCGCCGTTCGGTCGCACGACGGCGCGTGAGTGCTCGTCCCCCTGCGGGTCGACGATCACGTCGACGTCGACGTCGAGGTACGCGCTGCTGTAGACCCGATCGCTGGAGGCCACCGGCCACGTGGCGGGTCGATCGGCGACGTCGTCGACCAGCTCTCCCGGCAGGGTCGGGTGCGCGCTCACGAGAGGGTCATCCGGTCAGGCCGTCGGGGTGCCTGCGTTGGCCTCGACGCCGTGCGCGGCGGGCTCGTCGACGGGCAGCCGGGTCTCGCGCTGGCGCTGGAGGGCGGCCTTCACGAGACCGGCGAAGAGCGGGTGCGGGCGGGTGGGACGCGAGCGCAGCTCGGGGTGCGCCTGCGTGGCGACGTAGAACGGGTGCACGTCGGCCGGCAGCTCGACGAACTCCACGAGCGTGCCGTCGGGCGAGGTGCCGCTGAAGACCAGTCCGGACTGCTCGAGCTGGTCACGGTAGCCGTTGTTGACCTCGTAGCGGTGCCGGTGGCGCTCCTCGACCTTGTCGGCGCCGTAGACGCCCGCCACGATGCTGCCGGGCGCCAGGGCGGCCTCGTACAGGCCGAGCCGCATGGTGCCGCCCAGGTCGCCGGCGCCCTCGACGAACGCGTGCTGCTCGGCCATGGTGGCGATCACCGGGTCGCTCGCGTCGGGGTCGAACTCGGTGGAGCTCGCCCCGGGGATGCCGGCCACGTTCCGGGCGTGCTCGATCACGATGCACTGCAGGCCCAGGCAGAGGCCGAGGGTCGGGATGCCGCGGGTCCGGGCGAGGTGCAGCGCACCGATCTTGCCCTCGATGCCACGGATGCCGAAGCCGCCGGGCACGCAGATGCCGTCGACGTCGCCGAGGTGCCGTGCCGCACCCGACTCGGTCGCGCACTCGTCGGACGGCACCCAGCGCAGGTTCACCTTCGCGTCGTTGGCGAAGCCACCGGCCCGCAGCGCCTCCGCCACCGAGAGGTAGGCGTCGGGCAGGTCGACGTACTTGCCGACCAGCGCGATGGTCACCTCGTCGGCGGGCTGGTGGACCCGGCGCAGCAGCGCGTCCCACTCGGTCCAGTCGACGTCGCGGAACGGCAGGTCGAGACGGCGCACGACGTAGGCGTCGAGACCCTCGCGGTGGACCACCTTGGGGATGTCGTAGATCGAGGGGGCGTCGCTCGCGGTCACGACGGCCTCGGTGTCGACGTCGCACATGAGCGAGATCTTGCGCTTGACCGACTCGGGGATCTCGCGGTCGGAGCGGCAGACGATGGCGTCGGGCTGGATGCCGATCGAGCGCAGCGCCGCGACCGAGTGCTGCGTGGGCTTGGTCTTCAGCTCACCGGACGGGCCGATGAACGGCACCAGCGACACGTGCAGGAAGAACACGTGCCCGCGGCCGATCTCGTGGCGCACCTGGCGGGCCGACTCCAGGAACGGCTGGCTCTCGATGTCGCCGACCGTGCCGCCGATCTCGTGGATCACGACGTCGACGTCGGGCCCGCCCATGGCGAGCATCCGGTCCTTGATCTCGTTCGTGATGTGCGGGATCACCTGCACGGTGTCGCCGAGGTAGTCGCCGCGGCGCTCCCGGGCGATGACCTCGGAGTACACCTGTCCGGTGGTCACGTTCGCGCGACCCACGAGGTCCTCGTCGAGGAAGCGCTCGTAGTGGCCGATGTCGAGGTCGGTCTCGGCCCCGTCGTCGGTGACGAACACCTCGCCGTGCTGGAACGGGTTCATCGTCCCGGGATCGACGTTGAGGTAGGGGTCGAGCTTCTGCATCGTGACCCGCAGACCGCGGGACTTCAGCAGTCGGCCGAGCGACGAGGCGGTGAGCCCCTTGCCGAGCGAGGAGGCGACCCCGCCGGTGACGAAGACGTGCTTGGTGACGGCGCTGCCCTGCAAGGTGACTCCCGTGGTCGTGGGCCTGGATGCGGCGCAGCGAGGGTGTCGGACGATCCGTGCGGGCCGGCCGGGGCCGTCACTGCTCCACGGGATTCCAGTGTAGCCGCTCCCGACCCCGCCCGTGACCAGCCCGGGCGCGACGCGCCGCGCGGGTCCGTGCTACTCGGGGACGGGTCCGTCGTTGCTGCGCGACGTGCCCCAGGAGCCCGTCTCGCCGTCGGCGGCCCGCGCCAGCGCGAGAGCCGTGACCGCGCGCCCGGCCGCGGAGTCGATCACGTCGATGGTGGAGACCTGCGAGGCCTCCCGCCGCACCACGTCGACGGCCCCGCCCTCGCGGCTCGCCGACGACGGGCCCGCGACGAGGGCACCGGAACCGGAGCCCGCGATCGACCGGACCAGTCCCGACAGGACCTCGGCGGCGTCACCGACGCGCGACGGACCGGTGACGACGACGGCCAGGTCGGCGAAGGCGTCGGGCGCCTCCTCGGCGGCCGTGAGTCCACCTTCGTCGAAGGCGGACGCCACGGTGCGCGCCGTCTCGTCGAGCTCGCCGCCGGCATCGCCCAGCACCGAGCTGCCGAGCGCCGCGCCCACCCGCGTGTACCCCTCGCCGCTGGCGTCGGGGGCCGCCTCCTCGGCGACGCTCTCCGCGAACTGGCGGTTGCCCGGGTCGATGAGCTTCGCGGTCAGGCCCACGGTCCCGGTCACCGTGGCACCGGCCCGCTCGAGGTCCCGGCGCACACCGGCGACCTCGTCGTCGCGTGCGCCGGGCAGCGTCAGCACGACCACCGAACGGTCGTCCAGCGACCCGTCGATGAGGCCGGACGAGGTCCGGGCCGCGTAGCCGTCCTCGAAGGAGGCCAGCGCGGCGTCGCCGCCGGTGCTCGCGCTGCCGTCCTCGGGTGCCGAGAGCGACTCGTCGAGCACGCCCGCTCCGAGTGCGACACCGGCGGCCAGTGCGAGGAGCACGGCCGCGATGGAGACGAGGTGGTACCGGAAGGTGATCATCTACAGCAGTCCTTCGAGCCAGGTTCGGAGATCGCCCAGGCTGTCGCCCAGCGCTTCGTACCAGTCGCGACCGGTCGGGGTGACGCCGATCGCCGCGACGACGGCCAGCACCCCCGCGACCAGGACGAGCAGCACGGGCCAGGCGGGCATGGTGCGTCGGGTGAAGTGGGCCACGGCACGCGCGTCGACGAGCGTGCTCGCCGCGCGCAGCCGGGTGACGAACGAGCTGGCGACCTCGGCGGTGCCCCGCTCGAGGAACTCCACCAGCCCGCGGGGTGCGCCGACCTCGACGATGACGGGTGCGTCGTTGGAGTCGGCCAGCAGGATCGCGAGGTCGCTCGGCGCACCGGAGGCGGTGAACGTCGCGACGTCGACACCGGCTCGCTCGAACCGCTCGTGCCCCTCGCTGCGTCCCGAGGGCGTCACGACCACGACGTCGGCCCCGCTGCGCAGGGCCCGGTCGGAGAGGTCGTCGAGGTGGCCGATGACGACGTCGGGCGTGATCTTGGCGTCGATCAACGCGTCGGCTCCCGCCGTCACGCCGACGACGACGGCGCCGGAGTCCCTGATCCAGCGTCGGATCCGCTTGAGGTCGTCCTGCCATCCGTACGTGCGCGAGACCACCACGACCGGCCGACCGCGCAGCCGGGTCGGGAGCCGCGGGATGCGCGCACCCTCGAGCAGCAGCTCGCGCTCGCGCTCGAGGTGGTCCGAGGCGTTGGCGGTGAGGGACCCCAGGCGGGTGGCGAGGTCGCGCTCGGCGACGCCGAGCCGCTGGGAGCGCGTCGCGTCGTCGACCATGTGGCCCTGCGCGACGAGGACCTCGTCCTTGAAGACCTTGCCGTCCGCGATCCGCACCGTGTCGCCGCTGCGCAGACGCGACCAGATGCCGGCGCCCACGTGGTCGATGAGGGTGACGCCGGCGTCGGCCAGGACCTGGGGGCCGAGGTTCGGGAAGCGGCCCGTCGAGGACTCCGCCGCGTTGAGGACCGCGCGGACGTTGCGGGCCACGAGGGCCTCGGCCTGGCCGCGGTCGAGGTCGGGCAGGTCGACGACGGCGATGTCGCCGTCGCGCAGCGCCTTGGAGGAGGCGTCACCGGTGCGGGCGAAGCGCACGACGCCGACGATGTCGTCGGTCGTGTCGTCGGCTGCACCTTCGGAGGGGCGGGTTCGTCGAGACATCGTCGTCCATCGTGGCACGGGGACCCGCCTCGGCCGCGCAGCGCGGGCCCGGCGCGTCCCCGGCCCACCACCGCGTCGGCTACTGCTGCCGCGCCAGGTCCAGCAGCTCGCGTGCGTGGGCCTGGGCGGCCTCGGAGTCGTCCTGGCCGGCCAGCATGCGGGCGAGCTCGTCGACGCGCGCCTGGCCGTCCAGACGCACCACGCTGCTGGACGTGACGTTGCCGTCGTCGTCCTTGGTCACGTGGAAGTGGTGGTGGGCGAAGGCCGCCACCTGGGGCAGGTGGGTGACCGCGAGCACCTGGGGGCCGCGCGAGAGACGGGCCAGCCGGCGGCCCACCTCGACCGCGGCGCGACCACCGATGCCCGCGTCGACCTCGTCGAAGACGAGCGTGGGGACCGTGGTCCGGTCGGCGAGCACCACCTCGAGCGCCAGCATGAGTCGCGACAGCTCACCGCCACTGGCTCCCTTGGCCAGCGGCCGCGGCGCGGCACCGTTGTTGGCGGCGAACAGCAGCTCGACCTCGTCGAGGCCGTGCGCGGACAGGACGGCGTCGTCGGCCACGCGGACCGCCACCTCGAGTCGGGCCGACGGCATGGCGAGCTGGGCGAGCTCCTCGCACACCAGGGCGCCCAGCCGCTCCCCCGCCTCGCGCCGGACCTCGCTCATCCGCCGCGCGAGGTCGTGGACCTGCGGGGTCAGCCGTGCGATCTCGTCCTCGAGCTCGGCGATGGCCTGGTCGTCGTGGTCCAGGTCCTCCACGCTCGTGGCGGCCTTCTGCTGCCACGCGAGCACGTCGGCGACGCCGGGCCCGTACTTGCGCTGCAACGAGACGATCGCCGCACGGCGCTCCTGGACGGCCGCGAGCCGCGCCGGGTCGACCTCCACCCCGTCGGCGTACGCGCTCAGGTCGGTAGACACCTCGTCGAGCAGGATCCCGACCTCGCGCAGCCGCGTCGTGAGGTCGTCGAGCGTCGGGTCGTGGCCGGCGACGTCCTGGAGGGCCGCGGTGGCGACGGCCACGACGTCGCGCGCGGCCGTCCCGTGGTCGCCCGCCAGGCCTTCGTGCGCCGCGAGGGCAGCCCGGGCGAGTGCCTCGGCGTGGGCGAGGCGCCCCTCCTCGGCGACGAGCTGGTCGTCCTCGCCCTCGAGCGGCTCGACCGCCTCGATCTCGGCGAGCCCGTGGCGCAGGAGGTCGAGCTCGCGGGCACGCTCCTGGGCGTGCTCCGTGAGCTCGCGCACCCGAGCGTGCGCCGCCTTCAGCCGGGCGTGCTGCGGGGTGTACTCCGCGAGCAGGTCCGCGAGCGGCTCACCGGCGAAGGCGTCCAGAGCCGCGCGCTGGGCCGGTCCGCGCAGCAGGCGGTGCTGGTCCGACTGCCCGTGCACCGCGACCAGCTCGTCGGTGATCTCCGCCAGCAGGGCTGCGGGCACGGTCGCTCCGCCGGCGAAGGCCCGCGACCGTCCCTGCGCCGACAGCACGCGACCCAGGACGACCACGTCGTCGTCGACCGCTCCCCCGGCGTCGTCGACGATCCGACCCACCGTGGAGCCGGGCGCGACCTCCACGCTCGCCTCGACACGCGCCTGACGCTCTCCGTGACGCACGAGCCCGAGGTCGGCGCGACCACCACGCAGCAGGCCGAGTGCCGTGACGACCATCGTCTTTCCGGCACCGGTCTCACCGGTGATGACGGTGAAGCCGGAGTCGAGCTCGAGCTCGGCGGACTCGATGACGCCGAGGGAGCTGAGCCGCAGGTGCTGCCACATCAGCGACCCCCGCCCCGTCGCTCGACCCCGCGCTGCTCGGCGGCGCCGCGCCAGCCCGCGACCGGGAGGTCGAACTTGCGCACCAGCCGGTCCGCGAACGGCGCCTCGTGCAGCCGGGCGAGGCGCGCCGGCGTACCGCTGCGACGGACCTCGACCCGAGCGCCCTGCGGCAGGTCGGCGGCGCGGCGGCCGTCGCACCACAGCACCCCCGCGGTGGTCTCCCCCACGACCTCGATCGCCAGGGTCGAGGCGGGCGAGACGACGAGCGGGCGGGCGAAGAGGGCGTGGGCGCTGATCGGCACGAGCAGCAGTGCCTCCACCTCGGGCCACACGATCGGGCCTCCGGCGCTGAAGTTGTACGCGGTCGAGCCGGTCGGGGTCGCGCAGACCACGCCGTCACACCCCCACCGGGAGACCGGTCGGTCGTCGATCTCCACGACCAGCTCGAGCATGCGCTCCCGGGAGGCCTTCTCGACGGTGGCCTCGTTGAGGGCCCAGTTCCTGGCGACGACCTCGCCCCCGACCGTGACCTCGACCTCCACCGTCAGCCGCTCCTCGACCCGGTAGGACCGCTCGACGACGCCCTGGACCACGGCCTGGAGGTCCTCGACGTCGGCCTCGGCCAGGAAGCCCACGTGACCCAGGTTCACGCCCAGGACGGGCGTCAGGGTGCCACGGCAGATCTCGGTGGCGCGCAGGATGGTGCCGTCACCGCCCAGGACGATCGCGAGCTCGCACCCGGCGGCCGCGCCCTCGGTGGCCGGGATCACTCCGACCTCCCCGATGCCGGCGGCCTGCAGCTCGTCGAGGTCGGACTCCAGCACGCAGACGGCGAGCCCGGCCCCTCGTAGGTCGGTCGCCAACCGGGCAGCGAGCGAGGTGGCCTCGGCGCGGGCGGTGTGCACGATGAGCAGGATGCGGCGCGCGCTCATGTCTGGCCTCCCTGGTCGGGGCGGGCACCCAGGGGCCCTGTTCCGATCACGTCGAGGACGTCGCGGCGCTCGAGGGGGTCACCGTCGGGGTCGTGCCGCAGCCAGCAGAAGTACTCGACGTTCCCCGCCGGGCCCGGCAGCGGGCTCGCGGCGAGCCCGCGGGTGTCCCACCCGTGCTCGAGGGCGGCAGCACTGACGCGCAGCACGGCGTCGGCGTGCAGGTCCGGGTCGCGGACGACGCCGTTCTTGCCCAGGTTCCCGCGTCCGACCTCGAACTGCGGCTTGATCATCAGCACGATGTCACCCTTCTCGTCGCACACGGCGGTCAGCGCGGGCATGACCACGGTAAGGGAGATGAACGACAGGTCCGACACGACCACGTCGACGGGGCCGCCGATGTCGTCGCGGGTCAGGGTGCGCACGTTGGTGCGGTCGTGCACCTGGACGCGCGGGTCGTCCCGCAGCCTCCAGATCAGCTGGCCGTATCCGACGTCGACCGCCACGACCTCCCGGACGCCGCGTCGCAGCAGGACGTCGGTGAAGCCACCGGTCGAGGCACCGGCGTCGAGGCAGCGTCGACCTGCCAGCTCGAGTCCTCCGGGCTCGAAGGCAGCCAGGGCACCCAGGAGCTTGTGGGCTCCGCGGGAGGCCCAGCCGGCGTCGTCGCCGTCCTTCACCACGACGGGCTGGTCCGTGCCCACCTGCGTGGCCGGCTTCGTGGCACGCTGACCGCCGACGCGCACGCGGCCGTCCTCGATCAGCTGCGCCGCGTGGTCCCGGGAGCGGGCCAGGCCGCGTCGCACGAGCTCGGAGTCGAGCCGGACGCGGCGGGTCACGATCGCGGGTCCGGCCGTCCCGCGCCGGCGAGCACCTCGCGCAGCGTGCGGTGCGCGGCGTCGAGCACCTCGGGTCGGCGTGACAGCTCGACCTCGTCGAGCCGGTCGAGGTGGTCCAGCTGCTCGAGGAGCTCGGGGTGGCCGGAGCACGCCTCGCGGGCCCGCGCGACGAGGTCCGCCACCGGATCGCCGGCGGGATCGACGTCGGGTGCCTCGTCGCCGTGGGACGCGACGGTCGGGCGGTCGCTCTGCTCGCTCACCTCGTCATCCTCCCAGACCGTCGACGAGTCGGAGGTCGGCGTCGCTCCCTCGGGTGTCGCGCGTCGCCCAGGCGAGTCCGAGGAGGGCGCGGACCGACGCGGTCTCGGCGGGGTCGCCGTCGGTCAGCCGGATCACGTCGCCGTCGAGGCGGGCCGCAGCCCGACCGCACCGCGCCACGTCACCGTCGACGGCCACGTGCTCGTGGGTCTCCACGAGACCCCGCAGGTCCGTCGCCACGTAGGTGGGACGACGCCGCGGGTCGAGGCCGGCGATCTCCTGGAGGTCGCTGACGCCGGTGAGCACGGCGAGGGACGGGATGTCGAGCGCGGTGGCGCCGTCGATGTCGGTGTCGATCCGGTCGCCGACCATGAGGGGTCGACGTGCCCCCGTCCGCCGGACCGTCTCGTCGAACAGGGGCCGCTCGGGCTTGCCTGCGACGACCGGCTCGAGGCCGGTCGCGTTGGCGACCGCCTGAACGAGCGAGCCGTTGCCCGGCGCGGTCCCGCGCGGCGTGGGGATGCTGAGGTCACGGTTGCTCGCGTACCACGGCAGGCCGCGGCCGACGGCGTAGGCGACCTCCGCGAGGTCCGACCAGCCGATGTCGGGGTGGAACCCCTGGACGACGGCGACCGGCTCGCCGTCGGGACCGTCGACCGGCACCAGACCCTCGGACTCCAGCGACTCCCTCAGCCCGGGGCCACCGACCACGAGGACCCGTGCTCCCGGCGCGAGATCGGCGGCCATGAGACGGGCCACCGCCTGTGCGGACGTGACCACGTCGGCGTCGTCCGGGACCGGCATGCCGATCCGTCGCAGGTGGTCGGCCACCACGGTGGCCGGCCGGGACGCGTTGTTCGTCAGGTAGGCCGGTCGGAGGCCCCGCTCGACGGCCGTCTGCAGGGCCGTGGCGGCGCCGTCGACCGCGTCGGCCCCCACGTAGACCACCCCGTCGAGGTCGAGCATCACGACGTCGTGCAGGTCGCAGAGCGGGACGTCGGTGCTCCGGAGCGGCATGGCACGAGCCTACTGAGCCGCCGGCGACCGGGAGCACGTGGTCAGCTCGACGGCGTACCAGCTCTGGGCGCCGCCGGACCCGCGCTGGAACCGGCGACGCAGCTCGCCCGTGACCGAGACGACCGCGCCGTCCGGCAGCCGCACGCAAGTCCGACGCAGGCGCGACGACCAGGCCACGCACTCGATCGTGTCGACGGTCTGCGCCGACCGGGCCGTGCCGCGCCGCGGCCTCGTGCGACGGACGACGAGGCGGAAGGTGACGATCTCGTCGCCACTCGGCAACGTGCGTGCCTCCGGGGTCCCCGACACCCGCCCGGTCAGGGCCACCTGGTTGTGGTGCTGTGGTTCAGACATCCCCCCAGCGTGGCCGCGTCGGCGTCGCGAGCCCAGCCATCCGGCAAGCCCTGTGGACGACGAAGGGCCGGGCGCATCGTCCCTGTGGACGACGGCCCGGCCCTGCGGTGCGCTCGCGCGCAGAGGTCACGACAGCGCGGAGAGGCGCTCCTCGGCATCAGTGATCTTGTTGCCGTCGACCGCCACGACCCGGTGGAACCACTCGACGGCCTCCTCCTGGCGGCCGGCCGCCAGGAGCGTGTCCGCGTACGCGTAGCGCAGGCGAGCGACCCACTCGGACCGGTTCTTGCTGTTCAGCGACTCGGTCTCGAGCAGACGGAGCGCAGCGTCGACCTGACCCAGGTCGCGTCGGGCGCCCGCGACCACGATGGTCAGCTCGACGCCGCCGGCGTCGTCCAGCGCGGCCCGGATGTCCGGGGTGTCGTAGGCCAGCGCCTTCTCCGGTCGTCCCAGGGCACGCTCGCAGTCGGCCATCATGGGCGCGTAGAGCAGCTGTCCGTTCATGCGACGCGCAGCGCGCAGCTCCGACAGCGCCTCGGCGAACTTGCCGGCGGCGTACGCGGTCTCGCCGCACGCCTCGCGGACGAGGCCGTTGCGCTGCGCTCGGGCCCGCGCCGCGAGCGCGTGCTTGTAGGCCGTCTCCGGGTCGGTGGCGACGAGCAGCCCCGCCATCACGAGGTGGCGCGCGACCCGGTCGGCGAGCTTGGCCGGCAGGTTCTGCAGCTGGTCGCGGGCGTACCGGTCCAGGTCCTTCGCCGACACGTCGTCCGGGATCGGCGGACCGTCGTAGACGACCTGGTCGACCGTGCGCTCCTCGCGCTCGGGACGACGGCCGGTGCCGCCCGTCCCGGGTCGCCCCCGGGTGTCACGACGCTCCGGGCGCCCTGCACCGTCGCCTCGCCGCCCTCCGTCCGAACGCCCCTGTCCAGGACGCCCACCACGGGGGCTCTCGTCACGACCACGGCCGCCCGAGCCCGACCGACCGCCAGCACCGGGCCGACCGCTCGATCCGCCTCGACCACCGGTCGATCCACGTCGGCCGTCTCCACGACCTGCGCCCCCACCACGGGGGCCCTTCTGCTCACTCATTCCGACTCCTGCTGAAATGCAGCGAGGCCGCTCCCTGAAGGGAGCGGCCTCGCGCTAATGATTGTCCGGCGGCGTCCTACTCTCCCACGCAGTCTCCCACGCAGTACCATCGGGAAATGCAGCGAGGCCGCTCCCTGAAGGGAGCGGCCTCGCGCTAATGATTGTCCGGCGGCGTCCTACTCTCCCACGCAGTCTCCCACGCAGTACCATCGGCGCTGAAGGGCTTGACTTCCGGGTTCGGAATGTCACCGGGTATTTCCCCTTCGCCATGGCCGCCGAAACTCTATGGAGATATCAATCGATCTACCCGAACAAGCCCCGGCGGGGACCTGATCGAGCATGTTCCCGACTCATATCTCGGGAACCTCACAGTGGACGCGCAGTAATCTTGTAAGAAACAAGCCCTCGGCCTATTAGTACCGGTCAGCTCCATGCATTGCTGCACTTCTACTTCCGGCCTATCAACCCAGTGGTCTGCTGGGGGCCTTACCTGGATAAACCAGTGGGAAACCTCATCTTGAAACGTGCTTCCCGCTTAGATGCTTTCAGCGGTTATCACTTCCGAACGTAGCCAACCAGCCGTGCTCTTGGCAGAACAACTGGCACACCAGAGGTTCGTCCATCCCGGTCCTCTCGTACTAGGGACAGCCTTTCTCAAGTTTCCTACGCGCGCGGCGGATAGGGACCGAACTGTCTCACGACGTTCTAAACCCAGCTCGCGTGCCGCTTTAATGGGCGAACAGCCCAACCCTTGGGACCTGCTACGGCCCCAGGATGCGACGAGCCGACATCGAGGTGCCAAACCATCCCGTCGATATGGACTCTTGGGGAAGATCAGCCTGTTATCCCCGGGGTACCTTTTATCCGTTGAGCGACGCCGCTTCCACATGCCAGCGCCGGATCACTAGTCCCGACTTTCGTCCCTGCTCGACTTGTCAGTCTCACAGTCAAGCTCCCTTGTGCACTTACACTCGAAACCTGATTGCCAACCAGGCTGAGGGAACCTTTGGGCGCCTCCGTTACATTTTAGGAGGCAACCGCCCCAGTTAAACTACCCATCAGGCACTGTCCCTGATCCAGATAATGGACCTAGGTTAGATATCTAGTTCAATCAGAGTGGTATTTCAACGATGACTCCACCCGAACTGGCGTCCGGGCTTCACAGTCTCCCACCTATCCTACACAAATTGAACCAAACACCAATACCAAACTATAGTAAAGGTCCCGGGGTCTTTCCGTCCTGCCGCGCGTAACGAGCATCTTTACTCGTAGTGCAATTTCGCCGAGTTCATGGTTGAGACAGCGCCCAAGTCGTTACTCCATTCGTGCAGGTCGGAACTTACCCGACAAGGAATTTCGCTACCTTAGGATGGTTATAGTTACCACCGCCGTTTACTGGGGCTTAAGTTCTGTGCTTCGCTTGCGCTAACACGTCCCCTTAACCTTCCAGCACCGGGCAGGAGTCAGTCCGTATACGGCGTCTTTCGACTTAGCACGGACCTGTGTTTTTAGTAAACAGTCGCTTGGGCCTGGTCTCTGCGGCCTTCAACGCTTCGTGGAGCAAGTCCACTCACGAATCCGGCCCCCCTTCTCCCGAAGTTACGGGGGCATTTTGCCGAGTTCCTTAACCATGATTCACTCGATCACCTTAGTATTCTCTACCTGACCACCTGAGTCGGTTTGGGGTACGGGCGGCTCTGAAACATCGCTAGATGCTTTTCTCGGCAGCATAGGATCACTCACTTCGACTAAATCGTCTCCCCATCAGCTCTCAGGCACATGAACGGCGGATTTGCCTACCGTTCGCCCTACGACCTTGGCCGCGGTCTACCATCGCCGCGGTTGAGCTACCTTCCTGCGTCACACCATTGCTTGCCTAGTACCAGTTCGGGTCATGCGCTCTGCTAGCCAATGCTCCCGAAGGAGCTGGAGGCTAGTTTCGGGCACTTAGCATCACTGGATTCAGCAGGGTCGCTTCAGTGCCGGTACGGGAATATCAGCCCGTTGTCCATCGACTACGCCTGTCGGCCTCGCCTTAGGTCCCGACTTACCCAGGGAAGATTAGCTTGACCCTGGAACCCTTGGTCATTCGGTGGAGGAGTTTCTCACTCCTCATTCGCTACTCATGCCTGCATTCTCACTCGTGTGGCGTCCACGGCTGGGTCACCCCGCCGCTTCGCTCGCCACACGACGCTCCCCTACCCATCCGCACACCTGGACCCCAAAGGGCCGGGTACATGTACGAATGCCATAGCTTCGGTGGATTGCTTGAGCCCCGCTAAATTGTCGGCGCGAAATCACTTGACCAGTGAGCTATTACGCACTCTTTCAAGGGTGGCTGCTTCTAAGCCAACCTCCTGGTTGTCTCTGCGACTTCACATCCTTTTCCACTTAGCAATCTCTTTGGGACCTTAGCTGATGGTCTGGGCTGTTTCCCTCTCGACTACGGAGCTTATCCCCCGCAGTCTCACTGCTGCGCTCTCACTTACCGGCATTCGGAGTTTGGCTGAGTTCAGTAAGCTTGTAGGCCCCCTAGCCCATCCAGTGCTCTACCTCCGGCAAGAAACACGCAACGCTGCACCTAAATGCATTTCGGGGAGAACCAGCTATCACGGAGTTTGATTGGCCTTTCACCCCTATCCACAGGTCATCCCCCCAGTTTTTAACCTAGGTGGGTTCGGTCCTCCACGCGGTCTTACCCGCGCTTCAACCTGCCCATGGATAGATCACTCCGCTTCGGGTCTAGATGGTGCAACTCAAACGCCCTATTCGGACTCGCTTTCGCTACGGCTACGGCCCTCGCCTTAACCTCGCTACACCACGCTAACTCGCAGGCTCATTCTTCAAAAGGCACGCTGTCACCCTTCACAAGGAAGAGCTCCAACGGATTGTATGCACATGGTTTCAGGTACTCTTTCACTCCCCTCCCGGGGTACTTTTCACCTTTCCCTCACGGTACTAGTCCGCTATCGGTCATCGAGGAGTATTTAGGCTTAACGGGTGGTCCCGCTAGATTCACACCGAATTTCAGGGGTTCGGTGTTACTCGGGGTAACGCAAAAGAGCCATGAGCTTACGTGTACGGGGGTCTCACCCTCTACGCCACGACTTTCCAGTCGGTTTCCACTTCACTCATGGTTTGTGACTCTTCGCTGATTCGGCAGAACCAGCATTGCGGCCCCACGACCCCCCAGTGACAACGCCTGCCGGCTATCACATCACTGAGGTTTAGCCTCTTCCGGTTTCGCTCGCCACTACTTCCGGAATCACGGTTGTTTTCTCTTCCTGCGGGTACTGAGATGTTTCACTTCCCCGCGTTCCCTCCAGCTGCCCTATGTGTTCAGGCAGAGGTACCTGGACTTTCCTCCAGGTGGGTTTCCCCATTCGGACATCCCCGGATCACAGGTCGGTTGTCACCTTCCCGGGGCTTTTCGCAGACTCCAACGTCCTTCATCGGCTCTCGATGCCAAGGCATCCACCATGTGCACTTAGTAGCTTGTTGTTGCTACAAGATGCTCGCGTCCACTGTGAAGTTCTCAAGATACGTTCGGTCCCGCACCCGAATCGACGCCTGCTCACCAACAGCGAGCGGTTCGTCGGTAGATACGGTCCGAGGAATACAGCCGAAGCTGATCCCTCAGGACCCAACAGTGTGCCAGGCGCGATCACGTTCTCTGCTCGAGGTTCCTGCCCCGAAGGGTGTACTGACGAGCATCGTCAGCGATCGTCCAACTAGTCGACGTCCACTAGTGAGCTGCACTGCGTGGAACGAACGTCCACGTTCAGTGCAATGGACTCCCCGGACAAGCCGGACAGCCAAATGCTCCTTAGAAAGGAGGTGATCCAGCCGCACCTTCCGGTACGGCTACCTTGTTACGACTTCGTCCCAATCGCCAGCCCCACCTTCGACGGCTCCCTCCACAAGGGTTGGGCCACCGGCTTCGGGTGTTGCCGACTTTCATGACGTGACGGGCGGTGTGTACAAGGCCCGGGAACGTATTCACCGCAGCGTTGCTGATCTGCGATTACTAGCGACTCCGACTTCATGGGGTCGAGTTGCAGACCCCAATCCGAACTGAGACCGGCTTTTTGGGATTCGCTCCACCTTACGGTTTCGCAGCCCTTTGTACCGGCCATTGTAGCATGCTTGAAGCCCTGGACATAAGGGGCATGAAGACTTGACGTCATCCCCACCTTCCTCCGAGTTGACCCCGGCAGTCTCCTATGAGTCCCCACCATRACGTGCTGGCAACATAGGACGAGGGTTGCGCTCGTTGCGGGACTTAACCCAACATCTCACGACACGAGCTGACGACAGCCATGCACCACCTGTATACCGACCACAAGGGGGGCTACATCTCTGCAGCTTTCCGGTATATGTCAAACCCAGGTAAGGTTCTTCGCGTTGCATCGAATTAATCAGCATGCTCCGCCGCTTGTGCGGGCCCCCGTCAATTCCTTTGAGTTTTAGCCTTGCGGCCGTACTCCCCAGGCGGGGCGCTTAATGCGTTAGCTGCGGCACGGAGACCGTGGAAGGTCCCCACACCTAGCGCCCAACGTTTACGGCATGGACTACCAGGGTATCTAATCCTGTTCGCTCCCCATGCTTTCGCTCCTCAGCGTCAGGTAATGCCCAGAGAACCGCCTTCGCCACCGGTGTTCCTCCTGATATCTGCGCATTCCACCGCTACACCAGGAATTCCGTTCTCCCCTGCATACCTCTAGTCTGCCCGTATCGGAAGCACGCTCAGGGTTGAGCCCTGAGTTTTCACTCCCGACGCGACAGACCGCCTACGAGCCCTTTACGCCCAATAATTCCGGACAACGCTCGGACCCTACGTATTACCGCGGCTGCTGGCACGTAGTTGGCCGGTCCTTCTTCTGCGGGTACCGTCACTTTCGCTTCGTCCCCGCTGAAAGAGGTTTACAACCCGAAGGCCGTCATCCCTCACGCGGCGTTGCTGGATCAGGCTTTCGCCCATTGTCCAATATTCCCCACTGCTGCCTCCCGTAGGAGTCTGGGCCGTGTCTCAGTCCCAGTGTGGCCGGTCACCCTCTCAGGCCGGCTACCCGTCGTCGCCTTGGTGGGCCATTACCCACACCAACTAGCTGATAGGCCGCGAGCCCATCCCTCTCCGCCGGAGCTTTCCACTTCCAATCATGCAAAAGGAAGTCATATTCGGCATTAGACGTCGTTTCCAACGCTTATTCCGAAGAGAAGGGCAGGTTGCTCACGTGTTACTCACCCGTTCGCCGCTCGTGTACCACCGAAGTGGCCTTACCGCTCGACTTGCATGTGTTAAGCACGCCGCCAGCGTTCGTCCTGAGCCAGGATCAAACTCTCCGTTGAAAATGCACCCCCAAAGGGAGCTACATCACTACTTGGTTTGATTCCTGAGAACTGACTGCTGACAGTCAATTGTCGGAATTTCAAAACTCGCCACAGCATCAAGACCACAAGGGCCCCGACACCACAGACGAGGGTTACTACTGATTATCTCGTCGACTTTTGGCACACTGTTGAGTTCTCAAGGATCAGACGCACA